>NZ_DASYGZ010000009.1:0-43963 GCF_035999135.1 Ensifer sp.
GCAGAGGCGATGCGGACAAGCAGAAACCTGAACATGCCGTTTCCTTCTGTCGTTGGGGTGATCGAGCGCTCCTCCGGCCTTTCAACCGGAGGAGCGGTTGCTTTAGTTGCTCAGGCCCTTCTCGCCGGGCTTGCCCGGGAGTTGCTCGGCAAAGAGCTCGAAGTCACCCTGCTTGTCTGCAGGCACGAACAGGCGCTCGCGCATGATCGTGTCCTCCGCCCAGTTGAACATGAAGATCGGCGCGCCGGTCGGAACGTTGGCGAAGCGCTTGTTGATGATCAGCGCGCCCGGATATTCGGTAAGACCGATCGTATCGAGGTTCGTCGTCGCGATCGTCTGGTACTCTTTCATCAGCGCCACGCGCTCGGCATTGTCGTTGCTGGCAATGAACTTGTTGATGGTGTCGACAAGCTGCTTCTCGAACGGCATCAGATCGACCTCGCCGCCCTCTGGCGCGCGGTGGTGCCAGCTGGTGCGCGGGCCCGTTGCGCCAAGCTGCGGCGTGTTCTGCACGACAGAGGCATATTCCGGACCGTTGCGGTGGACCATCCAGTCGAAGCGGCCGGCATAGTTGGCCGCGTCCCGCTGCTTGCCGTCGAGGGAATTGAGGACGACGCGCAGGCCGAGCTTTTCCATCTGGCCGATGATGCCTTCGGCAAGGTTCCGGTCGGTTGCATAGCTGTTGTCGATCAGAAGCACGATCTCGACGTCCTTGCCGCCGGCCTTCCCATCAGGGAAATTGACGAAGCCGTTGCCGTCGGTGTCCTTGAGACCGGCCTTTTCGAGCAGCGCCTTGGCGCCGTCGAGGTCGAAGGGATAGTAGACGGTCGACTGGCGGTCATAGAAGCTGGTGCCGGACGAAAGCCCGCCCGGATAAATCGCGGTGAACGGGCCCTTCACTAGCGCTTCGCCGAGCTTCTTGCGGTCGACCGCCATGGTCACGGCCTTGCGGAAATCCTCGTTGCGATTGAGTTCGCGCACCGCCTGGGCCCGCTCATCCGGCTCGCCCCAGCCATTGGCCGAGAAGTTCATGTGCAGATTGTAGCCGATGAGGCGCGGGCCGAAGGCAAGGCGGGCGGGCGCCGTGTCCTGCGCCGCGCGCTTCAGCGACTCGACGAAGTTTTCCGGCTGCTCGAGGTTGGAAAGATCGGCGGAGCCGGCAATCGCCTGCACGTCACGGTCGGCCCAGGTCGAGAGCTTGTAGTGCAGCTCGTTGATGTAGGGCAGCTGGTTGCCGGCCTCGTCGACCTTCCAGTAGTAGGGATTGCGGCGCAAAACGATGATGTCGTCGGGACGATAGGCGACCGGTACCCAGGCGCCCATGACCGGAATGTTCATGTACTCCGGCGGGAAGGCATTCTTGTACTGGTCATAGGTGGTGCCGGCATATTTCGGATGCTTGGCTTTCAGGATATGCGATGGGCCGGGGCAGAAGGTGCCGTAGGCCATGGCATAGAGGTGCTGGCGCGGGAAGGCCTCCTTGAATGTCCATTCGACCGTGTACTGGTCGATCTTCTTCAGCGTCGTGCCGACACCGAAGGTCTCGGGTGTCGCACCGTTGAGCGGGCTGACATTCGGATCAAGGACATTATCGTCCCAGTAGAACATCACGTCGTCGGCGTCGAAGAGGTCGCCGTCCGACCACTTGGCGCCTTCGACGAGATGCATCGTCAGCTTGTGGCCGTCTGCCGACCAGTCCCAGCTCTTGGCGAGGTTCGGCAGCGGCTCGACGTCGTTTGCTTCCACCTGGAAGAGCGGTGCGGTCCGGGTCAGGCACTCGGACATGCCGATGTCGATGCCACCCCAGCCCTGGCTCTGGCCGGCCGAGTAGTTCCAGCCCTCGGGCCGCCCGCCGATCACGTGGCGCAGCGTGTCGCCATAGACACCGACGCCGTCGGGCATGTTGCCGGACTTGAAGACCATCGGCTCCTTCGGCAGGCGCTCGGCGACGGGCGGCAGCTTGCCGGCCTTGACGTATTTCTCGGTGACCCAGGCCGGCTCTTTATATTCCGGCAGCGCCTTGAACTCGGCGATCGAGTCGCGCGGCACATAGGTGATCTTGCCCTGCGCCGGGAATGGCGGCTGCTCCGGCACGACGGTCGGATCGGAGGCCGCCGCTTGAAGCGCGAAGGTCGAGATGCCGACGAGCAGCAGGCTCGCCATCTTCATCAGTCTGTGGCTGGTCATTGGCTCAGTTTCTCCCTCTATTCGCCGCGCCGGAGCGTGGCCTCCTCCTTGAAAGTCTGCTGTTACGGCATCAGCCGGCCATGTCTCCTCCCATGGCCGGAACCGCAATCGATCAGCCTGCGGCGCGAGCCGCCTGTCGCTCGGCGCGCAATTCGTCGAGCGAGCGCACCTGGCGCCGCGCGGCACCGGCCCAGTCGCGCGTCTTGACGGTGGCGCGGGAAAGCCGCTCCCTGGCCCCGTCGATGGCGTGGGCGTATTGCGGCAACCACTGACTTTGAGCGACGACCATTTCGTCGACCATCTGCCAGACCTCCTCCGGCGTGCAGATCGCGCCGACGAGCGGATCATGCAGCACCGCGAGCTTCAGGAGGTCGAGGTCGCCGGTCACGGCCGCATGCACCGACATGCGCTGGACGTTGATCGACGACAGGCAGGTGGCGGCGCAGGCTTCCGGAAGGGTGATGCCCGCAACCATGTTGATGCCGAAGCGATCGACGAACCCTGGCGACTCGATGATGGCGTCAGCGGGCAGGTTGGTAATGACGCCGGAGTTCTTGACGTTGAAATGGCCGCGATAGACGCGCCCCGTTTCCAGCGCCTCCAGAATGTGGCTTGCGTGTTCGTTCGAACGCTTCTTGTGGTCGAGTGGCTTTCCGGCCGCTTCCAGGAACTGCGGAAACTCGGTCTCGAACCAGTTGCGGGTCTCGGTCGAATGCCTGAGGTAGCCGCCGGTCTCGCCGTGGATCCAGTCGGACATGTCGATCCATCGGGAAATTTCCTCCGGGCGCTTGCGGTACCAGGGCAGGTATTCTGAGAGGTGACCGTTGCTCTCGGTCGAATAGACACCGAAACGCTTCAGCACGTCGATCCGAAGCTTCTCCTGCTGCGAGAACACCGGATGGGCTTCGAAGGCGGCGACCAGTTCGTCCTTGCCGATCCTGCGGCCCTTGAGCCTGACATCGGTGAACCAGGTCTGGTGGTTGATACCGGAGCAGATGTAGTCGAGCTCGCCCTCCGCCGCGCCGAGGATTTCGGCGATCTGCTCGGCCCCGTGCTGGACGCCATGGCAAAGCCCGACGGTATCGACCTTGCCGTATTCGATCGCCGCCCAGGTGTTCATTGCCATCGGATTGGCATAGTTCAGGAACTTCGCACCCGGCTCGGCGACAGCGCGGATATCCTTGCAGAAGTCGAGAATGACAGGGATGTTGCGTTGGCCGTAGAGAATTCCGCCGGCGCAGATCGTATCGCCAACGCACTGGTCGACGCCGTACTTCAAGGGGATGCGGATATCGTCCGCATAGGCTTCCAGCCCACCGACACGCACGCAGCTGATGATGTAGCGCGCGCCATCGAGCGCTTGCAGCCGGTCGGTCGTCGCCGTCACCTTGGTCGGCAGGTGGTTGACCTCGACGATCCGGTCGAGGATCGCCTTGATCATGTCGAGATTGCGGGCGCTAAGATCAGTCAGCGCCACCTCGATATCGCGCAGTTCCGGCACGGCGAGAATGTCGGTGAAGAGCTTCTTGGTGAAGCCGATGCTGCCGGCGCCGATGATGGCGATCTTGAATGTTGCCATGCCCTTTCACTCCTCATGAACTGCATGCGTCTCTGACAAAGGGTAAAATCAATTCACGGTTTTTCGCCGTCTCGGCACGCAACTTCGATGCATCCCCTCATTTCTTATGGGCCGGAAGCGCTGCCTGTTGCAGTGTTGGCGGTCATTATGTGTATAATCACCGACCCCGCCAGAGCGGTATTGTGCTTTCATGGGTAATTTTATGCTGCAAGATTTGATCGACAACGGCCCGATTATGCGGACGGTTTCCTTGCCGAGGGGACGCCAGAGCCTGCACACCATGCCGACCAGCACCGGCTATGAAATGCGCACCAATGCGACCTATGACTGGGACGGGCGAAAGCGCGGCAACACGCCGTTCACGGTGCTGCAGCACAGCATCGCTGGCGCCGGAAACCTGCGTTACGAAAACCGGAGCTATCGGGTGCGCGAAGGCGAGACGCTGCTGTTGCTCGTGCCGCACAATCACCGCTATTGGCTGGAAGACGGCGGGCGCTGGGAGTTCTTCTGGATCTCGATGAATGGCGACGAGGCCTTGCGCGTCCACCGCGCCATTCTCGCCGTCACCGGCCCGGTCCTGAAGCTGCAGCCCGAGACGATCGAGCATCTGGCCGATTGCAGCCTCAGGCTGATTCGCGGCGGCGAGACGCCGGGCCGCGCCTCGGCGATCGCCTACGAGGCGGCCATGGCGCTCTATGACGACGTCTTCGGTTCGCATCCGGTGTTCAGCCAGGAACACCGCACAATGAACCGCGTCGTCGACCACATCATGAACAACCTGCAGAACCCGCTGCCCGTCGAGGAGCTGGCCCGCGTCTCGGGTCTGAGCCGGGCGCATTTCTCACGCGTCTTTGCCGCCAGCGAAGGCATGGCCCCGGCCGAATATGTGCTGCAGAAGCGCTTGAAGCGTGCCGTCAAGCTCCTGACGAAGACCGCAAGCCTGCAGGTCAAGGAGGTGGCGATCCTCTCGGGCTTCGAGGATCCCAACTATTTCGCCAAGGTCTTCCGCCGGTCCTTCGGCCTCAGCCCGACCGAATTTCGAACGACCGGCATGTATGCGAGTGTGCCAGCCGGTTCCGTGGAGGAAGCCTCCGACACGTTGGCGAAGGTGGAGTAAGGCGCTTCAACCGGCCAGTTGTTGGCGCATCGTCGATGCGCGCGGCATAACCATGCCGAGATCCGCGTGCATGGCGCGCGCAATCACACGGAAATCCCGCTCGCTGATGGCGAGATAGCCGAAACGGAGCTTCTGATCCCAGTTGCGGTTGCCTTCGGCAAATTCCAGGCTGTCGAGCCACGGCCGCACCGGTGCCTCGATGCTGTCGGCCCAGTCGACGTCGCCGCGATGCGGCGCGACGCCGCCCATGGCGAAGAAATAGGGAAGGCGTTCCCTGATCGTGCCGATGCCCGTGAAGCAGGGAAGCGCACGCCTGCCGCAGAATGCCGCGTTCGGCGAATAACCGACGAAACCGTCGCCGGCTTTCACCCGCGTCATCGACTGCACATTGCCGAAGCCATAGCGAGAGAGGCCGCCTTCGTACGCATCCTGCATATCGTCGCCAGAGACCGCACCGATCCAGAAATTGCGCTCGCCCGGCTTGGCTGCTCCGCCCGTCTGAAATACGTTCTGCGCTGACATGGTCATCCCTCGATCTCTGATCATGACAACACTCTACGCGCGACCCCTGCCAGATTCTGTCAGCATTGATTCACGCCTCGTTCTCCTTCGTCACGGTCCCGCACCCCTCTGATCAGGCAAGCGATCACCGCGATTTCAGTCGTCCGAAGGCGGCGAAACCGGCTGCCATTCGCCAAACAGGCTCAGGCCCGCCGCATTGGCAAGTGCAGCCTAGGCGTCGTTGTCGAGCTGGCAGCGGTACTGCGGCTCGTACCCCTGCCCGAGCGCATGACGGCTGATGGCACGAACGACGCAACGGGCATGGCCTTTACCGCGATGCGTCGCCAAGGTCAGGATACCCATATCGGCAATGCGGCTTTCTTCTTTCCAGGGATACATGCTTGCGGCACAGACCAGTCGGTCGCCATCGAACGCGCCGAACACAAGCCAATGGTCGAGTTCGACATAGGCAGCATCCAGGTCTTCTTCAGAAGCCGACGACTGAAATTCGGCAAAGACCGACGCATCGTCGGCCGTCAGCAAACGCACCGAGCTTGCCGGCTGCTCCCGCAGCAATGCCGCTTTTTCCGCTTCGGCAAAATAGAAGATGTAATCCGCGTCGTGCAGCGTAACGCCCGCTTCCTGCAACATGTGAAGGAATACGGGCTCGCAGAGGTCGGGCCGGCCGGACACTGCCAGCTTTTCCGCAAGCGCCGGCGAGACTGCGGCCATGACCTGGCGGTCCGCGGTCTTCAGCACCATCGCTTCGCTGTCACCGTCAAGGGCCGAGGTGATCGCGACGGTGAACCCGCTTTCGCCTTGCACGACCGTGCCGGACGAAAGCGTCGCCCGCCAGTGGTCGGTGATCTCTGGGGAAAATTGGGCCATGGCCTCCGCCTTCTAAAACAGACCGGCGAACGCGCATGGGTCGCGGCGCTTTCTCAATGGATCAACTCGTCAATTCGTGAAGCAAGGGCTTCGGATTGACGAAGGACAATGGCGCAATGGTGGCGGCAAAAAGCAAAAGCGCCCACAGGAGATGCAGGCGCTCGGGCAATTTTCAGTCTGTGTGGGTCGCCTTAGCGGGCGAAGGCCGTGCGTGCGACGCGGTCGATGTCGGCGCGTTCGATGCCGAGGTCGCGGAGTTCCCGGTTCGACATGCGGCCCAGCTCGGTGACCGTCTGACGATACTTGCGCCAGTTGTTGATGGAGCGTGCGATGTTCATGTGATCCCCCTTTCAATGGGCTTTCGAAGCCTGGCAGCCAGTCCTTGGCGCCTCGTTTCGCTTCGATGAACACCTTATAACTCAGGCCCTTGGTAAGTTGCAGCGCTCAAAACTCAGCGCTCCCATGTGGCAAATGCATGGGTCGTCCAACCGCCCTCTTTGGAGGCCACGCCCCCTGAAGCCCACTCTTCTCGCCGGCGCGAGCGTTGCGCTCGGCGACGACTCTCCGCAGAGTGTGCGCAAAGGGCGATACACGCATGCCGGTATTCGGCCTTGCCGCAGAATCATCCCAAGCTACCTGTTGATCCCGACGACAGAGACAAGTATTTCTTTTGTCGACAAAGGAATCCGTGATGACCGATATCGATACCGACAACAGCCCCATCCCCGAGCGCAAGCGCGGCTCAGGCGTCAAAATGGTCTATGACCTCTTGCGCGACGAAATCCTCGATCTCGTCCTGCCCCCTGGCAGCCCGATCGACGAAGTGCAGCTTGCCGAGCGATTGAGGATGTCGCGCACGCCGATCCGCGAAGCGCTGGTACGGCTTGCCGGCGAAGGACTGATCGATACGCTGCCGAACCGCTCGACGATGGTCGCCAACATCGACTTTCTCAATCTCAACCCGTTCTTCGACGCGCTGGTGCTGATGTACCGCGTGACGACGCGGCTTGCAGCGCAAAGCCACCGCCCGGAAGACCTCGCCATCATCCGCGGCTTCCACGAGGACTATGCGGCGGCGGTCAAGACTCGCGACGCGCTGTCGATGATCGCCACCAACGCCGCCTTCCATGCGGCGATCGCCGAGGCCGGTCGCAACCCCTATTTCACCAGCCTGTTCCGCCGGCTGCTGGACGAGGGCCGGCGCATTCTCAGGCTCTATTACCAATCCTACGAGGAGCAGTTCCCGCAACGTTTCGTCGACGAACACGCGGCGATCATTGCCGCGATCGCGGCGCGCGACGTCGAAGCGGCCGACCGTCTCGGCAAGGCGCATGCCGAGCAGATCGTCGAGCAGGTGCAGAAGCTTTTTGCCCGCAACAACAAGCTCGATATCGCCCTGTAGCGATCTTTGTATTTTTCTTGTCGACAAATAAAATACAAACGGCTATTGTCTAGATCAAAGGCAGGCTGACGTGCGGTCAACGCATCCGCAACCTGTCGAGGAACACAGCCGAGAGGAGTTTCACATGAAGGCTCAGATTTTCACCGGCGTCATCCCGGCGCTCATGACCCCCTGCAAGGAAGACCGCACGCCCGACTTCGACGCGCTGGTGCGCAAGGGCAAGGAGCTGATCGCTCAAGGCATGTCGGCCGTCGTCTATTGCGGCTCGATGGGTGACTGGCCGCTGCTCACCGACGCTGAGCGCATGGAAGGCGTCGAACGCCTGGTCAAGGCCGGCATTCCGGTTATCGTCGGCACCGGCGCCGTCAACACCGCTTCGGCCGTCGCCCACGCGGCACACGCCGAAAAGGTTGGCGCCCAGGGCTTGATGGTCATCCCGCGCGTTCTGTCGCGCGGTTCGGTCGTCGCCGCCCAGAAGAACCACTTCAAGGCCATTCTTTCGGCCGCCCCTAGCCTGCCGGCCGTCATCTACAACAGCCCCTACTACGGCTTTGCCACCCGCGCCGACCTGTTCTTCGCGCTGCGCGCCGAGCATCCGAACCTCGTCGGCTTCAAGGAATTCGGCGGCGCCGCCGACATGCGCTACGCAGCCGAGAACATCACCAGCCGTGACGATGGCGTCTCGCTGATGATCGGCGTCGACACGGCCGTTTTCCACGGCTTCGTCAACTGCGGCGCGACCGGTGCGATCACCGGCATCGGCTGCGTGCTGCCGAAGGAAGTCATCCACATGTGCAACCTGTCGCGCGCCGCTGCCGAAGGCGACGTCGACGCCCGCCTGCGCGCTCTGGAACTGGAACAGGCGCTTGCCGTTCTCTCCTCCTTCGACGAAGGCCCGGACCTGGTTCTCTACTTCAAGCACATGATGGTCTTGAAGGGCGACAAGGAATACACGCTGCACTTCAACGAGAGCGACGTGCTTTCCGACAGCCAGCGCGGCTATGTCGAAGCCCAGTTCAAGCTGTTCAACAGCTGGTACGCCGAGTGGAGCAAGCTCCCGGGCGCCGTGCAGAAGTACAAGGCCTGATCATCGGTCTGCCGCACGCCGGGGAGCCCTCCCGAAGAGGGTTCGTCGGAGTGCGGGATCTCAGGTGACGTTGCTGCTGAACCCCCTATGCCGCAAGGACATAGGGGGTTTGTTTTTGCGCGGAAACCATGAGGATGCGAGCGGCGCACTTGCCCGCCCTCAAGCGTCGCGTCACTGCGACGTCCGATTTTGAAGGATCGACGTCAATTGCTCGGCGCAGACCGTCAGGGGCACCACGGATTGGGATGCCTTCGCCATCGCCATCGCACCGGAATAGGCCGCCACGACCAGGGTTGCCATCGCATCCGGATCGAAATCGTCAATGCGGGCCGCACGCAGGTCTGCCCGCAGCTTGTCGGCGATGGCTGTCCTCCAGCGCAAGAAAATGGCCTCGATCGCGGCTTGGAAAGCCTCGTCCTCGCGCGACAGTTCAAGCGCGAGGTTGTTCAACGGACAGCCCGACACGGCCCCCTTCCGCTCGAGTTCGGAAACGATCGTTGCGAACACCGCCTGGATTCCATCGGCCGTCGTGGTCGCAACCCTGACCGGGGCAATCCAGGTCGTTTCAACGGCTTCCGCCACACGATCCTGAATGACGGCAAGGCCAAGGGCCTTCTTGGTCGGGAAGTGATGGGCAAGCGCTCCACCCGTGACGCCCGCCTCGCGCTTCAGGTCATGGATGGCACTTGAATGATAGCCACGCGTCGTGAAGGCCACATAGGCCGCATCCACGAGCCGCTGCCTTAGTCCCTCGGGATCGTTCGTGCGCGCCATGATTTCCTTCCGTCCTTCCAGAGTTATAGCAGATTGACAAAACAGGACAACTGCCCTGTATTAAAAACGGGACAACCGTCCTGTTTTATGGAGGAATGGACATGACTGTGATCACGGAGGGCAAATCCATGGCGCACTCCGAAGGCGCTAGCACCAATGCCATCGTTGAACTGCGACGGTATCGGCTCCGACCGCAAGCCAGGGAGACGCTGATCGACCTGTTCGACCGCGAGTTCATTGAAACCCAGGAAGCGGAGGGAATGTCGGTGATCGGGCAGTTCCGAGATCTTGATGACCCCGACAGTTTCGTGTGGCTCAGAGGCTTCAGCGACATGCCGTCTCGCGCCGAGGCGCTGAACGCGTTTTATACCGGGCCGGTGTGGGCCGCTCACCGCGACCAGGCGAACGGCACGATGATCAATTCGGAGAACGTTCTGCTGCTGAGGCCAGCAGCGCCCGATACCGGCTTTGCGCCGTCCCGCACCACGCGCGCCCAGCCTGGCACGGCTGATGGGCGGGCGGGCATTGTGGTTGCGACTTGCTGTTATCTCGCACCGCGCACGGACGAGGCGTTTGCCACGTTCTTCGAGACCCGCGTCAAGCCACAGTTGGTGCAAGCGTCGGCGACCGTTTTGGCTGCATTGGTCACCGAGCAGAGCCCGAACACGTTTCCGAGGCTGCCTGTTCGCGAAGGGGAAACGGTCTTCGTCTGGTTCTCGGCTTTCCCCAGTCTGGCCGCATACGAGGACCACCTTGCAGCACTCGCGCAGTCCGAGAACTGGACGACAGAGGTCGTTGCGGAAATGGAGCGTCGGACGTGGCGAAAGAACGAAGTGTTGCGCCTGACACCGACGGCACGATCACTGCTGCCGTGACGCACTGCGCCGGAGAGGGCATCGACGGGTTTTCTCGACCAGGTCGCAGAGGTCTCGCGGTATTGTCGCCAGATGCCTTTCGCGGAATCTCAAAATGCGGAACCGGAGCAACCTGGTTCCGCATTTTGATACGGGTCGTGCCGCCGGATGGCGGTATCAGAAGGGCTGAATGCCCGGATTGGATGTTACGCGACGGCCTCCAGTCCGAGCGCGAGCAGCCGGTCGAGCTGCTCCGTCTCGGCCTGGTTGAGCACGACGCCTTCCGTTTCCGACTTGGCGCGTGCAATGAAGCGGCGCTGCGACGGCAGTCGGGCGCCCTGGCCGACGATTGCCTCGAACAGCACTTCGGCACGGGCAAAGGGATCGCCCGGGCGGCCGGCTGCGAATTTTTCCGGCGAGAAGGCGACGATCAGTTCGCCGTGGAAGGGTGCCAGCGTCGTCGTGCCGAGATAATCGAGCACTTCCGGGCTCGTCAGATCACCGATCATGATGCCGGCCAGAAGCTCGATCATGGTGCCGATCGCCGAGCCCTTGTGGCCGCCGAACGGCAGCATGGCGCCGGCAAGGGCCGCTTCCGGCTCGGTCGTCGGATTGCCCTCGGCATCGATCGCCCAACCCTCGGGCAGCGGCTTGCCGGCGCGGCGGTGCAGCTCGATCTCGCCACGGGCGGCGACCGAGGTCGCAAAGTCGAAGACGTAAGGCGGCTGGTTCTTGCGCGGCCAGCCGAAGGCGAAGGGGTTGGTGCCGAGCAGCGGCTTGTTGCCGCCGGTCGGCGCAACCGTCGCGTAGCTCGGGCACATGACGAGGCCGGCAAGGCCTTCGCCGGTGAGCCCTTCGACCTCAGGCCAGAGGGCGGAAAAGTGCGTGCAGTCGTTGATGACGAGAGCGGCGACGCCGAGCGTACGGGCGCGCTCGGCCAGCACAGGCAGGCCAAGCTCGAACGCCGGATTGGCGAAACCGCCCTTGGCATTGACCTTGACGATGGCGGAGCCTTCGCCCGCGTCGAGTTCCGGCACAGCATCCGGCTTGACCTTGCCGGCCTTGACCGTGCGCAGCGCCCCTTCGATGCGGTAGATGCCGTGCGACTTGCAGGCATCGCGCTCGCCGGCGACGATGACACGCGCAAGGGCGCCTGCCTGAACGTCGTTGAGGCCCGCCTTGCGGAAGATCGCCTCGACGCGCTCAAACAGCGCCGCGATCGTCAGGGTATTGGTCTCGCTCATCTCTCTCCCTTTTCCTATGGACGCCTGATCGGTATGGGCCAGTCAGACGATTGATGTTCTGCATACATATAGTATACAAAGATCCGACAAGTGCAATTCAGCCATGATCTCCTCTGCCACAAAAGGCAATCCGGGATCGCAAGAAAGGATCGCAAGATGGCCTTCACTCCCAATGGAAAACACCTGGTTGCCGGCGAATGGCTCGACGGAGCGGGCACTTTCGCATCCGCACCCGCCCACGGCCCGGTCCATCAGTTTGCCACCGGCACGGTGGATCTGGTCAACCGCGCCGCGGAAGCTGCCGAAGATGCGTTCCTGAGCTACGGCTATTCGACCCGGGCTGAACGCGCCGCCTTCCTGCGCGCGATCGCCGACGAGATCGAGGTGCGTGCAGATGCCATCACCGAGATCGGCACCCAGGAAACCGGCCTGCCGGTCGCACGCCTGCAGGGCGAGCGCGGCCGCACCACCGGCCAGCTCAGGCTTTTTGCCGACCACATCGAAAAGGGCGACTATCTCGACCGCCGCTTCGATGCGAGCCTCCCCGAGCGCCAGCCGGCGCCGCGCCCGGAAATCCGTCTCATCCAGCGGCCGATCGGCCCGGTCGCCGTCTTCGGCGCCTCAAACTTCCCGCTCGCGTTTTCCACCGCCGGCGGCGACACGGCTGCGGCGCTTGCGGCCGGCTGCCCTGTTGTCGTCAAGGGTCACTCGGCCCATCCCGGCACGGGCGAGATCATCGCCCAGGCCGTCGAGGCAGCCATCCGCAAGACCGGCGTTCATCCGGGCGTCTTTTCGCTGATCCAGGGCGGCAACCGCCAGGTCGGCGAAGCGCTGGTGCAGCATCCGCTGATCAAGGCGGTCGGCTTCACCGGCTCGCTCGCCGGCGGCCGTGCGCTCTTCAATCTCTGCGCCGCACGTCCGGAGCCGATCCCGTTCTTCGGCGAGCTCGGCTCCGTCAACCCGATGTTCCTGCTGCCGGAGGCGCTGAAGGCGCGGGCAGAAGGTCTCGGCCAGGGCTGGGCGGGCTCGCTCACCATGGGTGCCGGCCAGTTCTGCACCAATCCTGGCATCGCCGTCGTCGTCGAAGGCGCTGACGCCGACCGCTTTACCGCCGCCGCCGTCGAGGCGCTTGGTAAGGTGGCACCGCAGACGATGCTGACCGACGGTATCGCCAAGGCCTATCATGACGGGCAGGCGCGCTTTGAGAGCCGCAACGCCGTCAAGCCGCTGCTGACGACAGAATCGTCCGGCCGCTCGGTCTCGCCGAACCTGTTCGAGACGACTGGCGACCAGTTCCTCGGCGACCATGCGCTCGGCGAAGAGGTGTTCGGCCCGCTCGGCCTTGTGGTCCGCGTCGGCTCGACCAGCGAAATGGAACAGCTCGCCCGCGGCTTCGAAGGCCAGCTGACGACGACCATCCACATGGATGACGCCGATCTCGAAACCGCCCGTCGCCTGCGTCCGATCCTCGAGCGCAAGGCCGGCCGCGTGCTCGTCAACGGCTTCCCGACCGGCGTCGAAGTGGTCGATTCCATGGTCCATGGCGGCCCCTATCCGGCCTCGACCAATTTCGGCGCGACCAGCGTCGGCACCATGTCGATCCGCCGCTTCCTGCGCCCGGTCTCCTACCAGAACATGCCGGAAGCACTGCTGCCCGAAGACTTCCAGGGCTAACGCAGATCGAGGATAAGTGCGGGCGGCCCTCCGCCCGCACGCTTTCCGCCCCGACGAGCAAAGACAGATCGCTGCGCAAGGACCCCATTTGGCGAAACAAATGGGATCGTTTGGCGCGTTCCGCGTTATCATCTTATACTTTTTGTATACTAATTGTATTTTTCTATTGATTTACGCTCTCTAAACCGGAATAGTGCGTCAGCCGTCAAACGGCACACCACCTCAGGGAGAGAGATAATGAAAACTTCGGTGCTCGCGCTCGGCCTCGTTGCGGCCGCTGCTCTGACCAGCCAGGCCCATGCCGACAAGCTGGATGACGTGATCGGCTCGGGTACGCTGCGCTGCGCAGTCGTGCTCGACTTCCCGCCGATGGGTTCTCGCGACGAGAACAACAACCCGGTCGGTTTCGACGTCGACTACTGCAACGACCTCGCCAAGGCACTCGGCGTCACTGCCGAAATCGTCGAGACCCCGTTCCCGGAGCGTATCCCCGCTCTGATGTCGGGCCGTGTCGACGTCGGCGTAGCCTCGACCTCCGACACGCTTGAGCGTGCCAAGACCGTTGGCATGACGATCCCCTACTTCGCCTTCGAAATGGCCGTCACCGCCAACGAAAAGTCCGGCGTCAAGTCGTTCGAAGACATGAAGGGCAAGACCGTCGGCGCCACCGCCGGCACCTTCGAAGCGATCGCGCTCGAAAAGCAGGTCAAGGAATGGGGCGCCGGCGAGTTCCGTCCGTACCAGACCCAGGCCGACGTCTTCCTCGCCCTCAGCCAGGGCCAGATCGACGCCACGGTTTCGACCTCGACCGTTGCCCAGGCCAACGTCAAGACCGGCAAGTTCCCGGGCATCGCCGTCGTCGGCAAGGCCCCGTTCGACACCGACTACGTCGCGCTCTTCACCAACCGCGAAGAATACGGCTTCATCAACTTCCTCAACCTTTTCATCAACCAGCAGGTCCGTACCGGCCGTTATGCTGAGCTCTATGAAAAGTGGGTCGGCGGCGAACTGCCCGACCTTACGGCTAAGGGCGTTTACCGCTAATATGCCGTCCATCTGGCGGCGCGAAGTCTAGCTTCGCGCCGCTATTCGTTTCCGAAGAGGCGAGACGAAACATGTTCAGTTACACCTTCCATTGGAACCAGGCGCTCAAAGCCCTGCCACAGATGCTCGATGGAGCGCTTGTCACCCTGCAGGTGGCTCTGCTCTCGATGGTCATCGGCCTGGCACTGGCACTTGCGCTGACGGCCTGCCGCCTGTCCGGCAATCGCATCCTCGGTGGCTTCGCCACCGCCTGGATCGAGATCGCTCGCAACACGCCGGCGCTGTTCCAGATCTATATGGCCCATTTCGGCCTCGGCAATTTCGGCATCCATCTGAGCCCCTACACGGCGCTGCTCGTCGGGATCGCCTTCAACAATGCCGGTTACCTCGCCGAGAATTTCCGCGGCGCGCTCAAGGCCATTCCCGACACCCAGACGCGCGCCGGCCGATCGCTCGGCATGACGTCGGTCCAGGCCTTCCGCTACATCGTGATGCCGCAGATGCTGCGCATCGCCTTCCTGCCGGTCACCAACCAGATGGTCTGGGCGATCCTGATGACCTCGCTCGGCGTCACGGTCGGCATGAACACCGACCTTGCCGGCATCACCCAGGAGCTGAACGCCCGTTCGTTCCGCACGTTCGAATTCTTCGCAATTGCCGCGGTGATCTATTACCTGATCGCCAAGGCCGTGACGCTCGGAGCACGTCTGCTCGCCGCGCGCATGTTCCGCTACTAGGAGAGGTGAGAGATGTTCAATACCGCCCTCACCCTCGCTGATCTCGGCTTCCTCTTGCAGGGCGCCCTGATGACGCTCGCGGTCACCGCCGTCTCTGTGACGGCCGGCACCGTGCTCGGCATCATCTTCGGCGTCGTGCGCAACCAGATCGGCCCCTATTGGGGAGCGCCGCTCACCTTCGTGCTCGACATCTTCCGTTCGGTGCCGCTGCTCATCCAGTTGGTGCTGGCCAACGCCTTCCAGGCGATCGCCAAGCTCGGCTGGGCGCCGTTCACGACCTCCTGCGTGGTGCTGTCGCTCTATACGGCCGCCTATTGCACCGAGATCGTTCGCGGCGGCATCTCGTCGGTCCCGCCGACGACCCGCCGTGCGGCCCGTTCGCTCGGCATGACCTGGTGGCAGGACATGCGCTACATCGTGGCGCCGCTTGCGACCCGCGTATCGCTGCCTTCCTGGATCGGCCTGACGCTCGGCGTCATGAAGGATTCGGCACTCGTCCTCTGGCTCGGCCTGATCGAGTTGCTGCGCGCCTCGCAGGTGCTGGTCACCCGCCTACAGGAACCGCTGCTGATCCTTCTGATCTGCGGCGCCATCTACTTCCTCATCAGCTTCCCGATCGCCCGGCTCGGCGGTTACCTTGAAAAACGGTGGTCCAATGATTGAGATCCAGAACGTTCGCAAATCCTTCAGCTCGCTGGAGGTTCTCAAAGGCATTAACCTCACCGTCAACAAGGGCGAGGTGCTGACCATCATTGGCGGCTCCGGTTCCGGCAAATCGACGCTGCTCACCTGCATAAACGGTCTCGAGCCGATCGATGCCGGCCGCATCCTCGTCGACGGCACCGAGGTCCACGCGAAATCGACGAACCTCAACAAGCTGCGCAGCAAGCTCGGCATCGTCTTCCAGCAGTTCAATGCTTTCCCGCACCTGACCGTGCTTGAAAACGTCACGCTGGCGCCACGCAAGGTGCTCGGCCTCTCGAAGGAAAAGGCCGAGGAGATCGCCGTCAAGCAGCTCACACATGTTGGCCTCGGCGAAAAGCTCGGCGTCTATCCGACACGCATGTCGGGCGGCCAGCAGCAGCGCATGGCGATTGCCCGCGCACTTGCCATGTCGCCGGAGTACATGCTGTTTGACGAAGTGACCTCGGCGCTCGATCCACAGCTCGTCGGCGAAGTGCTCGACACGCTGCGCATGCTCGCGTCCGAAGGCATGACGATGATCTGCGTCACCCACGAAATGAAGTTTGCCCGCGAGGTCTCCGACCGCGTCGCCTTCTTCCACAAGGGCGTGATGGCGGAAATCGCCGCACCGGAAGCGCTCTTCGGCGCGCCGAAGGATCCGGAACTGCAGAAGTTCCTGGCCGCGACGCACTGAGCCGACCATGACCGATGCAATCCAGCCTGACGTCATCGTCATCGGCGCCGGCGTCGTCGGCCTATCGGCGGCGATTGCCGCCCAGGCACGGGGGCTTCATGTCACCGTGCTCGACCGCGAAGGCCCGGCGGCCGGCGCCTCGGCCGGCAATGCCGGTGCGTTTGCCTTCACCGACATCCTGCCGCTCGCTTCTCCCGGCATCCTGAAGAAGGCGCCGAAGTGGCTGCTCGACCCGCTCGGCCCCTTGAGCGTTCCGCCGGCCTATGCCGCCCAGATCGCGCCCTGGATGTTCCGTTTCTGGCGCGCCTGTTCGCCGAGCCGCGTCGCCCATTCGACGACGGCGCAGACGGCGATCATGGACCTTTCCAGGGCCGAACTGGAACCGTTCCTGTCGGCCACCGGCACGCTGCCGATGCTGCGCAAGGACGGCAATCTCCAGGTTTATGAAAGCTACGCCGAACTGAAGGCATCGTTTCCGGGCTGGATCGCCCGCGCCGAGCACGGCATCGAATTCCGCCACATGGGTGCGGCCGAAATGGCCGAGATCCAGCCCGGTCTGGCGTCTCGCTTCACCCACGGTACCTTTACCCCCGGCTGGTACTCGATCGCCGACCCCAAGCTCTACACGCTGGCGCTCGCCGATCACTTCCGCGCCAAAGGCGGCGTCATCGAACGCGCCGACATTGCGGCCCTCAAGCCGATTGGCGGCGGTGTTGAGCTCACGACCAAGCAAGGCGCGTCGCGGCGCGCCAACCAGGTCGTGCTTTCGGCCGGCGCCTTCTCGCACCAGGTCGCCCGCACGCTCGGCGAACGCATTCCGCTCGAAACCGAGCGCGGGTACAACACGACGCTGCCCCAAAACGCCTTCGATCTGCGCACCCAGGTCACCTTCGGCGGTCACGGTTTCGTCGTCACACGGCTTTCGACCGGCATCCGCGTCGGCGGCGCCGTCGAACTCGGCGGCCTGAAGCTGCCGCCGAACTTCCGCCGCTCCGAAGCCATGCTGACGAAGGCGCAGGCCTTCCTGCCGGGCCTGAAGAGCGAGGGCGGCGTGCAATGGATGGGCTTCCGCCCGTCGCTGCCCGACAGCCTGCCGGCGATCGGCCGCGCCCGTGCGACGGACCGCGTGATCTACGCCTTTGGCCACGGCCATCTCGGTCTCACGCAATCGGCCGGCACCGCCCGGCTCGTTGCCGACCTCTTGACCGGCCACCAGCCGGCCATCGACATGCAACCCTTCTCGCCGCAGCGTTTCTGACAGAGTTTCAATCAATGGCCAACCACACCTTCTCCTGTATCGACGGCCACACCTGCGGCAATCCGGTCCGCCTCGTTTCGGGCGGCGGACCGCGGCTCGAAGGCGCCAACATGCTGGAGAAGCGGGCGCATTTCCTGCGCGAATTCGACTGGATCCGCACCGGCCTGATGTTCGAGCCGCGCGGCCATGACATGATGTCGGGCTCGATCCTCTATCCCCCGACGCGGCCCGATTGCGACGTCGCGGTGCTGTTCATCGAAACGTCAGGCTGCCTGCCGATGTGCGGCCATGGCACCATCGGCACCATCACCATGGCGATCGAAAACGGGCTGATCACGCCGCGCGAGCCGGGCAAGCTGTCGATCGACGCCCCGGCCGGCAAGGTCGACATCACCTACCGCCAGGAAGGCCGTTTCGTCGAGGAAGTGCGCCTCACCAATGTTCCGGGGTTCCTCTATGCCGAAGGGCTGACGGCCGAAGTCGAGGGCCTCGGCGAGATCGTCGTCGACGTCGCCTATGGCGGCAACTTCTACGCCATCGTCGAGCCGCAGAAGAACTTTCGCGACATGGCCGACCACACGGCCGGCGAACTCGTCGGCTGGAGCCCGAAGCTACGCGCAGCCCTCAACGCCAAATATGAGTTCGTCCACCCGGAGCATCCGGAGATCCAGGGCCTCAGCCACATCCAGTGGACCGGCAAGCCGACACAGGCCGAAGCGCATGCACGCAACGCCGTGTTCTACGGCGAAAAGGCGATCGACCGTTCGCCCTGCGGCACCGGCACCTCGGCGCGCATGGCGCAGCTTGCCGCCAAGGGCAAGCTGAAGGTCGGCGACGACTTCGTGCACGAGTCGATCATCGGCTCGCTGTTCAAGGGCCACGTCGAGGCGGCGACCAAGGTTGCCGATCGCGACGCCATTATTCCGTCGATTGCCGGCTGGGCCCGCATGACCGGCCTTAACACCATCTTCATCGATGACCGCGACCCCTTTGCTCATGGATTTGTCGTAAAATGACCCAAGCGATCTCCGCCCGCAGCATTCTTTCCGGCTCCGCCGATGGCCCCATCATCGCCACCGAGGAGGCGTTGAGTTTCTGGGGCGGAGTCGATCCGGCAACCGGCCGGGTGATCGACGTGCACCACCCGTTGCACGGCCTCTGTCTGACCGGCGGCATCCTGATGATGCCGTCGAGCCGCGGCTCCTGCACCGGTTCGGGCGTGCTGCTCGATATGGCGCTGACCGGTCGTGCGCCGGCAGCGCTGGTCTTTTGCGAAGCCGAGGACGTTCTGACGCTCGGCGCACTGATCGCGGCCGAGATGTTCGGTAAGTCCCTGCCGGTGCTGCGCCTTTCGTACGACGCCTTCAAGGCTCTCTCCCAGGCGAAATCGGCGCGGATCAGCGACGGCGCGATCGAGGCCGATGGCCTGACGGTCGCAGTCGAACCACCGGCGACAACCGCACTCGACCTGACCGGCAACGACCGCGCCATGCTCGAGGGCCGCGACGGTGTCGCGGTCCAGCAGGCGATGCGCATCATTTCAGCAATGGCGGCACAGCAGGGCGCTGAGAAGCTGATCGACGTGGTGCAAGGCCATATCGACGGCTGCATCTATGCAAGCCCCGCCAATCTCACCTTCGCCGAGAAGATGGCGGACATGGGCGCCAGGGTTTGCGTTCCGACGACGATGAACGCAATCTCGGTCGACCGCGCCAATTGGCAGGCACAGGGCGTGCCGGAAAACTTTGGCGATCCGGCCGCGCGGCTTGCCGACGCCTATGTGCGCATGGGTTGCCGCCCCACTTTCACCTGTTCGCCCTATCTGCTCGACAGCGCGCCGAAGGCGGGTGACGCGATCGCCTGGGCGGAATCCAACGCGGTGATCTTCGCCAATACGGTGCTTGGCGCCCGTACGGCGAAACACCCTGACTTCCTCGATCTCTGCATCGCGCTCACCGGCCGCGCGCCGCTCTCGGGCGTCTATCTCGACCAGCCGCGCAAGGCGACGCGCGTCATCGACGTCGAATTGCCCGATGCGATCGACGATGCCTTCTGGCCGCTGATCGGCTATCTCGCTGGCAAGGCGGCACCCGACCGCATCCCGCTGCTGCGCGGTATCGCTTCGGCAAGGCCGTCGCGGGACGACCTGAAGGCGCTCTGCGCCGCCTTCGGCACCACTTCGGCGGCACCCATGCTGCATGTGGACGGCGTGACCCCGGAAGCAGAAGGTGCTGCGGCCAATGACGCCGATCACACGACGATTACCCGTGCCGACATGACCGCAGCCTGGTCACTGCTGAACGACGGTCCTGCCGACGTCGAGCTTGTTGCGATCGGCAGCCCGCATGCCTCGCTTGAGGAGTGCCGCGCGCTCGCCGATGCCTTTAACGGCCGCAAGCGGCACGGCGATGTCGCCGTTATCGTCACCGCCGGACGCGATGCGATTGCGGCAGCGCGCGAAGAAGGCCTGCTCGAGCGGCTGCAGGCAAGCGGCATCCAGGTCTTGCCCGATCTCTGCTGGTGTTCAATCTCCGAACCGGTCTTCCCGACCAAGACCCGCGCTCTGATGACCAATTCCGGCAAGTATGCCCATTACGGCCCCGGCCTTTCCGGCCGCGCCGTCCGCTTCAGCAATCTCGCCGATTGCGTCGAGGCGGCGCTCACGGGTCGCGTCCCGGCGCGGTTGCCCGCCTGGCTTTCCTGAGGCATCACGCAGCCGCGGTGGCGCCCCGCAAAGACTGCGCCTGAGCCAGTCTCAGGCGCTGCGCGGCGCCGCCGTTGAGGCGCGCTGCACCAGGTGACAGGCAAGTTCGACGCGGCGTGGCGGCGCCGGGATGCCCGAAAGAGTGTCGCGCAAGAGATCGAGCGCGACCGAGCCGATCTCGCGCATCGGGATGTGCATCGTCGTCAGCGGCGGATTGAGGAAGGCCGCCTGCGGCAGGTCGTCCATGCCCATGACCGAGACGTCACCCGGAACCGAGAAGCCTTTCTGCTGGATGCCGACCATGGCGCCGACGGCAAGGCTGTCGCCGGCGGCCAGCACCGCCGTGAAGTCCAGGCCCCGATCGGCAATCCGCTGCATCAATGCCTGCATCGCCAGTTCCGGCAACCAGTCCTCGACGGTCACCAGCAGGTCGTCATCGACAGGCAGGCCCTTCGCCAGCAGCCCGTCGCGCCAGCCCTCGTAACGCCGCTCGATCGTACGGCGGCCCGGCCGCCTCAGAAACAGGATGCGCTCGTGTCCAAGTTCGGTCAGGTGGTCGGTCGCAAGCCGCGCGCTCGAGCGATTGCAGGGCGTGACGCTTGACAGCCGCATGAACGGGTCGTCACTGTTCAATAGCACCACCGGCTTGTCGAAGCCGCGGGTGGCGGCGATCATGCCCTCGTCGTCGATGGTCAGAAACAGGAGGCCGGCAACCTCTTCGTCCCGTTCGGCCTCGGCAAGGACGGCCAGTTCTTCGCTCTGATCGGCGATCGGACGGGTGACGATTTCAAGATCGAGCGCCTGCGCCCGCTCCTTCAGGCCCTCCAGCACATAGTGGGTGAACTGGTTGCGCACATAGTCGATCATCGCCGCACTCGACGCGGCCACGATGACCTTCTGTCCGGCGACCGCTGTAGGGATCATGTAGTTGGCGTTCTTGGCCGCCTCCAGCACCTTCTGGCGGATCTCGGCGCGCACACCCTTCTCGCCGGCAAGTGCCCGCGACGCGGTGCTCAAGGAGACACCGCAGGCCTCGGCGATATCCTCCAGCCGGACCTTCTTGGTTTTCTTGCCGCGTTTTCCGGCCAACGGTTTGACGGTCATCCGCTTCTCCCTCGCCGCAATACTGAGAAAAATTTTCATATTGCGCAAGAAAAAACGTCATGCCTTTATCTCTCTCAAGCAAGCCGAGGGAAGAGCGGCTTCAAGGAGGAGGAGCGCCATGGGCCTCAACGCCCACGATATCCGCACGGGTCTCGATCGCCTTGTCGGCGGCATGACCGGTCTCAAGCACGACGGCCGGTTCGACGAGCCGAACCTCGACGGTTCAGCCGGCGACTACATCAGCTTCGACAGCTGGGAATGGCCGCAGGGCGTCGGCCTTTACGGCCTGATCAAGCTCTGGCTGTTTACCGGTCGCGACGACGTCCGCCAGCTCATTGAAGGCTGGTACGAAGCACGCCTCGCAGCGGGCCTGCCCGAACTCAACGTCAACACGACCGCACCGATGCTGGGGCTCTCCGTGCTCTGGGCGAAAACCGGCGATCCGCGATGGCAGCCCCTGCTCGACGCGTGGGCGAACCGGGTGATGAGCGACATGGGCCGCACGCCGGAAGGCGGCTTCGAGCACCACGTCTCCGACAAGGTCAACGACAACGAACTCTGGGACGACACGCTCTACATGGTCGCCCTCTTCCTTGCCTCCTACGGTGAGGCGAGCGGCCGGCGCGAACTGGTCGACGAGGCCTCCAGGCAGTTTCTCGTCCACGCCCGCTATCTTGCCGACACGCAGTCGGGCCTCTGGTTCCACGGCTGGACCTTCGACGGCCGCCACAATTTCGCCCGCGCCCGCTGGGCCCGCGGCAATGCCTGGATCACCGCCGGCATGCTTGATCTCTTCGATCTCGCGGAACTCGCCGCACCGGTGAAGGACTACCTGCGCGGCGTGCTCGTCACCCAGGTCGAGGCGCTCCTGCCACTGCAGGCCGCGTCGGGCGCCTGGCGCACCTTGCTCGACGATGCGAGCTCCTATGAAGAGATCTCGGCGACCGCCGGCATCGGCTATGGCCTGCTCAAGGGTTATCGCCTCGGCTACGGCACGCCGGCCTGGCGCACCGCCGGCCTCAGCGCGCTCGACGCGGTGATGCGCAACATCGACGAGACCGGCACCGTGCTCAACGTCTCCTACGGCACGCGCATGGGCCACGACCTGCAATTCTACAAGGACATCCCCATTCAACCGACCGGCTATGGCCAGGCACTGGCAATCCTGTGCCTCTCCGAAGCCCTGCAGCATGTCGGCGCGGAAGGACTGGCAGCATGACGATGAAGGTTCTCTACGGGGCCAATCCCGAGGATATCAAAACGTACGACACGGCGCGGCTTCGCCGCGAGTTCCTGATCGGCGATCTCTTCGCCGAGGACGCAGTCAGCTTCACCTACACCCATGTCGACCGCCTGATCCTCGGCGGCGCCATGCCGAAGACGAAGAGCGTCTCGTTCGGCTCGGGCGCAGACATCGGCACGCCTTACCTGCTTTCGGCGCGCGAAATGGGCATCGCCAATCTTGGCGGCACCGGCACGATCACAGTCGATGGCAAGCATTTCACAGTCGAAAATCGCGACGTGCTCTATGTCGGGCGTGGCGCCAAGGAGATCGTCGTATCGAGCGAGAGCGCCGATCGCCCGGCGCGCTTCTACATGAACTCGGTTCCGGCCGGCGCCGACCTGCCGCACCGGCTGATCAAACGGGCGGAGGCAAAGGCGCTCGACCTCGGCGATGTCAAACGCTCGAACAAGCGCCGCCTCGTGATGTACATCCACCCGGAGGTCATGCCCTCCTGCTTGCTCTTGATGGGCATTACCGATCTGGCCGAAGGCAGCGCCTGGAACACCATGCCGCCGCACGTGCACGAGCGCCGGATGGAAGCCTATTGCTACTTCGACATGGCGCCCGAGGACCGGATCGTCCACGTGATGGGCGAACCGGAGGAGACCCGGCACCTGATCGTCGCCGATTGCGACGCCGTGCTTTCGCCCGCCTGGTCGATCCACATGGGCGCCGGCACCGGACCCTATGCCTTCGTCTGGGGCATGACCGGCGAGAACCAGGAATACAACGACGTCACCCCCGTAGCCTTGGCTGAGCTGAAATGAGCGATACGATTTTCCATCTGAAGAAGAGCCTCGTTCCGGGGCAGGCCGTCGGTTACTGGCAGCTCGGCGCGATTGCCGAAGAGCGTTTCGACGCGCCGGACCAGCCGATGAAGGGCGAGATGGACCCCTTCTTCTTCCTGACCAAGCACAAGAACTTCATTCCGCACGAGTATCCCTGCCGTACGATCTTTGCCGAGCAGTATCGCGGCAAGCGGCCCGACGTGCGCGGCACATTCGAGGCCACCCGCTGGTGGCTGCCCTTCGGCTCGCCGCGGCTCGATCTCTCGGGTTTCTGGTTCCGGCCGACGCGGCTTGCGACGTGGGCGCGCACCTCGATCGAAGCCGACGCTGCAGGAACCGCCAAGATCCGCCTCGGCACCTGCGGCGGCGCGGTTGTCTTTTTGAACGGCGCCGAAATCGGCTGGATGGCACCCTATAGCCGCAACCTCGAGGCCAAGGCCGAATTCGAGCTGCCGCTCAACGCCGGTCTCAACGAAGTCACGATCTTCTTCGACGATCTTGCCGAGCGCGACGCACGCTACTTCTTCCAGCTCGACTACCTTTCCGGTCCTTCTGCCTGTGTAGCGCTGCCGGTCCCTTGCGCCAGCGACGCCGCGGCCGAGATCGAGACCGCGCTCGACGGCATGCATTTCGACCGCACCGCCTATTTCGAGGGCGACATCACTCTCAATTTCGCCGCGGCACTTCCGCTCGACGTCAAGGTCAATGTTGCGGTCGAAGGCGACTTCATGTCGACCGAGCGCTTCGACCACGACTTCGTGCTGAAGGCCGGCGACCGCCACCTGCGGGTCGGCGCATCCGAGGAAACGCCGGCCGACTTCCGCCACTTCCGCATCACGCTTGATGCCGGCGGCTTCGTCGCCTCGCGCTCGCTCGGCGTCGAGATCTGCCATTCCGGCCGCCAGGGCAAACCAGCGGAAACGCTTGGCGCCCGCATCATCGAAACCCTCGACGAAATCTCCGGCTTTTCCGAACGCGACACGGTTCGCGCCTTTGCACGGCTTGCCAGCGGGCGCGGCGGGCCCGACACCGATGCGATGATCAAGGAGATCCTGCCCTCGATCGAGGACTGCCATGACTGCGCCGACTTCTCGCTGGTACCGTTGATCTGGTCGCGCGTAAGCTTCGGCCAGGATATCGGCGAGAAGACCCGCGACCGCATCGACCAGGCGATCCTCGGTTTCCGCTACTGGATGGACGAGCCCGGTAACGACGTGCAGTGGTATTTCTCCGAAAACCACGCGCTGCTGTTCCACACATCAGCCTATCTCGCCGGCCACCTGTTCCCGGAGGCGACGTTCCGCCGCTCTGCTCGCAAGGGAAGCGAGCAAAGCGCCGTCGGTGCTGCCCGCGTGCGTGCCTGGCTCGACCACTTCGAAGCCTGGGAGATGGCCGAGTTCAACTCCGCGCCCTATTTCCCGATCGACCTCAAGGGGCTCACGGCACTGGCCGCACTTTCGCCGGACGCCGATATCGCCGAACGCGCCAAGAACGGCATCGTCCGCCTCTGCGAGATCATCGCCCGCTCGGCCCACCACGGCATGGTGACGGCAGCCCAGGGGCGCTCCTATGAGCACACGCTCTGCGCCGGCCGCTCGCTCGAACTTTCGGGCGTCGCCCGCCTGCTCTGGGGCAAGGGCTGGTACGGCCGCCGGGTGCATGCACTGCCGCAGCTTGCCGTCTGCCTGCGCGACCACGGCCTCGTTGTGCCGGAGACGCTTGCCGCCGTTGCCTGCCATGAGGACGAGGCGGCCCATCAGGAGTGGCGCTTCGCCCAGGGCGAAAACCGCTTCGCTGCACTCTATCACTACAAGGGCCGGCATTTCGCCATGGGCTCGGCGGCGCATTATCGCTGGAACGAATGGGGCTACCAGGAGACTGTGCTGCACCTGCGCCTTGGTCAGCGCCCCGAAGCGGCGATCTGGATCAACCATCCGGGCGAAACCATTCAGTTCGGGTACGGCCGGCCATCCTATTGGGGTGGTTGCGGCACCCTCCCTCGTGCCCACCAGTACAGGGGGCTGGCCGTACTCGACTTTTCGACCGTCAACGAGCAACCGGATTTCACCCATGCCTGGTTTCCCATCGCAGAATTCGATGAGAGCAGGGTCAATGGCAAACTGGCGCTCGCCCGCAGCGGCCGCGGCGCCGTGGTTCTGATCGGTGCAGGTGACCTGATCGCCGTCAACGACGGCCCGTCTGCGAATGCGGAACTGCGCCAGGCCGGACACAGGACACGCTGGATCGTGCGCGTCTGCGAAGCCACCGATCTCGCCGGCGTGGAGGACCGATTTGCAGCACTTGCGGTCGAAGAGACCGGTGACGGATCGCTTGTCATCAACGACCCCGAATATGGCCGCGTCGTCTTCCGCCAGGACGGTTCGACGGAAGCGGAAGGGCGCACAATCGTCGCCAAGGATTTCACCGTCTCTGGCGAGGTCACGATGCTGGCCGCCGGCTAGGGAATGAAGAGTTGCGCCGGCCGGGAGAAGCCGGCGCCAGATGGAAACGAGCGGGAGGACGCTCGGTTCAAGGACACGTGGAGGAGGAAGACTATGCAGAAGACCAGAACACTGCTCGCGGCGCTTGCCATCGGGCTGATGACGTCGACGGCGGCGCTCGCCGGTGACGTGCGCATCATGTGGTACTCCGACGGCGTCGAGGGCGAGGTGCTGAAGGACCTGCTCGACCGTTTCATGAAGGAAAACCCCGGGATCAACGTGATCCTCGACAACGTCTCCTACAGCGTCGTCAAGGAGCAACTGCCGGTGCAGCTGGAGGCCGGAAACGGCCCGGATATCGCCCGCGTCACCAACCTCAAGGCCCAGAGCCAGCATTGGCTCGACCTCAGACCGCTCGTTGCCGATGCGGCCTACTGGGACGAGAATTTCGGCGGCCAGGCGGACTGGATGCGGCCTGACGGCTCCAACCAGATCTCCGGCTTCATGACCCAGATCACGATTGCCGGCGGCTTTGCCAACAAGACGCTGTTCGACCAGGCGGGCGTCGCCATCCCCGGCAAGGATGCAACCTGGGACGACTGGGCAAAGGCGGCCAAGCAGGTTGCAGAGAACCAGCAGGTTCCCTTCCCGATGGCGCTCGACCGTTCCGGTCACCGCCTGAGCGGCCCCAACCTTGCCTATGGCGGCAAGTACATCGGCGCCGACGGCAAGCCGGCACCGCTCGACGACGGTTCGAAGACCTTCCTGAAGACCTTCGTCGGCTGGGTGGCAGACGGCACGATGAGCAAGGACGTCTGGGTTTCGGCGGCGGGTTCCACCTACCGGGCAGCTGCCGACGACTTCATCAACGGCCAGCTTGTCTACTACTACTCCGGCTCCTGGCAGGTGCCGAACTTCTCGACCAAGATCGGAACCAATTTCGACTGGGTGGCGACCGGCAGTCCCTGCGGTCCCTCAAACTGCACCGGCATGACCGGCGGCGCCGGACTGGTTGCGGTGAAGTACACCAAGAATCCGAAGGACGTCGCCAAGGTGATGGATTATCTCGCGAGCGAGCCCATCGTGAAGGAGTTCTCCGAACGCACGCTGTTCCTGCCCGCGCATAAGGGCGTGCTTGCCAAGGGCCTCGACTTCAAGACCGACGACGCCCAGGCGAAGGCGGCGCTCAACGCCTTCGTCGATGCCAGCAAGACGCTCTCCGACGAGGCGCGCAAGCTGCCCGGCTGGCTCTGGTCCGATGCCGTCTATGGCGCGCTGGTGACCCGCGTCAGCCAGGCGGCCGCGGGCGAAATGACGGCGGACGAGGCGTTCACCCGCATCGACTCGGATATCGCCACCAAGGTGAAAGACAGCGGCAACTGACCCGGGTCTCTCCCATTCCGGTGCCCGGCAGCGCTATCCTGCTGCCGGGTCCGGTGCGGGCGGTCGCGCATGCGTTGTCGACCAGTTAAGTAAGCACCCGCTTACCCAAAACAGGCCGAAGCGCTGGAATTCCTGTGGCAAACAGCGATTGCCCATCCGGTGACCAGCGCATCAAGATCCGGCAGCGGTCTTTGCATATCGTGCACGTGAGCACGCAAGGTGGTGAGGAAGCCAGGCATGAAGGCAGATGTTCCCAGAGGAAGAGCAGGCTCGGGCCTTGGCGAAGCGGTCATGGTCCCCGTTCGCCTGGTGATGGGGGCCATCGATGCGCCGTTGCGCTGGGTGCAGCGGCGGCTCGGCATCGGCGGCATGGCGACGTTCTTCCTGATGCCGAACATGCTGATCTTCGGCGTCTTCGTGCTTTTGCCCTTCTTCATCAACTTCGCCTATTCCATGTCCGGCGGAACGGCGCTCTTCCTGCCGGACCGGAGTTTCGTCGGGGGCGACCAGTATGCGCGGCTCTTCGACTGCGTGAACTACACAGACCCGAACTCCTGCGCCGAGGACACTTTCTGGACCGCCGTCGGCAACACCGCCTGGTTTGTGGTGCTGCAGGTCACATTGATGATCCTGTTTTCGCTGGTGACGGCCCTCATCCTCAACCGGGAGCTTGCGGCGCGCAGCTTCTGGCGGGCCGTGTTCTTCTTCCCGGTGCTGCTGTCGCCCGTCGTCGTCGGTCTGATCTGGAAGTGGATCCTGCAGCGACAGGGCCTTCTGAATTTCGGCCTCTACAGCCTCGGGCTCGAGCCGCACACCTGGCTCAACGACCGCAACTGGTCGTTTGCAGCCACCATCGGCGTGTCGATCTGGGCGCATATGGGTTTTTACACGCTGATCCTGCTTGCCGGTCTGCAGGCGATCCCGAAGGATCTCTATGAGGCGGCCGAAATGGATGGTACGCGCCCGGCGCGCGCCTTCTGGCGCATCACCCTGCCGCTGCTGATGCCCAACCTGCTCGTCGTGATCGTGCTCGTGCTGATCCGCGCCGTGCAGATCTTCGACGAGGTTTACGTGCTGACCGGGGGCGGGCCGGGCACCAGCACGCTCTACATCACGCAGTACATCTACGAGACCGGCTTTGCGACGCAATTGCGCAATCCGGGCCTTGCCGCCGCCGCCTCGATCCTGATGGGCGCCGTTCTCGTCGTCCTGACACTGGTACAGCTCGGCCTTGGGCGCAAAGGCGAGAACAAGGGAGGTCGCAAATGAGCCGCGTCGCCGAATTCATCTTCCGCCGCCGCGGCCGCAACGGCTGGCACTGGACCGACGTCTTCACCTGGGTCTGGCTGATCGGCGGTCTCTTCATCATGTTCGGCCCGGTCGTCTGGCTCGTCGGCTCCTCCTTCAAGTCGCCGGCGGCCCTTGCCGAATTCCCGCCTTCGATCATGCCCTATGTCACGCAGAAGGCATCGGTCGAAGGCTACGACAAGCCGCTCGATCTTTACGAGGTGACCATGCCGGATGGCAGCAAGACGGTGCTCGCCGAGGTCCGCCGCATCGGCATCGTCGCCCAGATGGTGGCGCCCGAAAAGCCGACAGAGATCATCAAGGTCAAGATCGCCGACCGCACGCCGGTGCGCACCATGTCGTTTGCCACCTCGAACTACAGCGAGCCCTTCACCCATTTCGATTTCGTCCGCTATCTCTGGAACTCCGTCTTCGTCACGGTGACGGCGACGCTGATCACGCTGATCGTCAACTCGATGGCCGCCTTCGCGCTCAGCAAATACGAGTTCCGCGGCCGCACCTTCGCGATGCTCCTGATCCTCGCGACGCTGATGGTGCCGCTCTCGGTGATCATGGTGCCGCTCTATTCGATCGTTTCGGCGCTCGGGCTCTTCAACAATCTCTGGGGCGTGATCCTGCCGACGGTCGCCACGCCGACCGGTGTCTTCATCCTGCGCCAGTACATGCTGACCATCCCCGACGAGCTGATCGACGCGGCGCGCATGGACAAAGCGTCCGAATGGCAGATCTACTGGCGCATCATCCTGCCGCTGACGGCGCCCGCCCTTGCGGTGCTTGCGATCTTCTCGGTCGTCTGGCGCTGGAACGACTTCCTCTGGCCGCTGATCGTGCTGTCGCGCAAGGAACTCTACACCCTGCAGGTGGGCCTGAGCATCTATTCCGGCGAGCTGAACGTGCAGTGGCATTTCATCCTCGCCATGACCGTCGTGACGATGATCCCGGTCGTGCTCGTCTTCATCTTCCTGCAACGCTTCATCACCACCGGCATTGCCGGCACCGGACTGAAATAAGGGGGCACACATGGGCCACATCAAGCTTACCAATGTGACCAAGTCGTTCGGCGCCGTCGACGTGCTTCATGACATCAACCTGGAGATCAAGGACGGCGAATTCCTCGTCTTCGTCGGGCCGTCCGGCTGTGGCAAGTCCACGCTGTTGCGCATGATCGCCGGGCTCGAAAAGCCGTCCGGCGGAGAGCTCGCGATCGACGGCAAGGTGGTCAACGACGTGCCGGCTGCCGACCGCGGCCTTGCCATGGTGTTCCAGTCCTATGCGCTCTATCCGCATATGAGCGTGCGCCAGAACCTCGCCTTCGGGCTTGAGAACACCCGCATGGCGAAGGCGGAAATCGCCGCGCGCATCGCCGAGGCCGCACGCATGCTGGAGATCGAGCCCTATCTCGAGCGCCGCCCCGGACAGCTCTCGGGCGGTCAGCGCCAGCGCGTTGCGATCGGCCGGGCGATCGTCCGTCGTCCGGTCGCCTTCCTGCTCGACGAGCCGCTGTCGAACCTCGACGCCGAACTGCGCGGCTCGACCCGCGCCGAACTTGCGGCGCTGCATGCCCGCCTTTCGGCGACGATGATCTATGTGACGCACGACCAGGTGGAGGCGATGACGCTCGCCGACCGCATCGTCGTGCTTCGCGCCGGACGCATCGAGCAGATCGGCACGCCGCTCGAACTCTACAACAGGCCCGCCAACCGCTTCGTCGCCGGCTTCATAGGCTCGCCGCACATGAACTTCCTTGAAGGCACGCTGGAAGCGGCAGGCTTCGACAGGGCAGTCGCGACGCTCAAGGGTGGACACCGCCTGGAGGTTCCAATGGCGGGTGGTGCTGTGGCAACCGGTGCGCCCGTAACGCTGGGCGTGCGGCCACATCACATCACGCTCGATGCCGGCGAAAACAGCATTCCGGCGAAGATCCGTCTCGTCGAAGCGCTCGGCTCGGAAACCGTTCTGCATGCCGACGTCGCCGGCCAGAAGCTGCTGGTCGTTGCTCCCGGCCAGCATAACCTCGTGCAGGGCGACGACATCCGGCTATCGCTTACGGCCGCGCCCATCCACCTCTTCAACGACAAGGGGCTTCGCCTTGAACACGCTGTTTGATCTCTCCGGCAAGACCGCGCTCGTCACCGGAGCCCGCACCGGGCTCGGCCAGGGCATGGCGTTGGCGCTCGCCGGGGCCGGCGCGGATATTGCGGCCATCGGCTCGTCGCCGATGCCCGAGACGGCAGCCCTGATGCGGGACGCCGGCGTGCGCTTTCGCGAACTCGTCGTCGATCTCTCGAAGCCCTTCGATGCCGCCGCGACGATCGCCGACGTCGCGAGGGCTTTCGGCGGCGTCGATATCCTTGTCAACAATGCCGGCATCATCCGCCGCGCGGACCTGCTCGACTACGCCGAAGAAGACTGGGACAGCGTGCTCGACGTCAACCTCAAGGCGGCCTTTCTGCTGTCGCAGGCAGCGGCCAGACACATGGTTGCGACCGGACGCGCGGGCCGCATCGTCAACGTCGCCTCGATGCTGACCTTCCAGGGCGGCATCCGCGTTCCGGCCTATGCCGCCTCCAAGCACGGCATTGCCGGGCTGACCAAGGCGATGGCCAACGAACTGGCGCCGCGCGGGATTACCGTCAATGCTATCGCGCCGGGCTATATGGCGACCGACAACACCGAGGCGCTGCGCAACGACCCCGATCGCAACGCCCAGATCTCCGCCCGCATTCCGATGGGGCGCTGGGGCACACCGGATGATCTCGCCACCGCGGTGCTGTTCTTTGCCGCCCCCGCCTCCAGCTATGTCACCGGCACGGTGCTGCCGGTCGACGGCGGCTGGCTGGTTCGATAGACTGCCGCGATGTCCATCTCTCCCGAGCGCCTCAACACGCTTCTCGGCCTTGCCGAGACCGAGCTCGTGCTGGAAGCGTGTGAGACGGAGGATCGGGGTTCACACAGTGTCGAACGGCTGCGCTTTCGCAGCCTTCGCAACGGCGCCGAGATCAGGGGCTTGCTGACGCGCCCATCCGGTACCGGTGATCGCCGTCCTGCAATTCTCTATGCCCATGCCCATGGCGGACGCTACGAGATCGGCGCCAGCGAACTGCTTGAAGGCCGCCCGGCGTTGCTCGGCCCGCCCGGACCTCTCCTCGCCGAACACGGCTTCGTCACCCTTTGCATCGACATGCCGACCTTCGGCGAGCGCTCGATCGTCACCGAAAGTGCGGCGGCCAAGGCAGCCCTCTGGTACGGCCGCACCCTGTTCGGCCAGATGCTCGCAGAGCAGCGGGCGGCGCTCGACTGGCTTTCATCGCGTGCCGATGTCGATGCCGGCAGGATCGGTATGACCGGGATTTCGATGGGTGCGACGCTCTCCTACTTCCTGGCGGCACTCGACGAACGGATCGCTGCAATCGCCCATCTCTGCTGCTATGCCGATTTCGCGTCACTGGTCGAAACCGGCGCCCACGATCGCCACGGGCACTACCTTACGATCCCCGGCCTGCTGTCGGAGACCTCGACCGGCGCGATCGCCGGCCTCGTCGCGCCACGACCGCAGCTGATCTGCGTCGGGCTTGACGATCCGCTGACACCGCCCCGGGCACTGGAGCTCGCCTATGCGGAGACCCATGCGGCCTATCGCGCCGCCGGAGCCGAGGAAGCTCTTTCGCTTTTGACTGAACCCGGCGTCGGGCACGTCGAGACCGCGTCGATGCGCGACGCGGTGCTCGCGTTCCTGGGACATCATCTGGGTGCGCGGAAGCACGCCTGATCCGCGGTATCGACCTCCGGCCGGATCCCAAATCAGCCCCCGCGGGCCGGACGACGGAGCGGCGCGGCGTCGCTCGACGCTGGCCTCGAGGTCTCCACGCGGTTCCACCCGAGTTCCGGCGCAATCAGCCGCACGAAATCCTCGAGGATCTGCCGATACTCGTCCTCGGCGAATTCATAGGGAAGTTCCAGCCGCAGCTCGCTGACGCCGGGCAGGATCGGATCGGCATAGAGCCGCTCCAGGATTTCCTCGGCGCTGCCGACCAGATCGCCGGCGTAGAGCGTCCGGCGCTCGCCTTGCGGCGTCAGCGTCCGCTCGTGCCGGCCGGCCGCATAGTCGCGATAGCGTCTGCGGGTGATTGTATCGGCACCATCGATCGGCACGATCACCCGACCAAGCGCCACGCGCCTGCCCTCACCACCCGAGGAGCGGTAGAGTTCAAGCTGGCGCGCCTGCGCCACGAAGAATGCGTCCGTTTCCTCGCCTGTCGTCACGTTGCCGATCAGGAGGTTGAAGCCGTGGCTTCCGGCCCAGGCGGCCGAGCGCAGCGAACCGCCGCCATACCAGAGCCGGTCGGCGAGACCCTTGGCATGCGGCTGCAGCCGCGGGCGTTTGGCACCGAACGGCGTCTTGATGACCGTGTCCTCGTCGCCCAACAGGTTGCTGCGCAGGTTCTCCTGAAAGCGAAGCACCCGCTGATGCGAGAAATCATAGCCCGACCAGTCGCCATCGAAGGCAAGCGGACCGATGAGATCGAGATGCGGCGGCTTTCCGGCGCTGAGGCCCACATTCAGCCGGCCGCGCGACAAAATGTCGACGGTCGAAAGATCCTCGGCCAGTCGATAGGGATTCTCGTACCCGATCGGAATGACGGCAGTGCCGAGTTCGATGTCGCTCGTTCTCTGGGTGGCGGCCGCCAGGAAGGCGGCGGCCGACGAGATGCCGGGCTCCAGGTGCCGTTGGCGAACCCAGGCGCTGGCAAAGCCGAGCGCCTCGCCATACTGCAGCAGCGACAGGGTTTTCTCGAGCCCATCCAGCGGATTGTCGGGCGCATAGTTCCCGGGGCTGAGGAATCCGATCTGGCTGATGGATATGTTGGTCATCCCTGGCGCCTCAGAACTTCGGCAGGCCGGGCGGATTGGTCTCCGACTTCGGCAATGCCTCTTCCTGCAGACGCCAGCGTTCCAACACCTTTCCGTAGGTGCCGTTTTCGATCAGGCCATTGGTGGCGATCGTCAACGCATTGGCAAGACCGCTGCCCTTGCGGGTAGTGATCGCCACGTCGGAGCGCTCCGGCCAGCCGGCGCTCAAGGTGCCGACACGCTTGATGTTCTGGTCGCGCGCCGCGATGAAGACGAGCTGCGCATGCGGCTGGACGATGACGTCGGCGCGACCGGAGGCGAGCGCCACCAGGCTCGTCGCCTCGTCGTCGTAATATTGCAGCTCCAGGGGCTTCAGCCCGGCCGCGACATTCTCATCGCTCCATTTGAGCAGGATGCGCTCCTGATTGGTGCCGGCGCCGACGATGATCCTGAGGCCCGCCGCATCCTTCGGCTCCTTGATCGCCGTGATGCCGCTGTCGGCCTTGACGAAGAAACCATGCAGGCCCTGGCGATAGGTCGAAAAATCGAACTTTTCCTTGCGCTGCTCGGTGACGCCGACATTGGAGATGACCGCGTCGTACTTGCCGGATGTCAGCCCCAGCGGCCAGTCGATCCAGGCTGTGGGCACGAGTTCGAGCTCCAACCCCAAGCTGTTGGCGATCGCTCCGGCATATTCCGGATCGGCTCCGATGACGGTGCGCGCGTCGGTGGCGTAGGTCGCAAGCGGCGGACCGCCCGGGCTGACCCCGACGGTGAACTTGCCCGGCGTCACGAACTTGAAATCGGCGGGGATTGCAGCGACAGCCGCCTCGTTGCGAACAGCGTGGATGCGGCCCGGCTGTTCGGGGCTGAGATCAAAGCCGGTATCGGCAACGGCCGAGCCGACCAGCAGAAGGGCTGCCGCAGTGGCGGCGAGAAGGGGGCGAAAGGCGGACTTGCCGAACATGCGGGAGGTCTCCGATTGAAATGTAAAATCCGGATCGGCGGTGGTACCGCCGATCCGCGGGGACAAGATCAGGAACCGCTCTTCGGCAGGCCGGGCGGGTTGGTCTGAGCAGCATCGACCGCTTCCGCGCCAAGGCTCCAACGCTTCAGCACCTCGGCATATTTGCCGCTCTTGATGAGGTCGTTGAGCGCGACGGTGACGGCATCGGCAAGACCGCCGCCCTTGCGGGTGGTGACCGCGATCTCGGCCGTCAGCGGCCAGCCGCCGCTGGCGATGCCGACGACCTTGGTGTTGTTCTTGATCGATGCGGCATAGGCGCGTGTCGCATTGGGATTGAACTCGACATCGGCGCGGCCCGACTGCAGCGCCAGATCGCCCGCGGCGCGGTCGTCGTAATACTGCACCTCGATCGGCTTCAGCCCGGCGGCGACGTTCTGCCGGTCCCATTCGAGAATGATCTTCTCCTGGTTGGTGCCGGCGCCGGTGATCACCTTCAGCCCGGCAACGTCCTTTGGCTCCTTGATCGCTTCGATCTTGCTGTCGGACTTGACGAAGAAGCCAAGTACGTCCTTGCGGTAGGTGGAGAAATCGAACTTCTCCTTGCGCTCCTCGGTCACCGTGACGTTGCTGATCACGGCATCGTACTTGCCGGAGGCGACGCCGAGCGGCCAATCGGCCCAGGCGACGGGAACCAGTTCAAGCTCAAGGCCGAAGCTGTCGGCGAGCAACGAAGCGATATCCGGATCGGCGCCGACGACGGTCTTCGAATCCGAGGCGTAGGTGGCGATCGGCGGGTCCCACGGATTGATCGCGACGGTGAACTTGCCCGGATTGACGAATTTGAAGTCGGCGGCGATCGCCTTGATCGCCGCGTCGTTCTTTTCCGTGCGTACGCGGTTCGATGTGTCGGGGCTGAGGTCGAACTTCTCCTCGGCATGGACGGGGCCAAGTCCGAGGGTCAGCGCCGTAACGGCGCCGGCCAGAAGCAACTTTGCAGTGTTGAATGTCGGCATAATTCTCTCCTTTTCAATCATTGGTTGCGGATGATGACGAAGCTTCGCCGTCGGGACATGCACGGCAGTCGTTGTCAGAGAACGCGCGCGAGGAATTCGCGGGTGCGCGCATGTTTGGCATCGGCAAAGATCTGGGCCGGCGGCCCGGCCTCCAGCACGCGGCCCGCCTCCATGAAGACGACGGTGTCGGCGACCTCGCGGGCAAAGCCGGTCTCGTGGGTGACGATGACAAGTGTCGTGCCGGTGCGCGCCAGTTCCTTGATCACGTCGAGCACTTCGCCGACGAGTTCCGGATCGAGCGCCGAGGTCGGCTCGTCGAAAAGCAGCACCTTCGGACGCAGCGCCAGCGCACGGGCAATCGCGACACGCTGCTGCTGGCCGCCCGAGAGCTGACGCGGATAGGCGTCGATCTTGTCGCTGAGGCCGATGCGGGCGAGCAGTTCCTGGGCGAGGTGCACGGCCGCCTCCCGGCTAATGCCGCGGGCGTGGATGGGCGCTTCGATCAGGTTTTCGAGCACGGTCAGATGCGGGAAGAGGTTGAAGTTCTGGAACACCATGCCGATATCGGCGCGCCGTTTCAGGATGTCCTTTTCCTTCAGTTCATAGAGCGTGTCGCCCTTCTGGCTGTAGCCGACGAGTTCGCCGTCGATCGCGATAAAACCGTCGTCGACGCGTTCCAGATGGTTGATGGCTCTGAGCAACGTGGATTTGCCCGAACCGGACGGTCCGAGGATCGCCGTGACGCTGCCGGCCGGCAGGTTCAGTTCGACCCGATCGAGGACCTTCAGCGAACCGAAGCTCTTCGAGATGCCGTGCACATGCACCGCGCCGCCGGCGCGAAGCGCCTGGGCGTCGCGGAAACCAACCTTTGTGGTTGCGGCAGCCGGGCGCACCACCTCCGGCAGCGGCCGGCGAAAGCGTGTGATCAACGCCTGGAACGGCAGCGGCACCGGATTGCGCACCGCGCCGCGCGAATAGTAGCGCTCGATGTAATGCTGGGCGATCGAGAGCCCGGTCATGATCACCAGGTACCAGACGGTCGCCACCATCAGGAGCGGGATGACCTCGAGATTGCGGCGATAGATGACCTGAACCGTGTAGAAGAGCTCGGGCAGCGCCAGCACGTAGACCATGGACGTGCCCTTGGCGAGACCGATGATCTCGTTGAAGCCGGTGGGCAGGATCGAGCGCATGGCCTGCGGCAGCACGATGCGAACGGCCTGGCGGCGGCGCGGCAGGCCGAGGGCGGCCGCTGCCTCGTGCTGGCCCTGGTCGACGGCCAGGATGCCGCCGCGCACGATCTCGGCGAAGAAGGCCGACTGGTTGAGGGTGAGGCCGAGGAACGCGGCGGCAAACGGTGTCAAAAGCTGGGTCGTCGGGTAGTTCAGCCAGACCGTGTCGGTGAACGGCACACCGATCTGGATGCTCTCGTAGAGGTAGCCGAGATTGTTGAGCACCAGTAAAAGCACGATCAGCGGGATCGAGCGCAGCAACCAGATGTAACCGAAGGACAGGCCGGCAAGCAGCGGCGAGCGCGACACGCGGGCAAGCGCAAGGGCCGTCCCGAGCAGCGAACCGGAGACTGTCGCCAGCGCCGTCAGAAGCAGGGTGCGGCCAAGGCCCGCCAGCACCGGCTCGGCGAAGAACCACTCGGCAAAAACCGGCCAGCCCCAGCGCGGATTGGTCAGCACCGAATAGAGCACGCCCGAGATGGCGAGGGCTGCAAACAGCGTGCCGAGCGCGCGGCCGGGATGGCGCGCCGGCACGATGCGGTAGTGGGCATAGCCCGGGTTCGGCTCGCTCGTCCGGCTGACACCGGGCGCGCCGGCAAGATCGCTCAGAACTGCCATGGTGGATCCTCTCTCAGAAATCGGTTGGCGGCCGGCCGAGCAGGCGGCGCGATCGGTCGGGGTCAGGCGTGGCTTGCGGCCTGGGGCGGCGGCACTTCGGCCAGAAACGCCAGCGTCGCGACGAGATGGGAAATGTTCTTTTCGAAGGGCAGCGTCTTGTAGACCTCCGGGTCGGTCTCGACATCGAAGAGCGCGGTGTAGCCGTTGGCGAGATAGAGCCCGACCGCCTCCGGCTGGCGAAAGCCGGTGGTCAGATAGACACGCGAATAGCCCTGCCGCGCCGCCTGCGCCTCGAGTTCGAAGAGCACCTTGCGCGCCAGACCCTGGCGCCTGAGGTCGGAGCGGGTCCAGATGCGCTTGAACTCGGCGGTCTGGTCGTCATAGTGCTTGAAAGCACCACCGCCGATGGTTTCGCCGTTGCGGATCAGAAGCACGAAGTTGCCGCCATGCGGCGGGGCGAAGGCTTCCGCCGGGTAGCGGTTCATTTCGGCAGCCGCCCCTTCCTCGCTGAAATAATTGCCGTAGCGGCTGTCATATTCGACGATCAGCTCGTCGATCAGCGGCTTGGCGCGGGGATCGAGGGGCGTGGTGTAGAGAAACGTGTCACTCATGTCTTTCGCCATCCCTTGGTCGTCATGCGAGGAAAGTTTCCACCAGCCGGACCCAGTAGCGGGCAGCCGGTGCGATGATCGCGTCGTTGAAGTCGTATTGAGCGCTGTGGAGCGCCGCGCTGTCGCCGTTGCCGACGAAGGCGTAGTTGCCGGCCTTCTCCTCGAGAAAGAACGCGAAGTCCTCGCTGGCCGTACGCGGCTTGAAGTCGGCAACGATTGCGTCGGGCCCAAAGGCCCCAAGCGCCACGGTGCGGGCAAAATCCGTTTCGGCGGCGTGGTTGACCAACGCCGGGAAGCCAAGCCGGTAGTCGACGTCAGCCCTCGCTCCGAAACTCTCGGCCTGCGCCCGCGCCAGCGCCTGGACACGCTCGCCGAGCAGGCGGCGAACGTCGCCATTAAACGCGCGCAGGGTCAGCTTCAGTGACACGCTCTCGGGAATGACGTTCGACGCCTGGCCGCCGTGAATGGAGCCGACGGTGACGACGGCCATATGCTGCGGATCGACATTGCGCGAAACGAGGCTCTGAAGCGCCGTGATCAGCGATGCCGTCGCCAGAACCGGGTCGACCGTCAGGTGCGGCTCGGCGCCATGGCCGCCCTTGCCGACGACCGTGATATTGGCCTGGTCGACGGACGCCATGGCCGGGCCTTCGACGAAGCCGAAACGGCCGGCGGGCGCACCCGGCCAGTTGTGCAGGCCAAAGATCGCATCGACCGGGAAGCGTTCGAACAAACCCTCCGACAGCATTTTTCGCGCACCGGCGCCGATCTCTTCGGCCGGCTGGAAGATCAGCCGCAGCGTGCCGTCGAACCGTCCCTCCTCGGCGAGAAAACGCGCGGCGGCGAGCAGAATCGCCGTGTGTCCGTCATGGCCGCAGGCGTGCATCACACCCTTGTGGCGGCTGGCATAGGCAAGTCCGGTCGCTTCCTCGATCGGCAGGGCGTCCATGTCGGCGCGAAGGCCGATCGCCCTTTCGCCCTGTCCGCGCCGGAGGGTGGCGACAATCCCGGTCCCGGCGATGCCGTTGTTAACCTCGTAACCCCAGCCGGTCAGCAGGTCGCCAATGAGACCGCTGGTGCGCTTCTCCTGAAAGGCAAGTTCGGGATGCTGGTGCAGGTCGCGCCGGATAGCGACGATCTCGTCGAGGAAGGTGCCCAGGCCACGCTCGACGGCGGCTGACCTTTGTGTATCGGTGAGGATGAGGTTCATGGGCCGATGTCCGCCGGGACCATCAGGCCCCGACGGCCCTTCCCTGCTCGACGTCCACCGCCGGCGTCGCATACCGGCTTTCGCGATACGGCAGCCCCAGGTGATCGCGCAGCGTCGCGCCTTCGAGCCCGCGCTTGAAGTACCCTCGCTCTTCGAGGATCGGCAGCACGTGGGCCGTGAAATCAGCGAGGCCTTCCGCAATCACCGGGAAGCCGAGGATGAAACCATCGGCGGCGTCCTCGTCGATCCAGCGGATGATCTCGTCGGCGATATGTTCGGCCGTTCCGATGAAGGCGGTTCTCGGCGTTGCGACGTCGAGCGCGATCTCGCGCAGCGTTGCGCCGGTTTCGCGCGCCGTCTTCTTGATGCGGTCGGTCGTGGCCCGAAAGCTGTTCTTGCCGATGTCACCGATGTCTGGGAACGGTGCGTCGAGCGGGTAGGCGCTGAAATCGTGATGGTCGAAGAACCGGCCGAGATAGAGCAGCGCTTCCTCGATCGTTACGAGATCGCGGATGGCGCGATATTTTGCTTCGGCCTGCTCGGCCGTGGCGCCGACGATCGGACCGATGCCGGGAAAGATGCCGATTTCCGCCGCACGGCGCCCCTGCGCCACCGCGCTCTGCTTCACCTGCCTGTAGAAGACCTTGGCGTCCCCGATCGGCCCGCCATTGGTGAACACCGCATCGGCGTGTTTGCCCGCAAGCCGGACGCCGGAATCGGAGGCCCCCGCCTGGAAAACGACCGGTTGGCCCTGCCGCGAACGCTCGATGTTGAGCGGCCCCTCGATCCGGAAGAACCGTCCCTTGTGGTTGAGCCGGCGCAGTTTCGTCTTGTCGGCATAGACGCCGGTTGCGCGATCGCGCACGAAGGCGTCGTCGTCCCAGCTGTCCCAGAGGCCCTTGATCGTATCGAGATATTCGTCGGCGATTTCGTAGCGCAGCTCGTGTTCCGGATGCTCGCGCCCGTAGTTACGGCCAGAGCCTTCGAGCGGCGAGGTCACCGCGTTCCAGCCGGCGCGACCGCCGCTTAGCAGATCAAGTGAGGCGAACTGCCGAGCGACCGTGAACGGGTCGCTGTAGGAAGTCGAGACCGTGCCGACGAGGCCGATCTTCGCGGTCGAGGCGGCAAGCGCCGACAGGATCGTCAGGGGCTCGAAACGGTTGAGGAAATGCGGGATCGACTGTTCGTTGATGTACAGGCCGTCGGCAACGAAGGCGAAGGCGATGCCGGCGGCTTCCGCCTTGCGCGCCGTGTCCACGAAGAAGCCGAAATTGACGCTGGCGTCGGCGGGTCCGCTTGGGTGCTTCCAGGCGTTCATGTGTCCGCCCGGCCCCTGCAGCATGATGCCGAAAGTGACGTTCTTCTTGGTCATGACAGATCCTTCCCGGAATGATCAGGCGGCGAGAGACAGCCGCTCGCGTGCGATGAGTTCGATCGAAGCGAGGCGCTCGGCGGCGCCGACGGAGGGTGTTTCGATGACGAATTCCTGCACCCCGTAGCGGCGGTGCAGCTCGTCGAGTTCCTGGCGTACCTGCCGCGGCGTGCCGGTGAGCACGCTTGGCTTCTTTTCTTCGACGCGGTAGTCGCTGATGCCGGCCTGGCGGGCATACTCGGCCGCCTGCTCCTCGCTGCCGACATTGACGCTCTGGCCGTTGCCGAAGAGCACCTTGAAGATCTTCAGATCAGAGACATGCTCACGCGCCTGCTCTTCGCTGCTGGCGGCAAAGGCCGCGAGCGCAAGCAACGGCCGCTCGCCACCAGTGGCGCGTTCATAGGCATCGAACGTCCTTTGCAGATTGTCGGGATCGCCGTTGAGATGCCCGGCGAAAACGAGCTTCCAGCCCTTTTCGGCGGCCAGCACGGCGCTGTCGACGCTCGCGCCGAGCAGGAAGCGCTCCGGAGCAGCCGGCGGCAGCGGCGTCGCGAGCAGGTCGGGATGCTCTCCCTCTTGCGGCAGCAGATAGCGGTTGAGGTCCGCCAGCTGGTCGGCGAATTTCGGTCGCAGGGCCGGGTCAATTCCTGCCTGAAGCGCCCTTGTCGAAAGCGGAAAACCGCCAGGTGCCTTGCCGACGCCGAGATCGACGCGAGAGGGCGCGAGGCTTGCGAGCAGATTGAAGCTCTCGGCCACCTTGTAGGCGCTGTAATGCTGCAGCATCACGCCGCCGGAACCGATGCGGATCTTCGACGTTTTTGCCAGCAGGTAGGCAATCAGCGTTTCCGGCGCCGAGCTTGCAAGGCTCGACATGTTGTGGTGCTCGGCGACCCAGAAGCGATGATAGCCGCACTCCTCGGCGCGGGCCGTAAGCCGCACCGTTGCCTGCAGTGCCTCGGCCGCGGTTTGTCCGGGGTCGAGCGGGCTCTTGTCGAGAAGGCTGAGCAGATAGGACATGTCGCCGTGTTCCTGATTAAAGCGGTTGCTCACCGCATTAATCTATAAAACACATAGACTATATGAATTATAAGGAATGGATTTCCATTTCCGCCGCCGGATGGAGAAAATCAGCGCCGCTACCTTCGCGCGCACGCAAACGTGAAGGTCCGCCAAAAGGTAGTTGCAGGCGATCGCGAGCCTGCATGCCCGCGGCTGACGCAGGAACGCGATCAAATTTCGTGACGCTCCGTTCACGATCTTTCAAACATTGAAAGCAACCCCTTCGAGAATCACAAGAAAGCGAGTACTCTTTAGGAACTTTGCGAATGGGACGCCGTTTATTCGAATGAGCGAGCCGATAAGCAGCGATCCCCGTCTCAGCCAGCGGCCGCGGGAGAGCATGATGCAAAAGAGCGAATGCGACGTCTTCGATCTCTTCTCGGAGATCTATACCAGTGCAGCGCAAGAAGAAATCAGCCTTCAGGAATACCTCCTCGCATGTCGTGACGACAAAAGCATGTATGCCACCGCGCAGGAGCGGATGGTCACGGCCATCGGCAATCCAACTCTGATCGATACCAGCTCGGACGAGCGCCTCGGTCGCATCTTCTCCAACCGAACCGTCAAGATCTACCCGGCCTTTGCCGACTTCTACGGCATGGAAGACACGATCGAGCGGATCGTCGGCTACTTCCGCTACGCGGCCCAAGGGCTCGAGGAACGCAAGCAGATCCTCTACCTGCTCGGTCCAGTCGGCGGCGGCAAGTCGTCGCTCGCCGAGCGGCTGAAAAAACTGATGGAGCAGCAGCCGATCTACACGCTGGCGGTCGGTGGCAAGGTCAGCCCCATCTTCGAATCGCCCCTTGGCCTCTTCCATCCGGACCGCATGGCCGACCTGCTCGAGGACAAATACGGGATCTCGAGACGCCGCTTGACCGGCCTGATTTCGCCCTGGGCGACAAAGCGGCTCGACGAGGTCGACGGCGACATATCGAAGTTCAGCGTCGTCAAGCTGATGCCGTCGCGCCTGCGCCAAGTGGCGATCGCCAAGACTGAACCCGGCGACGAGAACAACCAGGACGTTTCCTCGCTGGTCGGCAAGGTGGACATCCGCCAGCTCGAAAACTACAGCCAGGCCGACCCCGACGCCTACTCCTACAGCGGCGGCCTCAACCGCACGACGCAAGGCTTGCTCGAATTCGTCGAGATGTTCAAGGCGCCTATCAAGGTGCTGCACCCGCTTCTGACCGCGACCCAGGAAGGCAACTACAACGGCACCGAGAGCTTCGGAGGTTTCCCCTACCAGGGCATCGTCGTTGCCCATTCGAACGAATCCGAATGGCTGCAGTTCAAGAACAACAAGAACAACGAGGCCTTCCTCGACCGCATCCTGGTGGTGAAGGTCCCCTACTGCCTGCGCGTCACCGAAGAACGCCTGATCTATGAAAAGCTCCTGCGCGAAAGCGAACTGACGAAGAGCCCCTGCGCGCCGGAAGTGCTCGAAAGCCTCAGCCGCTTCACGGTGTCGACCCGCCTTGCCCGCCACGAGAACTCGCCGCTCTACACCAAGATGCGGGTCTATGACGGCGAGAACCTGAAGGACACCGATCCCAAGGCCAAGTCGGTGCAGGAATACCGCGATGCCGCCGGCGTCGACGAGGGCATGACCGGGATCAGCACCCGCTTTGCCTTCAAGGTGCTGTCGGAGACCTTCAACTACGACACCAAGGAGGTCGCGGCCGACCCCGTGCACCTCATGTACATCCTGGAACAGGCGATCCGTCGCGAACAGTTCCCGAAGGAGACCGAGGCAAGCTATCTCGACTTCATCAAGTCGGAACTCGCTTCGCGCTATGCCGAATTCATCGGCCACGAAATTCAGAAGGCCTATCTGGAAAGCTACAGCGAGTACGGGCAGAACCTGTTTGATCGCTACATCGCCTATGCCGACGCCTGGCTCGAGGATCAGGACTTTAAAGACCCGGACACCGGGCAGATCCTCAACCGGGAAATCCTCGACAGCGAACTGTCGCAGATCGAAAAGCCCGCCGGCATCGCCAACCCCAAGGACTTCCGCAACGAGGTCGTGAAATTCACCCTGCGCACCCGTGCCAAGAACCACGGGCGCAACCCCTCCTGGACGAGCTACGAAAAACTTCGCGACGTGATCGAGAAGCGCATGTTCGGCCAGGTGGAAGACCTGCTGCCGGTCATCAGCTTCGGCTCGAAGAAGGACAGCTCGACCGAGAAACAGCATGCCGAATTCGTCCAGCGCATGACCCAGCGCGGCTACACCGAGCGTCAGGTCCGGCGACTGGTCGACTGGTACATGCGGGTCAACAAGGCGGGCTGA
>NZ_DASYGZ010000048.1:0-10921 GCF_035999135.1 Ensifer sp.
CAAACGAGGTTTGGAGATGGAAGAGTTTCACAAAGTCCGGCGTTTGCCGCCCTATGTTTTCGAACAGGTCAACCGTTTGAAAGCAAGCGCGCGAGCGGCCGGTGCTGACATCATCGACCTCGGCATGGGCAATCCGGATCTTCCCACACCACAGTCGATTGTCGACAAGCTCTGCGAGGCCGTTCAGGACCCGCGCACGCATCGTTATTCGTCTTCGAAGGGCATTCCCGGGCTGCGTCGTGCCCAGGCCGCCTATTACGCCCGTCGCTTCGGCGTCAAGTTGAACCCGGATACCCAGGTCGTCGCTACCCTTGGCTCCAAGGAAGGCTTCGCCAACATGGCGCAGGCGATCACCGCACCTGGCGACGTGATCCTGTGCCCGAACCCCACCTATCCGATCCATGCCTTCGGCTTCCTGATGGCCGGCGGCGTCATCCGCTCGATCTCGGTCGAGCCGGACGAAACCTTCTTCGGGCCGCTGGAACGCGCGGTGCGCCACTCGATCCCGAAGCCGCTGGCGCTGATCCTCAACTATCCGTCGAACCCGACGGCGCAGGTCGCGACGCTTGATTTCTACAAGGACGTGATCGCCTTCGCAAAGAAGCACGACATCATCGTGCTTTCGGACCTCGCCTATTCGGAAATCTACTTCAACGACGCCCCGCCGCCGTCGGTGCTCGAAGTGCCGGGCGCAATCGACTGCACGGTCGAGTTCACCTCGATGTCGAAGACCTTTTCGATGCCCGGCTGGCGCATGGGCTTTGCCGTGGGCAACGAGCGGCTGATCGCAGCGCTGACCCGCGTGAAGTCCTACCTCGACTACGGCGCGTTTACGCCGATCCAGGTGGCGGCCACCCAGGCGCTCAACGGCGACGGCAGCGACATTGCCGAGGTTCGCAACATCTACAGGCGCCGCCGCGACGTCATGGTCGACAGCTTCGGCAAGGCCGGTTTCGAAGTGCCGCCGCCAGCAGCGACGATGTTCGCCTGGGCGAAGATCCCCGAGAAGTTCCGGCATCTGGGCTCGCTCGAGTTCTCCAAGCTGCTGGTCGAAAAGGCGGATGTCGCGGTTGCTCCGGGTATCGGTTTCGGCGAGCAGGGTGACGACTATGTCCGTCTTGCCTTGGTCGAGAACGAGCACCGCATCCGCCAGGCAGCGCGCAACATCAAGAAATTCCTGTCGACCGCCGACGAGACGATGCACAACGTCATCTCGCTCAACGCGCACAGGTAAGAAGTCGGGAGGCGTGCTCGACGCGCGCCTCCTTTCACAACGGCGCCGCGGTTCTCGCGGATCGCCCTCTACATGTTAGGAAATGGCTATGGCAGATGCCCTCAAAATCGGCATTGCGGGCTTGGGTACCGTCGGTGCCTCGCTCGTGCGGATCCTTCAGGATCGTCACGAGATGCTTGCGACAACGTGCGGACGGGCAATCGAGACCACGGCCGTCACCGCGCGCGACCGCAACCGCGATCGCGGCGTCGATCTTTCCGCTGTCGCCTGGTTCGACGATGCCGTTTCTCTGGCGCGCGACGCAGACATCGACGTGTTCGTCGAGCTGATGGGCGGATCGGGCGACCCGGCCTTTTCGGCCGTCAAGGCAGCGCTTGAACGCGGTATCCATGTGGTGACTGCCAACAAGGCACTGCTGGCAGCCCACGGCGTCGAGCTTGCCAGGATCGCCGAAGAGAAGGGCGCGCTGCTCAACTACGAAGCAGCCGTTGCCGGTGGCATCCCCGTGATCAAGGCTCTGCGTGAGTCCATGACCGGCAACACGATCTCGCGCGTCTACGGGATCATGAACGGCACCTGCAACTACATCCTGACGAAGATGGAGAAGGAACAGCTTTCCTTCGAAGCCTGCCTCAAGGAAGCCCAGCGTCTCGGATATGCCGAGGCTGACCCTGCCTTCGACATCGAGGGCAACGACACCGCCCACAAGCTTTCGATCCTGACGAGCCTTGCGTTCGGCACCGCGATCGCTGCCGACGACATTTACCTCGAGGGCATCACCAACATTTCGATCGACGACATCCATGCGGCGGCCGATCTTGGCTATCGCATCAAGCTCCTGGGTGTTGCCCAGCGCACCGAAAGCGGCATCGAGCAGCGCGTCCACCCGACGATGGTTCCCTATGACAGCGTGATTGCGCAGGTCGACGGCGTGACCAACGCGGTTGCGATCGAATCCGACATTCTCGGCGAGCTGCTGATGGTCGGACCCGGTGCCGGCGGCAATGCAACGGCATCCGCCGTCCTCGGTGATATCGCCGACATCGCCAAGAGCCGCCCTGGCGCCCAGCACGTCCCGGCCTTCGGTCGTCCGACCAAGGCGCTGCTTCCCTACAAGCGCGCCCAGATCCAGAGCCATGAAGGCGGCTATTTCATCCGCCTGAAGGTCGTCGATCGCACCGGCGTCTTTGCCAGCATCGCGACCCGCATGGCCGAAAACAGCATCTCGCTGGAATCGATCATGCAGCACTCCAAGCAACTGATGGAGAGCGGCGAGCCGCAGACGATCATCCTGGTCACCCACGCGACCTCGGAACACTCCGTGCGCGATGCGATCAAGGCGATCAAGGGCGAGGGATATCTCGTCGGCGAACCACAGGTCATCCGGATCGAGCGTCCGAAGGCAAGCTGAGGACGGCCGCGCGCGGCCGGTTCCGAAACAGCGATCGACCCATTTTGAGCCCCGCCGCGCCTATGTGCCGGCGGGGCTCTTGCCTTTTTTGCGTCGCCGGAGCAATTCGCGGTCGCGAAAACCCTGCAAGACGTGGATCTCTGTGCACGCCGCCCCAAAAACGGTCACGATTTCCAGGGTTATGCGCTAAGAACGGTTAATTGCGGGGCGGATGGGCGAGCATGGAAGAATTGGTGGATCCGATACAGCGGGCCTTTCTGGGCGTCGAGCAATCGGTCAGCGGCCAGCGCTGGATCTCGAGATTGGACCAGGCGGGCCAGAACCGGGCGCTCGCGATCAGTCAGATCCATGGATATTCCGATATTCTTGGTCGGGTGCTCGCCGGTCGTGGCGTCGCGCTCGATGATGCCGCACGTTTTCTCGACCCGACGCTTCGCTCACTGATGCCCGATCCCGACACGCTCACCGATTGCCGCAAGGCGGCCGGTCGGCTGGCCGACGCCATCAAGCGGCGCGAGAAGGTGGTGGTCTTCGGCGACTACGATGTCGACGGCGCGGCCTCATCGGCCCTGATGGCACGGTTCCTGCGCCATTTCGGCATCGAGGCGGAAATCTATATCCCCGACCGGATCTTCGAGGGCTACGGGCCGAATCCGGCGGCAATCGAGCAGTTGATCGACAGGGGCGCCGATCTGATCGTCACCGTCGATTGCGGCTCGACGAGCCACGATTCGCTGGCGGTCGCGGCGACGCGCGGTGTCGATGTCGTCGTTATCGACCACCACCAGGTGGGAGCCTCGCTGCCGGCCTGTCATGCGCTCGTCAATCCCAACCGCGAGGACGATCTTTCCGGGCAGGGACATCTCTGTGCCGCCGGTGTCGTCTATCTGGTTCTCGTCAACACGCTCCGGGTTCTGCGCGGTGCCGGCGATGCCCGCGTCTCATCCTTCGATCTGCTGGCGCAGCTCGATCTGGTGGCGCTTGCGACCGTCTGCGATGTCGTGCCGCTGAAGGGGCTCAATCGCGCCTATGTGGTCAAAGGGCTGATCGCGGCGCGTCACATGGGCAATGTCGGGCTGGCAGCGCTCCTGCGCAAGGCGGCGATCGGCGGTCCGGTCACGCCCTACCATCTCGGCTTTCTCGTCGGCCCGAGAATCAACGCCGGCGGCCGCATTGGCGACGCGGCACTCGGCAGCCGGCTGCTGGCGATGGATGACGCGACGGTGGCCGAGACGATCGCCGCACAGCTCGATGAACTCAACCGTGACCGGCAGGCGATGGAGGCGGCGATGCTGGCCGAGGCCGAAGCTGAAGTCCTGGCGGAATACGGAACGGGCGAGGGCGCCTCGGTGATCGTCACGGCGCGCGAAAACTGGCATCCGGGCATCGTCGGGCTGCTCGCCGCCCGCATCAAGGAAAAGTTCCGCCGGCCGACCTTTGCGATCACCTTCGACCCGAACGGAAGGGGCACCGGTTCCGGCCGCTCGATCAACGGCTTCGACATGGGAAAGATGGTCCGTGCCGCCGTGGACGGTGGCCTGCTGGTCAAGGGCGGCGGTCACGCGATGGCCGCTGGCCTCACGGTCGAGCGCGCCAAGCTCGGCAAGCTCAGGCAGTTCTTCGAGGAACGCGCCGAGACTGCCGTGCGCGAGCTCGTCGCCGTCCAGACGCTCAAGGTCGATGGGGCGCTCGCCGCATCCGGCGCGACGCTCGCGCTGATCGACCTCCTCGAACAGGCTGGCCCCTATGGTTCCGCCCATCCGCAGCCCGTCTTCGCCTTCCCGCAGCACCGGCTGCGCGACAGCCGGCAGGTTGGCGCCAACCACGTCAAGGTGACGCTCGAAGGCCAGGACGGCAGCCGGCTTGATGGCATTGCGTTCCGGGCGACCGAAACACCGCTCGGTGATTTCCTGCTGTCGAGCCGTGGGACGTCCATCCACGTCGCGGGATCGGTGTCAGCCGATCTGTGGCAGGGCCAGCGACGGGTGCAGCTGCGTGTCACGGATGCGGCAAAGGCGTTTTGATGGTCAGGCAACACGTCGGTACCTAGCCGCAAGTCGCGGCGCCCAGATGCGGGCTTATCGAGGGCCGGTGTCGCCCGCTGAACCGATAGCGAAGAGGTTCAATCCGGAAACATCGCTCTCGAATTGCTCGAAGCCGCGGGCAAGGTAATAAGGCGAGTTTTCAGGGCTGGCACAGAGATAGCAGGTCCCGTGCCCCAATTCAGAAGCCTCCTGTCGAGCCGCTGCCATGAGGGTGGCAGCGATCGCTTGTCGTCGTGTATGCGCTTCGACCCAAAGTGCTGCAATCCATGGCGCAAACTGCGGGCGTTCGTCGAGGTCACTCTCGACGACAAAAACTGACCCCAGGTAAAGGCCCTGGCTGTGAGCCACGAGGGCAAACGGGATGCCGTTTCCCTCAATCATCGGATCGAGGTGAGCGCGATACTCTTCCAAGGACACGTCAGTGTCCGTCCACCACGCATTCCAGGCGCGGTCGGCAATTGTGTCTGCCCAATGCGGGCAGGTCTTCAGGTTGGAAATTTCGATCATGAAAACTCAAGCGATTCAACGGTGGGGAGACCATAGCCAATCCGAAAGAATGGACAAGCGAGGGTAGTGTGCCGATAGATGCAGCGGGAACGAGGAGGTCGACATCGGAGGCGTCAGCACTTGCTGCCAGATGCCATTGCAGGCGAACTGAGATGAAAAGAGCAGTGGCGCGCCCAGCGGGACTGAATAAATCTAATAATTTCAGATGCTTGTTATTGGTTTAGCCAGTCGCTTGGCCATCTATTTCCGATCGCCCTTCCAAGAGATCTGTTTGCTTCCGCCATGAAACGGCGCTCTCTTCGTGCCCAATCTCAATGCCGTCGACGCAGCGGCCCGTTTCGTCGATTTGCAGCAGAAGCTTCCTTCTGAGATCGATAGAGCCGAGCAAGCTATTCACGTTCTTGGCGTATTCTACAACTAGGGTTCCTTCGAAGGCATTCCCGAATCTCACGAGACTGACCGTTACCCGTGACCTTTCTCGTCCTCGAGAAGGAGTGAGGCCGAACAAAGGGACCTGTGAAGTCGGCTTTTCAAGCTCAATTTGGCCCGTGTACTTCCCGTCGACAGACTGAAATTCGATTCGCCCGAAGGGCGTCTCCCAGAAGCCCTCAAGCTCTGGCCCTGAAGCTAACAATGCTGCGTCGCCTATTTCGCGCCGGATAACGTGCTGTTTTTTCGCGGTGATTTCCGCCGCTCTAAGTGACTCTTCTTCAGCCTTTTTAGCGTCTTTTATGGCTGAAAGTACCCCTACGACGTTCTCATGGTGGCCCTTTTGGGCGACAGCGACTTGGGCGTGCTTCTGGGCCTCATCATGAAACCCGGCATTCATCAGCTTATATGCTAAGTTGCCTTCCGAAATTGTTTCACCCAATTCTGAGGCGCGTTGATAAGATCGGGTGGCCATTCCCTCTAGACCGAGTTTAGCGTAGCTAACGCCGAGGTTGTTCCATGCCATTCCTGAACGTTCATCACGAGGTATGTTAGTGTAATGCCACATAGACAAGTTGAGGCTGCCATCCTCATCATAACGTCTAGCAAGCTCAAATCTATGTGACGAATCTTCAGGTCGTAAGTTCGTATATAACTCAGAGATCGCCTTTGTTATCTCTGGGAAATCACCCGCCTGCGAGACTGCTTTCATCGCGTACACCAAGGCGCATCGGTCTTCATGATTTGTCTGCGGTATCGTCAGAAGCAGATCTCTCATAAGTCTTGCTTCTGCAGACCCCAGATCTACGGCAGAGCGGATCGCATCACTCACCGTTTTCATGTCTTTTGCCGCGCGTGCATTCGCAAGGTGGCACGATATGGCTCCTGCTTCATCGCCGTAATGTTTCAACGCAAACGCTAAGTATCGCTTCAGCCGAGAGTTTTCGGGGTAAGCAGCTTCATTAGCTCTGACAAGGGCAAGGTTTCCCGGTTGTCCGACCCACATATGAGTGATTTCGCTAGATGATTGCCATTCGGCGAGTGTTTCGGGAGAACTCGCCAACGATGATGCCTCAAAAGCCGCGCTAATTGCGGCCGCTGATTCAGTATCCTTCTTGATTTTAGCTAGGAAATACTCACGTTCATAATCTTGGGCGGTCCACGTCGGCAACGGCTGTAGGGTCTCACTTGGGCGGTTCTCGGGCTGGCTGGGAGCGTCCTCCGCTTCCTGAACGTCTCTTGCAGGCCTGTGAATCGATCCCATCTGCTTAATGACATTGCGGATGTTGTTACATGCGGGGCCCAGCGCTGCTTCAAGATTGACGTTCTCCGGGGCGTAGGTTTCTGGGTAGATGCCATTTAGGTCCGAAGGAAGGTGAAGGGTGGTGTCGCGTGGGCTGATCAGGAACGTTCGCTTGCGACCCAAGCGCCCGATAAACAGTCCAAGTTCAAAGATGACGTTGTCCCGCACCGTGGAGACTGTCTGGTCTCGAATAACCGTCATGTCGTCGGGCGCGCAGATGAAGACTGCGAAGTCAGCCTTGTCCAAGTGGGATTCGAGCGCCTCTAATGGAAAATGAGAAGGCGGGAAAATGCCCTGTGTCCAAATTGCTGACAATGCATCACGGTCCAGCGACGCTTGGACAGCGCGTGCAACGTCCAAGCTTTCGACCGATGAGCCGATGAAAAGCGTTGGTTTGGTCATGCAGGCCTTCCGATGAAATGGTGTTCAGGAACGGGTGAGGACGATACCCCTTGGCTGCGCGCCCTTTTCGTGTGGGATCGTCTCGTGAGCCGCGTCACGGCGTCTCACGTGAGCTGATGCTGCTTGGCTTTACGACCGTACAGTAAGACGAGAAATAGGGACCTGGCTCTTGATCTTCGCTCATGGCGGGAAGATATGCGTCTATGCGCGCCCTGACAACAAGTCATCAAATCGGTCGCTCACTTTCATCAAAGGGAGTCGAGAATTCAATATCGATCCCGATGTGGCACGACGCGGTCCGTCAAAATTCGAGAACAGCTACCCAACTGCGCTGGCTAACGGTTTTGATAGGCTGCTATTTTAATTGAATCGTGGCACGCCCAACGGGAATCGAACCCGTGTTGCCGCCGTGAGAGGGCGGCGTCCTGACCGCTAGACGATGGGCGCCTCGGCATCTGATTGAGCGCAGGTGATTTCCCGCGCATTCCAGGCATCTTATGCCGGCTCAGCGAAAACGACGAATAAAATCGACGAGCTGCCGTCAGGAGCCAGCGAAAGGATCTGCGATGTCGGGGGAGGTTCAACACAGTGGCACGCCCTAGGGGAGTCGAACCCCTCTTCCCAGAATGAAAATCTGGTGTCCTAACCGATAGACGAAGGGCGCACGCGCTGTGTGGGGGCCTTATAGCCAGCACATTTTCAGATCGCAAGCGCCAAGCTGCAGATTTTTTGTGATTTTCGCGAGAAATTTTGCTCGCTGACCGAAATGGATCGGAACATGCAGAAATGCCCGCAAATCGCTGTTTCAGCTACTCAAAAGACGATTAGATTTTTTGGGAGGTTCAACACAGTGGCACGCCCTAGGGGAGTCGAACCCCTCTTCCCAGAATGAAAATCTGGTGTCCTAACCGATAGACGAAGGGCGCACGCGCTGTGTGGGCGCCTTATAGCCAGCGCATTTTCAGATCGCAAGCGCCGATTTCGGATTTCTTGTCGTTTTCCTGTTGGAAACTTCAAGAATAATCGATCTCCCCGCGATCGGGCGCAGGCGAACGATAAACGCGCCAAGTTGCTGTTCCGTCTATCGAAAACCGATGATTTTGGGGGAGGTGAGGTTCAACACAGTGGCACGCCCTAGGGGAGTCGAACCCCTCTTCCCAGAATGAAAATCTGGTGTCCTAACCGATAGACGAAGGGCGCACTCGCTGTGTGGCCGCCTTATAGCCAGACGATTTCAGAACCGCAAGCGGCAATTTCATATTTCTGTAAAAAATCCACAGAGGCAGGAAACCGGCGATGGAGCTTGCCGAATAACCCGTCGAATCAAGGGGTTGACCTCGACCTCAGCCTTTGCTGCGCCGGCAGCGCCAGTTCCAGTCGCGCTGCGCGCCAATGTCGATGTGCACGGATTCGGTGTGGCAATAGGTGCCGACGCCGCCGCGGCCGGGAACACTGCGCAGGAACTCGGCAAGATCCCACTTGCTGACGCCCTCCACCTGGATGTCCGCCGCCTCGCAGCGCGTGTGCAGCGACTGCTTGGCACGGTTGACCTTGATCGGTCTGAGGCCGGAGGTCACCATGACCTGCTTGCCGTAATGGGTTTCCACCTTTTTCAGCATCTGCATGAGTTCGGGCTTGAAGCAGCCGGCCTCGACCTTTTCCGTCTGCATGATGAGCCCGCTTGGCGCCAGGCGCGCCAGGCCCGACAGGGAAGCGACCTGAACCGGTGCGTCGTCTTCGCCGCCGAGATGCTCTTCGTGCTCGTAATTGTAGAGCGAATTCAGTTTGACGCCGGGAAGCGTATAGGCGAGCGATGCCGTTTGCGGCTGGCTCGCGTTGCTGGTCGTGATTGTCTTTTTTTCCGCCGGTTGGGCTGCGCGCAGCGCCTCCTGTTGCGGCTTTTCCTTGCGCTTTCCGGCAAACAGCGCGGCCAGTGTCCAGGTTTTCGGCGCTTCCTTGTCGCCGTCGCCCTGCTGGACTTCGGTTGACGGCTGCTGAGTATTTGCAATCACGTCGGCCGCCGCCGCGCTTTCGGCATTGGCGACGGCTTGCGGTTCGGACGATGTCTGGCCGCTTGCTGCGGCTTCAGCGCTAAGCGGCACCGGAACGGCCATGGGAACGACCGCATCCTGGGCAGGCGAGGGGGCATAGGCGGCGACTGCCGTATCCGCCGGAGCCGAGGTTGCCGTGTTTTCGGCGCCCTGCTGCGGCGTCATGATCGGCATGGGTTGCCGCTGCTTGCCGCTAAAGAGGCTGTTGGTGGTCGCGTTCATGGCCGGCTGGCCGGCGGGTTGCGGTACGGTACCCGTCGTTTGCGGCTGGGCGGTCGTCGCGGTCTGCGCGACCGGCGCCTGGCCGTAAATGCTGGATGACGCGGCGTTGAGGCCAGTGCTCTGCATGGTGAGTGGCTGTGCTTGCCCCGGGTCCTGCATGGTGCCGGAATTGGCGGCCTGTTGAGCCTGTGGATCGCTGCCGAGCGCAGATGCCTGCGCGTCCTGGGTGGTGCCTTCTGCCGTCGCAGGCTGCGCGGAGGCGGCCTGGCCCTCGACTTTAAGCGCGTTGGCTGCATCGCCGTCGGCGACCGCCGACATGCATCCGCTCAGCGCCAGCAGCGAAACAGATAGAGCTGCCGCCCGCGCGATGCTGGCGAGCACCGCGCCCTTCGTGTCCGGATGTTGCAACGTCCTATCCCCGCTCTCCGTGCATGACGGGCGAAGCCTTCGCCTTGGTCATGCATTAAGTTTCAGCTCCGAAACATCGCTCAGAACAAACAAACGCACAGTCTCGCGGCAATTCGAGTGAACGCCACGGGAGAAGATCAGGCCAAGTACAAAAGGGGGTCGTCGCCACGAGACATCGCGGACAGGACCCGGCATCAACGTTTCGCGCGAAAAAATACTCAACGATACGCAATTTGTAAACCGGCGCTAACCTTGAGCCCGCATGTTTCCGGCATGCAAAGGCCCGGATCGACCAGGCCCTGATCATTCACGGTTGCTGCAGATCGACGGCTCGGACATGCCAGCCGGGAAGTTCCGGCCGCATGAAGCCATCCTCGTCGCTCAGAATTGCGCGGGGCTTACCATGCGCCAGTATTGGCCATCGAGGCCCAGGGTTCCTGTGGCGGGCGGTTTTCGCCCTTCTGCAAGATCTCGATCGAAATGCCGTCCGGCGAACGGACGAAGGCCATGTGGCCGTCGCGCGGGGGGCGGTTGATGGTGACGCCGTTGTCCATCAGGTGCTGGCAGAAGCCGTAGATATCGTCGACTTCATAGGCGAGGTGACCGAAGTTGCGCCCGCCGGTATAGTCTTCCGTATCCCAGTTGTAGGTGAGTTCGAGGCAAGGCGACAGTTCGCCGCGCGCGCGATCAAGATCGCCGGGGGCCGCCAGAAACACCAGCGTGAACCGGCCCTTTTCGTTCTCGTAGCGGCGGATTTCCGTAAGCCCAAACACCGTGCAGTAGAACTTCAAGGCCTCGTCCAGATTCTTGACGCGAACCATCGTGTGCAGATAGCGCATTGCATTGTCCCTGTTTTGCAGAAGATGGCGTATAGTGGGCTGTCAGCAAGCCAGAGGCAAGGCTGCGTCC
>NZ_DASYGZ010000109.1:0-2856 GCF_035999135.1 Ensifer sp.
TTCCACTTTGTCGGCCTGAAGGCGATGCGGCTGTGTTCTCCGGCATTGGCGCGTTCTGGCGGCAGTTCGATCTCGACATGGGGATGGTTGCGGCCGAGCTCGAGCTCGAGATGGCGGGTGCCGGCGACGCGGCGGCTGGCGGTGACGAGACCGGCGAGACAGCCGCCGCAGCCGTCGATCAGCTCGATGTCGTGCGGGCGGAAGTAGAGATTGGCGGGGCCGTCGGGTTCACTTGGAGCCCTGAGCCCGATCGGCCGGTCCTCGAACCAGATCTCGCCGTTCTGGAGCGTGACCGACAGGTTGTTCGACTGGCCGATGAAGCCGTAGACGAAGGGCGAGACCGGATGGTCGTAGATCTCGTCGGGGGTGCCGACCTGCTCGATGACGCCCTTGCTCATGACGACGACGCGGTCGGCGAGCTCCAGCGCCTCGTCCTGGTCGTGGGTGACGAAGATGGTGGTGTGGCCGGTGCGGTCGTGGATGTCGCGCAGCCACTTGCGCAGCTCTTTCCGCACTTGCGCATCAAGCGCGCCGAAGGGCTCGTCGAGCAGAAGCACGTTGGGTTCGACCGCCATGGCGCGGGCAAGGGCCACGCGCTGGCGCTGGCCGCCCGACAGCTGCGCCGGATAACGCTTGTCGAGGCCGGAGAGCTGGACGAGGTCGAGCAGGTCGAGCGCGCGCTTGCGGATTTCGGCCGCCGGCGGTCTCCGGTTGGCGGGCCGGACTTTCAGGCCGAAGCCGACATTGTCGAGCACGGTCATGTGGCGGAAGAGGGCATAGTGCTGGAAGACGAAGCCGATGTTGCGCTCCTGCACGGTCTTTTGCGAGGCGTCCTCGTCGCCGAAGAAGATCGTGCCGCCGGTCGGGCTTTCAAGCCCGGCGACGAGGCGCAGAAGCGTCGTCTTGCCGGAGCCGGAGGGACCCAGCAGCGCGATCAGCTCGCCGGAGCGGATGTCGAGCGAGACGTCTTCGAGCGCCGGGAAGCGGCCGAATTCCTTGCGGATGTTGTGAACGCGCACGTCCATGGCGGTACCTTTCAAATGCGGGCTTTCCCGGTCTTCTGCTTGCACGGCGGTCGGTGTCAGTCTCAATGCCTGCGGCTGGCGGCGATCTCGGCGCTGTAGCGGATCTCCAGCGCCGTCTTCAGGATGAGCGTGATCAGCGCCAGCAGCGCCAGCAACGCCGCCACCGCGAAGGCGGCGACGAAGTTGTATTCATTATAGAGGATTTCGACCTGCAACGGCATGGTGTTGGTCTCGCCGCGGATGTGGCCTGAGACCACCGAGACGGCGCCGAACTCGCCCATGGCGCGGGCGTTGCAGAGCAGCACCCCGTAAAGCAGCCCCCATTTGATGTTGGGCAGGGTCACATGCCAGAAGGTCTGCCAGCCGGATGCGCCAAGCGACAGCGCCGCCTCCTCGTCGCTCGATCCCTGCTCCTGCATCAGCGGGATCAGCTCGCGGGCAACAAACGGGAAGGTGACGAAGACGGTGGCGAGCACCAGTCCGGGCACGGCAAAGAGGATCTGGATGCCATGGCTCTGCAGAAAGGGGCCAAGGAAACTGTGCGAGCCGAACAGAAGCACGAAGACGAGGCCGGAGATCACAGGCGAGACCGAGAACGGCAGGTCGATCAAGGTCGTCAGGAAGGCCTTGCCCTTGAACTCGAACTTGGCGATCGCCCAGGCGGCGGCCACCCCGAAGACGAGATTGAGCGGCACGGCAATGGCAGCCACGATCAGCGTCAGGCGGATGGCGGAAAAAGTCTCGGCATCACCAAGGGCCATGACGAATTCGCCGAGCCCCTTGCGCAGCGCCTCGGTAAAGACGGCGGCAAGCGGCAGAAGCAGGAACAGGCCGACGAAGGCAAGGGCCGTGATCGTCAGCGTCAGCCGGGCAAAGCGGCTTTCCGAGGTGGCAGCGGCCAGCTCCGGCAACGCCGGCTGCGGGCCGGACGCCGGCTGCGAACCGGAGGCCGGCGAGGGTCTGGCGGGAGGGAGACCGGAAGCGGTCGCGGTCAGGTCATGCGACATAGACATATCTCCGCCGGCTCCAGGCCTGGATCGAGTTGATGAGGAGCAGCATGGTGAACGAGATCACCAGCATGACGGCGGCAATGGCGGTGGCGGCCGGGTAGTTGAACTCCTCCAGCCTTATGACGATCAGAAGCGGGGCGATCTCGGAGACGTAAGGCAGGTTGCCGGCGATGAAGATCACCGAGCCGTATTCGCCGACGCCGCGGGCAAAGGCGAGCGCAAAGCCGGTGAGGCCGGCCGGCAGCAGCCCCGGCAGAAGCACCCGGCTGATCGTCTGGAAGCGGCTGGCGCCAAGGGTGGCTGCGGCCTCTTCCACTTCCTTGTCGATCTCCTCCATGATCGGCTGCACGGTCCTGACGACAAAGGGCAGGCCGACGAAGATCAGCGCAATGACGATGCCGGCCGGGGTGAAGGCGACCTTGATGCCGAGCGGTTCGAGAAACTGGCCGATCCAGCCGTTCGGGGCATAAAGCGTCGTCAGCGCAATGCCGGCAACCGCCGTCGGCAGGGCAAAGGGCAGGTCGACCATGGCGTCGATCACCCGTTTGCCGGGAAAGCGATAACGCACCAGCACCCAGGCGAGGATGACGCCGAAGACGAGGTTGATGACGGCGGCGACAAAGGCCGTGCCGAACGAGATCTTCAGGGCATTGAGGGTGCGCTGGTCGAGCGCCAGCTCGAAGAACTTGGCCCAGCCAAGGCCGCTTGCCCGAAACACCAGCCCCGACAGCGGGATCAACACGATCAGAACCAGCCAGCTCAGCGTGATACCGAGCGACAATCCAAAACCCGGCAAGATACTCGGCTGGCGAAACCGCCAG
>NZ_DASYGZ010000112.1:0-13925 GCF_035999135.1 Ensifer sp.
TTGTTTGCGCCGGTGGCAAAGGGAGCGTTTGCAGATGAATTCATATGTGAACATGGGCGTGGGTGCCTTTCTGGGGACGGTCTTCGTTCTGATGTCCGTGTCCATTGCATCGGAAGGCATTTTCCACTCCGAGGCTCCCGAGAAGGAAGGCTTCACGATCGTTGCCGAAGAGGGCACGTCTGAAGCCGGCGCCGGTGGCGCCGCGGAAGTCGAAGTCGATATCAAGCCGCTGCTGCTCAAGGCCGACGCTGCTGCCGGCGAGACCGTATTCAAGAAATGCGCGAGCTGTCACACCGCCGACAAGGGCGGCGCAAACAAAGTCGGTCCGAACCTCTGGGGCCTCGTCAACCGCCCGATCGCTTCGCATGAGGGCTTCAGCTACTCGGCTGGCATGAAGACGTTCTCCGAAGGCGGCAAGGTCGTCTGGGACTACGACCACCTCAGCTACTTCATCGAAGCACCGAAGAAGCACGTTCCGGGCACCGCCATGGGCTTTGCCGGCGTCAAGAAGCCGGACGAGCGCGCCAACCTGATTGCCTGGCTGCGCGAACAGGCCGACGCACCGGCAGCACTGCCGGATGCATCTGCCGCCGCAGAAGCCGCTCCGGCCGCAGGCGCAGAAGGCGCCAAGCCGGCTGAGGCTGCACCTGCCACGGAAGCCAAGCCGGCTGAAGGCCAGGCCGCACCGGCAACCGAAGCCAAGCCTGCCGAAGGCCAGCCGGCACCGGCTCAATAAGTTCAGACGGTCGAACACCGACCTTCCGAAAGGCCCGGCCCGCGCCGGGCCTTTTTCGTTTTACCGGATACTGACCCCCCAGCGCCCTGCCGTAGCAGCGGCCGACGCGGACCGGGCCAGGCAGGCGCGTTTTGCGGCGAAACTCTTTCCTGAAAACCCGAACGATCAGACCAGCAGATAGGCCCAGATCGAAACGCTGATGACGCCGAGCGCCGTGGTCAGCGTGATCGTCGAAGACGCGAGCGCATGGCCGACATTGAAGTGATTGGCGATCAGCCAGGCGTTGACGCCTGTCGGTACCGCCGAGGTCAGCACCAGCGCGGTCGTCCAGTTGTCGTTGAGGCCAAGAACATGGCAGGCGGCAAAGACGACACCCGGCATGACCAAAAGCTTCAGCGCACTTGTGAACGAGGCAAGCCCGATGTTGCCGGCCAGCCCATACTTGTCGAGCGCCATGCCGATCGAGATCAGCGCTGCGGGTGCTGCCATCGACGCCAGCTGATCGACGACGGTCTTGACCGGTCCGCCAAGCGGTTGGCCGATCAGATGGAATCCGGCACCGCAGACCAGCCCGATCACCAGTGGGTTGCGCACCAGATTACGCCCCACGCCCCCAAGAAGCTGCAGCGGGCTTTGACCGGGTTTGCCACTGGTTCGGCGCTCGGCCCGCTCCATCAGCAGCGTGCCGGCGATCATCATGATCGGCAGATGCACCGAAAGCAGGATCGAGATCGCCACGATCCCCTCCTCGCCGACGATGCGCGACACCAGCGGGAGGCCGATGAAAACCGTGTTGGCAAAGGCGGAGGATACGCCGGCCAGCACGCCCACGCGCGCGTCACGGCCGAAGACCAGCGTCGCGGCCAGATGACCGACCGTCCAGGTGACGGCAACGCCGGAGAAATAGGCGACCCAGAGCGGCCAGGGCGAACCATCCTTGAAATCGGCTTCGGCAATCGTTCGAAACAACAGGATGGGCACAGCGACGCGGAAAACAAAGTCTCCGAGCGCCTCGCCGACGGCGGGCTTCAGATAGCCCGACCGCACCAGCAGCCAACCGGCCAGGATCAGGATGAAGATGGGCAGGACGTTCTGGAAGATATCGGACATGCGCGGGCCCTGGACCCTGGTGATGTTGGGCGCGTCGACCCAAAATCATCGTGGTCGGTTCTCGTGAGGTAAGTGCGGGATGCGCGCGGAGAACCGCAAACCCATCGCGCTTGGGAAAGGTCCCCACAGCAATAGCCGTGTTCGCGCCTTGCCGGCAAGCTGTGCCCGGCGCTTCTCTCAAGGGAACCTTCGCAGGTCGCAGGCGTTCGGAAAGAGTGTGAGGAAGCCGCCATGCCGACCGACAAACCCATTTTTGCACACCAGGACGATGATCCGAACCTGACCGACGATGCGCTTGCCGACAAGGTTCTGCGCTTCATCCAGTATGCGGCCCTGGTCGATATTCGCGACATCTCCGTCATGGCGCTCGGAGGGATCGTCATCCTTTCCGGCGAGGTGGCGAACGAAGCGGATATTGCCTGCGCCGGCGATGCCGCAGCCTCTGTCATCGGCGTCACGAGCGTGGAGAACCGACTGACGGTGACGCTTGAAGACACTGGGCCCGAAGCCTGAGCCGTCCTGCGGAGATTGCCGAGAGACAAAACGGGTGGTAGGACGAAGCGACCATTTGACATCGCCGCCTGGAACGCTCGGGCGGAAAGCATTGGCCAAGGAGCCGCGGATGAGGACCGACCCTTCAGCAACCAGGTAAGCCGCAACAACACTTCGAAAAAGTTGTTGCGGCGTCTGTCGGCTCATATCCCAAATATTTGAGACCGTGGCAGGTCGCCGCCGAATGTTGCCCATTTGCGCGGATGTTTCATCATGCCCGATCAAAATCGACCTACGTGGTCCTATTCGCTGCCGGCAGCTCTCCTGCTGATGGCGCCCTTCGATATCCTGGCCTCGCTCGCCATGGACATCTACCTGCCTGTCGTGCCTCGGATGCCCGAGATTCTCGGCACCTCGCCTGCCGTCGTTCAGCTGACGCTCAGCCTCTACATGCTGATGCTGGGTATGGGGCAGCTGCTTTTCGGCCCCCTCTCCGACCGGTTGGGCCGCCGGCCGGTGCTCCTTGGCGGCGCGGCGCTGTTTGCGCTCTCGTCGCTTCTGCTTTCGGCAACCACCTCGGCCTCGCTGTTCGTGATGCTCCGGCTGATACAGGCGGCCGGCGCTTCTGCGGCGCTTGTCGCGACCTTTGCCACCGTGCGCGACGTCTATGGCGAACGCCCCGAGGGGGTCACCATCTACGGCCTGTTCAGTGCCATGCTGTCTTTCGTTCCGGCGCTCGGACCGATCGCCGGCGCACTGATATCGGGCGCCTTTGGATGGCAGGCCATCTTCCTGACGCTCGGTGTGCTCGGCCTTGCGGCCCTCGGCCAGGCGCTATCGCGCTGGTCGGAAACACGGACTGTCACGACGGGAAAACCGAAGCCGGCCTTTGTAGCCATACTGCGCGATGGCGCCTTCTGGACCTACACGCTCGGCTTCGCAACGGCGATGGGGGCGTTCTTCGTGTTCTTCTCGACGGCGCCGCGCCTGCTGATCGATCGCGCCGGCTATTCGCAACTCGGCTTCAGTCTGGCCTTTGCCACGGCGGCGGCGGTGATGATCCTCACAACCCGGTTCGCCAAGGGTTTTGTCGCGCGTTTCGGCATTCCCGGCTGCCTTGCCCGGGGCATGGCCCTGTTGATGTCGGGCAGCCTGCTGCTTGCCATCGGAGAGACGGTCGCCACCCCGTCGTTCACGACCTTCGTGCTGCCGATGTGGATCATCGCCGGCGGCATCGTCATGACGGCGTCGGTGACGGCAAACGGAGCCCTCAAGGCCTTCGACGCGATGGCCGGGACGGCCGTGGCGCTCTACTTCGCCGTCCAGAGCCTGATCGTCAGTCTCGTCGGCACCGGCAGCGTGCTGCTCCTCGGCGGCGATACGGCCTGGCCGCTCGTCGCCTATTGCCTCACCATGGCAACGGTGACGCTGGTCGCGCTGAAACTGCTCAATCGGCGCCAAAGGCAGCCCGTCTGAGACCCGACCCCGGAGCAGCCCCCCTGCTCCGGGGATCCCGGCGTGGTGATAGCTGCACCGGGGCAAACAAGGGCCTTGACCTCGCCCTTGGGGCAGGCCCCAGATTGCGTTCATGACCGATTCCTTTTTCCTCGCAGGCCGTTTCGGCGCCGCCACCCGACTGTCGCCGAAGGCCCTGAGGCTCTATGCCGAACAGGGCCTGCTGGTACCCGCGCATGTCGATCCGACAACCGGCTACCGATATTACGCCGCCGAACAGGCGGGCCGGGCCCGGCTGATCGCCCGGCTGCGGCAATTGGGCCTGCCGATCGCGCGGATCGCGCGCCTGATCGAGCTTCAGCCCGAGGCGCGGCTCGCCGAGTTGCGCACCTGGCTGGAGGCTGAGACCCGTCGGCTGGAGGAGCGGGGCGAACTGGTGGAGGCGATCGCCCGACAGTCGCGCGGCGGCGACGACCCGCTGGTCGGCGCGGTCAGCGTCCGCGAGACGGCGCCTTCGAAGCTTGTCTGCCGGCAGGGTCATGTGACCGTCGATGCGCTCGATGCCTTCACCGCAACCGCCGAGGCGGAGATCCGCAGCTATCTGGCCCGATGCGGCAAGGACGATGGCGGACCGATGACGCTGCATTTCCACGAACCGGTCAACCACGACGGCAAAGGCCTGGTCGAGATCGCAATCCCCTATTCAGGCAGTCTCGAACCTGCGGGCGACCTCAGCCTTCGCCTTCAGCCCGCCGGCCAGGAGGCGTATCTGGCTGTCCCCGAGGCGCACGAGACCTTTCCGGCCGTGCTTCGCATCTATGACGCGATCGAGACGTGGTTCGAGCAAAGCAAGGATCTTTCCTGCTTCGGCAGTCCCTACGAAATCTATCCGGGCAGCGCCGGCGCCCGTTTCGACGTCGCCTACCCCATTCAGGCTTAGACCAGGCCGTCCAGAACCGTTCCTCAACTGATCAAAGGTGAGACAGATGCAGCACGTCCCCTATGTGGGCTCCGGCCCCTATTGTTATGCCAATTCCTTCGCGATGATGTTCGGCGACCAGGCGCCCTCGACCGCCGTGATCGAATTTGCCACGGGCAGCCCGTTCGGCATGCAGCTCATCGGCGGCTCGCTGCCGTTCTTCGACCCCTATGGCTGGGATCCGGAAGCCGGATTCGAGGGCGCGCTCGAGGCGCTCGGCTGGACGAGCGAGACGAGCCACGGCGAAGACGCGGAGGATGCCTTATCCCGGCTGAGATCGGCACTGAGGGACGGCCCCGTCTGGGTCGGGCCGGTGGAGATGGGGCACCTGCGGCATCAACCGGGCATGACCGGGCCGATCGAAGCGGACCACTATGTGGTTGTGCTCGCGCTCGACGAGGAGCGCGTGCTGATGCACGATCCGCAGGGTTACCCCTATGCGTCGCTGCCGATTGGCGATTTCATGGCGGCATGGCAGGCAAAGACACTCACTTACGGAGCGCCATTTACGATGCGCACGGGCTTCCGCCGTGTCGCCGAGCTCCCTGAGGTGGACATGATCCGAGCCGCGATACCGGCCGCGATCCATTGGCTCCAGATGACCACGGACCGCCCGATGCCACCGGCAAGCTTCGGCAATGGCGAGGCAGCCCGGCTGCTCGCCGATCGGCTCGATGGCGGTTGCGGCAAGGGCTTGCGTGCCCACCTGATCCATTTTGCCGTTCGTGTCGGGGCCCGCCGCACCGCCGACGCCGCCACCTGCCTTGCGCGCGCCGGCTATCGCGAGGCGGCGCTGGTCGCCGACGAACAGGCGCGCCTGATCGGCGCGCTGCAATATCCATTGGTCGTGCGCAACGACAGGGCGGCGGCCGAAACGTTGCGGCGGCTGGCGCCGACCTACGATCGCCTGCTTTCTGCCCTGAGAAACCGCTGAAACGGGAACTCTAGGCGATAAGTTCGGAGAAGGTCGTCGGTCGCGCAGGCGTCCCGTCGCTCACCGTCTCGTAGTGAAGGCCGACGACACCGTTGTCGTAGCTTTCGCTGCCGGTCAGCCGCAGCGCCTCCGTTTGCCCGAGCCTGGCAAACCAGGGCTCGCCCGGCGAGAAGACCGGATAGACGAAGAAGTGATAGCGGTCGACCAGCCCGAGGCCGACCACGCTCTGTGCCAGGCTGACGCCGCCCGAAAGATGGATATCGCCGCCGGGCCGCGCCTTCAGATCGATCAGGTAGCGCGACAGGGCTGCATCATCCTCAAGCACGGCGCGCTCGACGTTGTGCCACGGGCTGATCGCCTCAGTGGGCGTACGTGAGAACACGATCTTGCGATAGTCGCGCATGCGTCTGGCCATGACGCGGTTGGTTTCGCCGTTTTCCTGATCGTCAAGGGCACCCGGCCAGTAGCCAACCATCTCCTCATAGGTCGTGCGGCCGACGAGCACCGTATCGTAGCCGGCATAGAGCCGGTCGATGGCGCGGTATTGATCCTCGACGACCGTGCCCATCCATGCGAGCGGGTCATCGAGCCGGCCATTCGGCGTCGTCATCATCTGCAGGACGATCTTGCGCATCGCGGCGTCTCCTTCAGTGGGTGCTTTCCTCGACCAATCGCGCCAGCTGCGCGGCCACCGTTCCCCAACCGTCGTGGAAACCCATCTCCTCGTGCATTTTCCGGTCGGCGCCGTTGCGGTGCATCACGTGGGCGGCATAATGCGTTCCGGCCGGATGGTCGCTGAGGGTGATGATCGCCGTCATGAACGCGTTTTCAGCCGGCCGCCAGCCGGCGACGAGCGTGTCGGTGAAGACGATGCGTTCGCGATCGTCGACGGCGAGGAAGCAGGCATCGATATGCGGCATGAAATCGCCGCCGTCTTCGCTGATACGGGTGACGAAGCTGCCGCCCGGCTTCAGGTCCATGTCGACGACCTTGCAGATTGCTGGCGCCGGAACCCACCACTTCTCGAAGCGCGCCCGATCAGTAAAGGCGCGCCACACGGTAGAGCGCGACGCCTTGATGACACGCGCCATCGTCAGGTCGAGTTCGGGATCGGGCGTACGGATCATGTCATTCCTCCTCATTTTCAGTGACGAATTTTTCGAGCCGGTCGGCGCGGCCTTCCCAGAGCGCGCGCTGGGCCGAAAGCCAGGTCTCGACCATCGAAAACTGTGCCTTCTCAAGGGCGCAGGTGCGCACCCGGCCCTGCTTGTGCGTGCGGATGAGCCCGCTGTCTTCCAGAAAGTGGATGTGCTTCATGAAGGACGGCAGCGCCATGTCGAAGGGGCGGGCGAGATCGCTGATCGAAGCCGGCCCGCCGCCAAGCCGCGAAAGCACGGCGCGCCGGGTCGGATCGGCGAGCGCCTGAAAGATCGTGTCCAATCGGTCTGAATACTGTTCCATAAGGCTAAGTATCACGACCTATCACTTAGCGCAATGGCTAACTATTTTTTGGCAAACTCATCGATTTCTCAACCGACGTGTTTTGCTGGAACGCGCCTCGTTCAGCCGCGAGGCTCAGGCTTCGCCGATCTCCGCCAGGAAACTTGTGAGCACCTGGCGGTTCTGTGCCAGCTTCTCCGTCCTTTCCTCCACCAGCCTGATCTGCTGGCGCAGGGTCACACGCAGTTCGTCGCAGGGCTCGAAGATCGGGCCTTCGCCGCGCACGCAGGCGAGGAACTGCAGGATCGTCGAAAGGGTCATTCCGCCGGCGCCCAGCAGCTTGATGCGCTCGACGGTCCTGAGTTCCGTCGTGTCATAGTCGCGATAGCCGCTCTCGGTGCGCTCAGGCTTCAACAGCCCTTCCGCCTCGTAGTAGCGCAGCATCCTGATGCTGACGCCGGTGCGTTTCGACAGCTCGCCTATCTTCATACGGTGCCCTTTAGGCTCCCTCAAAGCGCTCTTGACTCTGACAGCGCTGTCAGACCTTAAAGCTATGGCTCCTTCATGCAACCGCACCCAGGAGCAAAATGATGTCGACCGAAACCAACCTCTATCCGGCAGCGCTCAACGGCCAGGCCGTCGATGCCGCGGACCTCTCGCCGCTCGCCTTTGCCGGCTTCGCCCACTTCACGGCCATTCAGGTGAGGGACCGCAAGATCCGGGGGCTCGACCTGCACCTGAAGCGCCTTCACAACGCCTCACTCGACTTTTTCGGCCGCGCCCTGCCCGAAGACACGCTGCGCGCCCGCATCCGCCAGGCCGTCGACGCCGGCCCTCAGGACCAGTCGCTGGCGGTCACCGTCTTTTCGCCCAAGGGCGAATTCACCCGCGAGAGCATGGAGGGAGACCTTGCCGTGCTCGTGCGCAGCGGCCCGCCGTCCAACGGTCCGAAGGGACCGCTCAGGCTTGCCGTCGTAGAGCACGAGCGGCCGCTCGCCACGATCAAGCATGTCGGCGAATCCGGCAAGACCTACTACCTGCACCAGGCGATCCGGCAGGGTTTTGACGACGCCGCCTTCATCGACCGCCATGGCCGCCTCAGCGAGGCGACGATCTGGAACCTCGTCTTCTTCGATGGCGAGACCGTCATCTGGCCGAAGGCCGAGATGCTCACCGGCACGATGATGGGCACGGTGCAGCGACAGCTTGAGCGCCTGGGCATGCCGCAGCGCCAGGAAGAGGTTACCCTTAGCCGGCTCAAGGAATTGTCCGGCGCCGCCGTCATGAACTCCTGGACGCCGGGCATCGCCGTCAGCGCGATCGGATCACGGACCTTTCCGGAGGCAAGGGCGTTCATGGATCTCCTGCACCGGGCACACGCCGCGGAACCGGCCGAAGCGGTCTGAGGTTGCGCCGGCCGGGGCGAGACAGCACCGGCCTCACCGCTTGCGGGCGACGATATAGGGACGGCCGTCGTCGCCGGCCGTCGCGTGACTTTCGGTCGCGAGGATGTCGAAGCCTGAAAGGCGCATGTATTCGCTCAGTTGTTCCACGCCGAAGCTGGCCGCAAAGGGCGCCAGGCCAAGAGCCCGCATCGCCGGCAACAGCGCGAGACGGACGAGCGGGTTCATATCGCCGACACAGGGCGTCTTGGAGATGAACAACCCTCTTGGCGCAAGCAGAGCGTGGATGTTGGCGAGCGTCTCTGAGAGCTCGCGGACGAGATGGAGATAGTTGAACCCCAGCACGGCGTCGTATTGCACCTGCCCGGCCGCTAGCGTTTCTGCGGTGCCGGTCCGGAAAATGAGGTGCGGCATCATCTCGGCCGCATATCTCTCCCTGGCGATCGCGATCATCTCGGCGGAAAGATCGGTCGCAAGATAGGTCTGGACGTCACCCGCGATCCGAAACGCCGTCGTTCCGGTGCCGCAGCCGAGCTCCAGGACCCGGTCGTTCGGCAGAAGAAGCGCACGGGTCCGGGCGAGCGTGCGCTCATAGCCGGCCGGATCGGCAATCGCGCCCCTGGCGTATTTTCGCGATGCCCGGTCCCAGAAACGAGCATCGCTCGCTACGCTCATGATCTCCGCTCCTCAAGGGTGGCGCCCCGCCACTGGGCGATCAGCGCCGGCCCGGTCGATACCGCTCCGTCGCCCAGACTGGTGCAATGGGAGCGCCGGCAAAGATCACAAGCTGGAGCGGATCCGTCAACGAATGGCGGAGACGGCGTTATCGTTCGGCGGAGGGACCCGCGTCAGCCGAGACGAACCCAGTCCACGCCTTCCAGTGTGTAGGGTGCGAAGAGGAAATCCCGGATCGCCACGATCCGGTCACCATGCCAGGCCAAGAGGACGAAATAGGCCGGCTTTTCCATGTTGCCCGCACTGTCGAAAACCAGCATGGCGGGACGCCCTTCGACCGCACCTGGCGCGAAGCGCCACCTCGTCTCCTCGGCGTAACGGGTGAAATAGCGGCCCGTACTCTCACGTCCTTCGAGCCTCAGCCTGTTCACCAGCTCGAGCCTGACGTCGTCGGCAAGCATCGCGCGGATCGCGTCGAAGTCGCCGCCCTGGAACAGCCGCACATAGGTTGCCATCTTCTTCCGGTCCGGATCCGACATCAGCGGCAGCCGCGCATCATGCGGCTGCTCGGCCAATTGCCGGAGTGCTGCCCGCCCGCGCTGCAGCGCCGATTTGGCGGCCGCCGGGCTGCAGTCGGCAATGCCGGCGATCTCTTCGACCGAATGCCCGAGCACGTCTTTCAGAATGACGGCGCAGCGCTGCAGTTCGGGCAGTTGCAGGAACGTCTGGAAACCGACGGCGACGATATCGGCTTCCGGCAGCTGCGCGCCTTCGAGATCTTCGAACAGCGGTACCATCGGGTGTCGCGATCGGTGGCGCAGGAAATAGAGACTGGTGTTGTGAGCGATGCGCAGCAGCCAGGCCTCGAGATTGTCGACGGCCGCGCCGTCTGCCTGCGCCTGCAGAGCCTTGATCAGGGTATCCTGAAGCACGTCCTCGCCGTCGACCGTCGAGCCGGTCATGCGGGCGCAATAGCGATGCAGACGCGGCCTCAGTTCCGCCAGTCGATGTTCGAAGTCTTGCCTGTCCATGGTCTGCCTCGTCATCAGGATATTTCCGGGCGCCCGGCCGACGGACGATAGCGTGGGCCGAGGAAAATGTCCGCCGCCGGCTCTGGTCGTTTTCGCGCCGCGCCCCAAGGGGCCGACGATCATCCTTTCGGCATCAGCTGTTGTCGCTGAAGACCATCTCGCCGACGACCGACTGAAGGCTTGCCAGCTCGAGGATCTGAGGGAAATAGGCCTTCATCCTCGGATCGGCCCGCATCGCCTCGACCGCGGCCGGCGTCTCCCATTCCGAATAGATGACGACGCTTGCGCCGTCCTTGGCGGCGATCAACCGGCTCGTGCGCCAGCCGTCGAGCGTGCGGATGACGGTGTCGATGTTGCGCTTCAAAAGCGTGATCAGCTGCGCCTGCTTGCCGGGCTCGACCGTGAGGACGTTGACGAGCGTGACGGGGGTGGTGGTCATGGAAGCATCTCCTTGGTTGGGACAAGGCAAAGACGAACGGGATATGCAAAACGGATCGGAGAGAACAAATTATTCGTATGCCACCGACCGGCGGTCGCAGCGTCGGCCAGGCCAGCTGACAGCGTTGTCCCGGCAGCAAGGGAAGTGCAACGCTCCCCGTCGGGGCCGATGATGCTGTATAGTCGCAGCCTCGATAGGCCTGTCTCAGGGGGTTGCGATGCCCAATGCGTTCTGTCGTCTTCTCGATCTTGCGATCCCCATCGCGCAAGCCGGCATGGGTGGAGCGACGTCTCCGGAGCTCGTGGCCGCGGTTAGCAACGCGGGCGGCCTTGGCGTTATCGGCCTGTCGGTCTCCTATTTCGACGATCTCGAATTGGCGAGGCAGGAGATCAGGCGTACCCGCGCCCTCACACAGCGCCCGTTTGGCGCGAACATCATCCTGGAATGGGAACCGACAGGAAGGCTCGATATCTGCCTTGAAGAAGGCGTGCGGTTGATCAGCTTTTCGTTCGGTGACCCTGCCCCTTATGTCTCGCGGATCCACGCCGCCGGCGCGCTCGTCTCGATGATGGTCGGAACACCCGCTGCGGCAAGGCGCGCGGTCGACGCCGGTGTGGATCTGATCATTGCTCAAGGCTGGGAAGCGGGCGGACATCCCGCTGGGCAAATCGCGACCATGGCTCTCGTTCCGGCAGTCGTCGATGCCGTCGGCGGGCGGGTTCCGGTGCTCGCCGCCGGAGGGATTGCGGACGGACGCGGGCTTGCCGCCGCGATCACCCTTGGCGCAAGCGGCGCCTATATCGGTACCCGCTTCCTTGTAAGCCGCGAGGTCGCGATCCACCCCGAATACCAGCAACGGATTTTGACGGCCGGCGTCGCCGACACGGTCTACACCACGGTATTCAATGGCGGCTGGGACGCAGCGCAACGCGTCTTGGAGAATTCGACCTACGCCCGTTGGGATGCCGCCGGGCAACCGCCCGATGGCAGGCGCCCCGGCGAGGGGGAAATCGTCGCGACATCAATCCGTCGCGGCGACATTGCGCGCTACCAGTGTGTCGTCGCTGGTCCCGAATGCGAGGGGGACATCGAAGCGCTGCCGCTCTGGGCAGGCCAGGGCGTGGGTCTCGCAAACGAACTCATGACGGCGGGCGAAATCGTCGACGAAATCTGGAAGGAAGCGAAGCACGCTCAGCGAAGGCTCACGATCGCAATCGACGGCGAACTCTGATCTGCAAATTGAGCAGCGATGCGAATGAGCCCGGAAAACGACGATTCGAAAAGCTTTTGGGAAAGTGATGGCGGACAGAGAGGGATTCGAACCCTCGATACGCTTTCACGTATACACGCGTTCCAGGCGTGCGCCTTCAACCACTCGGCCACCTGTCCATCCGTCAGCAGCCGATGGTCACCCGGCTGGATGGGAAGGGCGAGGCCCTTCGTGTCTGCCGGTTCGAACCGGCGGACGCGCGTCTATATACCGATGATTCCTCCGGGATCAACTGCTTTCTGACAGATTGTTGACATCTCGTGAAACCGAATGGCCGATGATCCCCATTGTGCACGGCGGCCATCGCGCCTATCTCTTGCGCCAGAACGAGCGCTACGCTTCCCCGATCCTCGTTTTCGTCTTGATGGTGATCGGCTCGCCTGCAGATATTTCGCCGCCCCAGCCTTGCACGAGCTCCCTATGATCGAAGAGGATGCCGGTGGTCCTCGGCGACGATTGGCGCCGGTCCGTGAACGAAGGGAATGAAGACCGATGCGGTTTCTGTTGAGGCTGGCGAGCGCGATCGTGCTGTTTGCCGCCGTGCTTGCCGGCGCCGTCGATGCGATCCAGTCGGTCGCAGCATCCGAACTGGTGATGACTTCGCTTGGCGACGATCTCGAAGCGCTCGGCGCCGATACGGCGAGCTGGGTCCAGTTTGCGCAGCGCAGCGATACCGCGCCGACGATCTGGCACGCGATCCTGCACTGGGTGCTGACGCAGCCGGCCTTCGCCGTGCTGGCGCTCATCGCCCTCATTCTGTGGATGGCCGGATACAAGAAACGGCCGGCGGCGGGACGTTTCGCCGCCTGATGATCGCGGAGACCTCTCCGCACCGACGAAAGGAGTATGCTGATGTTCCTGATCGACATGTTCAACAAGAAGACGATCATGCCCGACGCACAGACGGCCCTTCCGGGCCGCGAAGAGGCGATCCCGACCGCCGAGACGCATTTCGTTTCCGGCCGGCCGCTGAAAGGCCCCTACCCCGAGGGCACGAAGAAGATCCTTCTCGGCATGGGCTGCTTCTGGGGCGCCGAACGGCTGCTGTGGAACATTCCCGGCGTCTACGTGACCGCGGTCGGTTACGCCGGCGGGCTGACACCCAACCCGACCTACCAGGAGACGACGACCGGGCTCACCGGCCACACCGAAGTGGTGCTGGTCGTCTATGACCCGAAGACCGTTCCGCTCGCCACCCTGCTCAAGACCTTCTTCGAGGAGCATGACCCCACCCAGGGCATGCGCCAGGGCAACGACATCGGCACCACCTACCGCTCGGCGATCTACACCTATGACGACGAGCAGCTGGCGGAAGCCAAGGCGGCGCGCACGACATTCCAGGCGGCGCTGAAGCATTCCGGCCATGGCGGCACGGTGACCACGGAAATCGCCAGTGCCGGCCCGCTCTACTTTGCCGAGGACTACCACCAGCAGTACCTGGCGAAGAACCCGAATGGTTACTGCGGCCTGCGCGGTACCGGGGTGAGCTGCCCGATCGGCCACTAGAGACGCGTTCACCGGCTCGCAACCGACGCGCAACGGGAGCGCGATTGCTGAACCAAAGCCCGAGGCCTGCGTCCCGCGCACCGTTTTTCGCGCGGGACGCCCACAACCCTGAGGCCGCGCCGGACGGGTGCGCACACTTATCCCCAACCATAAAAGCCCAACAGAACCGGTGCCTTACGGGTAGCGGCATCTGTGGCTTCAATTTTTACCATCCGAAAAATTTTGAGTGTTTTTTTGCCGTGGCCGTGCAAGGATGCGCCACCCTAGCCCCAAGGAGAAGGGGGTGGGTTCCGCAGACAGGCTCTCGTCAGGGAGCCGGCGGGAGGACCCAATAAGATCAATAGCGACAACAGGGCTGCACGATGAAAAAAACCATTCTCGGTCTCTTTGCCTTTTCGATGATGTCCGCGACGGCTCTGGCCGCCGACATCAAGCCGGCGATCATCTACGATCTC
>NZ_DASYGZ010000162.1:0-47068 GCF_035999135.1 Ensifer sp.
AGACTTTCAGGCATATTGGACACGTTAAGGAGATCATGACATGGCACGTGTAAAACGCGGCGTTACCGCCCACGCCAAGCACAAGAAGACGCTGAAGGCAGCCAAGGGCTTCTACGGCCGTCGCAAGAACACCATCCGCGCTGCAAAGGCTGCGGTTGACCGTTCGAAGCAGTACGCTTACCGCGACCGCAAGGTCAACAAGCGCAACTTCCGCGCTCTCTGGATCCAGCGCATCAACGCTGCTGTCCGCGAATTCGGCCTGACCTACGGCCGCTTCATCGACGGCCTGAACAAGGCTGGCATCGAAGTCGACCGCAAGGTTCTGTCCGACATGGCTATCCATGAGCCGGCAGCGTTCGGCGCCCTCGTCGAAGCTTCCAAGAAGGCACTTGCCTACCTCAAGGAAGCCGGTACGACCAACGAGTTTGAAAGCGCTGTCCGTTAAGCCAGCGTTTTCCCAAAACCGTTCTTGAAATTTGTTGGGAAACCCGCGCTGGCAGGGCTGGCGCGGGTTTTTCTTATTCTGCGGGACGAAAGTGCACGACGATCGAAAGGGACCCTCCACGGTCCCGGAGCTGGACGACGAGGATATGACGGTTCTGCTGGCAGCGCTTGCCGCCGGCAGGGATCGCGTTGAACGTTGCGAGCTCAAGGATCGTTACGTCTGGATCAAGCGGTACCGGCGCACCGGCCTTCGCCTCGGCTGCCACATCCAGGGGCTTGCCGCCCGCGTCGGCGGGTTTGCAATGCTCCGACCTTCGCCGTTGCTCGATATCGAAGGGATGATCGAGCGCGAGGTTGGCCAGATCGCCGCTTTCTCCGCTGCCGGTTTCAGAACCCCGCAGATCGTTTATCGCGGACCGACTGTGCTGGTTCTCACGCATCTCGGCTTGCCGGTCAGCAAACACATGGGTCCCTTGCGCGACTGCGATCCGGAGGCCCACGACCAGTTTCTCGTGCGCTGCGCTGCCGAGCTGGGGCGCCTGCACGCCGCGGGCCTCTGCCACGGCCGGCCGCACCCGCGCGATTTCGCGATCGACGACGACGGGTTCGGCTTTCTCGATTTCGAGGAAGTGCCGGCGACGGTGATGCCGCTCGCAACCGCGCAGGCCCGCGACGTGTGGCTGTTGTTCCTGCAGGTGGCGAGCCGGGCAGCCTTGCCGCAGACCTCGGCGCGCGCCTTTGCCGCGTGGAAGGCCGCAGCGCCCGAGGACGCGGCAAGAGCGCTTGCCGACATCATGCCTTTCTTCATCCGTTTTCTGCCGATGGCGCGGCTGATGCTGCGCCTTCGCAACGGTAACGACCTTATCCGATTTATTGCCGCGACGACCTATCTTGCGACCGCGACGCAATCCTATCCTTGAAGACTAGAACCGAAACAAACCGAACCATTCCCGCATCGAGGCAGGACAGAATGAGCGAACTGGAAACACTGGAACGGACACTGCTGGCGGACATCGACGCCGCCTTGGACGAGGGATCGATCGAAGCGGTGCGCGTCAACGCGCTCGGCAAGAAGGGCTCGATCTCCGAACTCCTGAAGACGCTCGGCACCATGACGCCGGAAGAGCGCCAGACCCGCGGCGCGCAGATCAACGCGCTGAAGAACACGGTCGCCGAGGCGATCGCCGCCCGCAAGGCGGCGTTGAAGGACCAGGCGATCGCCGAGCGCCTGGCGCGCGAGACGGTCGACATCAGCCTGCCGCTGCGCTCATCGCCCGCCGAGCGGGGCCGCATTCACCCGATCAGCCAGATCGTCGACGAGATCACCGCGATCTTCGGCGACATGGGCTTCTCGATCGCCGAAGGGCCGGACATCGAAACCGACTACTACAATTTCACGGCGCTGAACTTCCCCGAGGGGCATCCGGCGCGCGAGATGCACGACACCTTCTTCTTCAATCCGGATGAAAAGGGTGAGCGCAAGGTGCTGCGCACGCACACCTCGCCGGTGCAGATCCGCACGATGGAAGCGCAAAAGCCGCCGATCCGCATCATCATCCCCGGCAAGACCTACCGGCAGGATTCCGACGCGACCCACTCGCCGATGTTCCACCAGGTCGAAGGCCTGGTGATCGACAAGGCGGCCAATGTCGCCAACATGCGCTGGGTGCTGGAAGAGTTCTGCAAGGCCTTCTTCGAGGTCGACCAGGTGACGATGCGCTTCCGCCCGTCGTTCTTCCCCTTCACCGAGCCGTCCTTCGAGGTCGATATCCAGTGCGACCGTTCCGGCCCGATCGTCAAGTTCGGCGAAGGCACCGACTGGATGGAGATCCTCGGCTGCGGCATGGTGCACCCGAACGTGCTGCGCTCCGGCGGGCTCGATCCGGACGAGTATCAGGGTTTTGCCTGGGGCATGGGCCTCGACCGCATCGCCATGCTGAAATACGGCATGCCGGACCTGCGTGACTTCTTCAACGCCGACGTGCGCTGGATGACGCACTACGGCTTCCGCCCGCTGGACATGCCGACCTTGTTCGGCGGCCTGTCGGCCTGATCGCGCGCAGCTGATCAGAGTGGATGCGCTCGCATTCGTTCGCGCTTCCACTCGTTCTTTTTATTTGCCGCATTTGTGCGACGTCAGGTGATGTCACCTGACTGCAAAATGCTCCTAGGACACAGGTGAAATCATGAAATTCACGCTTTCCTGGCTCAAGGACCACCTTGATACCGACGCTTCGCTGGAAGAGATCTGCGCCCGCCTGACGATGATCGGGCTCGAGGTCGAGGACGTCGACGACAAGGCCGCCTTCAAGCCCTTCGTCATTGCCAAGGTCGTCTCGGCCGAACAGCACCCGAACGCCGATAAGCTTCGCGTTCTGATGGTCGACACCGGCAACGGCGCCCCGATCCAGGTCGTCTGCGGCGCCCCGAACGCCCGCGCCGGCCTCGTCGGCGCCTTCGCAGCCCCTGGCACCTACGTGCCCGGCATCGACGTGACGCTTGCCGTCGGCACCATTCGCGGCGTCGAAAGCCGCGGCATGATGTGCTCGGAAAAGGAACTGCAGATCTCCGACGACCACAACGGCATCATCGACCTGCCTGACGATGCGCCCGTCGGTACGAGCTACGCCACCTATGCCGGCCTCGACGATCCGATGATCGAGATCAACCTGACGCCGAACCGGCCGGACTGCACCAGCGTCTACGGTATCGCCCGGGATCTCGCGGCCTCCGGCCTCGGCACGCTGAAGGCACGGAAGGCACCGTCGTTTGCGGTCGAAGGCGAAACCTCGACCAAGCTGACGCTCGATCTCGGCGAAGACGCGCATCTCTGCCCCGGCTTCTCGCTGCGGCTGGTGCGCGGCGTCAAGAACGGCCCGTCGCCGAAGTGGATGCAGCAGCGGCTGCTCGCCGTCGGGCTCCGCCCGATCAACGCGCTGGTGGATATCACCAACTACATGACCTTCGACCAGGGTCGGCCGATGCACGTCTTCGACGCCGCCAAGGTCAAGGGCAACCTGACGGTCCGCCGCGCCAAGGACGGCGAAACGGTGCTGGCGCTCGACCAGCGCGAATACAAGCTCGGCCCCAACAACGTCGTTATCGCCGACGAAAAGGCGATCGAATCGATCGGCGGCGTCATGGGCGGCGAGCATTCCGGCTGCGACGAGAACACCACCGACGTGCTGATCGAGTCGGCGCTCTGGGACCCGATGAACATCGCCAAGACCGGTCGCACGCTCGGTATCATCACCGACGCGCGCTACCGCTTCGAGCGTGGGGTCGACCCTGAATACATGGTGCCCGGCCTCGAGCGCACCACCGAACTGGTGCTCGAACTCTGCGGCGGTACGGCGGCCAAGGCCGAAGTGGTCGGTTACGCCGGCTACCAGCCGAAGATCGTCGATTTTCCGGTTTCCGAAGTGAAGCGGCTGACCGGCCTTGAGGTCTCTTCTGACGAGAGCATCTCGATCCTGAAGAAACTCGGCTTCGGCGTCGAAGGTTCGGGCGAGCGCTTCCAGGTCTCGGTACCCTCGTGGCGGCCCGATGTGGACGGCAAGGCCGACCTCGTCGAAGAGGTCATGCGCATCCATGGTGTCGACAACATCGTCGCATCGCCGCTGCCGAGCCATGGCACCGTCAACGGCAAGATCCTGACGACGCTGCAGATCCGCACCCGTCTTGCCAAACGTACGCTGGCAAGCCGCGGCATGCTGGAAGCGGTCACCTGGTCGTTCATTCCGGAAGATCAGGCAAAGCTCTTCGGTGGTGGCGCGCCGGCGCTGAAGCTCGCCAATCCGATCGCCGCCGACATGTCCGACATGCGCCCGTCGCTGCTGCCGGGCCTGCTCACGGCCGCCCAGCGCAACGCCGACAAGGGTTTTGGCGATGTCGCGTTGTTCGAGGTGTCGGGCACCTATGAAGGCGATACGCCGGACGCCCAGCGCCGTGTTGCCGGCGGCATCCGTCGTGGTACGGCTTCGCTCAACGGCGCCGGCCGCCTCTGGTCGAACGCCGCCAAGGGCGGCGGCAAGCCGGTTGACGTCTTCGATGCCAAGGCCGATGCGATCGCGGTGCTCGAAGCCTGCGGCGTGCCGATGGGCAATGTCCAGTTCGAGCCGGGCGGTCCCTCCTGGTACCACCCGGGTCGCTCCGGCACGATCAAGCTTGGTCCGAAGATCGTGCTCGGTACTTTCGGCGAGTTCCACCCGAAGACGCTGGAAGCGCTGGATGTCTCGGGCGCGCTTTGCGGCTTCGAGATCTATGTCGACGCCATGCCGGAACCGAAGAAGAAGGCGACCCGCACCAAGCCGGCGCTCGATCTCTCGCCGTTCCAGGCGGTCAAGCGCGACTTCGCCTTCGTCGTCGACAAGACGGTCGAGGCTGGCGCCATCCTGCGGGCGGCCTCCGGCGCCGACCGCAAACTGGTGACCGGCGTCAGCGTCTTTGACGTCTTCGAGGGCGCCTCGCTCGGCGAAGGCAAGAAGTCGATCGCCATCGAAGTCACCATCCAGCCGGTCGAGCGCACCCTGACCGACGAGGACTTCGAGGCGCTGACCGCCAAGATCGTCGCCAACGTGACGAAGACCACGGGCGGCGTGCTGCGCGCCTGACACCCGCCCGCATCGGATCAGAACCAAAAAGGGCCGCTGCATCGCAGCGGCCCTTTCGTTTGCGGTCATTCCATCCGCTGCATCAGTTCGATGCGGTTGCCGAAGGGGTCGCTGACGTAACATCTGCGGTATCCGGCAAGCGCTTCGTCATGGGTGATCGCGATGCCGCCGGCTTCGAGCCTCAGGACCATCCGGTCGAGATCATCGACCAGCAAGGCCGGATGGGCCTTGCGGGCGGCGACGAAGTCGACGTCGATACCAAGGTGCAGGCGCACGTCTCCCTGCTCGAACCAGCAGCCGCCACGGGCAAGCAGTGTGTCCGGCTTGGCGATTTCCTGAAACCCCAGCAATCCGCCGTAAAAGCCGCGCGCGGCATCTTCGCCACCTGCGGGCATCGCGAGCTGCACATGGTCGATGGCGATCAGCCGGCCGGTTGCTGGCGGACGATGCTGAGGTTCGGTCATCCGGCGTGCAGATGGTAGATCTTGTTGACGATCAACCAGCGGCCGTCGATTTTCACCAGCGACAGATAGTCGGTGAAGCGCTCGCCGGCGAAGCTGTCGACCACCTTCACGTTCGCAGCATCGCCGGTGATGTCGATCGTCTGGACGTCCATTTCCGGCTGGGTGCCGGGTGGCGAGGCGCCGGTGTCGAGGATCGCCTTGATGAAGCCGTCGCGCGTCATCCATTCAAGCGCGCCGTTGTAATTGCCGATGATCGCCGCGTCGTGGTGGAAGGCCTTGCGCAATGCCCCCTCGTTGGCAAAGGCCATGCCGTCCACATAGAGGTGAACCACTGCGCTGATCGCCTGTTCGTCGGACATTCCCCGCACCTCCCCAGTTGTTGCTCGCAAGGAGAGGTAGCGCGCCCGCCGGGAAATTCGAATCTCTCCGCCCGATCGAGCGGAGAGATTTTTGGCTCAGCGGTTCGTCAGCGCCAGCGAAGCGTCGCTGTAGCGCTTGCCGGAGACCAGGGACGGAGAGAGCGCGTCGGAGAGCAGTCCGGCTTCCTCTGATGTCAGCTTGATGTCCGCCGCGGCCGCATTCTGTTCCAGATGGTCGAGCTTGCGCGCGCCTGGGATCGGCACGATGAAGTCGTACTGATGGATCACCCAGGCAAGCGCCAGCTGGGCTGCGGTCACGCCTTTCGCGCGCGCCAGCCCTTCAAGCGTTTCGACGAGGCGCACATTGGCGTCGAAGTTCTCCGCCTGGAAACGCGGCAGCGACCGGCGGAAGTCGTCGGCCGAAAGCTCGTCAGCCTTGCGAATGGCGCCGGTCAGCATGCCGCGCCCAAGCGGGCTGTAGGGCACAAAGCCGATGCCGAGTTCCTTGCAGGTGGCGAGCACGTCTTCCTCAGGATCGCGCGACCACAGCGAGTATTCGCTCTGGACCGCGGCGATCGGGTGAACCCTGTGGGCGCGGCGAATGGTGGCGGCACTGGCTTCCGACAGGCCGAGCGCGCGCACCTTGCCTTCACGCACCAGCTCCGCCATCGCGCCCACCGTGTCCTCGATCGGTACGTCAGGGTCGACACGGTGCTGGTAGTAAAGGTCGATGACATCGGTGCCGAGGCGCTTCAACGAGGCTTCCGCCACCGCCTTGGCGTGTTCCGGTCGCCCGTCAACGCCCCTGATCGCCTGCGCCGCCGGAACGCCCGGCTCGATGCGAAAACCGAACTTCGTCGCGATCGTCACCTTGTCGCGCACCGGGGCGAGCGCCCTGCCGACGAGCTTTTCGTTCTCGAAGGGGCCATAGACCTCGGCGGTATCAAAAAACGTGATGCCGAGCTCGACGGCGCGGTGAAGGGTGCGGGTGGATTCGGCCTCGTCGCTGGCGCCATAGGCGAAGCTCATGCCCATGCAGCCAAGGCCGATGGTGGAGACGGTCAGGTCATTCCCGAGTTTGCGGGTCTTCATGTCGTTTCCTTTCGGGGTGTTCCGCATCAGAACCGCGCGCTGGGAGAGCGCGTCCATTCGTCTGACACGTGAAGTGACGGCAGGAGACCATCGATGCACCTGCTGACGGCGAGGGATGGCTCCTTCAGTGCTGTGCTATCGCAGACGAACGCCTCGTCTTATCCTGCGTGAGCAACGATTGAAGAATAGAGCGGACCGCGGCGACTGAAAATCACTGTCAATTCTCACGGGCTGTTCTATTGTTTCGATCAATGAACCGAACACAGCTTTCCCAACTCGCAGTGCTGGCGGCCGTCGCCGCCCATGGCAGCTTTCGTGCCGCCGCGCGTGAACTGGGCGTGGCGCCGTCGGCGATCAGCCACGCGGTCGGCGCGCTCGAGGCGAGCCTCGGGATAAGGCTTCTGGCGCGAACCACCCGCAGCGTGGCGCCGACGGAAGAGGGCAGCCGGCTCCTCGACCGGCTGGCGCCGGCGCTCGACGAAATCGCCCATGCGCTGGAAGCCACCGCCGACGCGCGGGAGCGACCGGCCGGCAACCTGCGCATCACCGCGCCGCGCTTTGCCGCCGACCTCATTCTTGCGCCCCGGCTCGGCGCCTTTCTCGACCTTTATCCGGATATCGTGCTCGAAATCGCCAATGAGGACGGCTTCACCGATATCGTCGAACAGAGATACGACGCCGGCATCCGGCTCGGTGAAAGTCTCGAGGCCGACATGATCGCCGTCAGGGTCGGCCCGGATCTCGAAAGCGCCGTCGTCGCTTCGCCGGGCTATTTCGAGCGCCATGGCCGGCCGCAGCATCCACGCGATCTGGCGCAGCATCGCTGCATCCGGCGACGGTTTTCCAACGGCGCGCTCTATCGCTGGGAGTTCGAGAAGGATGGCGCGGAGCTGACCGTATCGGTCGAGGGGCCGCTGATCCTGGGCGAGGATCGCCCGATCATCAAAGCGGCGATCGGCGGGGCGGGTCTCGCCTATCTGTTCCTGTCGCGCGTCGAGACCTCGATCGCCGAAGCACGGCTGGAGCGGGTCATGGCGGACTGGTGCGCCCCCTATGCCGGTCCCTATCTCTATTATCCGAGCCGCAGGCAGATGCGGCCGGCGTTGCGCGCCTTCATCGATTTCTTTCGCCACAGCGGCTAGCAGGTCGCGATATCGGGTGGCGGCTCGCGGCATGTCTGGACATGGTCGCCTTGACGGACAAAACGATGCATCGGAAGGCAGGAGACGATGAAAAGACCCGGTTCGATGAGAGGCCTCGAGGATCTCGGGCGCACACGGCTGTCGCGAAATTTCTTCCTTCGCGATTTCCTGCATTCCGAGATTGCCGATTTCTATCGCATCCCGAACATTCCCGACGATCCCGATCTGGCGATCGAGGCCGGGAGGCACCTTTGCGAAGAGCTGCTCGAGCCGCTGGAGGCGACCTTCGGCCGTCTCGTGATCCGCTCGGGCTACCGCAACCGCGCGGTCAACGGCTTCGGCAATGCCAATGGCCTCAATTGTTCGACCAACGCCGCCTCAGCCGCAGACCACATTTGGGACATGCGCGACGCCGATGGATGCATCGGCGCCAGCGCCTGCATCGTCATCCCCTGGGCATGGGATCGCCGCGGCGAAATCGGCGGCTGGCAGTCGATCGCCTGGTGGATCCACGACCATCTGCCCTATGCGTCGCTGTGTTTTTTCCCAAAACTGTGGGCCTTCAACATCCAATGGCACGAGCGCCCCGCCCGGCGGATATCAAGCTTCATTCAGCCGCGTGGTCTCCTCACGAAAGCCGGCATGGCGAACCAGGCCGGCAGCCACGCCGAGGCCTATGCCGGGTTCCCGGACTTCAGGACCGTGCCGAAGTTGACCTTGTAGCGCACGTGCTCGTCGGTGCCGGAATAGTGGTCGTAGAGCCGCCGTGCCGTGTGATTGTCGCCCTCGGTGTACCAGTAGAGCCGGTCCCAGTCCTTGTCCCGGCAGAGCGCAATCAGGTCGTCGATCATCGCGCGCGCCACGCCCCGGCCACGCGCCGCCGGATCGACATAGAGATCCTCGATGTAGCAGATCGGCCGCCGGAAGAAGGTGGCCAGCTGCTCCTGGCAGACGGAGAAGCCGACCGCCTGTCCATCAAGGATCGCCAGCCGGGCAAAGAGCGGGGCTGAGGGATCGATCAGCCGGTTCCAGGTGAGGTCGATGATATCCTCGGCAAGCTCGGTGCCGGAAAAGGCGACATAACCGGACCACAGCTGGCGCCAGGCCGCCTCGTCGCCGCTTTCCGCCGCACGTATCGTCAATGTCATAATGCTGGTCTGCTCCCGTCGTGCTCAGACATCGTTGAGTTGTCGGATCGCTTCGCTGGACAACTCAAGCTCGGTGGAGCGAATGAGGCTTTGCAGTTGCGCGAGGCTGGTGGCGCTGGCGATCGGCGCGGTGACACCCTTGCGGGTCCGCACCCAGGCAAGCGCGATTTCTGCCTGGGTTGCGCCGGTCTCGGCCGAAATGGCGTCGAGCACGCCGAGAATGCGCATGCCGCGGCCATCGAGATACTTCTCGACGCCGCTGCCGCGCGTCGAGCCTTCAAGATCCTTGTGCGTCCGGTATTTTCCGGAGAGGAAACCGCGCGCCAGGCCGAAATAGGTGATGACGCCGATCTCCTCGGAGATGCAGAGATCCCGCAACGGTCCTTCGAAACTGTCGCGGTCGTAGAGATTGTATTCCGGCTGCAGGACGGCGTAGCGCGGTAGGCCGAGGTTCGCCGACACGTCGAGCGCTTCGCGCAGCTGCAGTGAATTGAGGTTGGAGGCGCCGATCGCGCGGATCTTGCCTTCCGACAGCAACTGGTCATAGGCCGAAAGCGTCTCCTCGTAGGGCGTCTCCGGATCCGGCCAGTGCGAGAGGTAGAGGTCGATGTAGTCGGTCTGCAGGCGTTTCAGGGAATCTTCGACTGCCTGCACGATCCAGCGGCGCGACAGGCCTTTGCGGTCCGGTCCGAGTTCGGAGCCGACCTTGGTGATGATGACGGCCTTGTCCCGTGAGCGACCAGACTGTTTCAGCCATTTGCCGATGATCGTTTCGGATTCACCGCCCTGATTGCCGGGAGCCCAGGAGGAGTAGACGTCGGCCGTGTCGACGGCATTGAAACCGGCGTCAAAAAAGGCGTCGAGCAGCGCGAAAGAGGTCTTTTCGTCGGCGGTCCAGCCGAAGACGTTGCCGCCGAAGACCAGGGGTGCGATGTTCAAGTTGGTGCGGCCAAGTCTCAGTTTTTCCATGGTTTCGCTCCATTGGACTGGATAAGGGCATTGAAGTCACGGGAGGTTTGTCTGGGAAAGATAGGGCAGAAAAGCTGACATTGTCACCCGCCTTGCGGCATTTTTCTGCATCCGGTCCATCCCCACCGATCCCATGCCTCCGGCTTGCTAGGTACGTACCTCGGCGCTAGTCTCTGTCACCAAATCAGGGGAGCATCACCATGTTACGTTTCGGAATTCTGTCGACGGCCAGGATCGGCCGCGACCTCGTCGTGCCGGCCATTCAGGATGCAGAAAACTGTGTCGTGTCTGCCGTCGCCAGCCGCGACTTCGACAGGGCGCGGGCCATGGCCGATCGCTTTTCGGTGCCGCACGCCTTCGGATCCTACGAGGAGATGCTGGCATCGGACACGATCGACGCGGTCTACATTCCCCTGCCGACGTCCCAGCACATCGAGTGGTCGGTCAAGGCGGCCAATGCCGGCAAGCATGTGCTGTGCGAAAAGCCGATCGCGCTGCGCGCCTCGGAGATCGATACGCTGCTGGCGGCGCGCGACCGCAACGGCGTGCTGATCGCCGAGGCCTTCATGGTCACCTACAGCCCCGTCTGGCGCAAGGTGCGCTCGCTCATCGCCGAGGGCGCGATTGGCCGGCTGCGCCACGTCCAGGGCGCCTTCACCTATTTCAACCGCGATCCCAACAACATGCGCAACATTCCGGCGCTGGGTGGCGGTGGGCTGCCGGATATCGGCGTCTATCCGACGATCACCACGCGCTTCGTCACGGCCAGGGAGCCGCTGCGCGTGCAGGCAAGCACCGACCGCGATCCGGAGTTCGGCACCGACATCTATTCGAGCGTACGGGCGGACTTCGGCGATTTCGAGCTCAGCTTCTACATCTCCACCCAGCTCGCTGCGCGCCAGGTCATGGTGTTTCACGGCGACAAGGGTTTCATCGAGGTCAAGTCGCCCTTCAACGCCGACCGCTACGGTCGCGAAGAAGTGGAACTGACCAACCAGAACCACGGCCAGTCCCAGCTCTTCCGCTTCCAGGATGCGCGCCAGTACAAGCTCCAGGCGGAGGCCTTCGCACGGGCCGCCAAGGGCGAGCCGGAGGAAGTGGTGACGCTCGAAAACTCGCGTCTCAATCAGAAATTCATTGACGCCATCTATCGCGCCAGCGCCAAGGACGGCTGGGAAACGATCTGACTGCACGGGACAAAGGGCCCGCCGGTTTACCGGCGGGCCCTTTGTGATGCGCCAATGCCTGCGGTCGCCGTCAGGCGATCGCCGCCCGTTCCCGGGTAAGGCCACGCAGCTTGTAGACCAGGAAATCGGTCACGGTGATCAGGCCGATGACGATGAAGCCGATGCCGTAGACCGAGAGCGACGGGTAGACCGCGACAAGCAAGGCGAGGCTTGCCGCCAGCCAGAGCACGTCGCCAGCTATGCTGACGCGGGCCGCTGTCGCCACCGGGCCGCCGTTGCGGGCCGCGGAGAGGTGGAAGATCCCCCAGAAGACGAGGCCGACGCCAAGCAGCTTCAGCAGCGCCGGTGTCGCCGCCGGGCCGAACAGCGAAGCAAGCGGTGCCGCGGCAAGGATCAGCACGGCGCCGACGGCGAGCGAGTAGACGCCGTCGGCAAGGAAGGTCTTGTTGAGCAGGCTGCGGTTCGAAAAGTTCATGGTCGGCTCCATCCGTTTGTCGATGGCCGGAGAGTGCCGGGACGGTGTCATCAAACCAATTACCTCTGAGGTAATGGATTTTACGCCGCGCGCACGCCACTCTCCGGCAAAACGGAGAATCACGATCCATGCAGTTTGGCGAACACCTGAAGGAATGGCGTGGACATCGCCGCATGAGCCAGCTCGACCTTGCCGTCGCTGCCGGCATTTCCGCGCGGCACCTGTCGTTTCTGGAAACCGGGCGATCGAAACCGTCGGAAGGCATGATCCTGAGACTGGCCTCGGTACTGGACATTCCGGCGCGGGACCAGGGCACGCTGTTTTCGGCAGCCGGCTATCGGCCGCGCATGGCGACACGTTCCGCCGCGGGGCTGGACGCCATGCCGCCTGCCGTCGCCAACGCCATCAGGCTCATTCTGGCGCGCCACGACCCCTATCCCGGACTGGTGCTCGACCACGAATACACGCTGCTCGTCGTCAATCCGGCGCTTGCGAACCTGGCCGTCGCCGCCGACGTGCCGTTTCAACCGGGCGAGAATTTCCTTGATGTGTTCCTTGGCAACGAGAACGTTCGTCGGCTGGTTCTCAACTGGGAAGCGGCCGCTGCCGATCTCGTCCAGCGCGTGCGCACCGAGGCCTGGCTGCAGGGTCCGCGCAGCCGCCTCGGCAAGCGCCTGGAAAAGGCCGCGTCCAATCCGGCCGTCTTGCGCGCCGCTGAGAACCACCCGGACACGGATCGTTTGCCGGTCCTGCCGATCGACCTCGACATCGACGGCCTGCGGCTGAGCTTCATCACCACGCTTCAGACGTTCGGCTCGACCCAGGATGCGCTCGTCGAAGGCGTGCTGATTGAATCCTTTTTTCCGGCCGATGAGCAGACCAGGGCGTTCTTCGAGCGGAAGGGATAGATGCTATCGGCGGTGGCGCTGAAGGCCGAAGGCGATGGCGCCGCACAGCGCCAGCGCCATGCCCATGTTGTAGGCGCCGATCGCCGCCGTCACCTGAATCCAGTCGCCGCTCCAACCGGCAAGCGCCATCAGAACCGCGCCGATCAGCAGGCAGGCGCGCACCGATCTGAGGCCGCAGGCGGCAAGGCCGAGTAGGAAGGACGCGGTGACAATCATGGGGACCTTGATACCGGCTATCACTTAAAAGTTGATGATGATCATGCCGCCGATGATCAGCGCGGCGCCGAAGGCGTAGGGCAGTGTCACGGCCTCGCCGAGGAAAAGGGCGGCAAACAGCGGCACGATGCAAAACGTCAGCGCCATGAACGAGCAGGCGATCGTCCGGGGCACCGGTTTGATCGTGGAGATCCAGATGATCGTGCCGATGCCGCAGACGGCGAGGGCGATGATCAGCGTTGGGCTCAGAGCAAGCGCAAGCAGCCCCTGCGCACTGGCCTCGGGCAGGAGCCGGCGCTCCTGTCGCCGCTTCCGGTTCCAGGGGTTCCTCCATCCGGCTCTACGCGCTGAAACCCTGAAAGCCGTCGCCGTGGACAGCTGGATTGCACGGGATGTGCTGGCCTTCGGCGAAGGGTGCGGTAAAAGGAGCCATGGCTTCTTTTTTCGACAGCGATTCTCCGAGCAACCTCACCGAGTATTCGGTCAGCGAGCTTTCGGGCTCGATCAAGCGAACGGTCGAGCAGGCCTTCGACCAGGTGCGCGTGCGCGGCGAGATCTCCGGCTATCGGGGCCCACATTCCTCGGGCCACGCCTATTTCGCTCTCAAGGACGACCGCGCGCGCATCGACGCGGTGATCTGGAAGGGCACCTTCTCGCGCCTGCGCTTCCGCCCCGAGGAGGGCATGGAAGTGATCGCGACCGGCAAGGTCACCACCTTCCCGGGGTCGTCAAAATACCAGATCGTCATTGAATCCATGGAGCCGGCCGGCGCCGGCGCGCTGATGGCGCTGCTCGAAGAGCGCAAGCGCAAGCTCGCCGCCGAGGGGCTGTTCGATGCCGGCCGCAAGCGGCCGTTGCCCTACATGCCCAAGGTTATCGGCGTCGTCACCTCGCCAACCGGAGCCGTCATCCGCGATATCCTGCACCGGATTGCCGATCGGTTCCCGGTGCATGTCGTCGTCTGGCCAGTGCGGGTGCAGGGCGACGGTTCGGGCGACGAGGTGGCGGCGGCGATCCGCGGCTTCAACGCCATCGAGCCCGGTGGGCCGATCGCCCGCCCGGACGTTCTGATCGTCGCACGCGGCGGCGGCAGCCTGGAGGATCTGTGGGGCTTCAACGACGAGGCGGTCGTTCGCGCCGCAGCGGCGTCCGAGATCCCGCTGATTTCCGCTGTCGGGCATGAGACCGACTGGACCCTGATCGACTATGCCGCCGACCAGCGGGCGCCGACGCCGACCGGCGCCGCCGAGATGGCGGTGCCGGTCAAGGCCGATCTCGACGCGGGTATCTCCGGGCTCTCGGCACGCCTCAAGGCGGCGGTTGGGCGGCAGATGGACAACCGTCGTCAAGCGGTGCGTTCGCTGGCGCGCGCGCTTCCGTCGCTCGACCAGTTGCTGGCACTCCCGCGCCGCCGCTTCGACGAGGCCGCCGTTGGTCTTGGGCGCGGTCTCACGATGAACACCGCCAACAAGCGCCGGCAGTTCGAACGCGTTTCGGCGAACCTGCGCGCGGATCTCCTCAAGGGCAAGCTTTCCGAGCGACGTCAGCGCCTTGCCGATGCCATCAACAAGGCCGAGCGCATCGTCGAGCGCCAGGTGCATCGCGGCGAGGCCCGGGTCCAGGCGGCTGATGCCGCTCTGCGCGCGCTGCCCTCGCGCCTCATCGGCCAGATCCATCGCGCCGCCGATCGCGTCGGTGGCCTTGCCGCCCGGTCGGATGTGGCCGTGCGCGCCGACGTCAGGCGTCTGCGCAGCGTCATCGTGGCGCAGGACCGCATCCTGCAGTCGCTCTCCTATCGCAACGTCCTGCAGCGCGGCTTTGCCCTGGTCCGGGATGCCGAGGGCGGTCCGGTACGGCAAGCGGCGTCGGTCTCGGCTGGCATGGACCTGATTCTGGAATTCGCCGATGGTCGCGTTTCGGCGATTGCGGGCGAAGCCGAGGGCGAGCCTGCCGTTCCGCCGACGGTTGCGCGCAAGAAGCCGGCGGCAGTCAAGTCTTCGGAGCCGACAAGCGGCGATCCGCCGAAACAGGGCAGCCTGTTCTAGTCTCCTTCTGTTCCTGTTTGGGGAAACCATGCGTATTCTGCTCGTGCTTGCCCATCCGCTTGAAGACAGTTTTGCCGCAAGCGTTGCCCGTGAGGCCAAGGCCGCACTGGAAGCGAGCGGACATACGATCGATCTGCTCGATCTCTACCGCGAGAATTTCGACCCACGGCTGAGCGTCGCCGAGCGAGACAGCTATTTTACCGATAGCTATGATCGATCGGACGCGGCCGACTGGATCGCGCGCTTGCAGGCGGCCGATGGCCTCGTGCTCGTCTTTCCGCAGTGGTGGTTCAATTTCCCGGCGATCCTCAAAGGTTTCTTCGATCGCGTCTTTGCCCCAGGCGTCGCCTTCGACAACGACCCGTCCGGCGGCCGCATCATCCCGCGGCTCAACAACATCAAGCTGTTCTGGGCCCTGACGACGACCGGTTCGCCCTGGTGGGTGGTTCACCTCTATATGGGCAATCCGGTGAAACGGCTGCTGAAGCGCGGCATCGCCGCCTTCTGCGCCAAGGGCCTGAACTTCCGCATGCTTTCGCTGCACGACATGGATCGGGCAACCGACGCCAAACGCAAGGCGCATCTGGAGCGTGTCCGCCGGCTTGCCTCCAGTCTGTGATCGCGGCTATTCGAACGCCGCGAGATATTTGCGCAGCAGTGCGTTGAGCACCAGGCGTTCCTCGGGCGAGAGCTTGGAAACGACGCGATGCTGGTTTGCCACATGCGCGGTCGCTGCCTCGTCGACGCGACGCAGACCCTCTTTCGTGAGCGCGATGATCACGCTGCGGCGATCCTCGGGATTGGCGATCCGTTCGACGAGTCCCGCCTTTTCCAGCTGGTCGATGCGGTTGGTCATGGTGCCGGAGCTGACCATGGTCGTATCCAGCAGTTCGTTGGGCGACAACCGGTAGGGCGGACCGGAACGGCGCAGCGTGGCGAGCACGTCGAAGCTCGACGCATTCAACCCGCGTTCGGAAAACGACTTCTCGATTTCCCGGGCGATATGCGTCGAAACCCGCGAAAGGCGACCGAGCAGGCCCATGGCCGAAACATCGAGGTCCGGCCGCTCCCGGTTCCATTGGGCCAAAATCCTGTCGACGCGATCCATCCAAGCCTCCATCATTTTTCTCAGCATAGAGTATCTTGACGTAGAGATAAACTGTGATAGCTTCAATTTATCTTGATGTAGAGATTCTTGAGGTAAAGATATGAACTCGAACCGCACCGTCGATCTCGCATTGACCGCACTCGCTCCGGCCATCTGGGGCAGCACCTATCTCGTCACCACCGAGTTCCTGCCGTCGGGCTACCCGCTGACCGTCGCCATGCTGCGCGCGCTGCCGGCGGGACTGCTGCTGCTCCTCATCGTCCGGCGCTTGCCGGAAGGCATCTGGTGGCCACGTACCTTCATCCTTGGAGCGCTGAACTTCTCGTTCTTCTGGGCCATGCTGTTCGTCTCGGCCTACAGGTTGCCGGGTGGTGTCGCAGCGACGGTCGGTGCCGTCCAGCCATTGATCGTCATCCTGCTGTCGCGGGTCTTTCTCGGTTCGCCGATCCGCGCGCTCAGCGTGGTTGCGGGCCTTGCCGGTATCGTCGGCGTCGGCCTGCTGGTGCTGACCCCCGGCGCGACACTGGATCCGCTCGGGATCATGGCGGGCCTTGCCGGTGCCGTCTCGATGGCCTTCGGCACGGTGCTCAGCCGGCACTGGGCGCCGCCGGTGCCGCCGCTGACCTTCACCGCCTGGCAGCTCGCGGCGGGCGGGTTGCTGCTCGTGCCGGTGGCGCTGTTCTTCGAACCGTCGTTCCCGGCGCTGTCGGCGACAAACGTGCTCAGCCTTGCCTATCTCGGCCTGATCGGCGCTGCCTTCACCTATCTGCTCTGGTTCCGCGGCCTGTCGCGGCTGGAACCCTCCGCCGTCTCGCCGCTCGGTTTCTTGAGCCCGGTCGTCGCCATCCTGCTTGGCTGGGGCGTGCTCGGCGAGCAACTGACGCCAATCCAGGCACTGGGCATTCTCGTCGTCTTCGCCAGCGTCTGGTTCAGCCAGCGTGCGCAACAGGCGCCCAAGGCAAGTCCCGTCCGCGCCTGAGGTGGGACTTGCAACCGCAGGGGCGGCCCGTCACATTGCCGGCTACCGCAACTGCAGGAAGCGCTGCCGCCCATGACCGAGCACCTGACGCCGGCGCAGTATTCCGATCTCCTCCGCTTTGCGCGGCGCCAGACCCGCCGCGCCGCCGAAGCGGAGGATTTGCTGCATGAGGCGCTGGTCGTCGCGCTGAAGGCAGGGCGGTTCCCGACGGGCGAGGACCGCGCCTGGTTCTGCGGCGTCATTCGCAAGCTGGCGGCGATGCAGGCGCGCACCGCCGCGCGGCGCCTTCGCCGCGAGCGTCAGTCGAGCCTCCCGGCAGCGGAAACTGGTGCGGGTTCGAACGATCCGCTCGCCTTTGCCGCGACTTTGGCACCCGCTCCCAGGATCGTGATGCTGCTTGCTGTCGCCGGGCACAACCGGCCGGAGATTCGTCATCTCCTCAGGATTTCCGACGAGGCGCTGCGCCAGCGCATTCTGCAGCTGCGGCGGGCCTGGCGCGACGCCGGCAACAGCGAGAGCAATCTGGAACTGGTCGGGCTGCGCTTTCCGCTCGAAAGCGGCCGTATCCGCCAGGCGCTCCTGCCCATGACGCGTAGCCGCAAGGCGGCATTCGCCAGCCACGATCCGGACGGTCATCTCTTTGCGGTCAGTTTTTCGTCTCGCCCGCCTCACAAAACCGCGACCGGCGGCAACAAGCCGGCGTAACCAACGGAAAAGGGAGCAAGCAATGCTGTCGAAACCGCGTATCGGAGCCGTCTGCTACTACATATCGGACCTCGATCGGACGGAGGTCTTCTATCGGGATGTGCTGGGACTTGAGGTGCAGCGCATGGATGACGACGACGCCGGAGCCTGGCTGATGGCGAAGATAGAAGACGAGGTCGAACTGGTCTTCTTCGTCGTGGAAAGCAAACCCGGCAATTCACCCATCATCGTGTTCGATCTCGCCGAGGGCGGCATCGACGACGTGGTCGCCGGTCTCGCTGAGAAGGGCACCACTATCGTCACCCCGGTGAGCCATGCGCCCGGCGGCTGGTCGGCGGAATTCGCCGATCCGGACGGGCACGTCCTGTCGCTCTACCAGTCGGCTCAGGTCCCGCGACTGAAACGCGCCGCCCACGGCTGACGGGTGCCACAGAAAAGGCCGCCGCGTGTGCTGCGGCGGCCGAAAGCCCTCTCAATAAATGCTCCTGACGATCGGCCCGGATCAGGCCCACTCGCCCTTGCGCATGACCGGCACGCGGCTGCCGTCGGCGCGCACGCCGTCGATGTCCACCTGGCCTGAACCGATCATCCAGTCGATATGGATCAGGCTCGAATTGCCGCCTTGCGCGCGGATCTGCTCCGGCGTCAGCTTGGTGTCGTCGATGAAGCATCCGGAATAGCACTGGCCGAGCGCGATGTGGCAGGAGGCGTTTTCGTCAAACAGCGTGTTGTAGAACAGCACGCCGCTCGCCGAGATCGGCGAGGAATGCGGCACCAGCGCCACTTCGCCGAGCCGGCGCGCGCCCTCGTCGGTGTCGAGCACCTTGTTCAGCACCTCCTCGCCGCGCGAGGCCTTCGCCTCGACGATCCTGCCACCCTCGAAGCGCACCTGGATATTGTCGATCAGCGTGCCCTGGTGGGACAGCGGCTTGGTCGAGGAGACATGGCCCTCGACGCGCAGCGCGTGTGGGGTCGTGAACACTTCCTCGGTCGGGATGTTCGGATTGCAGGTCACACCGTTCTTGGCTTCCGACGCACCACCGCACCAGAGATGCCCATCGGCGAGGCCCACAGTCAGGTCGGTGCCAGGACCCGTGAAGTGCAGGGCGGAAAAACGCTCGCCGTTCAGCCACGCCGAACGCCGCGCGAGATTGGCATTGTGCTCCTTCCAGGCGGCGACCGGATCGGCGACATCGACGCGCGAGGCGGCGAAGATGGCGTTGGCCAGCTTCTCGACCGCAACGTCCTCCGGGTCATTCGGGAAGACCAGCTTCGCCCAGGACGGGTTCGGGTAGGAAACGATGTTCCAGTTGATGTCGAAGTTGGAGATCTTTTCGAGCGCGGGCTTGTAGGCGATCGAGTTCGCCTTGTTGGCGCGGGCGACCTTGGCCGGATCCTGCGCCGACAGCATCATCGGGTTGTCGCCGGAGATCGCCAGCCGCGCTGCACCCCCGGCAAAGGCTTCTGCCATGCCCTTGAACAGCCAGTCGCTCGCCCGGTCGAAGCTCTCGTCAGGCGCATAGGCATAGCGCGAAAGCGTCGTATCTTCGTCCGAATAGAGCGTCGTGACCAGCCCGGCGCCCGCCTTGTAGGCGTGCTTGGTGATCAGTCGCACCAGCGGCATCGCCGCGACCGGCGCGGTCATCACCAGGTCCTGGCCGCGCTGCAGCTGCAGGCCGACCTGGATTGCGACTTCCGCAAGCTTGTCGAGTTTCACCGGATCGATGGGATTAGGCGTGTTGGCGGGATAGGTCATGATGTGCCTGTCGTTTGAATTCGAAAGAACAAGATTTAGGGCGCTTTGCGGCGAAAATGAAGGCCGATCGCCTGAGGCTTTGCAATCAGCGCGCGCCGAGTGCGGCGCGCACCCGCTCGACATTGCTCTGGTGCACGGCTTCATAGGGCGCGAAATAGAGGATCGCTCCCGCGGCGATCTCATCGGCGACGAAATCCTTCAGCGTGCCGATCTCGGCACCGGCCGCGATCGCTTCGATCAGTCTTTCGATATAGCGCCGGTTGGCATCGATCAGGTCCGGCCCGTAGCCGCCGGCGGCAATGCGTTCGCGGTCGCCATGGGCAGGCAGGATCTTGGCGATCGGCCATTGCCGCAGGCGCGTCAGTTCGGCGATGTGCGTCGCTGTCTGGTCGGCCTCGCTGATATAGGTGGTCGTGTCCTCGAGCGTGTCGCCCGCAAGCAGCAGTCGCTCTTCCGGCAGCCAGATCACATTGCCATCGGCGCTGTGGATGGCGAAGTGATGCAATTCAACGAGCCGCTTGCCGACGCTGAGTGTGAGCGATTTCGCAAACAGGCGGTTGGGTATGACAAGCGGATGGATCGGCGGCGTCGCCGTTTCGATCTTTTCGCGGTTTTCGTCGAGCTTCTCCGCGGTCAGCTGAAGCGCGACGATCTCGCAATCGGCAAAGACCGCGTTTCCGGCGATGTGATCCTTGTGCCAGTGGCTGAGCACGACCCGGATGGCTGTCACGCCGAGATCTTCGAGATGCCTGCGGATTGCGCGGGCATGGTCGAGCGAGATATGCGTGTCGTAGACCAGCGCTTCGCCGCCATCGACGATGGCATAGGAGGCGACGCCGAGCTCATAGGCGCCGTCGTCAAGCCAGTTGGGCGCTGGCGAGTGAAGCCGCGCCCCGGCGACACGCCCGTCGTAATAGGCGTAGACGCCGGGACAGGGTTCCAGAATCGTCAGGGTCGAGGTCATGTCCGTCACGATGCGCTCCTCCAGAACGGGTTTGGCACCGTCATAGGGCAGCGCGCGACAGAAATGAAGGTCGCCCGACGCGGTCCGTCGCTTCAGGCGCGGCCAGCCCGCAGGAGATAGGCGTCGTGCTCCCGAAGGAAAGCCATTAGCCGATCGCCGTAATCCGCGGTGACCGCAGCCTTGACGCTCGGCCGTTGTGCGAGCGCCTCTCGCCAGTGGCCGACCCGGTCCAGACCGTCGAAGATGCGGTGGTCGGCAAGTGTGTCGAAAAGATCGAAGTAGCGGAAGATCGGCGCGAAGACCGCGTCGACGAGGGAAAAACGGGCACCGGCAAAATACGGACCGTCACCGAGCGCCGCCTCGACGGTCGCAAACTTGCCGGCAATTGCCTGGCGCTTCTGCTCGAAGGTTTCTGCGTCCTTGGCGGTTTCAAAGCCCCAGAGATCCGAAAGGATCGACGAGCCGAACTCCATCCAGCCGCGATGGCGTGCCCGCTCCAGCGCATCCGCTGGGTGAAGCTTCGCGCCGTCCTGGGAGTCCTCGACATATTCGGCAATGACGGAGCTTTCGAAAAGCACGGTTTCGCCTGTCTCGGCCGGGACCTGCAAAAGCGGCACCTTGCCGAGTGGCGAGATTTTCAGGAACCAGTCCGGTTTGGCATTGAGGTCGATATTGGTTCGCTCAAAGCGGACGCCCTTTTCGTCGAGCGCGATCGACGCGCGCTGCACATAGGGGCAAAGATGGTGGCTGACGAGGGTAAGCGTGGCGGTCATAACAGTCTCCCGGTTAAAGTAGATGCATCTGCATGTATGTGGGCTTGCCTTGGTTTTCAAGATGGATGTAATTGCATCTATGAGCGATGACGAAAGAAATGCCGCCGGCCGACCGAGGCCGGAAACAACGGGTGCCTGGATCGGGCTGATGCGGGCGCGCGAAAGCGTGCTGGCCCGGATCGAGGCCGACTTCAAGGCCGCGAGCCTGCCGCCGCTTGGCTGGTACGACGTGCTGTGGGAGCTCGTGCAGGCGGACGAGGGCCGGCTGCGGCCCTTCGAGATCGAGGCGCGCACGCTGCTTGCCCAGTACAATCTCTCGCGATTGATCGATCGTCTGGTCAAGGAAGGGCTGGTCCGCCGCGAGGCTGTTGGTGCCGATGGGCGCGGGCAATGGGTGGTGGTCACGGAGACGGGCCGGGCGATGCGCGAGCGCATGTGGCGGACCTATGGGCCGTCGATCGAAGCGCATGTCGGTGCGCGGTTGAGCGAAGCGGAGGCAAAGCAGCTCGCGGCGCTGCTGGCGAAGCTGCGGTAGAGAACGGCAATTCAGAGAGAGCGGAACGCCGGTCGATCCAATGCATGACCGCCCCTCTCCTCGGGCTTAACCCGAGGACTAGCCCTCTCCCCGCGTGCGGGGAGAAGGTGGCCGGCAGGCCGGATGAGGGGCGACGCTAATCTTTGACTTTGGCCGCTCAGCTATCCAACCCGAAGGACTTCTCCAGCGCTTCCCAGGTCTCGTCCATGGCGAAGGTGCCTGAGATATAGGGCAGGGCCAGATGGCCGTAGAGCGGCGAAAGCTGCCATTCGGCCGTCTCCTCGTCGACGCCAGCGATCTGCTGCAGGTAGATCGTCGAGACGAGGCCGGTGCGGTCGGCGCCGGCGCGGCAATGGATCAGCAGCGGTTTCGGCGCGTCCCTGAGGATCGCCATCAACGCGTCGGTTTCCTTGCGGTCGATGGTCGCCGAGGCAGACATCGGGAAGTTGATAAGCGTGATGCCATTCTTTGCGGCGGCCCCGACTTCGTCCTGGTACCAGCGCTCATCCTTTTTCTCGCCGCGCAGATTGAGAATGGTGCGGATGCCATAGGCCTTGGAATAGGCCGAAATCGCCTCGGGACCCGGCTGGGCCGAGCGATAGACCTCGCCGGCGACGAGCGTGTGGAAATTGCCGGTCCACTGCAAGCCGACAAGATAGACGGCGAGGCCGGCGCCAAGCGCAGCGGTTACGACGGCGAGGCGTTTCACGAGACGCTTCGCACGCGGAATTCTTGCTGATGTCATGAAACAACCCCGAAACCGATCCCTGGCGGGCGCACGCGATCCCATCCGTCGAGCGGTCGATACAAGCAATCCGTGATATTTTGATGGCAGGATCAGGCAATCAGCGGTGCGGCAATCGCCTTCAGGGCGGCCTGGGCGTCGCGGGGTGCGAGCCGGACCTGCAATCCGCGCTGACCGCCATTGATATAGACCTCAGCCTCGGAAAGCGCTGCTTCCTCGATCGCCGTCGGCACCGCCTTCTTCTGCCCGAACGGGCTGATGCCGCCGACATGGTAGCCGGTCAGCCGCTCGGCATCGGCCGGTTTCATCATCGCCGCCGACTTGCCGCCAAAGGCGCTAGCGAGCTTCTTCATGCTCACCTCCCGGTCCGACGGCACGACACAGCAGACCGGCTTGCCGTCGACCTCGGCCATAAGCGTCTTTAAGACCCGGCGCGGATCCTCGCCCAGCGCTTCGGCCGCCTGCAGACCCACCCGCTCGGCATTCGGGTCATAGTCGTAGGCATGAACGCTGAAGGGGACACCAGCCTTTGAAAGGGCCAGCGTCGCGCGCGTGGTCTTCGACATGGGGTCCGCTCCGGTGCTACAGCGTCGCTTCGTAGAGATCCGGCTTGAACCCGATCAGCAGATTGCCGTCGGCTTCAAGTACCGGCCGCTTGATCATCGAGGGCTGCGCGAGCATCAGCGCGATCGCCTTCTCCTCATCGAGCCCCTGCTTGTCGGCGTCGTCGAGCTTGCGAAACGTCGTGCCGGCGCGGTTGAGCACGGTTTCCCAGCCGGCTTGCCTGCACCAGCGCTCGAGGTGCTCGCGGTCGATGCCTTCTGCCTTGTAGTCGTGGAAATGATAGGCGATGCCCTGGCCATCGAGCCAGGTCCGCGCCTTCTTCATCGTGTCGCAGTTCTTGATGCCGTAAATCGTGACCGTCATGCCATGCCCCTGGACCGCTCTCGGCGATCCCGGCGGGCGACCGCCCGGAATCGCGTAACCTCAGAAAGTGGCTGGAGTGATAGCGCCCTGTCGCGCCCGAGGGAAGACCGCGAGACGTCTCAGGTCACGCCGGCATAGCGCCCCGGCCTGTGGTTGATCGCGAGCGTCATGTTGACGACGGCGGCGCCGATGACGGAGAGCGCGAGGTTTGCCGGCGGCAGCACGAAGAAGGCGACGGCAAGGATCGCCAGGTCAACACCAAGCTGGAAGTAGCCGGCGCGGATCCCGAATTTCTCCTGCAGGTAGATCGAAAGGATGTTGATGCCGCCGAGCGCGGTGCGGTGGCGAAACAGGATGAGCAGGCCGGTGCCCATCAGCCCGCCGCCGACAATGGCGGCGTAGATCGGATCGAGCCGGGCAAATTCGACCCAGCCGGCCGTCAGCCGCGAAAACAATGCGACGAGGCTGACGGCAAGGAAGGTGCGCAAGGCGAACATCCAGCCGAGCCGCTTCACGGCGAGCACGTAGAAGGGCAGGTTGACGAGCGAGAACACCAGCCAGAATTCGGCTCCGGTCGCATATTGCAGAAGCAGCGCCAGGCCCGACGTGCTGCCGGTCAAGAGCATCGCCTTGCTGTAGATGACGACGCCGAGCGACATGATCAGCGTGCCCGTGAGGATCGCCAGCGCATCCTCATAGAGGCGATGGCGTTCGGTCGGGATATCGGACGCGGTCATGCTTTGCTCGGCCATCGTTGTCTCAGAGGTTCTTGAACTTGGCGATGACGCCGTTGACTTCCGCCGTCTTCAGGCCGGCGATGTTGATGCGGCCGGAACCGGGCATGTAGATGCCATGTTCGTTGCGCAGCCTGAGCACGTCGGCCTCGGCAAGCGGCAGCAACGAGAACATGCCTTCCTGTCCCGCAACCGCGCCGAGCGCCTGCCAGCGGTCACGAAGACCTTCAGAAAGCGCCGTGCGGATGTTGGCGATCCGCAGCCGCATGGTCTCGAGTTCCTGCCTCCAGTCGCTCTGAAGCTCGGGGTCGGCAAGGATCGTGCGCACGATGGCTGCGCCATGATCCGGCGGCATCGAGTAGCTGGTGCGGGCAAGTCCAGCGAGATTGGAGCGGACCTTGTCGGCCGTGGCGGACGCGCTGGTGACGGCAAAGATGGCGCCGGCCCGTTCGCGGTAGAGGCCGAACGACTTGGAGCAGGAGACCGCGACGAGTGCTTCCGGCACGACGCCGATCAGGTGGCGCAGTCCGGCGACGTCCTCGTCGAGGCCGCGGCCAAAGCCCTGGTAGGCGAGATCGACGAGCGGCAGCAGGCCGCGCTCGGCGATGACAGTGGCAAGCTCCATCCACTGTGCCTGGGTAATGACGCCGCCGGTCGGGTTGTGGCAGCCGGCATGCAAGAGGACAGCGTCACCGGAGGACGCTCCCTGCAGCGCCGTCATCATCGTGTCGAAGAGCACGGTTTGCGTCGGCACGTCGAAGAACGGGTAGCCTGCCGGCTCGAGCCCGGCCGCCTTGAAAATGCTCGCGTGGTTCGGCCAGCTCGGCAGCCCGATCCAGATGCGCTTTCCGCCCATCTCGCGGATGAGGTCGGCAGCGAGCCGCAGAGCCCCGGAGCCGCCCGGTGTCTGCACCCCGGCGACATGGTTGCGATCGACGGTATCGCCGCCGACCAGTGTCCAGAGGTGGTCGACGAAGACAAGATCGCCCTCGGGGCCAACATAGGCCTTGCTGTCCTGGGTCTCGAGCAAGCGTGTCTCGGCCACCTTCACGGCGCGAAAGATCGGCGTGGCGCCGGTTTCGTCGCGATAGACGCCGACACCGAGGTCGACCTTTCCGGGACGCTCGTCCTTGCGGTAGAGCCCGATCAGGGCGAGCAACGGATCATCGGGTTGGCGGGTCAGAGCGTCGAACATGCCGGAAAGTCCCCCTTGAGTGGCAGCGATGCGAGTGCGGTCGAGAAGCGTTGCCGGCTGCCGTTCCTTTGGCCGTCCAGCGGCTTCCTTCTTAAGTCAGGGTTGGCGCAAAATCGACGGTATTTTTGCCACCGGGACAACAATAGCCGCGTGCTATTTGCGCGAACTTCTGCAATTCATTTGCTGATTTGCGCGACGGAGGGTCGGGATGGTCGAGAAGATGGTTATGGAGCTGGATCAGGTCGACCGGCGGATCATTCGTCTCCTGGTCGAGGATGCGTCGCTCAGCAACAACGCGCTTGCGGCAAGGGTGGGGCTCTCCCCCGCGCCGCTGTCGCGCCGCCTTGCCAGACTGTACGCGGCCGGTGTCATCCGCCAGACGGTGGCCGTCGATCCGAAGGCGGCCGGCATCGGCTTCCAGGCCTTCGTGGAGGTGACGCTGGAGCGCACCGCCAGCAAGGTCGGGCAGCGCTTCATCGAACTCGTGTCGCGCATGCCCGAGGTGGTGGAATGCCACACTGTCGCCGGCGATTTCGACTTTCTCTTGAAGATCGCGGTGCGCGACGTGGCCGACTACAAGCGGCTGCTCTGGAGCGAGTTCGAGCAGGTCGCCGAGATCAAGACGCTGCGCTCGACCATTCTGCTCGACAGTCCGAAGATGACGGCCGCCACGCTTGCGTGACGGCCTGTCTGTGGTGTCAGGAGCCGGCCGCGCCCTTGCAGGCGCCGCCTCTCAGGCTTCGAGCGGGCCCGGTTTGCGCACGGCGCTTGTGGCTTGAGCGCAGGCGATCTTCATCAGGTCCGAACGCCGGCGTGCGAGCCGCGTCGAGACGCGGGTGACGATCAGCCCGTCCTGCGGCGCGCGGACCTCGACCGCGCCACCCGTCTGGCCCGGACGCGCGAGAATGGTCGCGAGCAGGTCGCCCTTCTTCACCCTCTCGCCGATGTCGCGGTGAAACAGGATCGCGCCGGCCTCCGGTGCGCGGATCATCTCGATGTTGTCGAGCGGCGCGACGACGCCGGTAAACGGGGCCAGTACGCGATCGTCGCCTGCGACAACGCCGCGGGCAACGAGGAAGCGGAACACGCCCTCGGCATCCTTGCGGGCAAGATCGGGATAGACGTCGCGTGTGCCGCGAAGTTCGACCGTCACCGACAGGCGGCCGGGAAGCCGGGTCTTCTTCTGTCCCGTTTCATATTTCCACGCATAGGCGACCGCCTCCTCGAAGGCCGAGCTTTCGCCGTCCGAGAGAAACACCGCTTCCATGTCGAGTGCGGCGGCGAGATCGCCCGCTTCCGGCCAGAAGGCGTCGTCGATATAGGCGTATTGCAGCGCCTCGTCGTCGCAATGCAGATCGAGCATCAGGTCGGCGCCGAGCGCCATATGCAGCAGCTGCCGCTTCAGCCGGTCGGTCGCAGAGAAACGATCGAGATCCTCGATGAGGCTGTCGCGGTTGGTCAGCGAAGTCAGCGGAAAATCACGATTGAAGTTGGTGCGCGATCCGAGGTCGAACCGGCCTTGCAGTTCGCCGAAATGCGACTGCGCCGTGCCGATCGGGTTTGCCTGTGGCACGACCACGATGTCACCGAGGATGGCGCCGCTCTTGTCCGCCTGTTGCAGCTCTTCGATGAGGAAATGGGCGAGCGCCGTGCCCGGCAGTTCGTTCGCATGCAGCGCCGCCTGGATATAGGTCTTCGGCGCTGCGGCGTTTTTCCCCTTGAAGCGGAAGACCGGCAGGCGCCACTCGATGCCGGCCGTATCGCCGGCGATGATGATTTCGGAAATGTCCATGGGCTCCTCCCGTATCGACGTGTTGGTGGCGCTTATCGGCATTCCTTCAGTCCACTGCAAGTCGCTAAGAACTGGGTATTGCGGCGATGGCGCTCTCGCTTTGATTTCTGCCCCATGCCTATTGTTGTCGGCACCGCCCATGCATGCAGGAGACGGCAGAATGATCCTGATCGGCCAATATGATTCTCCATTCGTCCGCCGGGTCGGCATCGCGCTGACGCTCTACGGCATGGCGTTCGAACATCGTCCCTGGTCCGCTTTCGGCAACGCAGACGCGCTTCGTGCCTACAATCCGTTGACGCGCGTCCCGATCCTGGTGCTGGACGACGGGCTGGCGCTCGCCGACAGCCACATCATCCTCGACTATCTCGACAGTCTCGTTACCGACGACGAGGTGATGTTCCCCCGGGTCGAGCCGGCGCGCCACCGTGCGCTCTGGATCGCCACGCTTGCGACAGGCCTCGGCGACAAGGCGGTCAGCCTGTTTTAAGAGACGCGCCTGCATGGCGCGGTGTCGACGCTTTGGGTCGACCGCTGCCGTCGCCAGATCGAGGAGACACTCGCCGTGCTCGAAGCGAGCCGCGCGGAAAGCCGGTCCGGATACTGGTTCTCGGAACGCATCGGTCACGCGGATATCGCCGTTGCCGCCGTGCTGCGCTTCCTTAAGGATGTGCATCCGGATCTGGTGGCGATCGCAGATCATCCGCATCTGAGCGCGCATGCCGCAAAGCTGGAAGCGCTTCCGGTGTTCCAGACGATCAGCCAGGCCTTCATTCCGCCGGCCTGAGGTTGCTCACCCATCATGGGCGAGGGCGGCGGACAGTTCACCAAGGCGTGATGGCTTTGGGGCGCTGGCGCGCGGGCAATGTCCATCATCCGGTCACAAACGCGGCAGATTCTTCTGGCGAGGCTGGCGTTCAAGGGCCTCTTGGGCGTTTGTTGCCTCTGGCAAAGGGGAATTTCCATGAAAATCACCCGTATTGCAGCAATCGCAGTTCTTTCGTTCTCCCCCTTCATTTTCACTTCCGGCGCCCACGCTCTGACGATGAGCGAGTGCAGCGCGAAGTACAAGTCGGCCCAGGCCGCCGGTTCCTTGAATGGCATGAAGTGGAATGACTTCCGCAAGGCGCAATGTGGAACCGACGCGGCGGCAGCCAAGCCGGCCGCGATGACCAACGAGGAGCCGACCGCCAGCAACACGGAAAACGCGCCGGAGCCCGCGACGACGACGGCCAAGGCGCCAAAGGGCGTCGTCTTCCCGAAGAAGGTCGATGCCAAGTATTCCAGTGAAACCGCGGGCAAGGCGCGCATGCACACCTGCCTTGACCAGTACAACGCCGACAAGGCGAACAACAGCCTGGGCGGCCTGACCTGGATCAAGAAGGGCGGCGGCTTTTACAGCATCTGCAATTCGCAGCTGAAGCACACCTGAACCGAGGGCTGACCATCGACGCGCAAGCCCGCGCACCTTACACGGCGCGCGGGCGTTTTCTCGGGAGCCTACGCCCGGTGTCAGGCGCTTCGATCACTCAGCATCGAGAAAGTTGCGGATCGCTTGCACCGTCGCTTCCGGCTGCTCTTCCATCAGCCAATGGCCGGATGCCGGAATGACCAGTTCCGTCACGGTGTCGGCGGCCGCCCGGGCAACGACGGCCATGGTGGGCCCGAAGGATTTTTCGCCACCGACGGCGAGAACCGGCATCTTGAGCTTGCCCTTGTTCAAGAGAGCCTGGTCGTCGAGCGCGTCCTGGTCGAAGGCTGCGAACTGGGCGAACCCGGCGCGCATGGCTCCAGGTTGGGCATAGAGCTTGGCATAGTGCGCGCGCGACGCTTCATCCCATTTCGTTGGATCGGCGGAGAATTCGTTCCAGAAGCGATCGAGGTAGATGCGCTCGCGGCCAGCCACCAGCCGCTCCATGTCGGGCCCGCCAAAACGGAAGTGCCAGAGCAGCGGGTTCTTGAGGATTTCCTCCCAAGGGCCGATGCCGGGCAGGGGCGCGTCCATGAGCACCAGCCTTGTCGTCCGTGACGGGAATTGCGCGGCGAACGAGTAGCCGACCATATTGCCGATGTCGTGCGCGACAACGTCTGCCTCGTCCACCTTCAAGGCCTCGAGTACGCCAGCGATATCCCTGGCTTCGTTCTTCTTGTCATAGCCGGCTGCAGGTTTTTCCGAGTGCCCCATGCCTCTGAGATCCGGCACGATGACACGGTGGTCACGCACGAGTTCTGCGGCGAGCGGCGCCCACATGTCGCCGGTCTCGCCATAGCCGTGCAGCAGTACGACGGCGGGGCCGGAGCCGCCGACGCGGACGTGAAGGCTCGTGCCGTTGGTGGCGATCTCCTGCGTCTTGAAGGCTGCCGGATAGGGCTGAACGTCGGCCAGTGCGGGGGCGGCAAAGGCCATGATTGCGCCGGCCATGAGGGAACGAAGCATCTGTCTCTCCTGTTTGCGAGTTGCCAAGTGGCGTTTCGATGGGCAGAAGATGACATCAGCCAGGTGTTCGAACTAGTAGCCGGAAAGCGGAGTTATTGTTCGCCTTTGCCGAACGATGGTGTCTGTCTTTAAGGCCGGCGAGACCTTCGACGGCCGCCGACGGCGCTGCATCGGCGGCATCGTCTCGAATTTCGTGAGGGCAGGGTCGAGATGGTCCCAGTGATGGCCGCGCACCGCATAGGTCGCCGCATCAGGCTTGTAGCGGCTCGGATCGTCAAGGCTCGCGGCGCGCACGCTGAAGAATTCGGGCATGGCCGAAAATGTCATGTAGACAGGCGAGCCGCAGGTCGGGCAGAAGCCGCGCGTCTTCACGTGGCCGCTGTCGGCGACCATGTCCCAATGGGCGGCCTCGCCCTGAAGCTTCACCCCGTCGCGACGGAAGGTCATATGCGAACCGTGGCCGGTTCCGCTCTCGTGCTGGCAGTCCCGGCACTGGCAGTCGTTGGAAAACACCGGCTCGCCGGCGATCTCGTAGCGGATGGCGCCGCAGGCGCATCCGCCGATATAGGTCTTGCTCATGTCGTCGCTCCTGTCCTGGGCACGGCAAAGCTTCGGGCGCAGCGAGGGGGGCGGCGCGGCCTTTGCCTGTTAAGGGGGGAAGGAAACCCGATCGCCGTGACGATCGGGCCGGGCCTCGTCTCTCAACGCTGTTCGTCGGTGATCGAGCCGAGGCGCGACAGGACCTTGGGCCAGCCATTGCTCATGTTTGCATAGGCGCTGTCGTTTTTCGGCACGACAAACCCGGAATGCACAAGGCGAAGGCGGGTGCCGTTGCCGACCTTCGTCAGCGTCCAGGTGACGACCGTGTCGAGGCGGGAGCCGTAGCCGACATTGCCCTCGTCGCCGCCTTTCCAGGAGTAGACGAAGCGCTCATGCGGGCGCACGTCCAGCACCTGGCACCGGATCGTTCCGTCCCAGGCACCGGCCGGCGTCGTCTGGAAGGTGAAATGCGTGCCTTCGACCGCTTGAAAGCCTGTCGGCGGCATGATCCATCGCCCCATCAGCTCGCCGTTGGTGAGTGTCTTCCAGATCGTCTCGGGTGCGTGCGGAAAGACCTCGTCGATGACGATGTCCTGCGTCTCCAGTTTCAGGGCTGCTGCGTCGGTCATGGATCGATCTCCTTGAGAAGGGTGCGCAGGTTGGCGAAGCGGTCGCGCCAGAAGCTGCCGTAATGGCTCATCCAGTCGACGAGCGGCGCCAGCCCTTCGGGTTCGGCGCGGTAATAGACGTTGCGCCCCTCCGGCCGCTCAGTGACGAGGCCCGCCTGCTTCAGCGACTTGAGGTGCTGGGATATCGCCCCTTGCGTCACGCCGCTGCCGCGGGTCAGCTCGACGACGGTGATCTCGTCGGCATTGGCGATGCGCTCGAACACGGCCCTTCGCGTCGGATCGGCAAGGGCACGCATGACGGCGGTGACGGGGGCGGTTTCGATCATCATGAAAAACAAATAGCATTTACTAATTGATTAGTCAATACTATTGAAAAGCGAAAAGGCGAACCGTCCGGTCCGCCCTTTCTCAAGTTGCGCCTACCGCGCATCGCGTGGAATGAATTCAGTTCATTCGCCTGCCTGGGCCGCCTGTTCGATAATTGCCGCAACGACGTCGGGCTTCGAGACGTAGACGGCGTGGCTGCCTGACGTTTCGACGACAGTCGAGCCGGCGCGTTTTGCCATCAGCCGCTGCGCAGCCGGCGGGATCATCCGGTCGTCGGCAGCGACCAGATAGAAGCTCGGCTTTTCCTTCCAGGCCGGTGCGGTCACAGTGCCTGCAGCCGCCTCGACACCCCACGGAACCTGCGAGTCGGCCATGAATGCGGCAAGTTCGGGGTCGACGTCGGCGGCGAAGGCGGCGGCGAACTTTGCCTTGTCGAGCGAAAGGAAACCATCGACCGGCGGCAGGATCGGCGGAACCGGTGCGCCCGCCGGAGGGTTGGCGATGAGGGTGGAAACCGACTCGCCCTTATCCGGCGCGAAGGCGGCGATATAGACGACGGACTTCACCTTCTCGTCGGTGCCGGCTTCGGAGACGACCACGCCGCCATAGGAATGACCGACGAGCACGACCGGGCCGTCCTGTGCGGCGATCGCGCGCTTGGTGACGGCCACGTCGCCGGCAAGCGTAAGCGTCGGGTTCTGGACGATCGTGACGTTGTAACCGTCCTTCTTCAGGATGTTGTAGACGCCCTGCCAGCCCGAACCGTCGGCAAAGGCGCCGTGCACGAGCACGACATTCTTGGCGGCGGGGGCGGCCTGGGCTGGCGTGAGTGCGCTTGCGGAGAGTGCGAAAGCGGCGGCGGTGATGAGGGTCTTGATCATTTTCGGGTCTCCTTGGGTTGAGGTGGTTTCCGCGAAAATCGTTATCGCGATAAGTATCGTATGCGCCTACCCGATTTTGTTGTAAAGATACTTTTTATCGCGATATTGATTTTCGCAGCGCGAAGCGAGAAAGCTCAAGGAGACGGCGATGTCCGATGCACCCACCCTGCCGCTGGACAGCCAGCTCTGTTTCTCGATCTATTCGGCGTCGATCGCCATCAACCGCCTCTACAAGCCGATGCTTGATGCCCTTGGCGTGACCTACACCCAGTATCTCGTGCTCAGCACGCTCTGGGAAAAGGACGGATTGACGATCTCGGCGATCGCAGATCGTCTGAACCTGGAGCCGAGCACGATCACGCCGGCCGTCAAGCGACTTGAGGCCGCCGGTTTTCTCAGCCGGCTTCGCAGCACGGTCGACGAGCGACTGGTCGAAGTTCACCTGAGTGCGATAGGACGCGACCTGCGCGTAAAGACCGGTTGCCTGACCGATTCCCTCCTCGAACACTCCGGCTTTACCGTAGCCGAGATGATCGATCTGAACGAGAAGGTCCGCAAACTGCGCGACGGGATGCACGGCGCGGTGAAGTAGCGGCGCGTGCATCTCCACTGCATCAGGGACGGAGGACCGGCGGTCCGCGGCCTACACATGCGCCGCGAGTGTGTTCATCACGGTCGCAGCCGTGAGATCCAGGCTGCGAGCAGAATGGCGACGGCCGCAATGCCTGCGGCCACGTAGCCGATGCTTCCCAATCCCCACTGGTTAATCACCAGGCCGCCGATGATCGCGCCAAAGCCTGTACCCGCATTGGCGGCGGACACGTTCAAGGTTCCGGCCAGCGCTTGAGCGTGTGACGCGGACTTCATCACCCGCACCTGGCAGATGGGAAAGAGCGCGGTATAGGCGATGCCCCACACCGAAAGCGCCAGTCCCAGCAAGACGAAGGAACCCGCCAGCGCCGCGCTGGCCGCCATGCCGGCCCCCAGCAGCAGCGAGAATGCGGCGGTGGCAGCGAGTGGGCTGCGATCGACAAAACGTCCGCCCAACCAGTTGCCAATGAGGCCAACGGCACCGAAGCCCATGAGCCACCACCCCACATGCGCCGGGGCCACGCCGGCTATCCGTTCCAGCATGTCGGCCAGATAGGTGTAAGCGGTGAACATGGCGGTGAACACCACCACCGACAGCACGACGTTGCCGACGAAACGAGGGTCTTTCAGGATGCGGGCCTGTTCCGCAAGGCGCAGCCGTCTGGGCAGCGCCACAGTTGGCATGAACACCGCCAGGGCCAAAGCCATCACAAGCGACAGACCTGCGAGGATCCAGAACGTGCCGCGCCAGCCGACGGCATCAGATGCGAGCGTGCCCAGCGGAATGCCGAAGAGCAGGGCGGCGGAGATGCCGAGATAGACCTGCGAAACGGCGCGGCCGGCGCGCCTTGGTCCCACAATTTGGCCGGCCGTCTCACTCGCCGTGCCCCAGAACACCGGCAGCACCAGCGCCGGAATGAAACGGGCGAGCGCGAGAATCCCGATATTCGGCGCGATCGCGGCCAGGGCGTTGGACACGGAGAAGATCAGAAGAATGGCGATGAACAGGCGCTTGCGTTCGAGGTGCGACAGCAGCGCTGTCAGCAAGGGCCCGAACAACATGACCGTGAAGGCGAACAGGGTGACGAGTTGACCGGCGGCCGAAATCGAAATCTCGAGATCACGGGCCAGTGCTGGCAGCAGCCCGACGATCAGATATTCGGTGGTAACGATGACGAAGGCCGCTACCGCGAGGATGGCAATGGCGAGGCTGTCGCGGCTGGCCGGAGCCGCGTCGCTTGGTGTTGCAAGGGATGACATCGGAAGTTCCTGTGCGAATTCGATGTCATCAATCTATTCAAGAATTTCATTCTCATCTCGGATATGTTTTCATTCAATTCATGAATTGAGATCCGCAATAGGTGAGGAAAACATGATGTCAGCGGAGCGCCTCAAAGGCATCGAGACCTTTGTGGCAACGGCTGCCGCAGGCAGCTTCACGGCAGCGGCAGCACGCCTGCACTTGACCAGTTCCGCAGTCAGCAAGAGCGTGGCGCGCCTTGAGGATCGGCTGGGTAACCGGTTGTTCGAGCGCACGACTCGCCGCCTTGCGCTGACCGACGCGGGCGTGGCGTTCTATAGCACGTGCCTGCGTGTCCTGGCCGATCTGGAAGAAGCCGAGGCGGTGCTCGCCGCGCAACGCAGGGAGCCGGTGGGGCGCCTGAGGCTCGATGTGCCGACGACGTTTGGCCGTCTGCGCGTCTGGCCGCTGTTGCTTCGGTTCGCGCAGCAGCACCGGCAATTGCGTCCGCATGTCACCTTCACCGATCGCTTCGTCGATCTGCTTGAGGAGGGCGTCGACGTGGCGGTGCGCATCGGCGGCCCGGATCACTGGCCCGCCTCCGTGGGGCACCGCTCCCTGGGCCGCGAACGCTTGATATTCTGCGCCTCGCCCGACTACCTGGCCAAGCGCGGCACGCCTCTGTCGCTGGCCGAACTCGCGCGGCACGATGCCCTGCTCTACGGCAAGGCCGATGGCATGCCCAGCCCCTGGTTGATTGCGCATGCCCCCGGTGCGGTCGAGCGTCGGACAATGGAGGGCCGCATGACAATTGGCAATGCCGAGGCTCTGGTCGCCGCGGTCAAGGCTGGATGCGGCGTCGCACAACTGGCGACTTGGCTGGTCAGCGGCGAGATAGAACGTGGCGAACTGGTGCCGATTCTGCCGGAACTGACGACGGAGGGTCTGCCGCTCAATCTGATCTGGCCCGTCGGCAGACAGTTGCTGCCCAAGGTGGACGCCATGCTGGAACTGCTTGCCGAGTTGCAGATCTAACTCTTTGATACCACGCAATTCAGGACGGAAAACCGTTCCACACTTTTCCTGGAATTGCTCTAAAGCATGGTGCGCAAAAGCGCGCAGCTGCTTTACGATAACGACGCGCTTTAAAAACCTGAAGCGCGCGTCGTCACCTTGCAGATGCGCTTTCCGCGCATCTCGTTCCTGGCGTGCGGCCGGGCCAGGCAGTACAGGGTTCAGAACAAGAAAAGCCCGCAGTTACGCGGGCTTTTCTCGGTTTTCCTGCCACTCGGCGAGACGAGGGCTTATTCCCACTCGATCGTTCCCGGCGGCTTCGAGGTGACGTCGTAGACGACACGGTTGATGCCGCGGACCTCGTTGATGATGCGCGTTGCCGCGCGTCCGAGGAACTCCATGTCGTAGTGGTAGAAGTCGGCGGTCATGCCGTCGACCGAGGTGACGGCGCGAAGGGCGCAGACGAATTCGTAGGTGCGGCCGTCGCCCATGACGCCGACGGTCTGCACCGGAAGCAGCACGGCAAAGGCCTGCCAGATGGCGTCGTAGAGACCGGCCTTGCGGATTTCGTCGAGATAGATCGCGTCGGCTTCGCGGAGAATCTCGAGCTTCTCGCGGCTGATGCCGCCCGGGCAGCGGATGGCAAGGCCGGGACCCGGGAAGGGGTGCCGGCCGATGAAGCTGTCGGGCAGGCCGAGCTCGCGGCCGAGCACGCGGACCTCGTCCTTGAACAGTTCGCGCAGCGGCTCGACGAGCTGCATGTTCATGCGCTCGGGAAGGCCGCCGACATTGTGGTGCGACTTGATCGTCACCGACGGACCGCCGGTGAAGGAAACGCTTTCGATGACATCGGGGTAAAGCGTGCCCTGGGCGAGGAAATCCGCGCCGCCGAGCTTCTTGGCCTCTTCCTCGAACACTTCGATGAAGAGGCGGCCGATGATCTTGCGCTTGGTTTCCGGATCGCTCTGGCCTTCCAGTTCGCCGATGAAGCGGTCGGAGGCGTCGACGTGCAGGAGGTGCAGGTTGTAGTGTTCCTCGAACATGGCGACGACGTTCTTCGCCTCGTCCTTGCGCATCAGGCCGTGGTCGACGAGGATGCAGGTGAGCTGATCGCCGACCGCCTCATGGATGAGGAGTGCCGCAACTGAGCTGTCGACGCCGCCCGAGAGCGCGCAGATGACCTTCTTGTCGCCGACCTGCTTGCGGATCGCGTCCACCGCCTTGGCGCGGTAGGCCGACATCGACCAATCGCCGTTGATGCCGGCGATCTTGTGCACGAAGTTGGAGATCAGCTTGGCGCCGTCGGGCGTGTGCACCACTTCCGGGTGGAACTGCACGGCGTAATACTTGCGCTTCTCGTCGGCGATGAAGGCGAACGGCGCGTTGGCCGAGGTCGCGACGACCTCAAAGCCCTCGGGGATCGCGGTGACGCGGTCGCCGTGCGACATCCAGACCTGGTGGCGCGAGCCGACCGACCAGAGGCCTTCAAACAGCGGGCAGTCCTTTTCAACTTCGAGGAACGCGCGGCCGAATTCGCGGTGGTGGCCGCTCTCGACCTTGCCGCCGAGCTGGGCGCAGATGGTCTGCTGGCCGTAGCAGATGCCGAAGACCGGAAGGCCGCTATCGAAGATCACCTGCGGGGCGCGCGGCGAGCCGATGTCGAGCGTCGAGGCCGGGCTGCCGGACAGGATCACGGCCTTCGGCTTCAGCCGCTGAAAACCTTCTTCCGCCGACTGGAACGGCACGATTTCGCAGTAAACACCGGATTCCCGGACGCGGCGGGCGATGAGCTGCGTCACCTGGCTGCCGAAGTCGACGATGAGGACGGTATCGGGATGGGCTGTCTGGGTCATTGGAAGCCTTCAAACAAGCTTGATCATGGCGAGCCTTTAATGAAAGGCCGCCAGCAGCGCAACAAATCAATTGCACCCCGACAATTCCGGGGTTTCAGAGCGAGATGAGGAAAAGTGTGTGGGGTTTCCACCCGCATCCCGCTCAGACTGACGATCGCGTTTAGAGCGGGATCGCGCCGCTTGAGATCGCATTCTCCAACCGATCGACCACAGCTGCAAGCTTCTCGTCGATGACGTGAAGATACTCCGTCCAGTCGCTCACATGCTTCAGCTCGGCCTTGCCGTCGGAGATGCCGCGCAGCGCAATCAGCGGCACGGCGAAGGACTGGCAGGCACGCAGGACCGCGAAGGTCTCCATTTCCACCATGTCGGCATCGATCGTCTCGTAGGCAGCGCCCGAGACGATGTTGGCGCCGGTCGAAAGCCGCGCTTCGGGCACGCCGGGGATTCTGAACGGCAACGGCACCACCGCCGGCAGGTCGAGAAACGGCGTTCTCCCCTTCTCGAAACCAAGCGGCGAGGCATCCATGTCGCGATAGCCGACGGAGACAGCCTGATAGACCTCCGTCTGTTCAAGATTGGCGGCGCCGGCCGAACCGAGCGAAACGACAAGATCGGGCAAGGCCCGCTCTGCGGCTCGTTCGGCAAGCGTGCGCGTCAGCACGACGGCTGCTTCGACCGGGCCGACGCCGGTCATCAGCGGCTTGATGCGGGCTTTGAGGTGCGGTCCGTACTCGGCATCGACGGCCATGACGTAGAGAACCTTGCGTCCGGCAACGTCCTTGATGGCAAAACTCATCCTTCGATCCCTTCGCGTCCGCGCACCACCATCATCGTTCCCGTCATCGAGGCGATCAGCTTCGCCGGACCGTCGGCGCGGATCGCATAGCCGCGCCCGTCCGAGACGATGATCGTCGATCCGGGCTTGGTCACCTCGCCGCGAAACAGGAAGCGCTCGCCGCGCCCCGGCGAAAGCAGGTTGACCTTGAATTCGATCGTCAGGATCGAGGCATCGGGGTCGATCACCGAATAGGCGGCATAGGTACCGGCGGAATCGAGCGCCGCCGAAATGACGCCCGCATGCAGGAACCCGTGCTGTTGCGTCAGCTTGTCGTCGAAGGGCAGTTCGATCTCGACGGTGCCCTGTTCGACGAGTGTCAGCTCGGCGCCGATCGTGCGCATTGCCGCCTGTCGCGCAAAGCTGTCGCGGATGCGCTTTCGAAAGTCGGGTGGGTCGCGGTCGTCCATCAATTGGAAAGGCCCTGGTTGGCGGCGTCATAGCCTGGAGGTCGCGGGACAGTGGCACGGTCGCCAGGGGACGACAAGTTCAATTCATGAGGAAAATCGAGCCGTTGAGCAGGGTCGCGAAGGCTACCCAGGCGAGGTAGGGCAGGAACAGCAGCGCTGACAGGCGATCCCGCTGCCAGCTCGCCACAACGAAACCGGCGACGGCGATCACGAGCGCGATGATGACGATCAGCGCCGACGAAATGTCCTGCATGCCGAAGAAAAGCGGCGACCAGAGGAAGTTGAGGATCATCTGCGCGAACCACAATCGCATCGCCGCGGTGTGGCGATGGTCGAGAAAGATCCGGGCGCCGGCAAGGCCGATCATCACGTAGAGGATCGACCAGACCGGGGCGAAAATCCAGTTGGGCGGATTGAACGCCGGTTTTGTCAGCGACTGGTACCATTCGCCGGGGATGTTGTTGATGCCGATGAGGAGGCCGATGCCAAGAACGGCGGCGATGAAGACTGCATGGACGACGGTTCTGTTCATGGCTGCCACAGATAGGACAGAGTTTCAGGCTTTCCAGCTGTGCACGCTGTTTCGAAGCCGCCATGCGGCACCTATATCAGGGGCCATGAAGACCATCCGACGCATCGACATCCGGCCGGCCGGCCCTGATGACATCATGATGATCGCCTCCGTTATCGTCGAAACCTGGCGATCGACCTTCCGTGGGCTGATCTCGGACGCCTTCCTCGACGCCATGACCATCGAGGAACAGGCGCTGCGTCATGCCCGGCGCATGCGCGTCGCCGACGTCTTCCACATGGTTGCGGTGGACATGGGCACCAACCGGGTGATCGGTTTCGCCAACTATGGCAAGGCCCGCTCGATGCCGCCGCGTTTCGACCGCGAGCTTTATGCGCTCTACGTGCTTGAAGAGTATCAAGGTGCCGGCATCGGTTCGGCGCTGGTGCGAAGCGCTGCGGCGCATTGCCGGGAACTGGGTGGAAAGTCGCTGTTTGCCTGGGTGCTGTCCAGCAATCCGAACCGGGCATTCTACGAGCATCTCGGTGCTGCCGCCGTCGGCCAGGGGCAGGTGAGCCTCGGCGGCGAAAATCACGAGCAGACGGCCTATCGCTGGAACGACCTGGCAAAGCTCTCGGGCAAGGGCCGTTATTCGGCCTGAAGGTGTCTCAGCCTAAGCCAGGCGCACGATGTGCTGGTCCCAGGCGACGCGGCTCTTTTCCTGCCTGAAGCGCCCGTCATAGGAGGAAATCGCAAAGCCATGCCGGGCGGCGGCCACACCTGCGGCATCGGCCACTCGCTCCTCCTTCAAGACGTCACCTGTGCGCGCGTCGAGGGTTACGGCAACGCCGCCCTTCGGCGACGTCAATCCGACAAGACCTTCGGAGCGGTTGACGGCGATGGCGCCGACATAGTTTGCGAGCGCCTCGGTTGTGCGTTCGGGCAATTGCAGGAACTTGAGGTCCTCACCCCTTGCGAACGTGCCGACGAGTGGCGGCAGGTCGTTGCGCGCGCCTTCGTACTGGCAGGCAAACCAGATCTCGCCCTTGGGACCGATGTCGACATGCCGGGTCGAAAGACGGCTGAGCTCATCGGGCAAACCGTGTTTCTGGACGAGCGCTCCGGTGCTGGTATCGACCAGCGTCAGGCTCGGTTCCATATGGTCGAGGTTGAGTTTGGTGCGGCCGAAATCCGGGTGGGTCTCGATGCCGCCATTGGCAATGACGAGCAGCCGTCCGTCGGCGCTGAGCGTCATGTCGTGCGGCCCGACGCCATAGGTTGGGAATTCGCCGATGCGGGCGAAGCGGTCGGTACCGTCATAGATGCCGATCATGCCGCGGTTGGCGGCAAAGTCGTTCTCCGTGGCGTAAAGCAGCTTGCCGTCGGCCGAGAAGCAGCCATGGCCATAGAAATGCCGGCCTTCGGCTGCGGCGATGACGATGGGATCGGCAGCCCCATCGGACGCAAGGATCATCGCATAGGTGCCGGGACGCCGGGCAAAGGCGACGGCGCGGCGGCTGCTATGAGAATAGGCCATGCCGTGGGCGCGGGCCGGCAGCGCCGTGCGATCGATGATCGCGCCGGCTTCCGTCAGCGTCGCGACGCCATAGTTCCCGTCCGGCGTCATGAAGGCCGAGGCGAACACCGCATCCGCCTTGCCGAGCGCGAAGGCGCGGTCGGGCATAAGGCCCGCCACCCAGGCGGCGCCAGCCATCTTGAGGAAAATGCGTCGGTCGATCAGACCCGTGGTGGCCGCCATGCCATCCTCGCTTGCTTCTGTGGTTTCGCAGCCCCGCCGGACACCGGGGGCTGCGATATCGCTGCATCAGGCTCTAGAGCCAGCCGCGCCGCTTGAAGTAGAAATAGGGCACGATCGCCGAGATCACCATCAGCATCAGTGCCGCAGGATAGCCGAACTCCCACTGCAGCTCCGGCATCACGCCGAAGTTCATGCCGTAGATCGACGCGACCAGCGTCGGCGGCAGGAAGACGACGGCGGCGACCGAGAAGATCTTGATGATCTGGTTCTGCTCCAGATTGATGAGGCCGAGCGTCGCGTCGAGCAGGAAGTTGATCTTGTTCGACAAGAACAGCGCGTGGTCGCCAAGCGAGGTCGCATCCCGCTGGATCAGCTTGATCCGTTGGCGGCTTTCCTTGCCGGCCTTGCGCGGCCCCATGCCCTCAAGAGCGACGTGATAGGCGACGAGCCGGCCGATGCTGACCAGGCTTTCGCGGATGACCGTAAGCAGGTCGCCCTTCTGGCCGATCTGCTCGATCAGCGACTGCAGGTCGCGCGTCTTCTTGGTGGCGCTGGCATTGGTCTTGCGGAACACTTCGCGTGAAATACCGTCGACCTCGCTGCCGGCGCGCTCCAGCGCGTCCGCCGTGCGGTCGATGATCGCTTCAAGCAGCCCGAGCATCACCAGTTCGCCGCTCTCGCAGATCTGGCCGTTGGCCTTCTGGATGCGGTTGGAAAAATTCTGGAACGGCTTCGGATCCGCATGGCGCACCGTGACCAGTGTCGTGCCCTTGAGGATGAAGGTCACCGGCACCTTGACCGGATAATCGCTGTCGAGCTTGGCGGCCGCCGTCATCGTCATGAATTCGGCGCCGGCCTCCTGGTAGAGGCGGTCGGAAAGCTCGATCTCCTGCATCTCGTCGCGGGTCGGGATCTCGATCCCGAGCTGGCCTTCGACGAGCCGCGTTTCCTCGGCCGATGGATTGTAGAGGTCGTACCAGATTGCCGGCGTCGGCAGGGCGATGCCGTCGATCATGTCGACGAGCACGAGGTGGCTGTTCTGGCTTTTGTAGATGCGCAGCATATTGGGCTCCATAGGGCGAGTCATCCGACCGCCTGAAGCCCTGAAAAATCAGGACCGGACGGCCGTGAGCGTGAAGGCTCGACTTCGACTGTCGGGGTTCATTGGGAGTTGGTCCTTGTGGTGAAACGTGCCCGCGAGAGCGGACACGAAAAGCGCTTTGCGCCCAAAAGCCATGATTGTCAACACCCTGCCAGCGCGGTGGTTTTGGTCAGTCGCCGTCGGCAAAGGAGAAGCCGGCGCCAAGACCGATCGCGCCGCCGAAATCCTTGTTCAGCCGGTCGAGCAGGTCGCTGGTGTTGAGCGACAGGAAGGCGAGCTTGGCGCGCTTGTTTTCGTCGGTAAGCGCCTGCTCGATCGGCCCGTCGATGTTGGCGGCCATGCCGATCACAGACTTGAAGACGAAGTCGGCGGAACCCGCCACCGAGCGGCTGTCTTCCGGCAAAAGGCTCTGCATGTCGGCAACGTCGAACAGAGCCTTCAGGCCGCGGATATTGGCGGCGATCGACGCCATGGTGTTGCCCGAGCGCCAGTAGATCGCAAGCTTCGGGTGGCCCTTGTCATCCTTGCCTTCGTAGAAGGGCTTCAGCCGCTGGTCCTTCACCGTCTCGACGCCGTGCACAAGAATACCGAGCAGTTCGGTCGCCGCCTCCCGGTTATCGCGGAAGTCGGGATTGTCAGGGCCGGGGTGTTTCCAGGCGGCCTGGATGCCGTCCGGCTTTTGCCAGGCGGCGAGGAATTCGTTGGCGATATCGTCGAGGTTCTTGGTGATCGCCAGACCGTAGCGGCAACGGAAGTCGCCCTCCTTGCTCAACAGGGATTCAGAGCCGGTGCCGTAGAGCACGTATTCGAGCGCGCCGAGCCCCTGCGCTGCGACGCTCTTGCCCTTGAGCCTGGCGACGTCCGTCGCGCTTTCGTCCTGTTTCGAAAGAACCGCCTGCACCTGCTTGAGGCCCGTGCTCTTGCGGTCCGGGTAGAAGAGAAAACGCTCGAAGCGGTTCTGTTCGAGCGCCGGACCAAGCCTCACGATCTCGATCGCCGACCAGGCGCCGACCAGGTCGGAGAATGCGCTCTGGGCGGTCTCGAGCGCCGGCTCAGACGGTGCTGCGCAGAGTTTGGCCGTTGCCGCGTTCGCGGCCGCCGCCTTCTCCGTCAGATTGCGATAGCCGGGAATGATGAAGTCGTCGACGGCCTTGGCCATGACGGTCGGCACCGCCGCCTCGTTGACGACGCGCGGGGAGAGCGGGCTTCCCTCCTGCGCCGCCGCGGGGACGGCGGACGTCAGGGCCAGTGCTAAAGCGAGCGGAAGTCTACGGTTACGGTGCATCAGAGTGACTCCAGGAAGGCAAGGAGATCGCGGCGATCGCTTGCGGCAAGGGCGGCATAGGCGTCGCGGGCCTTCTGCCCTTCGCCGCCATGCCAGAGGATCGCTTCGGTGAAATTGCGGGCGCGTCCGTCGTGCAGCAGGAAGGTGTGCCCGCTGACGGTCTTCGTCAAGCCGATGCCCCAGAGCGGCGGCGTGCGCCATTCGCTGCCGGAAGCGACGCCCACTTGCTGTCCGTCCGCGAGACCTTCGCCCATGTCGTGCAAAAGGAAATCGGAATAGGGCCAGACCAGCTGGAACGACTGCGCCTTGCCCGCGCTACCGCGGCGGGTGACGAATTTCGGCGTGTGGCAGCTGGTGCAGCCGAGGTCGTAAAAGACCTTCTTGCCACGCAGCGTCTCGGCGAAGCTCGCCTTGCGCCGCGCCGGCACCGCAAGGTTTTCCGAATAGAAGGTGACGAGGTCGAGCACCGGATCGGGCGCCTCGGTCGGCCCGAGACGCGCCTGCACGCCCGTTGCCATCGTCAGGCATTTCGTCTGCGCCGCCGTGCAGTCGCCATGCGGCCGGTCGGCATCGGGCGACGAAATGCCGATATCGGTGGCAAAGGCATCGGCGCTCTGCTGGCGAACCGTCGCATTTTGCGCCTTCCAGCCGAACCTCCCGAGCATCAGCTTGCCGGTTCTCGGGTCGCGCGTCAGCGCCGGACGGCCGCTGATCCCGTCGCCGTTCGCATCGTCAGGATCGGCCAGCGCCAGGATGTCCGCGTCGTGGATCGCTTCGATCAGGCCAAGGCCGATCATCGGCTGCGCCACGCGCGGCGAAAGCGTCGTTTCCGGATCGAGCGGTCCATAGGCGAGATCGGAAACACTGTAGTCGGGTTTGCGCAACGAAGCCGTTTCGCCATCCGGGAAAGTAAAGGGTTCTTCGGTGTAGCTGACCTTCAGATGCCCCTCGGCCGCAAGCCCGGGCACGGCGCTGTCCTGAAGCTGGGCGCCATAGACCGGGTCGCCGAAGTTCACCACCTGGTGCTCAGCGATCATCCGGCGCTCCGCGTCGTCGCGCGGCGGGCGCGCCAGGCGGAAGAACATCGAGGTCGTGTCGGCGGCGCCCTCGGGCGGCCGGCCGCGGCCGTCCTTCAGGTGACAGCTCTGGCAGGCGCGGGCGTTGTAGAGCGGGCCGAGCCCGTCGGAGGCTTGCGTGGAGGAGGGCGAGGAAACCCAGAGCTTGCGAAACAGCGCATTGCCGAGCTTGAAGCCTTCCTCTTCCTGAAAGGTGAGGTTGGCGGAGAACTGCGAAAAACTGTCGGCATTGATGGGCGCGATCGAGGTCGCAGCACCGCCGGACATGGCTTCGAAGGTTTCTGCCTTGGAGAAATCCGTCGTCGGCCGCGTCACAGCTTCGACGCGCTGGCGGTCCTTGCTCGTAAGGTCGGTGCGTCTGGTCGGAAGGTCGTCGCCGGCGGCGGCGGGCAGGGCGGTCGCGAACGCCGGAACAAGTAGAAGCGCGAGGAGGCGAAAGGCGCCAGGTTTCATCAGAGGAGGATCGGGCCGCACCGATTGGGGGCGGCCCGCCTTTTCAGCTTATTGGAAGACAGCGTTAGGATTATCCAGGCTGTCGGAACCTTCAAGCTCGACGGTGCCAAGATCCAGCGACGCAATGACGCGCTGTACGGTCTTGGCCTGGGCGATCAGGCCGTCGATCGCAGCCTGCACGGTGGCATTGCCCTCGGTGTTGCCTTCGCCGATCATCTGGTCGTAGGCCTCGGTCGTTTCCGCCCGCTTGGCCATTGCCTGCATCTTCTCGACCGTGGTTGCGAGGTTGCCGGCCATCTCCTTGTCGAGGGCGGCGTCCTTGGCAGCGACGAGCTCGGAGAGTGACGGGCCGGTCATCTTGGTGCCGTCGACGCGGGTGTATTCGCCGGTATAGGCCGACTGGATGCCGATCGCGTCGTGCAGGTGCGAGTTGTGCGTGTTGTCGGAGAAGCAATCATGCTCCTCTTCCGGATCGTGCAGGAGCAGGCCAAGCTTCATGCGCTCGCCGGCGAGTTCGCCGTAGGAGAGCGAGCCCATGCCGGTGAGGATGGCAACGAGGCCAGCCTTCGGATCGGCTTCGACCGCCTTGGTGGCGGCACCGTCCGGCGTCCAGTTGGCGACCATTTCCTTGAGGTCGGAAACGAGCAGTTCGGTCGCGGCCTTCAGGTATGCCGCGCGGCGGTCGCAATTGCCGCCGGTGCAGGCCTTGGTGTCATAGTCGGTGTAGGGACGGTTGCCGGCACCGGCCTTGGTGCCGTTCAGGTCCTGGCCCCACAGCAGGAATTCGATCGCGTGGTAGCCGGTTGCGACGTTCGCCTCGATGCCGCCGGCTTCCTGCAGCGTGCCCGCCAGGAATTCGGGCGTAATCTTGGAGGCGTCGACGTCCTTGCCGTCGATCTTGATCGTCTTGTTGGCAATGACGTTGGCGGTGAAGAGCGCGTTTTCGTCGCTCTCGGTGCCGTAGCTCGGGTCGACATAGTCGATCAGGCCTTCGTCGAGCGGCCAGGCGTTGACCTTGCCTTCCCACTCGTCAACGATCGCGTTGCCGAAACGGTAGACTTCAGTTTCCTGGTAGGGATTGCGGGCCTTGAGCCAGGCGTTGCGCGCGGCCTTCAGCGTTTCCTCGCTCGGCGTTGCGATCAGCGCGTCGACCGCCTTGTCGAGCGCTTCCGCTGTCGTCAGCGCGTCTTCGAACTTGGCATGGGCGACGGCGGTGTAATGCTTTACCACGGCGGCGGCATCGGTTGCCGCATGGGCCGGCTGCAGGGCCAGCGCCGACGTTGCCGTCATGAGCGCGAGCGCTGCGCCGCGGAAGAAATTCTTGGTCATGACCCTCTCCTGTTGCTTCTTCGGCGTAGCCGAGCGAGCCCGCGGATGCGGCGTCGTTCAGGCGTCGGGCCTCAAGAAGAGGCCCCGCCGGGCCTGCCTCTCATGAACCAAAAGCAAACTGGTGTCAAAGTGTATAGTTTAGAACGTTTTCAATCTGATGCGCGTGTTTTGACCAATGTCAAAACGCGTCAACCCTTGCGTTGCATCAGGCAGAAGAAGAAGCCGTCCGTGCCGGTCGAGGCGGGCGTCAGCGTCACCGTCTTCATGTCCGCCGACCAGGGCTGAGGCTTGTCCGTGCCGAAGAGGCCAGCCCAGATATCCGCCGCCGAGAGAATTTCAAACTCGGGATTGTCCTCGCAGAAACCGTAGACCTGCGCTTCGTTTTCTTCGGGCAGGACCGAGCAGGTGACGTAGATCAGGTGGCCGCCCGGGCGGACGAACTGCGCGGCGCTGGCGAGCGCTTCCTCCTGCTGGGAGATGCGCTCCTCGAGGTTCTTCTGGTTGAGCCGCCATTTCGTGTCCGGGCGACGGCGCCAGGTGCCCGTGCCGGTGCAGGGGGCATCCACCAGCACCCGGTCGAAGCGGCCAGCAAGCGGCGCAAGGCTGTCGGTCGATTCATGCACCTGGACATTGCGGGTGCCGGCACGCTTCAGCCGCTCGATGATCGGCGCAAGGCGCTTGCGGTCGGTGTCGTAGGCGTGGACCTGGCCCTTGTTGTTCATCGCCGCCGACATGGCGAGCGTCTTGCCGCCGCCGCCGGCGCAGTAGTCGAGAACCTGCTCGCCTTCCTGCGGGAAAGCGAGGTCGGCGACGATCTGCGAACCTTCGTCCTGGACCTCGAACCAGCCCTTCTGGAAGGAAAGTTCGGCGGTCACGTTCGGCAGGCGCGAGGCGCCCTCGCCGGCGGGGATGCGGATGCCGTTGCGAGCGATCGTGGCAGGTTCGGCGCCGCTGCGCTCCAGCGCCTTCAGCACCTTGGCGCGCGTCGCCTTCAGGGTGTTGGCCCGCAGGTCGAGTGTCGGACGGCCGGCAAGCGCCTTGGCCTCGTCGAGCCAGTCGTCGGAGAAGTTTTCCTCAAACGAGGCCTGGACCCATTCGGGAATGTCGCCCTGCACGTGGGCCGGCGCGTCCTCGAGGCGGCGCGTGGCGAAGGCTTGCGCCATGTCGGAGGAGGGCATCTCGGGCGCAAACTTGTCGCCGTCGAGTTCGGCAGCCAGCGTTTCCGGCGTGAAGCCCCATTGGCGGTACATCACGGCATGGCCGAGCGCCGTGGCGCTGTCGCTGTCCATCAGATAGGCGTGGGAGAGCTTCATGCGAAGCGCGTCGTAGACGATGTTGCCGATGGCGGATCGATCGCCGGATCCGGCGAAACGGTGAGACAGGCCCCAATCCTTGAGCGCGTCGGCGACCGGGCGCTTCCGCTTTTCGATATCCTCAAGAACCTCAATGGCTCCAGCGAGCCTGCCGCCCAAACGCATCTTCGATCAACTCCTTTTTCGCCGTGGTAACGGCGATGGC
>NZ_DASYGZ010000174.1:0-1509 GCF_035999135.1 Ensifer sp.
AGATCCTTGATCCAGCCGAAGAACGGCGCGTGCCGCATTTCGATGGTGACGAACAGCACCTTGTAGAGGGCAAAGAAGACCGGGATCTGGATCAGGATCGGAAGACAGCCCGCGACCGGATTGATCTTTTCCTTCTTGTAGATCTCCATCATCTCCTGCTGCTGCTTGACCTTATCGTCAGGATAACGGTCGCGCAGAGCCATGAGCTGAGGCTGGATCGCCTTCATTTTCGCCATGGAGGCGTAGGATTTGTTGGCCAGCGGGAAGAAGATCAGTTTCACCACCACGGTGACGAGCAAGATCGCCACGCCGAAATTGCCGAAGAAGCGGAAGAACCAGTCGATCAGTGAGAACATCGGCTTGGTGATGAAGTAGAACCAGCCCCAGTCGATCAGCTTGTCGAAATTGGGGATCGAGTAGGCCACTTCATAGTTGTCGACGACAGGAACTTCCTTGGCGCCGGCAAAGACGAGGTTCTTGATTTCCGAGGACTGGCCGGGGGCAACCGTGATCGCGTCGCTCTTGTAGTCGCTCTGGAAGCGGGCGCGGCCGTCGGTGAAATGCGTGAAGCGGGTATCGTAAGGGGTCGCCTGCGGCGGAACGATCGCCGCTGCCCAGTACTTGTCGGTGATGCCGAGCCAGCCGCCGGTCGCCTTGCCCGGTTCGATGGACTTCTCGTCCTCGATCTTGCCGTACTTCACTTCCTGCAGGCCATGGTCGCCGATGACGCCGATGAAGCCTTCATGCAGCACGTAGACACTCGGCGTGGTCGGCTTGTTGAAGCGCGTGACGCGACCGTAGGACGAAAGCGCCAGCGGGTCGGCGGTGCCGTTCTTGATGCTGTCGACCACCTGGAACATGTAGTGGTCGTCGACCGAGATCGTGCGGTTGAAGGTGACGCCCTTCTCGTTGGTGAAGCTCAGCGTGACCGGCGTTGCGGCCGTGAGCTTGTCGCCGCCCGAAAGCGTCCAGACCGTCTGCGGACCGGGCACCGTGCCGGTGGTGTCGCTGCCGACATAGCCGATTTCGGCAAAGTAGCCGTCGGTCGTCTCGGCGGGGCTGAAGAGGGTAATGACCGGGCTCTTCGGGTCGACCGTCTCGCGGTACTCCTTGAGCTTCAGGTCGTCGAAGCGCGCGCCGGTCAGGTTGATGGAGCCGGAAAGCGCCGGCGTGTCGATCGCAACGCGCGCCGATTTGGCAATCGCCTGGTCGCGGTTTTCACCGGCGCCCGGGATGGCGCCACCGCCCGGCAGAGCCTGGCCCGGCGTCGTCTGAGCCGGCGTTGCCGACTGCGGCTGCGACTGTGCCTGCTGGGCCTGCAGCGCTTCCGCAGCGATGCGTTCCTTTTCAATCTTCGGATTGACGTAAAGGAACTGCCAGGCGACGAGGATCAGCACGGACAGGCCAATCGCCACGAAATAGTTGCGGTTTTTTTCCATCATAGTTTCCTGGAACCGGCCGGCGGCCGCTTCTGTTTCGGCTTGTTTTCGATGCGCTCGCGAAGGCCCC
>NZ_DASYGZ010000180.1:0-50667 GCF_035999135.1 Ensifer sp.
AAGAACTTGGCCCAGCCAAGGCCGCTTGCCCGAAACACCAGCCCCGACAGCGGGATCAACACGATCAGAACCAGCCAGCTCAGCGTGATACCGAGCGACAATCCAAAACCCGGCAAGATACTCGGCTGGCGAAACCGCCAGCGGCTCCCATTGCGTCGCTCCGTCAACTTCCCGTCACCTCATAAGCCCTGCGGTTGCCTGGCAACCGCATATCCCCTGTTCCAAACCGATCTTCAAATCGCCGGTTGGCCGGCTTGTTCGAGCGCCGGTGCATTTCGGCGTCAAACTACCAATTTCGTGGGCTCCAACAACGCAAAATTTTGACGCTTACGCCGCTCGCAAGGAAACTGATTTCGCTTTTGAGCCGCGTAGAAAGAAACACTCTCCTTGGCACATTGTTTCATGTTCGATCTCTAAAATATAGAGATGCGATCGCAGGCTTGAAAAAGTTATACTATAGATTTTATAGATATTGGGTGTTTCTTGCTTACGGATGTCGATGGGCTCTTCCATAATCCAGCATGAAACGGATGGCGCGCATGCGTCGTCCACCTTGGAAGCGTCCGCGCAAATGGTTGATGACATGGCAAAAACGCTCATCATTCCCGGACTGTTCGGATCGGGGCCGGGCCATTGGCAGCGTCACTGGCTCGACGATCATCCGCAAGCGGTTCTGGTGGAGCAGGGGGATTGGGACAGGCCGAAGCTCGATAGCTGGCGCGACCGGCTGGAGCACGAGATTTTGAGACATGGGACGGTCGATCTGGTCGCCCACAGTCTCGGCTGTCTTCTCGTTGCCAACCTGGCGCGACGGCCGCTCGCCCGGCACGTGCGCAGCGTTCTGCTTGTCGCGCCATGCGATCTCGGCGCGACCGAGCGGCTTCATCCGGATACGGTCGACTTCGGGCGCATGCCTGAACAGCCCTTGCCCTTTTCGAGCCTTGTCGTCGGCAGCCTCAACGACCCGTACATGCCTTTCGATCGGCTGCGCCATTACTCGACGCGATGGGGAAGCCGGCTTGTCGATCTTGGGCACGCGGGGCACATCAACATCGCCAGCGGCTTCGGTCGCTGGTCGCATGGCTATGACCTGCTGCGGGTCTTGAACGGCATGACGCGTCGGGAGTTGCTAACGCAACCAGTCGACGGAGCGCGACGGATCCCGTTGCCGGGCGGTGTCGCCTGAGATTGAGGCCGGATGAGCAGGCCTTCGTCACAGGCCAAATACGACACTTGATGTCGGCGCCTTTTCGCGCTCTAATAACCACAAAGTATATAGAGAATGCCATCTAGGGGTGGCGTGAAGCGACGTGCGCGAACGCCGATCGATGCCTCGGTCGGCCGTGCACATATCTCGGCCTCCGTTCCTTCGTCCAGCGCCTCTGACGTGGACGCGCGGTTGCCCTCGATGTGTAATGCGGTCAGATTTTGCGTTTTCGACCGAACAGCCATGCATTTCAATCTTTGCCGGCCGGGCCGGCGACAGGAGAGAGCACATGACTGTCCATGGACTGTTTGCCAAGATGGCGCCGAGGGACACTGGCGCAGCGGCAAAACCCCATATTGCCATCATCGGCCGCGGCTTTTCGGGCGTGATGATGGCGATTGCGCTGATGAAATCGGTCCGCACAGCATTCCACGTTCATCTCTTCGATCCGCAGCCGGCGATCAGCGGCGGGCAGGTGCTGGCCGCCGCCCTCAGCGGCGAAATTCTCAACAGCCGGGTGCGCGACCTGTCGGTCGCTGCCGGTCAGGCCGAAGATTTCAATGACTGGCTTCTAGCCAACGACGAGTTTCGCTCGGCGGTTTCTGCCGCAATTCCCGGTTTTCAGCAGATTTTCGTGCCGAAGAGCATTTTCAGCGACTACGTCTATCAGCGGTTTTCGGAGGCACTGACGCGCCGGCCCGATATCTCCATGCAGCTTTCCTGCCAGGCAGTGCTCGGCCTCAGAAAGCAGGGCAATGGTCGCTTCGCCGTGTTGCAGGAGGGGGCGACGGTCGAATGCGACGCGGTGGTGCTCGCAACCGGCTTCGGCCTGCGCCAGGGTGAAATGCAGGTCGCCGAGGAGGAAAAGCCGCTGGTTCGTGCGCGCCGTCTCGTCGTGCCGCGCCACACCGTCCTGCTCGGAAGCGGGGTGCGGGTCGTCGACCGGCTGCTGCAACTGCGCGACAACGGCTTTGCCGGCGAGATCACCATCGTCTCGCGCCATGGATTTCTGCCGCAGCCGCACACGCGCCTCGCCGCCGCACCGACCTTTCCGGTCGAGCCGATGCCGACACGGCTCGGTGATATCGTCCGGTTCGTGAGACAGGCTTGCGAGGAAGCGGAAGCGGCCGGGCTCGGCTGGCAGGCGGCCATGAACGGCCTGCGCCGGCGTGCGCGCTCGCTGTGGCAGGCGTTGCCCCAGGAGGAGAAGCATCGTTTCAACCGGCATCTGCGCTCGATCTATGACAGTCATCGTAATCGGCTGCCGGCCCCGCTTTACCTGCGTCTGCGGCAGGAATTGACGGATGGCCGAACGGTCCTGCGCAAAGGCTGGGCGGGCCGGCGCCGCGCCGAAGGGCTGATGGTGCGCTGGGCCGGGGAAAGCCAGGAGACATTGCTTGCTGCCGACCAGGTGATCGACTGTCGGTGTTCGGCGCCCGATCTCGGCGCATCGCTGATGCAGAGCCTTTTTGCAGGCGGTCTTGCGGAGCCCGACGAACTTGGCCTTGGCATCGCCGTCAGCCCGGCCGGCGAGGTGCTCGTGGGTGGCCAGCGTACGCGCAATCTCTATGCGATCGGTCCGCTTGGTGTCGGCAGCCTGCCGGACATCGACCTCGTGCCCGAGATCGTCACGCAAAGCTATGCCGCGGCAAGGCTGATCGCCACACGGCACCGGCTGACGCACAAGACCGGCTGACGAGGGGCCGCGGCCTTCAGCGTCGCGTTGACCACGGCACCAGCCAGCGTTCGAGCAGACGGGCGGCAAGTTCGAACAGGAAGGCGACGGCGGCGATCACGATGATGCCCGCGATCACCACGTCGGTAACCAGGAACTGGGCGGCCGACTGGATCATGAAGCCAAGTCCCCTTGTTGCCGCGACCAGTTCTGCCGCCACCAGCGTCGACCAGCCGGCTCCCAGCGCGATCCGGGTGCCCGTCAGGATCGCGGGCAGGGCACTCGGCAGGACGACGTGGCCAAGCACCTGCATTCTCGAAGCGCCGAAGGCGCGCGCTGCATTGACGTGATCGGTGGAAGTGGACCGGACGCCTGTCGCCGTCGACAGGATGATCGGTGGCAGCATCGCCAGCGCAATGACGGCGATCTTCGAGGCTTCGCCGATCCCGAGCCAGATGATCACAAGGGGAAGATAGGCGAGCGGCGGCAGAGGACGCAGGAATTCGACGATCGGATCGAGAATGCCCTTGCCGATCCGGCTGGTCCCGATGGCGAGCCCGGCAGGCACGCCGAGCACGATCGCAACGGCAAGCGCGCCGAAAATCCTGATCAGGCTGGCTATCGCATGCTGCAGCAGCGTGGCGTCGACAAAGCCGGTGACGGCGAGGCTCCGCAGGGCCTGGTAGACCGAGAGAGGAGAGGGAAGGAACAGCGGCGAGACAAGACCATAGCTTGCCGCAAGGCTCCACAGCGACAAGAGCGCTGCGATCGTCGCGAGCGATATCCAGACAAGCGGCACGGGTGCGCGCTGCGCTTCGCGTGCGGGGGCCTCTGTGCTGCCCTGAGGATGGTCCAGGGCGGATGGCGTGCTTTCCAGAGAAAGGCTCATGCGGCGATCCCTTCATCTTCGGCATGAATGAGTGCGGTCAGATCGTCCTGCAGGCGGCGGAACGCAAGCGAGCTGCGGATTTCGGAGAGCGGCGTTCCTGCGAGATGATCACGGCCGAAGGTCGTGCGGATCTCGCTGACGATCCGGCCAGGGTTGGGAGCAAGCACGATGATGCGGGTTGCCAGCAGCAAGGCTTCCTCGATGCTATGGGTGATCAAAAGCGCCCCGACGCCATTTGCCTGCCAGACGTCGAGGATGAAACCCTGCATCCGGCTGCGGGTCAGCGCGTCGAGTGCGCCGAGCGGCTCATCCATCAGCAGAAATTTCGGATCGGACGCGAGAGCCCTGGCAATGCCGACCCGCTGGCGCATGCCACCGGACAGCTCCCAAACGTCGCGGTCGCCCGCATCGGGCAGACCAACCCGGGCAAGGAGCTCCCGGGCGCGCGCCAGCCGTTGCGTGCGCGGAACGCCGCGCAAGCGCAGCGGGAAGGCGACGTTGTCGAGAGCTGTCAGCCACGGATAAAGCGCGTCGTCCTGAAACACCACGGCGCGATCGGCCCCGGGGCCCGAGACCGGAGCACCGTCGATGGCGACGCGGCCGCTGCTGGGTGCCACAAAACCTGCCGCCAGATTGAGAAGGCTGGTCTTGCCCGAGCCGGAGCGGCCAATGACGACGACGAATTCGTCCTGTTCGAGCGCCAGATCGACCGTGGCCAGCACAGGGGCCGCATGCCTGTCGCCAGCAGGATAACGCAGCGTCACGGCTTCGAGGGAAAGAACGGCCATGGAACGGTTCCGGATGCGGGATAATGGGAAGAACCCGCCCGGCTATCGAGCCGGACGGGCGCGGAGAAAAACGCGGTCAGAACGACAGCTTGGCTGCTTCCTGCGCCCAGCGTGGCGAGACATAGGGCGCGTAATCCGGAAGGGCGGCCGGGATCTTGCCCTGTTCCAGCAGGAAGGCCGAGGTCTGGGCGACAGCCTTGACGGTGTCGCCGCCCAGCAGTCCGGCGCCGGCCTGTTCCTCGAGCGACGGGAAGTAGTAGCCCTTGAGCAGGGCCGGCACATCCTCGGTCTTTGCGCCGGTCAGCCGTGCAATCTTTTCAGCTTCGGGCGAGCCGGCGTTCCAGGCATCCGGCCTGGCACGATAGTCCGCATAGGCATCGCCGGTCACCTTGACGAAACCGGTGACGATATCGGGATGTTCCTCGGCGAATTTCTTGCTGACGATCCAGGCGTCGAAGGTGGGGCCGCCCCACTTTGCCACATCGCCTGATGTGGCGAGAACCGTCGATGTCTTCTTGATCTCGGTCAGCACCGGATCCCAGACATAGGCGCCGTCGATGTCGCCGCGCTGCCAGGCTGCGGCAATTTCCGGGGGCCTGAGGTTCAGGATTTCGACCGACTTCGGATCGATGTTCCAGTGTTTCAGTGCGGTCAGCAGGCTGTAATGGGCTGTGGAGACGAAGGGTGTGGCGATCTTCTTGCCGGCCAGTTGCTCGGGCTTGTCGACACCCTTGACCGCGAGCGCTTCGGCATCGCTGATCAGGCCGACCACGAAAATGGTTTCGAACGGCAGCTGCCGGCTGGCGGCGGCTGCAAGCGGCGACGAGCCGACATAGCCGATGTCGATCGATCCGGAGGCGAGCGCTGCGATCACGTCCGCACCGCCGTCGAACTTCTGCCAGGTGATCTTGGCGCCGGTAACCTTCTCGTAGGTGCCGTCAGCCTGAGGCACGCGCGACGGCTCGACGATCGGCTGGTACCCGATGGTCAGCGACGTTTCACCGGCAAGGGCCGGAAGCGAGAACAAGGGCGCGGCCAGAACGACGGCGGCGGTGGCGATAAGGGTGCGTCTGCGGATCGTCATTGTCTGCTCCTCAATGGAAAGGTTCGGACCCCGTAATGAAGTCTCGTGAGTATGCTGACTAAAAACATCGATTATATGTAGATAATTTATTCCGCATTTCGGTGCCTCGGTGCGAGCCCGTTCCAAATTTGCCGCTCCGGGCAGCGGTTCATGCCGCCCGGCGCCAGCTCAGATCGTGACGCCGCCGTAGAGGCCGTTGTGGTATACGATCGGCTCGCCCGTGCCGGTGGTGATCGCCACGACGCGGCCGATGATGATGGCGTGGCTATGACGCTCGATGATTTCCTCGACCTCGCAGTCGATGGCCGAAAGCGCCCCGATCAAGGCAGAGGCGCCGCTCGCGAGCCTGGTCCATTCGGCTCCGTCGTACCGCGCAGCACCCTTCGCGCCATCGACGCCGGAAAAGCGTTCTGCGACCTTCTGCTGTTCCCGGGAGAGCACGTTGACGCAGAAATGCCGGTAGCGCTGGATGATGGGCCAGGTTGAAGATGTCCGGTTGATGTTGACGACCATGGTCGGCGGATCGACCGACAGCGCCGTCGCCGAGGTCACGGTTGCGCCTGTTTTCTCGTCGCCGATGCCGGCGGTAATGACGGACACGCCGCCCGACAGGTTGCGCATGGCTGACCGTAAGGCCGGCGGCGTGATCGGCTCGTAGGCGCTGTTGGGCGGAACCACTGCATCGAATGCTGGAGAAGCGGCAAGCGCGATTGTCATGACAAACCCTCGAAAAATTTGACCTAATTCCCGGTTGCAATCTGCCGATACGGGAAAAATTTTTCCTCTCTTCAAAAATGAGCGCCCGATTTTTGATTGTCAATAAATTTTATAGAGTTTATGTTTTTCACATCGACGCCGGTTGCGAGGATGCCGCCGGACGAGGCTTGCGAGGAGGCTTTCGCCAAATGGGAATTGTGCCGGAGAAGTCCATTATCCCCGAGAAGATCAACGTGCTCTGGTTCCTGCCGACCCACGGCGATAGCCGTTATCTCGGGACCACGCGCGGCGGCCGCAATGTCGATCTCAACTACCTGAAACAGGTGGCGCAGGCGGCCGACCAGCTCGGCTACTACGGCGTGCTCATTCCGACGGGCCGCAGCTGCGAAGACAGCTGGGTGGTCGCTTCGGCACTCGCGCCGCTCACAGAAAAGCTGCGCTTCCTGATTGCGGTGCGGCCGGGGCTGCTGTCGCCGACGCTTGCGGCGCGCATGACCGCGACCTTGGACCGGCTTTCGGGCGGGCGCCTGTTGATCAACGTCGTCACCGGCGGCGACCCGATCGAGAACAAGGGCGACGGCATTCATCTTTCGCACACCGAACGCTACGAGGTAACCGAGGAATTCCTCAATATCTACAAGGCTGTGCTTCGAGGCGAGGAGGTCGATTTCAAGGGCAGCCACTTCGATATCGAAGGCGGCAAGCTGCTGTTCCAGTGTTTCCAACAGCCTCATCCGCCGCTCTATTTCGGCGGGTCGTCGGGCAAGGGTCAGGAGGTTGCCGCACGCACGATCGACAAGTACCTGACCTGGGGCGAACCGGTCGAGGACGTCGCGCGCAAGATTGCCGAGGTCCGGGCGCTGGCCGAGGCGGAGGGCAGGGACGTCACCTTCGGCATCCGTCTACACGTGATCGTTCGCGAAACCGCGAAGGAAGCGTGGCAGGCCGCCGACGACCTGATACAATATGTGGATGACGACACGATTGCCGCCGCACAGAAGGTGTTCGAGCGTATGGATTCGGTTGGTCAGAGCCGCATGAGCCGCCTGCATGGCGGGCGCCGTGACAAGCTCGAAATTGCTCCGAATCTCTGGGCTGGCGTCGGCCTGGTGCGCGGTGGTGCAGGCACGGCGCTCGTCGGCGATCCCGATCAGGTCAGGGCGCGCATGGAGGAGTATCGGCAGGCTGGCATCGACAGCTTCATTTTGTCTGGGTACCCCCATCTGGAGGAAGCCTACCGGTTCGGCGAACTCGTCTTGCCGAACCTGCCGCTTGCCCATTCGGTTCCCGCGCGCGAGACATCGATCAACACCGGGCCATTCGGTGAAACGATTGCGGGCGATCATCGCCCGAAACTGAAGGTATCCCAATCGTGACGGGCGTGCGGCGACCGGTCATCGCCATTATCGGTGGCGGCTTCACCGGTGCAGTCATTGCGGCGAACCTCGCGCGCAAGGACGCAAGCGACGGGGCGGCGATCGTCGTCTTCGAGCCGCGCGAGCGCCTCGGAGCGGGGCTTGCCTACGACACGGCCAATCTTGCCCACCGCACCAACGTGCCGGCGGCGCGCATGAGCCTCGTGCCTGAAGATTGTGACGACTTTCTCAAATGGCTGGTGGCCAATGGCGAGCCGCGAGATGATGCGCAGGCCCGCGCCGCCGACGGCAACCTTTATGTGCGGCGGGCGGTTTTCGGCCGCTATGTCGGCGCGTTCGTCGCACCGTTCGTAAGGAACGGCAAGGTCGCGCACCGGCGTGAGCGGGTCGAGCAGGTGTCAAGGCGCGGGAAGCGCTGGCGGCTGCGCACGGATGTCGGCACGGAACTGCTGGCCGATATCGTCGTGATCGCCACCACGCACCCGGCCCCGTGCGCACCGAGAGGCGTGGTCGAAGCTCTTGGTAACCACCCGCGCTACGTACCAGACACGACGGCAGCCAGCGCGCTCGCCGTCATTCGTCCCGATGACCGTGTCCTTGTGCTCGGCAACGGCCTGACGGCCGCAGATGTGATTGCGACGCTGAGCCGCGCCGCGCATCGAGGCCCGATCGTTGCCCTGTCGCGGCGAGGCCTCAGGTCGCGCGGTCACGCCGGCAGAACGCAGGAGCCGTTCGGCGATTTCATCAGCGATCCCGCCCGAAATGCCCTAGAACTGTTGCGGCGCGTGCGCAAGGCGGTGCGGGACGCGGCGGTGGTCGGCGCCAGCTGGCATGCGGTTTTCGACGCCCTGCGAAGCCAGGGTGGCCAGATCTGGCGCGCACTGCCGGTGGCTGAGCGTCGCCGTCTCGTTCGGCGCCTGCGGCCATTTTGGGACGCGCACCGGTTCCGGGTGGCGCCGCAGGTCGATGATACGATCCGCGATGCGATCGATGCGGGACAGGTGCGTATTCTTGGCGGCGAGATCGAGTCCGTCGAGACCTGCGGTGAGGTGATCGCCGCCGATATCCGCCATCGCCGGACGCAAGGCTGCGAACGCCTGTTGTTCGACGCCTGCGTGGTAACGACGGGGCCGGCCCATCGGGGCATTCTATCGAGCCAGAGCTGGCTTGCGGATCTTGCGTCTGAGGGCCATCTGAGCCTCGATACCGTTGGGCTTGGTCTTGCCTGCGACGAAAAGAGCCGCGCCATCGGTGTGGACGGGGCGGCGGAACGATCGCTGATCATTGCGGGGCCGCTTGCGCGCGGCACGTTCGGCGAACTCATGGGGCTGCCGCAGGTTAACGACCACGCCATCTTCGTTGCCGACGAGATCGCCGAAATGTTGGCGCGCCCAGTTCGGGTCTCCGGCCGCAGGGCCAGCCGCGCGTCGAAGCCCCAGGGACGGACAACTCCGGCGCTCGGCGGCAACGTCAGCGGCTGAGCGGCCGGGCGTCTCCGTCGAGGCGCCGCGCCCAATCCTCGACGCTTCGCGTGTTCAGGCGCTTTGTCGCATAGTCGCGCCAACTTGACGGCAGAATTGCGAGAGCGGCGATCTCGGCGAGCGCCTCACGGTTCAGCGTGTCGACGTAGAGATAGTGCCAGAGCCGGGCAATCGTCCAATCGGGATGGCGACGCTCGACCCGTTCCATCCCGTCGCCGGCCGAGACCGGGCCCTCTTCGATCACGCGGTAGTACCACCCGGTGCGACCGGACTGCTGCACGCGGCGGGCCATGTCCTGAAGTCCGAAGCGACGGTTGAGCTTCCAGCAGGGCTGCCGCCCCTGGCTGACCTCGACGAGCGCCCCGCCCAGACGAAAGCGGTCGCCGACCGCCACATCGCTTTCAGTCAGCCCCGAGACGGAGAGGTTTTCGCCGAAGGCGCCCGGTTGCTCGAGAAGCGGCAGCGCGCCGATCTCGTCCGTCCAGGCCCTGTAGTGCTCCCGCGGATAGTGATGCACGGCCTTGTCGATGCCGCCATGTCGCTTCAGGTCACCCTGCCGGTCGCCCGAAAATCCGAGGGTGCCGAGGTGCACGGATCCGGGTGCCGGCCGCTTGTCTATGCCGCTCAATGTTCCCTGATCGTCGATCGGCGACAGCGTGCCGACAAGAAGGGCATCGAGTACGAACGGCTCGTGGTCAACCATCGATGGTCTCCAGCCACGCGCCAAGCATCAGGTCGGCTGCTCTCTTAAGCGTCTCACCGAAGCGTCGCGCGTCATTGCGCAGGTCCGGTACGCTCAATCCCGCCCCTGCAAGCTCACAGGCATGACCGACGAGCCAGCGTTCGAACGCCGCTTCCGTCTCTGCCTCCGGATGGAACTGCAGGCCGAGCAGATTTCTGCCGCGCGCGAAGGCCTGCTGGGTAACCAGTTCGCTCGATGCCAACAGTTCGGTGCCATCAGGTTGATCATAGGTGTCACCATGCCAATGCAGCACCGGGACGTCGGCGAGATGGCGCAGGCACGAAACACGACCGGCCGCAGTCAGCTTCAACGGAGAAAATCCGATCTCCTTGAGGCCTGATGCATAGACCCGGGCGCCGAGCGCGCGGGCGATTAGCTGGGCGCCAAGGCAGATGCCGAGCGTCGGCCGATCCGCGGCAAGGCGCGATTTCAACAGCGCGATCTCGTCGGCGAGAAACGGATAGGCTTTGTCCTCGTATACGCCGATCGGGCCGCCGAGCACCACGACGAGGTCCGGCTCCAGAGGGTCGAAGGAGAGGTAATCCTCGTCGCCCACATCGCGATATTCGATTTCAAAGCCGGCGGAACGCAAAGGTTCGGCGAAGTTTCCGAGATCCTCGAAGTGGACGTGCCTGATCGCGATCGCTTTTTGCTCGTCATGATGTCGTTTCGTCCTTCGAGAGAGTTCAACTGTTTGCTGCGATCGGCAACGCAGCCTTCGGCCGTGCATCCGTCCGAGGCGCCGGTATCGGTGCTGATGTTTGCGGGGGAGGCGAGCAGCGTGGCGAGGCGGGCACCGATGATCATGTCGTCTTCAATTCCGAAGCGATGGTATTCGACGTGACCGTCGCGGCCGATCATGATCGCCGTCGGCGTGCCGCGCATGCCGTAGCGATCCATCGTCGTCGGTATCGGCCCGCTATCTGAGGGCTGATCGACGCCGATCGGGAAGGTCAGTCGGTATTCGTGAATGAACGCCTTCAGCGCTTCCGGCGCCATTGCGGCATGATGCTCGAACACGGTGTGCAACCCGATCACCTGCAGATCGGTGTCGCGAAAGATGTTCTGGACGCGCTGTGTCTGTGGCAGGCCGTGCGAGACGCAGGCCGGGCAGAGCATCTGGAAGGCATGGAGAAACACCACCCGCCCGCGCAGCCGGTTGAGGCTCAAGGGTGCCGGCGTATTGAACCAGGTCGATACGGCGAGTTCCGGCGCATGCATGCGAAAATTGCTGTTCATTGTCCTTGTCTCCGGGGAGCGCCGGACGGTGGGTGCCGCCCGGCAGGGAACGGGAAAGCGAGACACGCGAACGGCGCCGCTCGCATCCCCGTGAATGCCTGAGGTCAAGCGGCTTCGCGGACGAGCTTCACGCCGGGAAAATCGACCGGTACCGCAAGCGCCACATTGATGTAGTTGGTGAACAGGTTGAGCGCGACGTGGGCGATGATCTCGACGATGTCCTGATCGTCGAAACCGGCGTCGCGCAGGCTGCGCACATCCGCATCGTGCACGTTCCCCCGCGCCTCGACGAGCGCCCGCGCAAAGGTGAGGGCAGCGGCCGTTTTCGGGTCCGAAGAAAGGCCGCGCTGCGCGCTCGCCATTTCCTCGGCGGTCGCGCCGGCCTTGCGGCCGAGTGCGGTGTGGGCCGCCAGGCAATAATGGCAATCGTTGCGGTCGGCGACGGCGACGGCGATCTGTTCGCCGAGCTTGGCGCCGAGCCGGCCCCTGCCGAGTGCGCCGAAGAAACCCCACATGCTGGCAAGGGCAGCAGGAGAGTTGGCGACCGCCTTGAACATGTTGGGGGTCACGCCGAAGGCCGAACGGATGTCGCCAAGCAATTCTGCGCTGGCGCCGGTTGCCGAAGCGGGGTCGACTAGATTAATTCTGCTCATGGTTTTCTCTTTCTATTTGCGTGGAGGGGGAAAATTGCCGGTCCGCCGATGGCAGTCGTCGGACCGGCGCCGACATCACCGGGCGTCCGCTTGTATCGCGAAACAGCGCATGCGGACCCGATGTTGAAGTCTTGTGTGAAGTTGACGACGTAACTTCATGATCTTTTTGTCTCTATCCCTTTTGGTCTGCGCGCGCTTGCATTAGGCACCGGCAGACGTGCGATTGAATATGTGCCAGGCTGCATCCTGCGCATCTTTCGCTGCGCCTTCGTATTCGCCGCAATCGATCCGCAACTGGGCCGGACCGAATGCCGCATCGACGAACGCACAATGATGTGGAGTTTGCGGATCGTCGTGGGCGTTGGGGCGGAAGTACCGACAGTTGACGCACATGCGCTGTTCGGGAATGGCGCCTGACGTCTGCAGATTGCGGATGATCTTGACGAGGTGCGTGAGCAGATCCTGCTGCTCCAGCCTGGAAAGCCCGGCAATTGCATCTTCAGTAGCAGACGCAAGCCGCCCCGCCTGGCGCAAAGCGTCTTCGCCTTGTTCTGTCGCCGCCACCGACAGCGCGCGCGCGTCGCTCGGGTCGGCGCGCTTTTCGACCAGCCCCTTGCGCAGCAGCGCGTTGATCGAATCGGTCGTCGTTGGTTGGCTGACGCCGAGATAGGCCGCGATCTGTTTCACCCGCATTCCCGTAGAGCCACGCGCGACCAGAAAGGTCAGGATCTGCAACTGTGTCGGGTTGAGGCCGATGGCGTCCGCTGCCGTCCATGCCTCAGTCCGCATGGCGGTCGCGACACGGGACAGGCCGTCGCCGATCCTGTCAACCAGTGGAGGGGTGCTGTTGGTTTCGTTGCTCATGGGTACATGAATATAGGATTCCTATGTAATGTCAATGTGCGTTGAGTCAATGCGCACTGAAATGCTCTGCGAAGTTGATGCGTATCAAAGTCGGATCGTCGACTTCGAACTAATGCTCCTTCCGACCGCCTTGAACCTCGGGCGGCCGCTCACGTGGAGAAGACGATGTTGAATGCAATCAAGCGCGGGCTCGCTATGGCGTTCGCGGCAATGGTTGTCGCTGCACCTGCAGCCGCGGCAGATTTCGAAGTGCACATGCTGAACAAGGGCAAGGACGGTGCAATGGTGTTCGAACCGGCGTCATTGAAAGTCATGCCGGGCGACACGGTCACGTTCATCCCGACGGACAAGGGCCACAATGTCGAGAGCATAAAGGGCATGATCCCTGAAGGCGCGGAAACCTTCAGGAGCAAGATCAACGAGACCTTCAAGGTGACCTTCACCGCCGCTGGCCTTTATGGCGTGAAATGCACGCCGCACTACGGCATGGGCATGGTCGGCGTGATCCAGGTCGGCGACAGCCCCGCCAACCTCGAAGCGGTCAAATCCGCGAAGAACCCGAAGAAGGCGCAGGAGCGCCTCGATGCTGCACTGGCGGCGCTCGGCAACTAGGCAAGTCACGCAACGACGTGAGGATTGTCTGCTGCGCCCGACATCGGTTCGGGCGCAAAGAAGGCGGTCGGAACCAATGTGGGGGCTCCGCGTTGGTTCCGCATGGATCAGATCACCGCCGAATTGTTTCCGCCCTCCCAGGTTCCCTATCCGATCATTCTTGCACGTATCCTCGGAGCATTGCTGATGGGCGCCGTCATCGGCTTCGAGCGCGAGGCAAAGGCACGGCCTGCCGGTCTCAAAACACATATGCTCGTCAGCCTTGCCGCATGTACGTTCAGCATTGTCTCGCTGGAAAGCGTACGGCTCGGCGATTTTGTCGACGACCGGGTGCGGATCGACCCTCTGCGCGTGGTGGAAGCCGTGACCGCCGGCGTTGCCTTCCTTGCCGCGGGAACAATCGTGCTGTCGCGCGGCGAAGTCCATGGGATCACGACAGGCGCCAGTCTGTGGCTCGCCGGCGCCATCGGCCTATCGGTCGGGTTCGGCCATTGGATCGTTGCAGCAATTGCCGTCGGATCCGCATTTACTGTTCTGATTGTGCTCGGCCTCATCGAGCCGTCACATAAGAGCGATCGGAATGCCGTGGCGGCGCAAGGCGACGAACCACCCGATGCGGGCAAGTCGCAGGACCAGCGGTAGCGCTGACGGTCCGGGATCGCTCGTCTTTCGGGGGCGAGGGGGCGAAACGACCTCGATCGTGAATCAGGTCGCGGCTGCGCCGATCACAGTCGATGAAGGTCTCGTTGTCAGAACCGAGGGCTTCCAATGTTTCGTTTTTCCATCTTTGCAGCCGGCCTGTGGATCTTTGCTGTTGGGCACGCCCATGCGGCAGAGCCGATCGGCTTTCGGCAGATTGAGATATTTCCCGCCAGCGCCCGGCCGCTTCACGTCGCGCTGTGGTATCCCACACCCGATCGAACGGGCGCCGTGGCGGTTGGCGAAAATCGGGCCTTCGTCGGCATAAGCGCCATCGTGAACGCTGCGGCCACCGACGAGGTGTCGCCACTGGTGGTCCTTTCACACGGCTACGGCGGCAGTTGGCGCAACCTGAACTGGCTGGCGAGCCGGTTGGTCCAGCAGGGCTACATCGTTGCCGCCCCTGACCATCCCGGCACGACGACGTTCGACAGGAACGCGAAGGATGCCGCGATGTCCTTTGAGCGTCCGCGCGACCTCAGCCGCACCATCGACGCGCTCGTCGCCGATCCCCAACTCGGCGGCAGGATTGACGAGTCGCAGATCGCGGCCGTTGGTCATTCTCTTGGCGGATGGACCGTGACGGCGCTGGCGGGTGCAAGGTTCGACACCGAGCTTTTCAGGGCCGGTTGCCGGGTCAACGCAAGTCCACGGGCGTGTGCGCTCAGCGACGAACTCGGACTTGGGGCAAGCAAGCTTCAAGACGACATGAGCGACAATCGCCTGCGCGCATTCGTATCTCTCGACCTGGGTCTTGCGCGCGGGTTCAGCCCTCAGAGCCTGGCAAGGCTTCGCGCCCCGGCCCTCGTGATCGCAGCCGGCACCGATATCGGTGACATGCCCGCTGACCTTGAATCGGGCTACCTTACGTCACACTTGCCCAAAGCCACCTCGACCTATGTCGAGATCCCCGACGCCATGCATTTCAGCTTCATGTCGCCGTGCAAACCGGGAGCGGCCGCGCTGATCGAGGAAGAAACACCTGGCGACGGTGTCGTGTGCAGGGATGGCGGGGTCCGCAGCCGCGAACAGATCCACCGCGAAATCGCTTTTCTTATCATAGGCTTTCTGGCTGAAGCCTTGCCTGTCCGGCCGTAGGATCGTGGGGAGTGTTCGCGCCCGGTGTCTGCGAGAGCCGGTACGCGCGCGGGTTCATCCCGGTTATCCGCAAAAACTCCCGATTGAAGTTCGACTTCGTTTGGAACCCGCACTCGAACATGACCGCTGTGACCGTCAGGTCCGTCTCCTTCAGCAAACGCTCGGCCTCCCGGATCCGGTACCCGTTAACCACTTGCGACACGTTGCCGGATGAGGCGCGACTGATCGCGCCGGATATCTGCCTTGCCGGCATTGCGAGGCGACGCGCCAGACGGCCCAGGGTCAGATCCGGATCGCGATAGAGCTTGTTCTCGCGCATCGTTCTGTCGATCGCCGCCAAGACACTGTGGTCGTCGTCGTTCGGTGCGGCTGCGATCGGCGTCACGTCTGCGGCAATCGTTGCTGCGCCGGCCGAGCGATCGTTGGCAGTGACCTCGTCCGGTATGCTCCGGCTCATGACGACGATCGTCCAGGCAATCAGTGGAAGCATCAACATATGGGTCGCAGCGACGATCGATGCCGCGTGGTTACCCTGATAAAGATCGAAATCCGCGGCGATCAGAAGGTCGACAGTGCCTGACATCAGCAGCAGGGCCGCCACCAGGAGCACGGCCCGGCGAGCATGAGCCATATCGGTGAGCCTCGCGCTCTCGAATTCCCCGCGTGCCGCATAGACGCCGCGAACGAGGGCTGCGCCGTAGCCGAAATAGAGGAAAGCAAGGATCAGGTCGATTGGCGGCTGCCACCGCTGCCACATCGAGGAGAGCAGGAATACGGAAACGGGGACGAGTAAATGCGGCCAGGCTCGTCGCCGGTACGGATTGCTCAAGTCAGAGAAGCAAAACCACGCGATCGGCGGCAACAGGGACGCAACCACAGGCTGGATGAACCTCGTCCATTGCAGGTCGGCGGTCCAGCGAAGCCCGACGGTGGTCACGAGGACGAGGCAGGCGGCGATGAAAACCGAAGGTGGTCGAAGGCGCCATGCGCTTAGGGCCAGCACGCGAACGAAGAGGATCGCCAGCAACAGCGCCATCACGAAGGGCAGGGGTATCGAAGGCATCGGGCCGCTCCGGGAGACGCATGGCTGAGGGCCGGCGTCATCGCCGGTCGGCGGCGAGAGTTTTGGCCGAAGGTGGAAGTTGGCTCAATCCTCAGCGGAAAGAAATCTGTTCGGAAATCCGTTTGGAAACAGCTAAGCTTGGGCGCTGCACGTTCCAAGGATGCTTCGATGGATGCAACAAGCTCCCTTGCGGCCAAGCTGCTGTCAGCGACGCTGATGTTTGATCGGACATCGGTCGCGGCACTGGAGGCGCTTGCCGCCAATTCCGACCGCAGGTTGCTGCGGCGCGGTGATGTTCTCGTGCGCGAGGGCGAGCAGTCGGATCGCTTTTTCGTTGTGCTTTCCGGACGTTTCACCGTCCACCGGGCTGGCGCCGAAACGCCGGTGGCCGAAATCGGCTATGGCGAGCTCGTTGGTGAAGTCGGATTTTTTGCGAGCTTGCCGCGTATCGCGACAGTGGTTGCGGCCCGCGATTCCATCGTCCTTGAAATTCGTGACGAGCAATTCGAAAGGGCGGCCAGATCGCTTCCCAGTCTGCGCCAGTCGGTTACGACCTTTCTGGCGCGGCGGTTCGCGATGCAGGCGCCGGCGACCGCCCGTGCCAAGCCGTCGTGCCGGTTGCGCACGCTCGCCGTCGTTCCCGCCGGTGGCACCCGCATCTCGTCGACATTCGTCGATCACTTGCGCGTGGTGTTTGCGGCGAACGGCCAGGCGGCATTCCTGACGAAGGCCGATGTCGAGAGCCGCTTTCCCGCCCTCACGCTTGACGATCAGCAGGTGCTCGATTGGCTCAATCACCTGGAAACAAGGGCGGAAATCATCGTCTACGTGGCCGATGATGGACCGAGCGAATGGACCCATGTCTGCATCCGCCAGGCCGACAGTGTGCTTCTGGTCGCCGACGCGGCGGGCTCGCCTGGGGTCAGTCCCTGCGAAGCGCTGGCACTGGCGATCCATTCGCCGTCCAACCTCAGGCTTGCGTTGGTGCATGGTGAACGCGCCGCGGCGGTGAGTGGTACGGCCGCGTGGCTAGACGCCCGCCCCGACATCCGCCAGCACCATCACGTGTCGCTGGAAGACCAGACCGACGTGGAGCGGCTGGTGCGGTTTGTTTCCGGCGAGGCGAGGGGATGGGTGGCGGCCGGGGGCGGTTCGCTTGGCTGCGCGCATCTCGGTGTCTACAAGGCCTTTGCCGCTGCCGGCGCCAGTTTCGACTATCTTGGCGGCACGAGTTCGGGTGCGGCAATGATGGCGGGCTTCGCCAGTGGATTGGACGCGGACCAGATCAACGACGCAACGCACCAGATCTTCGTCAAGAGCCGTGCCTTTCGCCGTCTCACCGTGCCGCAATATGCGCTGCTCGATCACAAGGTCCTCGACCGGACCCTTCGGGCGGAATATGGCGACGTCCTCATCGAGGACCTGTGGCTGCCGTTTTTTGCGCTCTCGACCAATCTCAGCAGCGGCCAGCCGCACATCCACCGTCGCGGGAAGCTGTGGCAGGCCGTGCGCGCATCCGGCTCGATCCCGGGCGTCCTGCCGCCCTTCTTTACCGCCGAGGGCGACATGCTGGTGGACGGTGCGATCATGAACAACCTGCCGCTTGACCAAATGAAGGAACTGAAGAGCGGCCCGAACGTCGTCGTCAATCTTGGCGCAGACGGCCCGCGCAAGCATCACATAGACTATGACAGCATCCCCGGTGCATCTGAGTTGACGGTGCGACTGCTCAATCCTTTCGGCCGTGCAGGACTGCCGAAGATTCCCAACATGATCCAGGTGATCACCGCGAGCATGCTGGCGCACAGGCCGCAGGAAGTGGCGCTCGGCGAACAGGATATCCTGATCTCGCCACCGGTTTCGGCCGCCATCAGCTTCATGGACTGGAGCCGGCACTCCGAACTGTTCGAAGCGGCATACCATTGGGCCCGCGCATGGATCGACGACCGTCTCGGCGAGAGCGACCCGCGGCTTCAGTCGATCTTCGGCATAGGGGCTAAAGCCGAGCCGCAAGGCGCGTTTACGGCCAGCGAGGAGCGTTCGGCGATCTAGCGTCCCGGAGTTTTTGCGCTCGCGGGAGGCAATCCGGCAGTCCATGTGCCGATGCCGCGCGAGTTGTCATCGTCCTCTTGCAGTTGTAGTATTTTAGATGGGCATTGTAGGGAATTCTGTTTCTGTAGCCCGACCGCATGCTAGTGTTCGAAAGTACGCACAAGAGCCGCGCGGGTTTGCAGAGGCTCCCGTTCGAAAGTAATTCGTCCCCGAATTGGTATGCCGATATCCATCGGGTTCCCTTGGATGTACCTGCGGGACGTCTTTGGTACAGGCGATGCACGGCCTCCGTGCATTTCTGTTGGAAAGCGTCCCCTTTGCTTGAAGTGGATCAACGCGATGCCTGACGACAAGGATATTGTGAATGCGGCCCCGGTGAGCGCCCAGGACCTTCGCATGCAGATGCTCCAGCGTGAGATGGAGGAAATGGACAAGGAGCGGCGTCTGAAGTCGATCGAAGAGCAGAAGCACGCCGACTTTGCTGCGGATTTCCTCAAGAAGCACGTGACCGAGGAAGAAATCGCCATGGTTCGCCGGCTCGTGGCAAACGCCGTCAAGGCGGGCAAGTTCGAAGCCATGGTCTATAGCTTTCCGTCCGAACTCTGCAGCGACAGCGGACGGGCGATCAACAGCGGTGACCGGGACTGGCCGAGCACCCTGCAGGGCAAGGCGAAAGAGTTTTTCGAACGCTACCAGACCTATGGCAAGCCGAACGGCTACAAGTTGAAGGCCATGATCATCAACTTTCCCGGTGGCGTGCCCGGCGATGTCGGCATGTTCCTGAACTGGGCGCCGGACAAAGCCTGACCGTGAGTGAAACAACGACGGCAATCTCGTTCTGATTGCCGTCGCCTGCATCTCCGCGACCAGCCTAACCGGAGCGGATGACCGCGCTCAATGCACGTCGGGCACCGTCCGACGCTTGCTCATATCGTCTTCAAAATCGTCAGGACGCTTTTGCCGCTTTCCGAGTTCCGGCTCGGCATATTTCACCCGCTCATACGGGATCGACGCGAGAATGTGCGAGATGCAGTTGATCCGCGCCCGCTTCTTGTCGTCCGAGGGCACGATCCACCAGGGTGCGTATTCGGTGTCCGTCATGCGCAGCATCTCGTTATAGGCGCGTGTGTAATCCCACCAGCGGCGATAGGATTCGATGTCCATCGGACTGAGTTTCCATTGGCGCAGCGGGTCGGCAATGCGCTGGCGGAAGCGGCGTTCCTGTTCCTTCTCGCTGACGTCGAGGAAGTATTTGAGCAGGATGATCCCGCTTTCCACCATCGCGGCTTCGAAGCGCGGCGCCAGTTCGAGAAAGCGCCGCGCCGCATCGTCCGAGCAGAAGCCCATGACGCGCTCGACGCCAGGGCGGTTGTACCAGGAGCGGTCGAAGATGACGATTTCGCCGGCCGCCGGCAGGTGCTGGATGTAGCGCTGCATGTAGATCTGCGTCTTTTCCCGGTCCGTCGGCGCGGGAAGGGCGGTCACGCGGAAGACGCGAGGGCTGACCCGCTCGGTCAGTCGCTTGATGACGCCGCCCTTGCCGGCGGCATCACGCCCCTCAAAGATGATGACGATGCGCGCTCCTGATGACTTCACCCAGGCCTGCAGATGAGCGATTTCCTCCTGCAGACGTTCGAGCGCCTTGTCGTAGCCGTCCGATGGGCGCTCCTCGGACGCTGTCGCGGCGGCAACGCCGCCTTCATCCTTCTTGCCCTTGTGCTTCTTCTTGCCGTCATGCTTGCTCATTTTTCCCTCCCTTTTGCCTCGACGTCTCCTTGCCGTGTTTCGACAGGACGGGCGGAAAGCGCGCCGACCCTGCCGAACCTGGCCTCGTAGGCGTCGAGCGCGTCTTCCATGCCCTCGAAGATCATCTCCTTGCCGATCCTGTCGGCGGTTCCGGCGCGGTCGAGCAGGGCCCGTGCGTCAGTGTGCAATTCCGCAAGGCCGAGGGCGATGCCGCGATCCTTCAGCTCATCATGAAGTTCGGCGAGCATGTCGGCAGCAGTGCTGTCGATCTGGGGGATCGCGCTTGCGTCGATCACCAGCCAGCGGGCAGGCGGGGGCAGATCGGCGGCAATCGCCGTCAGGCGCTCGCGGACATAGTCCGCATTGTAAAACAGCAGACTGTCCTGGATCATGCAGGCGCCGAAGCCCGCAACCGGTCGCGCATCGGGGTGCCGGTGCAGCTTGTAAAAGCCGTCGCGGCCGGCAATGCGGCCGAGAACGGCGTCGTGCGGGTACATGGTCTGCAGCAGAAGATAGACCAGCGTTGCGGCAATCGCGATGACGACGCCGTTCAGTACGCCAAGTCCGATCGGCCCCCACAGTGCGATCAACGCGAAAACGAACTCGATCCGGTTGACGCGCCAGATGCGCCTCAGCCCTTCGATGTCGATCAGGCTGAGCGCGGTCGCCGCCAGGATTGCCCCGAGTGCGGCGATCGGCAGGATACGCAGGACATCGCCCAGAAAGAGCAGAACCACCATCAGCGTAGCGGCGGCGACCAGGCTTGCGATCTGCGATCGACCGCCAACGGCAAAATTGACGGCCGTGCGTGAATCGGAAGCCGTGACCGGAAAGGTCGCGAAGAGACCCGCTGCGATATTGGCGGCGCCAAAGCCGGTCAGTTCGCGGTTCGGATCGACGCGATAGCCGCCGATCGCCGCGAAGCTTCGGGCGGCGATGACGCCGGAGCCGAAGCTGACGAGGAAAATGGCGGCTGCGCCAGTGATGAGGCCCTCAAGCGGGAGCTCGCCCAATCGCGGTACGACGAGCGACGGCAGGCCCTTCGGAATGTCGCCGACCACTGCCATGCCTCGTCCCTCGAAATCGAAAAGAAACGAGAGCAGGACCGCCAAGAAAACCACGATGACCGGACCCGGCACGGGCGAACGATAGTGCCGCGCGACTTGCAGCAGCGCAAAGCAGGCAAGCGCGAAGATGAAAGTCGGCCAGTGAATGGCGCCGGCCTGCCTGGCAAGATCGACAAGCGGGGCGATGACGCCATCCGACGCGACCTGCACGCCGGTGACACGCTTGATCTGCCCGACCAGTATCGACAGCGAGATACCGGCGAAAAAGCCCGTCAGGATCGGGCGGGAAAGGAAGGTTGCAAGCACGCCAAGCCGCACCAGGCGAGCGATCAGGCAAAAGGCCCCGACGATCAGGGCAAGGAGCGCGGCGGCCGTCACGCGGTCCGAAGGCGAGGCGGCGACTGTCGTCATCACCGCCGCCAACACCGTCATCGTGGCCGCATCCGGCCCGACGATCAGTTGCCGGGACGGGCCGAAGAGCGCATAGGCGATAAGCGGGGCAATGCTGGCGTAAAGACCGGTCTCGGCCGGCAAGCCTGCAATGGCAGGGTAGGCAATTGCGCTTGGCAGGCCCACCGCGGCAATGGCGACGCCCGCGGACACGTCGTTGCGCACCCACGCCGCCTGATAGCCCCGCAGGTTTTCAAGAAGCGGCAGGCGCGGCAGGTTCTGCATGCTTGGCCCCGGACGTTTTCATTCAGGAATACGACACTTGGCGTCTGCGGAACGTTTCAGGCGGGAAATGCTGTCGTCACACTCTACCATTGCGTACATTAGGCATGCAAAACATTTCGATTGCATCCTTGGACAGTGCAAGCGAGCGCTGTTGCGGTCGAGCAGGCCGATGGCGCGTAACCGCAGGGCCGGGGGACCGTGCTTGCCTCGACGGTCCCGAGCCGCGCATCCTCTCAGTAATACGGCGAGATGCACGCCTGTCGCGGACCATAATAGGGCTGGAACGTATTGTCATAGGCCCTGTACGACCGATAGCGCGCATAGCACCAGCGCGTGTGCCCGCTGCCGCCGTAATAGGTCTGGCGATAGTAACGCGGAGCAGAGTAGCGCGGGGCGTAATAACGTAGAGCGTAATATGTTTGCCCGTAATACGCCTGGCCGTCGTAGCCGTCATCGTAATAGCTTGGGCCATAGTAGCGCGGTTGCGCAATCAGGCCGCCGATGATTGCGCCGGCGGCGAGCCCGCCAAGCGCCCACGCCCAATCATCGCCACCGCCATGGCTATGCCCATGGTGGTAGCCGCCGTGGTAACCGCCGGAGTGACGGTATTGGACCAGTTGCGCTTTCGGCGTTTCGACCGCCATCGCGATGTTTGTAGGGAATGCCATGGCCGGCGGAACGTTCGCAGCCGCCGCCGTCAGCGCCAAGGCAAAGATTGCTAGCCTCTTCATCGGCCTCACCCTTCTTTCTGCCCCGCAACCGATTATAGCGCGGATGTGCTCACATGGCACCGCGTTTTCAAGGTGGCGGCATCGGGGAACGAGACAGCGATGCCATGATGCCGACGCGTCGGTGCCTCAAGCCCACGGGTCGAGAAGCGGAATTGGGCGGCTGGGTGCTGATCGTTGGAGACTGCGGCACTTTTGCCCCCCCCAATTCAGTCGGGTTGCCGGCAAAGGCCATAGACTATATGGGCGACCGATCGATTATTGCGAAAGGGCATCCATGACTTCGAGCGAACCAGTTTACGGGACCGTGACGCTGCTGCTGATCGCGGCGGCAGCCGTTGGGCTTCTTCTGTTGCTGATCCTGCGCTTGCGCCTGCATGCCTTCGTTGCGCTGGTGCTGGTCAGCCTGCTGACGGCGCTGGTCACCGGCATCTCCTTTCAGGACGTCGTCCCGACGCTGTTGCAGGGTTTCGGCTCGACGCTTGCTTCGGTCGCGCTGCTGGTGGGCTTTGGCGCGATGATCGGGCGGATGCTGGAAGTCTCGGGGGGAGCGCAGGTTCTTGCCGACCGGCTGATCGGGCAGTTTGGTCACGATCGCGCGCCTCTGGCGCTTGGCGTCGCGTCCCTGCTGTTCGGTTTTCCGATCTTTTTTGACGCCGGGCTCGTCGTCATGCTGCCGATCATCTTCAGCGTCGCAAAGCGCTTTGGCGGCTCCGTGCTGCTCTATGCGCTGCCTTCGGCCGGCGCCTTTGCGGTCATGCATGCCTTCCTTCCGCCGCACCCGGGCCCGGTCGCTGCGAGCGAACTGCTTGGCGCGGATATCGGTCTGCTCGTTCTGGTCGGTCTCGTTGTCGCCCTGCCGACGTGGTATCTCGGCAGCTACGTATATGGCCTATGGGCCGGCAAGCGCTTCGAGCTTCCGGTTCCGGCGATTCTCGGATCGTCCAGTGAGGCGACAAGCGACCAGCAGCCGCCATCGTTCGGCGTCGTCATGCTCGTGCTGTTGCTGCCGCTTCTGTTGATCTTCCTCAACACGGGCCTCGGGACGCTTGCAACCGCGAAGATGATCGACGGCAGTGCGACGTGGGTGAACATCCTGCGCATGGCGGGGCAAACCCCCGTTGCGCTGCTGATCACCGTCCTTGTCGGCATGCTTGTCCTCAGCGGCCACAGGACGCTCAAGGACATGGAAAAGCTGATGGACGGCGCACTTGGCCCGATCTGCGGCATTATCCTGGTGACGGGCGCCGGCGGCATGTTCGGCGGCGTGCTCAGGGCGAGTGGCATCGGTCAGGCGCTTGCCGGAAGCCTCGAGGCGATCGGCATGCCGCTGATCGTCGCGGCATTTCTTATTTCGACCGCGCTGCGGGTGGCGCAAGGATCCGCCACAGTGGCGCTGACGACGACGGCGGGGCTGCTGGCGCCGACCGTTGCTGCGACGACAGGCCTCAGCCCGTTCGATCTCTGCTTCCTCGTCATCGCCATCGCTTGTGGTGCAACGGTGCTGAGCCACGTGAACGATTCCGGCTTCTGGCTTGTCGGTCGCTTCCTTGAGATGGACGAAAAGACGACGCTGAAGACCTGGACCGTGATGGAAACCTTGCTCGGCGTGATTGGCTTTGCGTTCGCGCTTGTGGGATGGTGGCTGCTATGAGCGGGCAATTGCAGCATATCGTGGTGATGGGCGTATCCGGGAGCGGCAAGACGACGGTCGGTGAGCTACTGGCCGAGAGGGTCGGCTGGCGTTTCATCGAGGGCGACAGCTTCCATTCCGCTGAGAACGTCGCGAAGATGTCGGCGGGCACCCCGCTCAGCGACGACGACCGCTTTCCCTGGCTGAAGACCCTTGCGGGCGAGATCGCCAAGGATGAAGCGGCTGGCCGGTCTTCCGTGCTTGGATGCTCCGCCCTCAAGCGGTCCTATCGCGACATTCTGCGCAGCGGGGCGCCGCGCGTGCGCTTCGTGCATGTGCATGGCGATCGCGCCGTGCTTGCCGACCGGCTTTCGCATCGTGCCGGACACTTCTTCCCCGCCGCGTTGCTCGATTCTCAACTGGCGGCCCTCGAGCCGCTCGGTCGGGACGAGGACGGCGTGGTCGTCGACGTGGCGCTGTCACCAAGCGAGCAGGTCGAGCGCGCCCTGGCGGCGCTGGGCTACTGAGCGGAGCAACTGGCGTAGGGGCGACTCTAAACTGGTTCTCGCGGGTTGACTTCCGGCTGGTCTGGTCGCTCCTTCGCCACCGAGGCTGACCGCTGGCGTCAAGGCCCGAACGCCGTCGCCTTTTTGCACGACCCTTTCGGTCCCGCGCGCGGCCCAAGCATGGCCGCGCCGGTTAGCAGCGGTGAGACTGCTCCACCCCCTCCTTGAATGCGTTCTTCCGAAAGCAACGATTTCCTGCGCGCCGCGAGGCGCGGCATGAGCCGCCGCGACCTGTTTTCCATCACTTGAAGATCGCTGTTGACAAAACACACTGATCGTTGGCAAATGTCAGAAGCAGGTAGCGATTGTCACTCGGCCGGTTTGTTCCAAGGGAGACTGGAGCAGAAACCAACGGTCCGAATGACGGCTTCGACCTGCGCAGATACCGAGGTGGAGGACTTGTCTTGGCTTTTCAGATGGACCGGCAGTTGGGCTTCTTGTCCGCCGTGAATGTCGCCGTCATCGTGGCGGGCGCCACACTTGTGGGCGGCAGTTTCGTCGAGCTCTATAACTTCCAGTCCATGGCATCACAGGTGCCGGAACTCGGTTTCCTCGCACTCGGTGTCATGCTCGCGATGATATCCGGCAATGGCGGCATCGATCTCTCCGGCATAGCGCTCGCCAATCTTGCGGGCGTCGCGGCCTACTTCTTGCTGCGCGACGTGATTTCGGCAGACGATGCGCCGCTGGCCTTTACATGGAGCTTCGTCGGCGTAGCGCTTGCGATCGGCCTTGTCGGCGGCATGCTGAACGGCTTTCTGATCGCGCAGCTCGGCCTGACGCCGATCATCACCACGCTCGGCACGCAATTGCTCTTCACGGGCCTTGCCGTCGTGCTCACAAACGGTTCGGCTCTGAGCCTTGGTTATGTCGAACCGCTCGACGATTTCGGCAATGCCACGATCCTCAGTGTTCCCCAGTGTTTCGCGCTTTTCCTCGCGGTCGCCTTCGGGATCGGCATCGTGCTGCGCTACACCCCCTTTGGCCACCGGCTGCTGCTGCTCGGCAATAACGCAAAGGCCGCGCGATACGCGGGCATCGCCGAAAAGCGGATCCTGTTCGTAACCTATACGCTGTGCGGCCTTCTGGCCTCGGTCGCCGGCATCGTGATTGCTGCGCGCACCTCGAGCGTCAAATGGGACTACGGAACGTCCTACGTTCTCATCGCAATCCTGATTGCGGTCATGGCCGGCGTTCGCCCGGAAGGCGGCTACGGGCGGGTGATTTGCGTGGTGCTGTCTGCGACCTCGCTGCAGATGCTCTCGAGCCTCTTCAACTTCATGAACATTTCCAACTTCTTCCGCGATCTTGCCTGGGGCGTGCTTCTGCTCGTTTTCGTCGCTACGTCGGGCATCGACGTCAGGGCCTGGTTCAGAGCCGCGCGCAACTGACCTTTATCACCATTACCGGCAGCTCCGGCGCGAGCCTTCGCGCGTCGGCAGCTCGTTGTCTTCGGAGGCGCAATGGGAGGAATTATGCCTGATTTTCGTAAGATTGCCGCCTGCACCGTCGCCCTGAGCACCGTCTTCGGTGCGGCGGTCGCAACGGCTGAGGAGAAGCCGTCCATCGTCACCGTCGTCAAGGTCACCGGCGAGAACTGGTTCACGCGCATGGAAGAGGGTGTCGCCGCCTATGGCAACGACAACGACACGGTCTCCACCAGCCAGATCGGTCCAGGCAAGGCAGATGCTGCACAGCAGGCGCGGTTGATCGAGGACCTCGTCGCCAAGAAGGTCAGCGCCATCGCCGTGGTACCGATGGACGCGGCATCGCTTGAAGGCGTGCTGAAGCGCGCCGCCCAGCGCGGCATCAAGGTCGTGACCCACGAGGCCGACAGCATGAAGAACACGCTTGTTGACATCGAAGCCTTTGAGAACAAGGCGTTCGGCGCCCGCTTCAACGAGAAGATCGCCGAATGCATGGGCAAGTCGGGCAAGTGGACCTCCTTCGTCGGTTCGCTCGGCAGCCTGACGCATGTGCAATGGGCCGACGGCGGCGCCGAAAACGCCAAGAAGTATCCCGAGATGGAACTCGTCTCGGAAAAGAACGAATCCTTCAACGATGCCAACCGCGCCTATGAGAAGGCGCGCGAGATCCTGCGCAAGTACCCTGACATCAAGGGCTTCCAGGGCGGGTCGGCCATCGACGTCATCGGCATCGGCCGTGCCGTCGAGGAGGCTGGCCTTCAGGACAAAACCTGCGTCTTCGGTATCGGCCTGCCGAAGGACACCGGTTCGTATCTCGAGTCCGGCGCCGTGGATGGCATCAGCTTCTGGGATCCGAAGGATGCCGGCTACGTCATGAACAAGGTGGCCGACATGGTCATCAAGGGTGAAGAGATCAAGGACGGCATGAACCTCGGCGTGCCCGGCTACGAAAAGGTGTCGGTCAAGAAGGGCGCAGGAGACGGCATCATCGTCGTCGGCGAAGCCTGGGTCGACGTCGACAAGTCGAACTACGCCAAGTACCCGTTCTGATCGGTTTTCCTGACAATCGTCGCGCCGCTTGCCGGCGCGGCGGCCTGTATCTGCCGCAAATCAACGCGCTGCAGCGATCCCCGAGTGCCCGAAAGGGGCCGGGCGCTGCTGGCACGTTCCACCAGGATTAAACCATGCAACCTCAGCCCACTGACAGCGCGCCGGCTCCGCGGAACGAGCCTGTAGTCCCGTTTCTTGAGGTTCGCGATATCGAGAAGCGTTTCGGCGGCGTTCGTGCGCTGAAAGGCGTGAGCCTTTCGATCGAGGCCGGCAACATCTACCACCTGATGGGCGAAAACGGTTGCGGTAAGAGCACGCTGATCAAGATCATCTCAGGCGCTCAGGCTGCTGACGCCGGTGCGCTGCTAATCGACGGCAAGCCGGTCGAACAACTAACGCCCGTTGCAGCGCTCGCTGCAGGGATCGAGACGGTGTACCAGGATTTCTCGCTGCTGCCGAATCTCTCGGTTGCCGAAAACATCGGCTTGACGCAGCAACTGGTGGCGTCCTCCGGCAAACTTGCGCGACGGCTCGACATTCCGAAGATGCGGGAGACGGCCGAGCGCGCGCTTGCAGCAGTTGGCCTAAAGGCAGATCGGTCCTTCCTGTCGACGCGCACCGATGAATTGCCGATGGCAACGCGCCAGCTGATCGCGATCGCCCGCGCGATTGCCTCGGACGCCCGCCTCGTCATCATGGACGAACCGACAACGGCGCTGACCAAGCCTGAGGTCGACAATCTCATCGGTGTCGTCGATCGCCTGCGCGCCAAGGGTGTCGCGGTGCTGTTCGTTACGCACAAGCTTGACGAATGCAAATCGCTCGGCGGCCGCGCGATCATCATGCGCGACGGCCAGAAGGTTGCCGAATGCGCCGTCGAAAGCCATTCGAAAGCGGATCTGGCCTTTTGGATGACCGGCAGGGTGCTGGACGATGCTCGCCAGCGTTCCACGGTGACAGCCCGCGAAGGCCTGCTTGACGTCGAGAGGCTGTCGCGCACGGGCTTCTTTTCTGACGTGTCGTTTTCGCTCGGCAAGGGCGAGATCGTCGGTGTCACCGGCCTGCTCGATTCCGGGCGCAACGAACTGGCCCTTGCCCTGGCTGGCGTCAATCCGGCGGACCAGGGGCAGGTGCGCCTTGAGGGCAAGCCGATCGCGCTCGAAAAACCGACGAATGCGATCGCGTCGGGCATCGGCTATGTGCCCGAGGACCGCCTTTCGGAGGGCCTGTTCCTGTCGCAATCGATCAGGGACAACATCGTGGTGCCGGTGCTCGATCGGCTGCGCAACGCGATTGGCGTCGTCGACGGACGCCGCGCCCGCGCCCTTGCCGAGCGTACCGTCGCTGATCTCCAGGTTGCTTCCGCCGGCGTCGACAAGCCGGTGCAATCGCTTTCCGGCGGCAATCAGCAGCGTGTGCTCATTGGCCGCTGGCTGACGATCAATCCGAAGCTTCTCATCCTTCACGGCCCGACCGTCGGCGTCGATGTCGGCTCCAAGGAGACGATCTACCGCATCATTCAAAGGCTCGCGGACGATGGCATGGGTGTCCTCATCATCAGCGACGACCTGCCCGAGCTGCTGCAGAACTGCGACCGCATCATGGTGATGCGCAAGGGCCGTGTCGTCAAAACCTTCACCGCCGAGGGACTGGCGGAGGACGCCCTTTATCGGGCGTTGAGCGACGAGACCATTGCGAGGTTACAATGACCGAAACGACCCTCCCGACGACTACGCCGCGGGCCGAAGGTTCCGGCAGCATGCGCGGCGTCTGGTCCTGGCTGCTGCGCCATCCGCCGGCGTTTACCCTGATCCTCATCGTGGCCGTTTCCATCGTCGTCGGCGCGATCAACACCGATTTCTGGCAGATGTCGAACCTGTTCGACATCCTGCGTGCCTCTGTTGTGCGCGGGCTCTTTGCCCTTGGCGTCCTCGTCGTTCTTGCGTCCGGCGGCATCGACGTTTCGTTCACGGCGATTGCGGCGTTCGTCATGTATGCCGTCACGATGCTCGTCGTTAACGTCGTGCCCGACATGCCGATCCTTGCGATCCTCGTGCTCGGTGCTGCCGGCGGCGCCTGTTTCGGCGCCTTGAACGGCATTCTTGTTCACACGCTTCGCGCGCCGTCGCTGATCGTCACGATCGGCACGCAATATGTTATTCGCAGCTTCCTGCTCACCTTCGTCGGCACGGCGCTGTTCATGAACATCCCTGCGGCCATGGACGGGTTCGGAAAACTGGCGCTCTTCACACACCATAGCGCCAACGGCTCGACGTCGACCTTGCCGGCCTTCGTCCTGGTGCTCGCTGTCGCCTCTGTCGTCACCTGGTGGATCCTGGAGCGCACCCTGATCGGCCGCGCGGTCTATGCCGTCGGCGGCAACGCCAACGTGGCCGAACGGCTCGGCTACAATCTGCGCACGGTGCGCATTTTCGTCTTTGCCTATGCCGGGCTTCTCGCCGGCATTGCTGGCATCATCCACGTCTCCAGCAATCGCCTCGCCAATCCGTTCGATCTTGCCGGCGCCGAACTCGAAATCATCGCGGCCGTCGTTCTCGGCGGCGCGCGGATCACCGGCGGCTCAGGCAGTGTCATCGGCACATTGCTCGGCGTGGTTCTCATCACGCTTGTCAGCAACGTCCTCATCCTCGTCGGCATCCCCAGCACCTGGCAGCTGGTGATCGTCGGCATATTCATCATTCTCGCCGGCGCAATCTTCTCGATGCGCGGCAGGACATCATGAGGGCGATCCGCGCCCGCCACGCCGGGCTTTCCTTCGACGTCGCTAGTACTTGAGTTTCATGAGAGAGGTTTGAACGCATGACGCACGATGTATCGGTAATCGGTCTTTACATCCTCGATATCCTCGGTCGTCCCGTCGACCGCATTCCGGAGGGCGGCAATGTCGAGTTCATCGACGAAATCCGCCTGACGGTCGCCGGCACGGCCGGCGGAACGGTCGTGGACCTTGCGAAGCTCGGCCTCAATTGCCTTGCGGTCGGCGCCGTCGGCGAGGACGAGAAGGCCGATTTCGTCATTTCGACGTTGCAGCGCTTCGGTGTCGATACGGCGGAAATGCAGCGTATCCGGGGTGTTCCGACATCCGCGACCATCCTCAACATTCGCCGCAATGGCGAGCGTCCGGCGCTTCATGTCCGCGGCGCGTCCGGCCGTTTCGAGATTCCCGCAGACGCGCTTGATCGCGTGACGGAAGCGCCGATCGTTCACCTCGGCGGCACCGGCCTGCTCGACAGTCTCGACGGCGAGCCGAGCCGCGTGCTTCTCGAGACCGCCAAGCGCAAGGGAAAGACCGTCACGTTCGACCTTCTCGGCGTGAGCGACAAGACGTTGTCGCTGATCCGCCCGCTCTTTCCCTATATCGATTACTTCATGCCGTCGGTCGAGGAAGCGCTGCTGATCTCCGGTCGCCGCAGCGCCGAGGACGCGGCCCTCTTCTTCTCCGATCTCGGGGTAAAGCACTGCCTGTTCACGCTGGGCGGGGAGGGGGTCTATTTCATGGACCCGGATCGCAACAGCCTGAAGCTGCCGGCGTTCGAAATCGACGTCGTCGATACCACCGGCTGTGGCGATGCCTTCAATGCCGGCTTCATTGCCGGTCTGCACCACCGCATGGATACGGAAACCGGGCTGCGGTTCGCCCAGGCGTCGGCCGCCCTGGTTGCCACGGGCCTCGGCTCTGACGCCGGCATCACCTCCTTCGAGGCCACGCTCGACTTTATGAAGACCGCGCGCATCAAGGCGAATTGACGCCGCTATCGCGACGCCACGCCGAGCGCCCTAAGTCAATTCCAGGAAAAGTGTGTAACGGTTTTCCGTCCGGAATTGCGTGATATCAAAGAGTTAGATCATTTTCACAGTTTCGATGAAACAGTGAAAATGATCTAGGGGCGCCCGGCCAGGAGCAATTCGGCTGTCGCAACGTCGGTGACGAGATGCGTCGCATAGCCGCCATTCATCGTGGCGCGGATCGCTGCAATCTTGTTGGCGCCACCGGCGACGCAGATCCGGCTGGGGATGCGCACCAGCTCGTCGAGCTCGATACCCACCATCCGGTCGTCGAGCTCGCCCTTCACCTGCCGCCCAGCCTCATCGATGAAACGGCAGATCAGCACCGCGACGGCGCCATCGGCCTGGTAGGCGTCGAAGTCTTCCTGGCTGGCGACATTGGCGGAGCGGATCAGCGTATCCGGCCCGATATCGCCGACCCCGAAGACGAGGACGTTGGTGGAATGGATGAGTTCGAACTGTTTGACGAGCACCGGCTCGGCGAGCAGCCAGCGCTTGAGCTCCGGTGTCGAAAGCAGCGCCGGGGCAAGCAGGTTGACGCAGCGCGCATGGATGCGTTGCGACATCAGCGAGGTGCAGAATTCGGGCGAAAACTCCGGGTTGGCGATCGAGCTGCCGGAGACCTGAACCACCGTCAGCCCGTCGAGCGGCTCCGGCAGGGAGATCTGGTCCGCAACGGCGAGCACGGTGCGCCCCCATGCAACGCCGATCGTGTCACCTTGCTTCACCATGTCGGCGAGAAGGCGTGCGCCGGCCTCGCCGAGCCTTGTCACCAGTGTGGCCGGATCACTGCCGGGAATGACAAGCGCCCCTTCAAGTCCGAACCTCTCCTTGAGTTTGCGCGCAATGGCGACACGCCCGCCGACGTCGGTGTTGACGCGGATCGACACAAGGCCGCGCTCGCGCGCTTCCTGCAGATAGTTGACGATTGTCGCGCGCGACATGCCGAGGATCTTGGCGATGTCGCTCTGGGTCAGCTGATCGACGTAGTAGAGCCATGCGGCCCACACGACGCCGTCATCGAACTCGGGCGGCAACGACTTGCCTTCGCCGATCATCCCGCTTGCCCGTCCGCCATCCGTCATATGTCACTCCGCCTGATATCGTTTGCGCCACCTCAAACCGGAAAATCCCTCGCGGTCAAACAAATTCGAAAGCAAGATTGACATTTGACACGGCATGTTGTCATTTGTATTCGTCTCGTTGTTACGGACAATCGAGGCCGGATTCCTGTTTGCGCGTGGCGCCGTCAATGCGGATGTGCGTGCGGGGGAGGCCGAGGCAAACGGAAGACCGGGGCCAGGTTCTGGCGCGGTCGGAGCTGGTTGCCGATTCCAAGCTTCACATGCGCGACATGCCTTGCCTGCCGCACGCGGTCTGGCGAGGGCGATGCTGCGCGTCCAATTTCCAGTCCGGATCCGTCGCGCAACATGCCCGGGCACCGGTAGCAGAGGAGCCTTTGATGAAATCGAGATGGTCCGAAACCGACCACGCAAGCGTCGTCGACACCTATGTGAAGAACGGCGTGAATCGCGACCTCGCGATCCGAACCTACACGACGCGGCTTCTTGGGTCCGACCCGGAACTGGTCCTGCACGGTGGCGGCAATACCTCGGTGAAGACGACTTTCGTCGATCTCGACGGTTCGGAAATTCCGGTTCTCTGCGTCAAGGGAAGCGGCTGGGACATGGGAACGATTGAGCCGGCGGGTCTGCCAGCCGTCCGGCTCCACCCACTTCAGGCGATGGTCGGCTTTGAGACGCTCAGTGACGACGACATGGTCATGCTGCAGCGCCGGCTGCTGCTTGATCCGACGGCCCCCAACCCCTCGGTCGAAGCTATTCTGCACGCGAACCTGCCGTTCAAGCATATCGATCACACCCACGCCAACGCGATCGTGTCCCTGACCAACCAGCCGCATGGCGAGGAGATCATCCGAGAACTGTTCCCCAATTCCATCATCGTGCCCTACGTCATGCCCGGCTTTGATCTCGCCAAGGCCTGTGACGCGGCCTTCAAGGCCGACCCCGGCGCCGACGGCATGATCCTCCTGAAACACGGCATCTTCACCTGGTCGGAAGATCCGCGCGAATCCTACGAGAAGATGATTGCGGCGATCGACAAGGCGGAGCGCCGCATCGCAAAGGGCAGGGCGCGTCCCTTCACGCCCGTCGCACAGCCGAAGGAGCTTGCGACCGCCGCAGAGATCGCGCCCATCCTGCGCGGCGCGATCGCGATCGAAACCGGCATCGAGGGCTGCCCGAAGCGTTTCGTGCTCGAGCACCGCGCAAGCGAGCCGGTGCTTGAATTCTGCAATGCCGAGAACGTCGCCGACCTTTCCCGGCGCGGAAACGCCACGCCGGAACACGTCATCCATATCAAGCGCTTCGGCCTTGCCCTGTCGGCTCCGTTGGCGGGCGAAACCGCCGCCTGGGCCGAGACCGTGCGCGCGGCGATATCAGCCTACGCCGACGAGTATCGCGCCTATTTCGAACGCAACAATGCCCGCGTCGGCGGCCACAAGACGATGCTCGATCCGATGCCCCGGGTCTTCTATGTCGCAGGGGTCGGGCTCTTTGCAGCCGGTCCGACGAAGACGGCTGCGCGCGTTGGCGCCGACGTTGCCGAGGCGACGATCAACGTGATCCGCAATGCCGAGGGCATCGAGAGTTTCGAGGCGCTGTCGGAAGCGGATCTGTTCGACATCGAGTACTGGTCGCTCGAGCAGGTCAAGTTGACGAAGCAGGTGGAGAAGCCGCTGAGCCGCCAGGTTGCCGTGGTCACCGGCGGCGCCGGCGGGCTGGGGCTGGCAATTGCCGAGGCGCTCAGGGCCGAAGGCGCTGAAATCGCGTTGCTCGACCTTTCCGAACAAGCACTGCAGAAGGAAGCCAAGCGCCTCGGCGGTTTCGGCCTCGTTTGCGACGTGACCAGCCCCGAGGCGGTCGATGCAGCACTTGGCGACGTCGCGGCGCATTTCGGTGGCATCGATATCGTCATCTCCAATGCGGGGGCGGCATTCCAGGGTGCCATCGCAGAGGTCTCTGACGCGCTGTTTGAGAAGGCCTTCGCCCTCAACTTCTGGGGACACCACTATATCGCGCGCCGGGCGGTCAAGATCATGAAGGCACAAGGTACGGGTGGCGCACTTGTCTTCAACGTTTCCAAGCAGGCGGTGAACCCCGGTCCCGACTTCGGCCCTTACGGGACCTCGAAAGCGGCACTGATGGCGCTGATGCGGCAGTACGCGGTCGAGCACGGTGGCGACGGGATCACGTCGAATGCCGTCAACGCAGACCGCATACGCACGGGGCTGATGACCGACCAGATGGTCGAGGAGCGCAGCCGTGCCCGCGGCATCACGCCGGAGGCCTATATGCGCGGGAACCTCGTGCACCGCGAGGTCGCGGCAAGGGATGTCGCGGAAGCTTTTGTCCACCTGGCGAAGGCCCGCACCAGCACTGGCGCCGTTCTCACCGTCGACGGCGGCAACGTCGCCGCGATGATGCGTTAGGGCCAGGAACGCAAATCTGATCCGACCGGTGAGGCCGAGGCGGCCCACCACAAGCTTCATCGGTCAGTCGGTTGAACCCGCGGTTGTGCTTCGCGGGCGATACTGCCGCGACGCGGCAAGGCTTTTGTGGTTGACGACGTCTTTCGCCTGATTTGTGCGTCCGAATGGCTTATAGCGGAACCGACGGCGTGGCCGTTCAGTGAGTCGGTGAAAGCAGTCGGATGACGCAGCAGTTCGATCTTTTCGTTGCAGGCGGGCCTGCCCCCGGGAACGTCGGAGGGTTGTCGGCAGGCAGGCGGCGGTCCGCGCCCGCCTTGAGCGAAGACGACATGGTGCGCATGCTCCGGGAAACCGAGCGCTACCGCATCCTGAAAAAGCTGGAAGCACGACCGGTCGTTACATCTCCTCGGCCTGGGTTCCCCTTGCGGGGCGTCATTCTCGACACCGAGACGACCGGACTTAGTCACCGCAAGGACGAGATCATCGAGATCGGCGCCGTTGCCTTTACGTTCGATGCGACCGGTGGCGTCGGCGACGTTATCGGCGTTTACGGCGGATTGCGGCAGCCGGGCGTTTCGGTCCCGGCGGAAATCACGAAGTTGACCGGCATCACCGATGACATGGTGGCCGGGCAGACCATTGATCTTAGCGCGCTGGCCGCGCTGATCGAACCGGCCGACCTCATCATCGCGCACAATGCCCGCTTCGATCGTCCGTTCTGCGAGGCGTTTTCGCCGATCTTTTCCGCCAAGGCATGGGCGTGTTCGGTTTCCGAGATCGATTGGTCGGGGCGAGGCTTCGAAGGCACCAAGCTCGGCTACCTCGTCGGCCAGGCGGGCTACTTCCACGACGGGCATCGGGCGGTCGATGACTGTTTCGCCCTGCTGGAGGTTCTGGCTCTGACGGACGAAGACGATGGGCATCCCCCGCTGTCCGAGCTTTACCAGGCCAGCCAACAGTCCCGTGTCCGCATATTTGCCGAAAACAGCCCCTTTGACATGAAGGATCACCTCAAGGCACGGGGCTATCGCTGGTCGGACGGAAGCGACGGCCGGCCGAAATCGTGGTGGATCGAAGTGGGCGAGGATGCGGCCGAAGACGAATTGGGCTACCTGCGCGCGGAGATCTATCGCTGGAAGGATGCTGACCCGCCGGTGAAGCGCCTGACGGCGTTCGACCGCTTCAAGGCCTGATTGCCGGCGCGGCGCGCGTTCTGGCAGGGGCAGCGAGTTCGGGCGCTGAATGCATGCCTGACACCCGGCCGCGAACCGTTGCGCCAGCGCGATCAAGGGGAAGAATGAACCGCTATCCCATGTTCAGCCCTCAGCTGTTGCTGAGTTTCGTGGCCATCTGCGAAAGCAACAGCTTCACGCGCGCGGCCGAGCGGGTGAACCTCTCGCAGTCCACCGTCAGCCAGCAGATTCGACGGCTTGAGGAAATGCTGGGCAAGGCGCTGTTCGAGCGCTCGTCGCATCAGGTGCAATTGACCGAGGAGGGCGTCAAGCTCCTGAGCTATGCCCGTCGCATCATCGCGCTCAACGAGGAGGCGCATGACGCCCTGGCCGGGCCGTGGCGCGACGGCGTGCTTCGGCTGGGGATGCCCGAGGATTTCACGGTACCGACAGTGGATCTGCTTGCGGCGTTTAATGGCCAGCATCCGCATCTGCGACTGGATGTTACCAGTGGTTTGAGCGCGGATCTGCAGGCCGCCTATCTTGAAGGAGAGCTCGATCTCGTCCTCGTCAAGCAGCGTCGCAGGCATATACCGCGCGCAGCACGGCCCGAGCCGCTGCTTTGGCTGGACAGTCTGGTCAGGCCGGCGATCGAGCAGACCCCGGTACCGCTGGCGGTGTTTCCGCTCAACGGTCTCTACCGGGACGAACTGTGCCATGCGCTCGACGGTCTCGGCATTCGCTGGCGCATCAGCTACAGCAGCGCCAGCCTTGCCGCGTTGGCGGCCGCGTCTGCGGCCGGTCTAGGCCTCACCCTGCTGCCCGCCAGCTGCCGGCTGCCTTCCCACCGTGTCCTTGGCGCTGCCGAAAAGCTGCCGCCTGTCGACGATTTTGAGTTGGCTCTGTTTTACAGGGACAATGCCGGCCCGGCCACCCTGGCGCTGGCGGAGCGCCTGATCGCCTTTTGTGACTTGAGGCAATGAGCCTCGACCATGCTGTATTTGAGATGTCTCTGCTGGGGCGCGCTTGCATCGGAAATGCCAATGCTCATCATTGGGAAATGTCGCTGCCACCGCGAGGTGCCGTTCGCTAGATTGGCGCATCCCAATCGACGATGAGGCAATGATGTTGGAACACACGCTATCCCAGAGCCGCAGGGCATTTCTCAGCCATACGGGCATGCTGGCCACGGCCTGCGCGGCCGGCGGTCTATCTGCCGGATCCGCTCAAGCGGCCTCTGCCGGCACGGCTGACAAGGCGGATGCAATGCGGGCCAATTCGCTCGCCGACCGCCATTATCTCCTTGCCGGCGTGCGGCTTGAGGAGGGGTTCGAGCACGACGAGGACGTCGTCGTCGCCACTCGTACGGGACTCTATACTCTCGAGATCAAGGACGGCGTCATCGTCGCCCTGCATCCTGAAAAGGCTGTCCTGCCCGAAGGTCTGCCGCGCTATCAGGCAAACGGCCAGCTGCTGCTGCCGACGATGCGCGATATGCATATTCACCTGGACAAGACGTTCTACGGCGGTCCATGGCAGGCGCCGCGTCCGCGCCAGGGCAAGACCATCATGGACATGATCGCGCTCGAGGAAAAACTGCTGCCGCAACTGCTGCCGACGTCGCAGGAGCGCGCGGAAGGGCTGATCGCCCTGCTGCAGTCCAAGGGAAGCACCGTTGCGCGCAGTCATTGCAACATCGATCCGGTGAGCGGCCTGAAGAGCCTCGAGCACCTGCAACGCGCGCTCGAAAACCATCGGGACGATTTCGAGTGCGAGATCGTCGCGTTCCCCCAGCACGGCCTGCTTCATTCCAAGGTCGACGGTCTGATGCGTGAAGCCATGCAGATGGGCGTGCAATATGTCGGTGGTCTCGATCCCACCAATGTCGACGCCGCCATGGAAAAGTCGCTCGACGCCATGTTCCAGATCGCGCTTGATACCGGCAAGGGCGTGGACATCCACCTCCACGAAACCAGCCCCGCCGGCGTCGCGGCGGTCGACTACATGATCGATACCGTTGAGAAGAACGCGGCCCTGCGCGGCAAGGTCACGATCAGCCACGCCTTCGCGCTTTCCACGCTTGCGCCGGAGAAACTGGACGAGACGGCCACGCGGATGGCGGCGAGCGGGATTTCGATCGCCTCGACGGTTCCGATCGGACTGACGATGCCCTTGCCGCAACTGAGCCAGAAGGGCGTTTTCGTCATGACCGGCACCGACAGCGTCATCGATCACTGGTCGCCCTTCGGCAGCGGCGACATGCTGGAAAAGGCTTATCTTTACGCCCAGCTTTACCGCGGATCGGACGAGTTCCGCCTGTCGCGGGCGATGTCGATCGCCACCGGCGGCGTGCTGCCGCTTGATGACCAGGGCAATCGCGCCTGGCCAAAGGTCGGCGATACGGCGTCGTTTACGCTGGCCGCTGCAAGCTGCTCGGCCGAGGCGGTGGCGCGCGTCTCGGCAAGGTCCGCCACCTTCCACCGCGGCCGTCTGGTGTCGGGCGGGGTCGATCAGGCCTGATCGGGCCCGGCTTCCGCCTGAAGATCGGCTTATAGCTTGACGCTTGTTAGGCCTCGCGCTCCGCGGGGCCTGACGTGTAGGATCATCGGCGAACGGGGAGGTCGCCGCTATGCAAGCCCCTCGGCCACGGCGTAGGCAGCCAGCACTTCCTTGATGTTCTTGTCCCCGTCCTGCGGCAGCAGCGCGCGTGTCGTGACCGAATCCAGGTGGTGCGCCATCAGGGCGGCCGCCTCTTCGGTCTTGCCGGAAACCAGTTTGTCCAGAAGCTCCTGGTGTTCCGACACGGCGCACTCCGAAGAATGCGGACGACCGTAGAGCGCAAGGATCAGCGAGCTGCGGGCGACCAGTTCGTTGACGTAACGCGTGAGGCTGGAGTTATTGGTCATCTGCGCCAGCAGGGTGTGAAATTCGCCCGCCAGGCGGATCGAAGGCGCGCGCTCCTTCTTTGCTGCTTCCTCGGCGGCAATATGCGCCGAAAGCGCGTCGATCTGTTCGGACGTCAATTTGCCCGAAAGGGTTTCGACCACCAGGCGCTCCAGCGCCATGCGTGTCAGAAACAGGTTGCGCCCTTCTTCGAGCGTCGGCCGTGCAACCATCGCGCCCTTGTTTGGCCGCAACTCCACAAGGCCCTCCTGGCTCAGGCGCACCAGCGCTTCGCGCACCAGAGTGCGGCTGACCCCCAGCCTTTCGCCGATCGAATCTTCCGGCAGTTTCGACCCGGGAGACAGGGCCTGGTCGAGGATTGCGCGCTTCAGGACGCGGTGAACGGCCTGTGCGCGGCCGCCGCCCCCTTCGCTCTCTTTCTTCGCCATCCCGTTCCTCCAAGCCGTGACAATTTTCTCCCGGAATCGCATACAAAATGCCGAAATGTCCAGCGCTTTGATGGCGGCGTGGGCAAGGCTCGCCTTGGGCGCTCACCCTGACGTTGATGCGACGTAGTCACGCGCGGTGAGCCCGATCGAGGCGACGGAGCGGTATGGGACCATGCGCCCGTCCTCAAGCCGGGGCTTGCATGGCCTGGGCGTAGCGCGACGGGTTGAAGCGCATGTAGAGGAAGAACACGGTGGCGACGCAAAGGAGATGAAGCGTCCAGCCCGGGGCAAAGCTGCCGCTGAAGTGGTGAAGAAATGCGGTTGCAAACGGCCCGAGCGACGCGATCAGGAAGCCGCCGCCCTGCATCAGCGCGACAAGGACGCCGGCCTCTTCGGGCCGCGGCAGATGGTCGAGTGCGGTTACGATTGCGAGCGAGAAGCTGCTTCCAAGGCCGGCGCCGCAGAGACCCACCCAGATCGCGGGTGCGGCTTCGGGCAGGAAGGCGAGGCCGGCAAAGCCGATCGCCTGCATGGCGAGCGTGAGGCGCAGAAAGGCGCGGCGATCGACGTTGCGTCGCGCGAGCACCGGCAGCCCGAGGGCGGCCGCCGCCTGACAGATGGCCATCAGCGCCACCAGGTTGCCGCTGTCACCGCTGCTCCAGCCGAGCGACTGATAATAGGAGGCAAGCCAGGCGACGGCCGAGGAATAGCCGGCATTGACGAGGCCGAAGGCGAGAATGAGCGTCCAGGTGCGGGGTCGGCACATGAGCCGCCCGGCAAGCGCCCTGTCCGGCCGCTGGCTGCGCGAATCCTTGAGAATGAGGAAGGCGGCGCCGAATGCAATGATCGCCGGCGCTGCAAGCCAGGCAAGCGCCGGGCGCCAGCCGAAGCCGTGATTGACGAGCAACGGCGTCAGTCGTGCACCCAACGCGCCGCCGCCCATCAGGATCGCGGAATAAAGACCAGTGACAACAGGAATGTTGTTGGGGAACTCCGCCTTGATGATGCCGGGAAAGGCCGCCTGGATGAACGCCACGCCCGCGCCGCAAAGCGCGGCAGTCATCACCAGCGCCACGCCTCCAGGCGCGACCAGCCGCAGCAAGGAACCCGCCGCCAGGACAAGGAGCGCGATCAGGATGCCGCGCCGCGTGCCGATCATCGCCTGCAGGGCAGGCGACACAAAGGCGCCCACGCCCATCAGCATCATCGGCAGCAGCGTCAACAGGGCGAGGCTGCCATATCCCATGCCGGTATCGGCGACGATTTCGGACAGGACCGGCCCGGGTGCAGTCAGGAATGGTCTGAGGTTGATGGCAACCATCACGACGAGAACCAGCAACAGCCATTGCCGGCCCGATTGGGGCTGGGTGGATGGGGACATGAGCGGATGTTTCCTTTGGGTCTTCTTCTTATTCGGTCGGTCCGAACGGGCGCGCCCGGCGGGCGCGCCTTTTCTTCGGCGCGACATTGTTCCTATGCCGAGGCCAGCTGGCGCCCGAAGATGCGCTCCACCGATGGCGCAAGGCGCAGAAGCTCGCGTGTGTATTCGTGCTTCGGCGCGGTGAAGAGCGTTTCGGTCTCCGAAAGTTCGACGATCTCGCCTGCCTTCATCACCGCGACGCGGTCGCACATCTGGCGGATGACCGCCAGATCGTGGCTGATGAACAGCATGGAAAGGCCGGCGAGATCGCGCAGATCCTTCAACAGGTTGAGCAACTGCGCCTGGACGGAGACGTCGAGTGCCGAAGTCGGCTCGTCGCAGATAAGCAGCGACGGGCGGGGCCCAAGCGCGCGGGCAATGGCGATACGCTGGCGCTGGCCGCCGGAGAAGGCATGCGCAAAGCGCGCTCCGGCGTCCGACGGGAGGCCGACGGCTTCGAGCAGGGTCCTGGCATCCTCACGGGCTTCCTGCGCATTCGCGGCGAGCTTGTAGAACAGGATCGGTTCGGCGATGGCGGCGTTGATGCGCAGCCGCGGATTAAGGGCGGAATAGGGATCCTGGAACACCATCTGCAGGGATTGGCGGATCGATTTTTCGCGTCGGGCGCCAAGTGCCGTGCCCTGGAAGTCGATCGAGCCAGCACTCTGGGTCACCAGTCCGGCGATCGTGTTGGCAACGGTGGTCTTGCCGCAACCGGACTCGCCGACGAGGCCAAAGATCTCGCCGCGCCTGACGTCGAACGAAACGCCCTTGACGGCCTTAAACACCGACGCCTTGCGGCCGGGGAGCAGGGACCGTCCTCCATATTCCACCGCAAGGTCGCGCACCGAAAGAACCACGTCTTCGCGGCTGCCTGTCTCGGCACGCGCGCTCTTGCGCCGCACGCTGGCGCGGGCGTCAAGCGTCACCTGCGTTTCTTCGCTTGGGACCGGGAGACGGTCGAGGCGCGCATCGATGGGCGGCACGGCTGCGATCAGCGTGCGGGCGTAGGGCGCCTTGGGTGCAGTCAGCACCGTGCGTGTCGGACCGGTTTCAACGACCGCCCCGTTCTGCATTATGGTGACCCGATCGGCGATCTCGGCGACGACACCCATGTTGTGGGTGACGAGCAGGACCCCGACGCCGCGCTCGTCGGCGAGGTCGCGGATCAGCTTGAGGATTTGCGCCTGGACCGAAACGTCGAGGGCGGTGGTCGGTTCGTCGGCGACGATCAGTTGCGGGTTGCAGGCGAGCGCCGTGGCAATGACGACGCGTTGGCGTTGACCGCCGGACAGCTGGTGCGGATAGCTGCCGAGCCGGCGTTCAGGCTCGGGAATGCCGACGGCCCTCATCAGGTCGAGCGCGCGGGCCTTTGCTTCCCGGGACGAAAGCTTCAGATGGGTGAGCATGCCTTCGCAGAGCTGACTTTCCACCGTGAAAAGCGGGTTGAGGCTCGTCATCGGGTCCTGGAAGATCGCCCCGACATCGCGGCCGGGCACAATGCCCTCCGTGCGGCCGGTGCGCAGGTCGATCTCCTTGCCGGCGATCACGATCGAACCGGCGGCGATCTTGCCGGGTGCCTGTAACAGCCCCATGAGCGCATTGCCGACCGTGGTCTTGCCGGCGCCGGATTCGCCGACGAGGGCATGGATCTCGCCGGGCCGGATCGTGAGGTCGATATCCTTGACCGCGACAAGCGTGTCGCCATTGGCCAGCGGATACTCGACGCGGAGATTGCGGATGTCGAGGACGGGACGCGTTGTTTCGGTCATCTCATCGGGCCATCAGTTTGGGGTTGAAATGATCACGCAGGTAGTCGCCGATCACGTTGACGGCGAGAACGAGGACGACGAGCACCGTTGCGGGCATGACCGCGATCCACCAGAGACCGGAGAAGAGGAACTGGTTGCCGATGCGGATCAGCGTGCCGAGCGACGGATAGGTCGGTGGCATGCCGGCGCCGAGGAAGGAGAGTGTCGCCTCGGTCAGGATGGCGCCTGCAAGGTTGATCGTGGCGATGACCATGACCGAACTCATGATGTTCGGCAGGATGTGGCGCCCCATGATGCGCGGGGCCGGCAGCCCGATCACCTTGGCGGCGCGCACATAGTCCCGGGCGATCTCCACCATGGTCGATGCGCGCACGGTGCGCGCATATTGCACCCATTCGTTGATGGCGATCGAAAAGATCAGAACCAGCGGCGCCCAGGCGAGCATGGTCTCGGCGCTGAGCTGCGCGCGGGTGATGCCGCTGATCAGAAGCGCGACGAGGATGGTAGGGAAGCTGACGAAGATGTCGGCAATGCGCATGACGATGCCGTCGACCACCCCACCAAAGAAGCCGGCGACAAGGCCGAGCACAACGCCGAGCATGGCCGCAAAGACCACCGCGCCAAGGCCGATGAGGACGGAGATCCTCAAGCCGAACAGGATCACCGAGACAAGGTCGCGACCCTGGTTGTCAGTGCCCAGCAGGAAGCGGGGATCGCCACCGTCCATGAAGGCTGGTGGAATTTCCATGTCCATCAGCGAATAGGAAGCGACATCGCGCGGATCCATCGGCGCGATCAGCGGCGCGAATATCACGAGGATCAGCATGATGAGAAGCACCAGGCTGGCGATGATAACGGAAACCGGCGGAAGCCGGCGCATCAGGGATTGCGTGGCCATTATCGTGTCCTCAGGCGCGGATCGATGAAGGTGTAGAGAATGTCGACGATCATGTTGATCATCACGAACAGGAAGCCGACGAAGAGCAGGTACGCCGCCAGCACCGGCACGTCGGGGTAGCCGACGGCATTGGTGAAGAGCAGGCCCATGCCCGGCCATTGGAACACCGTTTCGGTGACGATGGCGAAGGCGATGAGCTGGCCGATCTGCAGACCGGTCACGGTGACGACAGGCATCAACGCGTTGCGCAATGCCAGCCGGCCGTAAATGTAGGTCCGGGGCAGACCGCGTGCGAAGGCGAAGCGGATGTAGTCCGACGACAGAACGTCGATCATTTCAGAACGCACCAGCCGCATGATCAGCGTCAGCTGAAACAGGGCCAGCGTGATCGACGGCAGGATCAGGGACTTCAGGCCCGAAAGCGACAGGAATCCGGTCTGCCACGGTCCGATATCGACGAGATCGCCGCGCCCTGAGGACGGCAGCCAGCGCAGATTGACCGCAAAGATAAGGATCAGCAACAGCCCCGTGACGAAGGTGGGCATGGAGATGCCGACAAGCGTCGCAGACTGCGTGAAGCGGGAGAGGAAGGCCTTTGGCTTCAGCGCGCAGAGCACGCCGAGCGGAATGCCGAGCGACAGCGCCAGCACGGTGGCGACCATCACCAGTTCCAGTGTGGCGGGCAGGCGGCTGAGCAGCAGGGTCGTCACTGGCTGTTGGTAGCGGTAGCTCGTGCCGAGATCGCCCGTCAGCACCTGGCCGACGAAAGTGGCGAACTGGACGAACACCGGCTTGTCGAGGCCGAGCGCGACGCGGACCGCGTCCTTTTCCGCCTGCGTGGCGCCCTCACGCACCATCGAGGCGACGGGATCGCCGACGAAACGGAACATGAAGAAGGCGATGGCGGTCACAGCAACCATCACGACGATGGCTTGAAGCAACCGGACTGAGAAGAGTCTGATCATCGGATAGTCCTTGCGAGGGAGCGAGCTTGCCCAAGGGCGAAAACCGGGGTGTTGCGCTCCCGCTTCCTCCGGGCTCCAAAGGAGCGGGGAGGGGTTGGCCCGGTCTGCCGCGTCGTCCCGGCTCGCTTTCGCTTAACCGGGACGGCGCCTGGGAGTTTCCCGATTACTTCTTGATCTGCGCAAACCACGGACGAACGTACTCGTCCGGGAACTGCGGCATGTCGACCTTGCTGCTCATGGCCCAGGCGACCGGCTGCTGGTGCAGCGGCAGGTAGAGTACCTGGTCATGGGTGATGCGGAAGGCCTCCTTCAGCATCTCGACACGCTTGGTCTCGTCGAGTTCGCTGGCAGCGGCGTGGGCTAGCTTGTCGATATCGGGATTGGAGAGCCCATCGGCATTGCTGCCGCCGAACGTGCCGTCATTGGTCGCAAGCAGCGCCTGCAGCGGGCTGAAGCCGTCCATAGGCGGCAGCGAGGCCCAGCCGAGCAGGTAGACGTCGAATTCGCCCTTGTCGGTGCGCGGGAAATAGGTCGTCTTACTCTCGACGTTCACATTGGCCTGAACGCCGATCTGCGCCCACATGGAAGCAACCGCAAGGCAGATCTGTTCATCGGCGATGTAGCGGTCGTTGGGGCAGGCAAGCCCGGTCTTGAAGCCGTCGGGATAGCCGGCTTCGGCAAGCAGCGCCTTGGCCTTGGCGACGTCATAGGGCAGCGGCACGTCGATATCCTCGTCGTAACCGGTTACGGCCGGCGCGACCAGCATGCCGGCAGTGCGCGACTTGCCGCGCATCAGGCGCTTCTGGATCGTGTTGGTATCGATCGCCTGCCACAAGGCCTGGCGCACACGTACGTCGCGAAGCGGGTTCGGCTGGCCCGGCGTTGCGTGGAGTTCCGGCCGGTAGCTGAAGACGAAGAAGATCGTGCGCAGCGACGGGTTTTCAACGACCTTCAGCCCATCGGTGGCCGCGATACGATCGATGTCCTGCAGAGGTACTGGCGCAATCATGTCGACTTCGCCGGACAATAGCGCGGCAACGCGGGTGGCGTCGGAGGCGATCGGGCGGAACTCGACCTCGTCCAGATTGTGCTGCGGCTTGTCCCACCACTCCTTGTTCACTTCAAAGACAGAGCGCGAATCCGGCTCATAGGCCTTCAGCTTGAAGGCGCCCGTGCCATTGGCGTGGTTGCTGGCATAGGTAACGACGCCGGTCGAGGCATTGCCGGGCTTCAGGGCGTCATGCTGCTCCATCCAGGGCTTGCTCATGATGTAGATGGCGGCAAGATCGTTGAGAAGCAGCGGATACGGTGCGCGCAGGATGAGGTCGACGGTGTATTCGTCCACCTTCTCGACACCAACCACCGTCGACAGGTTTTCCCGGTTGCGGGCGCCGGGATCGATCTGGCGCTGGATCGTCGCCACGACGTCGTCGGCGTTGAACGGCTGGCCCTCATGGAATTTCACGCCCTGGCGCAGCTTGAAGCGCCAGCGGGTCGGCTCAACGACTTCCCAGGATGTCGCCAGCGCCGGCTCAAGCTTCAGATCCTTGTTGCGACGCACCAGCGGGTCGAAAACCATGTGGTGAACGCTTTGCGTGAAGCTGTCGACCTGTGCGTTGGGGTCGTAGGAAATGACATCGCCGGACGAGGCCCAGCGCAGGGTTTCCGCAAGGGCCGGCGCTGACATCGGCACCAGCAGGGCGAACCCCGCCAAAAGGGTCTTGATAGAGGTCTTCATCGATTTCTCCCAGTTAACGTATACATATTTTTGCTTCTGTTGGATACGATTGTTCCCATAAAGAGTGTACATCTGATCAGAACAATATCAAGATGGGTAAAACCGGATTTGGTGGCGCTTTCTCAAAAAAGTTCGCCGTATCCGGCAGCCAGGAAGGGAACGCGCAATGACGGATGCACTGCTGATTGAAAACGCCACGATCGTGACGATGGATGTAGGACGGCGGATCATCGATCGCGGCCATATCCTCATTGAAGGCGGGCGCATCGTCCGTATCGGGGAGGGGGACTTTTTCGGAGAGGCGCCGGTCGAACGGATCGAGGCTGGCGGAATGGTGGCGATGCCCGGGTTGATCGATACCCACGCCCATGCGGGCCACATGCTGACCAAGGGGCTTGGCACCGAGGCGGAAGACTGGATGGATGTCACCGGACGAATCTATGCCACGGCGACCGACCCCGAGTTCTGGGCGGCAGAGGCGGCGCTCTCGGCGGCAGAACGGATCCGCTGCGGCACGACGACCGCGGCGCTGCTGTTCGGCGGGGGGCCGGACATCATGCGCACCGACGGTCCCGAAGCGGCGGAGGCGCACCTTGAGGCCATAGCGGCGATGGGCCTTCGCGAGGTCCTTGCCGTGGGGCCGAACCGGACCGGCCGTGACCACGTTTATCGCCAGTACACATCGACGGCGCATGACGACGTCATCGTGTCTCCCGACCGGCAGGTGGACGTCGCAACGGCCCTGGTCGACGCCTGGGCCGAACGGAACGACCGGCTCCGGGTTGTCTTTTCCCTACCGGTATTCGATCAGGCGGAGTTGCAGGACGAGGCGATCCACGGGATTGCATGCAAAGTGCGCGATCGCGCGCGCGAAAGAGGCGTGCTTCTGGTGCAGGACGGCCATCGAAGCGGCTCGATCGCAGCCAATGACGACCGGCTGGGGCTTTTCGATGAGCGCTCGCTGCTGGCCCACTGCATCGATCTGACTGCGAAGGATCGGGAGGTTCTTAAACGAACTGGGGCAAAAATTGCACACAATCCGAGCGCCATCATGTCGGTTTATGGTCGCTGCCCGGCACCCGAACTGATGGCGGACGGTGTCACCGTATCGCTCGGAACCGATGCGGCGGCGCCCGATCGCTCCTTCGACATGTTTCGCAACATGTTCCAGGCGCATCGCTACCATGCGCGCCATTTTGCCGATGACGCCGTGTTGCCGCCCCTGCAGCTCCTGGCCATGGCGACAATCGAAGGCGCACGCGCATTGAACATGGCGGATGAGATCGGTTCGCTTGAGGCCGGCAAGCGCGCCGACATCATTCTGGTGAACATGCGCCAGCCGCATCTGTGGCCGCCCCATGATCCGGCGCAACGCCTTGCACGCTACGCCAACGGAGCCGACGTCAACACGACCATCGTCGACGGGCGCATCCTGATGCGCGGCCGACGGCTCGTCGACCAGGACGAAGACGCCATTCTGGAGCGGGCGCTGAGCGCCTTCCATCGGGCCATGGCACGCGCCGGGCTCGGCACGCACTCGTGAGAGGAGAGGAATTCCAAATGTCGGCAGACCTGATAATACGCAATGCCCGTCCCTTCGGCGGCGCTGTCCAGGACCTGTTCATTCGCGACGGACGCTTTACCGCAATCGCTGGAGACCGCCCGGCGGACGAGATCGATGCGTCCGGCCACATTGCGCTGCCTGGCTTTGTCGAGGCGCATACCCATCTCGACAAGACATTGATCGGGATGGACTGGTTCGAGAACCGGGTGGGCCCAGCCCGCAACGACCGGATCCTCGCCGATCGAAAGGCCAAGCGTGAGCTCGGCATCGACGCGCGCCGCCAGTCCGCCCGCCAGATCGCCCAGACGCTTGCCTTTGGAGTCCTCAGCATCCGCAGCCATGTCGATGTCGACACCGAGATCGGGATTGCCAATATCCTGGGGGTGATCGAAACGCGCGAGGCGATGCGCGATCTGATCGACCTGCAGATCGTAGCCTTTCCGCAGAGCGGCATGCTTCAGCGTGAAGGCACCTTCGAGCTGATGGACGAGGCTTTGAGGGCCGGCGCGGATGTGGTCGGCGGCATCGACCCTGCGTCCATCGAGCGTGATCCGGTGCGCCATCTCGACGCGATTTTCGCCCTTGCCGATCGTCATGGCAAACCTGTCGACATCCATCTGCACGAACCGGGGGATCTCGGCGCTTTTTGTCTGGAACTCATCATCGAGCGGACGCGCGCGCTATCCCTTCAAGGCCAGGTGATGGTGAGCCATGCCTATTGTCTCGGGATGCTCGACGCGACCCGCCAACAGGCACTGATCAAGTCGATGGTTGACGAAGAGATCGCGGTGATGACGGTCGGCAGCCCCTCGGCGCCGGCGCTGCCGTTGCGGCTGATGCGCGAGCACGGTGTCACCGTCGCTTCCGGCTCCGATGGCATTCAGGGAACATGGGACCCGTTCGGCAGTGGGGACATGCTGGAGCGCGCCAAATATCTCGCTCAACGAAACGGCATGGCCAACGATGCTGACCTTGAAGAGACCGCGCGCATCTGTACGTCGGGCGGTGCCAGGGGGATCGGTCTTGCCGGTCACGCGCTTGATGAGGGCTGCTTCGGCGATCTCGTGCTTCTGCCCGCACGGAGCGTGGCGGAAGCGGTGGCCCTGACGCCACAAAACCGGACCGTGATCAGGCGCGGCCGCGTCGTCGTCGCCAGCGGGGAGGTGCTTGGAAGCATGCCCGCCCATGAATAGGGCAGGAGAGCGGCTTTACGGTGCTTTCCGTGTAGTGATAGCCTTTTGCAACCCGGCACCCGGCAGATTCCTGCAGTGTGTTTTGCGACGTTCAGGATGACCATGATCCCCAACCCTAACGGCAGCCATCAAAAATCGACCGTTCCGAAGTCGGATGCGGTCTATCGGATCTTGAAACGGGCGATCCTGGAGCAGGCGTTTGCCGCCGGTGCCAAGCTGCCTGAAGATTCGATCGGCGAGCGGCTCGGCGTGAGCCGCACGATCGTGCGTCAGGCGCTGGCACGCCTGAACGGGGAAGGTCTGATCGAGCAGCGCCCGAACAAGGGCGCATGCGTCGCCCATCCGAGCCTGGAAGACGGACACGACATTTTCGCAGTGCGCCGATCGCTTGAGACCTTGGTCGTCGACAGCCTGATCGGCAAGCTCACGGCTCCGATGGTCAAGGCGCTCGAGGCGCATGTGGACGCTGAAGACAAGGCCCGCATCGACAATCCGTCTGCCTCGATCCAACTCGCCGGCGAGTTTCACGTGCTGCTCGCGCAGTTGACGAAGAATGCGATCCTGTCGCGGTACGTGACGGAACTGGTTTCACGATCATCGATGATCCTATCTCTCTATGGCCGTCCCCATTCGTCCGATTGCGCCGTGTCCGAGCACCGCGAGTTGATCGCCGCGCTCGCGCGGAACGATCGCGAAGGCGCCTGCAAACTGATGGACCATCACATCGAAGCCATCACGTCGCGGGCGCTGTTCAAGAACAGCTCGGAGCACGACGTGTCGGATCTCCTTGCGGCCTATGCCAGGGAAGAGGGCCTGTAGGCGCCGGCGGCGCGGATCTCCGCCCGTGCCGACCCATTCGGGCGGGGCAGGTGGTGAAGGCGAGGGCGGCCGTCACCTGGCCCGTCCTGCTTGCGGCTATTCGATCAGGTCGATTTCACCATCGGGTTCGTACCAGGCGTGACGCCGTCTCGACCAGTAGATCGAGGCCGGCGCACGGAAGTCCGGCTCACCGAAACAGCCAACGGATACGACGAGCTTGTCGTTGATGACCTCGGCTTCCATGTAGAGGATGGTCCCGCAGTTCGGGCAGAACACCTGGTCCATCCACATACCGGCATCGTTCAGGCGCCGAAACCGTCGCCGGTCTCCCTCGTCAAGGGCAATGGCGTCCTTGCTGTAGCGCGCACGGTAGGAAAATGCGGATCCGGTCGCCTTCTGGCACTCCAGACAGGCGCAGGCATAGACCCGTTCAGGCGCTCCTTTTACGGTCAGGCGGAAACTGCCGCACGAGCAGGCGGCGGTGCGGATTTCATCGGTCTTTCGCTCACTCATCGCGAAACCATGAACCGTGCGAGTGCTGCGTCGGCGCCTTGTCCATCGCATCTTGTGGCCGCTGTTGAGCAGACCCTTTAATCAGGGCCGCGCCCATCCGGCCGGCACCGAGGGAACCTATTTTGGTCATTCGATTGAACTCCAGTTCCGAAGATCCCACTTGATAGGTCGGCCAGAAGCCATTGGTAAATTACGCACTTTCAAGTAACCGGTTACCTTGAAGTAAGGAGACACACATGAAGCGCCTGCCGGACGACGACTGTGGCTTTGCGAGCGCCCTCAACGTGATCGGCGGGAAATGGAAAACCGACATCCTCTGGGAGATCAACGTGGCGCCCCGCCGGTTTGGCGAACTTAAAAGGGTTCTCTCGGGCGTCAGCGAGAAGATGCTGGCCCAGGCGCTCCGCGAGATGGAGGCGGACGACCTCCTTCGTCGCAAGGTTTTTCCAGGCAAGGTGCAGCGGGTCGAGTACTCCGCAACCGAGTTCGGCCGCAGCCTGAACCAGGCGGTGACGGTGATGTCCCATTGGGGCAAGGCCTACGAGATCCGCATGGCCGAAAAGACGACGCAGGCGCTATCGATGCCCGTTTTCCCGTCTGCTTGAGGTGAGGTGGCCACATCATCCATCGAGAAACGATGGCCAGTTTGTCTCTGTTGCATTTGAAAATGGAATCCGCCCGGCTACGGGAAATGTGGCAGCGAAGTTGAACTGTCCGCGTTGGTGCAAAGTAGAAATGTCACTTTGGGCCGTCGCATGGCACGATGATCAGCCCCGATCGGAACGGCTGATCCGGTTGCAAGATCAGATCGGGGCGGGTGAAGGGCACCTCT
>NZ_DASYGZ010000001.1:0-4542 GCF_035999135.1 Ensifer sp.
GAATGCCTAGTTTTGCATTCAGCAACGATTGCGTCTAAAGAGCCGCTTCGACGGTACCCACCAACTATCGCGCGCCCGATTTTGCGGCGCGCATGAGGCATGCAGCGTGACACAACTGCCAACCAATCCGATGCCGGCTACGCCCTTGCTCGACAAGGTGACCTATCCCGACGACCTGAAACGGGTCGACGACAAGGATCTGCCGCAGCTTGCAGGAGAAGTCCGGGCAGAAATGATCGACGCGGTGTCGCGCACCGGCGGCCATCTCGGCGCGGGCCTTGGCGTCGTCGAGCTGACGATCGCCATCCACAAGGTGTTCAACACCCCGCATGACAGGCTGATCTTCGATGTCGGCCACCAGTGCTACCCGCACAAGATCCTGACCGGACGCCGCGACCGCATCCGCACACTGCGCCAGGAGGGTGGTCTTTCCGGCTTTACCCGCCGTGCCGAAAGCGAATACGACCCCTTTGGCGCTGCCCATTCCTCGACCTCGATCTCCGCCGGCCTCGGCATGGCGGTCGCAGCCGATCTTGACGGCAAGAACCGCAACGTCATCGCCGTCATCGGCGACGGCGCGCTGTCGGCCGGCATGGCCTATGAGGCGCTCAACAATGCCGGCGCGCTCGACGCCCGGCTGATCGTGATCCTCAACGACAACGACATGTCGATCGCCCCGCCGACCGGCGCGATGAGTGCCTATCTGGCCCGCCTTGCCTCCGGCCGCACCTATATGGGCATCCGCGAGGTCGGCAAGAAGCTGACAGCCTATCTCGGCAAGACCGTCGACCGGGCGATCACCCGTGCCGTCGAACACGCCCGAGGCTACGTCACCGGCGGCACGCTGTTTGAAGAGATGGGCTTCTACCATATCGGTCCGATCGACGGGCACTCCTTCGACCACCTTTTGCCGGTGCTGCGCAACGTGCGCGACAACGCCAAGGGTCCTGTGCTGATCCATGTGGTGACGCAGAAGGGCAAGGGCTATCCGCCGGCGGAAGCTGCCGCCGACAAGTATCACGGTGTCAACAAGTTCGACGTCATCACCGGCGCCCAGGCGAAGGCCAAGCCGAACGCGCCCGCCTATACCTCGGTCTTTGCCGATGCGCTGACGCAGGAAGCGGGCTTCGACGACAAGATCGTCGCCGTCACCGCCGCCATGCCGTCCGGCACCGGCCTCGACAGGTTCGCCAAGGTGCATCCGTCGCGCTGCTTCGATGTCGGCATCGCCGAACAGCACGCCGTTACCTTTGCCGCCGGTCTTGCCGCCGAGGGCTACAAGCCTTTTGCCGCGCTCTATTCGACCTTCCTGCAGCGCGGCTACGACCAGGTGGTCCACGACGTGGCGATCCAGGGCCTGCCGGTGCGCTTCCCGATCGACCGCGCCGGTTTCGTCGGCGCCGACGGCCCGACCCATGCCGGCTCCTTCGACACGACCTATCTCGCCACGCTTCCGGGCTTCGTGGTGATGGCGGCCGCAGACGAGGCGGAACTGAAGCACATGGTACGCACGGCCGCCGCCTACGACGCCGGCCCGATCTCGTTCCGCTATCCGCGCGGCGAAGGCGTGGGCGTCGAGATGCCGGAACGCGGCGAAATCCTCGAAATCGGCAAGGGTCGTCTCGTCAAGCAAGGCTCCAAGGTGGCGCTGCTTTCGTTCGGCACCCGCCTTGCCGACTGTCTGGCGGCAGCCGAAGATCTTGACGCCGCCGGCCTTTCGACGACCGTTGCCGACGCGCGCTTCGCCAAGCCGCTCGACCACGACCTTATCCGCGACCTTGCCCGCAACCACGAGGTGCTGATCACCATCGAGGAAGGCGCTGTCGGCGGCTTTGCCAGCCACGTGCTGCAATTCCTCGCCGAAGACGGCCTGCTCGACGGCGGCCTCAAGGTGCGCCCGATGGTCATGCCCGATGTCTGGATGGAGCAGGCAAAGCCCGAAGCCATGTACGCCGCTGCCGGCCTTGACCGCGCGGGCATCGTCTCGACCGTCTTCAAGGCGCTCGGCCAGAAACAGGACATCGGCGTCGGCGCCGCCGGCTGAGGCTTTGCGAGCATCGATACCAATGGAAACCCCGGTTCATCACCGGGGTTTTCTGCTTTTCCAGACGGATTTGCAGAGGGGGCCTATGGCTGCGCGCAAGAGGGGCTTGCCATTGCGACAGCAAGTCGCCATGAGACTTACATGTCAGAAGATCGCCAGAATGAAGAACACAAGAACAGGGTGCGCCTGGATCAGCTGCTGCTGAACTCAGGGCTGGTCGCCAGCCGCGCGCGTGCCCGCGACGCAATCCAGCGCGGGACCGTCAAGGTCGATGGCCGTACAGTCACCAAGGCAGCGTCCATGTTTGCCGAGAGCGTGACGATCACCATCGACGACCCGGCGCAGGACTATGTTTCTCGCGCGGCGCTGAAGCTCGTCGCAGCGCTCGATCATTTCGGGCTCGATCCCGCAGGTCAAAGCTGCGTCGATATCGGCGCCTCGACCGGCGGCTTTACCGAGGTGCTGTTGAAGCGCGGTGCCGAGCACGTCGTTGCGATCGATGTCGGCCATGGCCAGATCCATCCGCGTATCGAGGGCGACGAACGCGTCACCAGCATCGAGGGCCTCAACGCCCGCGCGATGACCGAAGAAGACATCGACGATCGTGAGATCACCTTCATCGTTTCGGACGTCTCGTTCATCTCGCTGAAGCTTGCGCTGCCGCCGGCGCTCGACATGGCGCTTCCCGGTGCCCACTGCATCCTGCTCGTCAAGCCGCAGTTCGAGGCGGGCCGCGACGCCATCAGCAAGGCGGGCCTGCTGAAAGATCCCGAAAGCGCTCCTGACGTTGCCGCCGAACTCGAGCGCTGGCTTGTCGAGGACATGGGCTGGCAAAGCCTCGGCCTCATCCCCTCGCCGATTGCCGGCGGCGACGGCAATGTCGAATACCTGCTCGCGGGCAAGAAGCCCGAGGAAGAGCAATGAGCACGCAGACGCTCACCATCAGCCGCCTTGGCGCCCAGGGCGACGGCATTGCCGAAGGCCCGGACGGTCCGATCTATGCGCCGTTCACCCTGCCCGGCGAAAGTGTTGCGCTGGCGGTCAACAAGTCGCAGGGCACGCTGATCTCGATGCGGGAAGCGTCGCCCGAGCGCGTCGAGCCCCACTGTCGTCACTTCGGCCCCGACGGTGTCAACGGCACCTGCGGCGGCTGCACCTTGCAGCACGCCTCGGACACGCTCTACCACGGCTTCAAGCGCGATCTGGTCATCGCCGCCCTGAAGTCGAAGGGGCTGAAGCCGGAGGTGGCGCCGCTCATCACTGCCGAGCCGGGCCAGCGCCGGCGTGCGGTTTTCACCGCTCGCAAGACCGAGAAGGACCTGCTGCTCGGCTTCAACCAGGCCGAAAGCCACCACATCGTCGCGATTTCGGAATGTCCGATCGCGAGCCCGGGCATCGTCTCGAAGCTCGCGACCATCGCCAGGATCGGTGCGGCGATGGCGGTCAATGCCGAACCCTTTCGCATCACCGTGCTCGAGACGCTCTCCGGGCTCGATCTCAACGTCGACGGCATCAAGAAGCTTGACGACAGCGTGCGCCGCCGCACGGTCGAAGCCGTGCTTGGCGAACGCGGCATCGCCCGCGTCAGCCTGAATGGCGAGATCATCGTCGAGCCGGTAAAGCCTGTGATCGACTTCGACGGGGTCTCTGTCTCGCCGCCGCCGGGCAGTTTTACCCAGGCGACGACGCAAGCCGAAGAAGCGATGGCGAAGCTCGTGCTCGAGCATATCGGCAAGGCCAAGCGCGTCGCCGATCTCTTCGCCGGCTGCGGCACCTTCGCGCTCAGGATCGCCCGCAAGGCGCGGGTGCATGCGGTCGAAGGCGAAGACAAGGCGCTAAAGGCGCTCGATCTGGCGGCCCGCAACACGCAGGGGCTCAAGCCCGTCACCATCGAGAAGCGTGATCTTTTCCGCCGCCCGCTCATGGCGCAGGAACTGAAGATCTTCGACGCCATCGTCTTCGATCCGCCGCGCGCCGGCGCGGAGGTGCAGTGTCACGAGATCGCCCGCTCCGGCGTCAAGAAGGTGGTCGCCGTCTCCTGCAATCCGGTGACGCTCGCCCGCGATCTGTCCATTCTTGTCGCCGCCGGCTATCGGATCACCTCGGTAACGCCGATCGACCAGTTCCTCTGGTCGGCCCATGTCGAGGCGGTGGTCTCGCTCGAGAAATGAGAAAGGCCCGGTTTCCCGGGCCTTCGTTATCGCTCGACTTGAAGCGCCTGCGGAATTGATTCACGCCGTGGCGCTATCTCCTTGGTTTCTATAGGCTCTTCTCTCACCTAAGCGGCGCGGCGGCGATGTCCGCCACTGCCGGTATGAGACCCTTCCCCGAGGTTGAACTGGGCGAGCAGCGCGTTAAGCGAGGCAGCCTCGGAGGCAAGGCCGTGGCTTGCCGCCGTCTGTTCCTCGACCATCGCTGCGTTCTGCTGCGTGCCCTGGTCCATGGTGTTGACGGCCGTGTTGATCTCCTGGAGACCGGTCGACTGTTCGCGGGTCGCC
>NZ_DASYGZ010000007.1:0-11706 GCF_035999135.1 Ensifer sp.
TGTGCTCGGCGCCTTGCCGGACGAAGGCTACAAGCTGGACGTCGCAAAAGCCAAGGCCCTGCTCGCCGAAGCCGGCTATCCGGATGGCTTCAAGACGACGTTGCGCGTGCTTTCCGAAGATCCGTTCATGAAGGCGGCGACCGCCATCCAGAACACGCTGGCCCAAGCCGGCATCCAGGCGGAACTCATCAGCGGCTCGGGCGACCAGATCTACGGCGCGATGCGCGAGCGCAAGTTCGAGCTGCTCCTCGGGCGCGGCGGCGGCGGCCAGCAGCCGCATCCGGACAACAATCTGCGATCGATCGCCTACAACCCCGACAATTCGGATGAGGCGAAGCTGACCAACTACCAGAGCTGGCGTACCAGCTTCTTCGACGAGAAGCTGAACAAGATGATCGAGGAAGCGCTGGTCGAGCGCGACACCGCCAAGCAAGCCAAGCTCTATGAGGGCGTTCAGACCTACATGGACGATCTCGTCATGTCGATCCAGCCGTTCTCGGAGGTCATCGACACCGCGGCCTTCCGAAGTGACGTGAAAGGCATGATCGTCAGCCCCTGGCTCTCGCGTTTCGAAGGGGTGAAGAAGGAACGGTAATCCCGCCTTTTGCCTGTATCGAACCTAAGAAGGCGCGTCGCGAGACGCGCCTTCTTCCATTTGCGCAAACCCAACTGAAACGGCCAAGCGGTGAGGGAGCGCCGCCGCTACCTTCTGAAACGATCCGGAGCTACGGCGGCGAGGTCAGGGTCGCGTGCCGTAAAGTCCGGCCACGGTTTGAAGCGGCGAGCCGCGCGAGGTCGGACATGCAATTCACCGAACCCATCCCAATCAATGCGTGCTGTCGGCGCTGAAGTCCGCTGCGCCATGTCCGTGATCACCCGTGCTGCTCTTACGACAATCGCGACACTGCGCGATGGCGTGCAGCGGATCTTGGGGTCGGCGCTGCCGCCCGCATCTCTATTGGAGCGATGCGGGCGACGCCGGGTACCGAGCTTTTGCCGATGAACTCCGGTCCTCGTCCCCCTTAGCAAGACACGCTACGGCAAAGAAAAGCCCGGCACTGGGCCGGGCAAGTCGGGGGAGAATTTTGTTCACGCATCGCAGGCCGAGGAGGGTGGCCTTGCGATGGAGTTGGCTTCGGGAGCTTCAGTGCGCGCCCTCGTATGCCAGCGAGGCGCCGATCAGTTCGCGGGCATAGGGATGGGTCGCGCGGTTTCCGGGGATCGCATCGCGCGGCAGGATTTCAGTGATTTCGCCGTGGAGCATGACGGCAAAGCGGTCGCACATGTGATCGACGACGGCAAGGTCGTGCGTCACCATGATGTAGGTGAAGCCACGTTCTTCGCGCAGGCGCTGAAGCAGGTTGAGGATCTCCGCCTGCACCGAGACATCGAGCGCCGACGTCGGCTCGTCGAGCAGCAGCAGCGATGGCTCGAGGATCAATGCGCGTGCGATTGCCACGCGCTGCCTTTGGCCGCCCGAGAGCTGGTGGGGGAACCGATCGAGGAACGATACCGGCAGGCCGACATCAGTGATCGCCCTGCGCATCCGTTCTTCACGGTCGCCAAGCTTGTGAATGACGAGCGGCTCGTTGAGGACCGTGCGCACCGACTGGCGCGGATGCAGGGAGCCGTAGGGATCCTGAAAAACCATCTGCAGCGTGCGGCAGCGCTCGATGAGCGCAACGTCACGAACCGGCCTCCCGTCAATGAGGATGTTGCCGGTCCAGATGTCGGTCAGCATCGAGATGCAGCGCAGAACCGTTGATTTGCCCGAACCGCTTTCGCCAACGAGACCAAAACATTCGCCGGGCTTGACCGAGAAGGTGACGCCGGGAAGGACCTTGGCCGCCGTCGGGCCGGCGCCGAAGGTGATTGCGAGATCGCGGCATTCGACTGAAACGGACATCAGGCAATTTCCTCCAGCCATTCAGGACGGCGATCGAGCACGGCAAGCGGAGTGCGTCCGCCGCCGATCCGCGGCTGAGCCGCCAGCAAGCCGCGCGTATAGGGATGTTTCGCCTTATCGAGGTCGGCCGCCGCCAAGGTCTCGACGATGCGGCCGGCGTACATGATCAGAACACGGTCGCAGAAATTGCGCACGAGGTTCAAGTCGTGGCTGATCATGATCAGGCCGATGCCGCGATCCTTGACCAGTCGATCGAGGATGTTGAGCACCTGCAATCGCACGGTCACGTCGAGCGCCGAGGTGGGTTCATCGGCGATGACGAGGTCGGGATCGGCCAGCAGCATCATTGCGATCATCACACGTTGACCCATACCGCCTGATATTTCGTGCGGATATTGATCGTAGACGCGCTTGGGCTCGCGGATCTTGACGGCTTCGAGCATGGCCAGCGCCTTGTCGCGCGCTTCGGCCTTCGAGCATTTGAAGTGACGCAGATAGGTTTCCGCCACCTGGTCGCCGACGCGGCGGATCGGGTTCAGCGAGAACTTCGGATCCTGCAGGATCATCGACATGCGCCGGCCGCGGACCTTCAGCATCTCTTTCTCTGAAAGAGCGGGCAGATCCAGTTCGGCGAAACGAAGCCGGTCGGCGGTGATGGTGGCGCCCGGCAGAAGGCGAAGCAGCGCGCGTCCAACCGTCGACTTGCCGGAACCACTCTCACCGACGATGCCGAGGCGCTCACGCCCAAGGGTGAAGGAGACCCCGCGCACCGCGTCCGTTGCAGAACCGCCGTAGCGGATGCGCAGGTTCTCGACCTCAAGAATGGACTTTTCCATGGGGGCTATCTCCGGTTCACCTGCTTGGGATCGAGGGCATCACGCAAGCCGTCTCCGAGCAGGTTGAATGCGAGGCTGACGGACAGGATGGAAATGCCCGGGAAGGTGACGAGCCACCAGCTGTCCAGCATGTACTTGCGGCCGGTCGCAATCATCGCGCCCCATTCGGGAAGTGGAGGCTGCGCGCCGAGTCCGAGGAAGCCGAGGCCGGCGGCAGTCAGGATGACGGTCGCCATGTTCAGCGTCAGCCGGATGAGGACCGAAGGCAGGCACATCGGCATGATCGACTTGAAGATGATGCGTGTTGCCGACGCCCCCTGCAGCCGTGCGGCCGAGATGTAGTCCGCCTTGCGGAAGGTCATTGCCTCGGCGCGCGCGAGCCGCGCAATCGGCGGCCAGGAGGTGAGCGCGATCGCGATGATGGCGTTGTTGAGGCTCGGGCCGAGCGCTGCGACGAAGGCAAGCGAGAGAATGAGGCTCGGGAAGGACAGGAAAATGTCGGTGATGCGCATCATCACTGTATCGACCTTGCCGCCGAGATAACCGGCTGTCGTACCTATGACGAGGCCGATCGGGCCGACGACGATCGACACGAGGAAGATGATCGTGAGCGTGATGCGCGCGCCAAAAACCAATCGGCTGAAGATGTCGCGGCCAAGCTCGTCAGTGCCGAAGAGATGACCGTTTCCGGGTGCCTGCAAGGTCTTGGCGAGATCCTGCACATAGGGGTCATGGGTCGCGATCAGCGGCGCGAAGGCGGCCATCAGGATAAGCAGCGCCAGAACGAAAAGGCCGAAAGTCGACGTCGGGCTCTTTAACAGAAAGAGCACGATGTTCCTCAGTGCCTGAACGGGTGCCGGCAGACTGAACGTGGGTTGAACGCGTGTATTCATCAGCGTGTCCTCGGGTCGAAGATGCGGTAGAGAACGTCGGACAGAAGGTTCAGTCCGATAAAGATGACGCCGACGATCAGCACGCAGGTCATGACGGCATTCATGTCGCCGGTAATGAGATTGCTTGTGAGGTATTGGCCGAAGCCCGGCCAGGCAAAGACCGTTTCGATCAGCACCGCCCCTTCGAGCAGGGAGCCGTAGGCAAGCGCGATGATTGTGACCAGCTGGACGCGGATGTTGATGAAGGCGTGCTGCCAGATCGTCTGGCTGCGCGAGAGACCCTTAACCCGCGCCGTCGTCACATATTCCTGACCCAGTTGATCGAGCATGAAGCTGCGCGTCATGCGCGTGATGTAGGCGGAGGAGGAGTAGCCAAGCAGGGCGGCTGGCAGGATGATGTGGTTGACGGCAGACCAGAAGACATCCATCTCGCCCGCGAGAAGGCTGTCGATCAGCAGGAAGCCCGTGCGTTCCTCGACCAGCCCGATATAGAACTGGTCCATCCGCCCGCTGCCGCCGACGAGGCCGAGATGGGCGTAAAAGACGATCAGCGCGATCATGCCGGTCCAGAAGATCGGCATGGAATGGCCAAAGAGGCTGAAAACGCGCACGACATGATCCGGCCAGCGATCCTTGTTGACGGCGGCAAGCACGCCGAGCGGAACGCCGAGGCCGGCGCCGATGAGGATCGCGAAGGTGGCAAGCTCGATCGTCGCCGGCATCACGTGCAGGATGTCCTGGATCACCGGCTGGCCGGTGCGGATGGAGGTGCCGAAATTACCGGTGAAGACGTCGCCGAGGTAATAGAAGAACTGTTCCCAGAGCGGTCGGTCGAGGCCCAGTGAGCGGTAGACCTGCTCGTAGGTCTCCCGCGTCGCATCTTCTCCGACAATGGCGCGGACGGGATCAGCGGGCATCAGCCGGCCGATGAAGAAGGTCAGGAGAAGCAGGCCGAGCAGCGTGACCGCAATGGTCCCAATCTGTCCGGCCGCGCCATAGAAGCGGATGCGGCGTTGTGACATGGTTCCTCCGTGTGTCATTCGCCTGAGTGGGAGGCGGTACAGGCTCCTATCCTGTATGACAACTTGAGCAAACCTGTCACAGGCTTGTCATGCTGTCAAGCCAAACCGATCAAAGGAAGTCGTCACGACGGGGTGAAAAACAGTCGATGAGCTCGCCGGCCTCCAGGCATTGGCAGCCATGCTCCGTGTCTCCGGGGATGACGAGACTGTCGCCAGCCTGCAATTCATAGGCCTCACCGTTGCGAAAGAAGCGGAAACGACCGCGTGCCACATAGGTCGATTGCACGTGCGGATGGCGGTGCAACTTGCCCCTGGAGCCCGTTTCGAAGCGAAACGACACGACCATGAGCTCAGGGGAATCGGAAAGAACCTGGCGGGTGACGCCGGCATCCGGCGAAACGGCGGGGAATTTGGGGAGAACCATGTGAACCTCGGCGATGTTGTCTAACATCATCACCATACATGTTCTTATATTTGTATGACAACTATGTTGTCGATCTGCGGGTCAACTTTCTTCGGTCGCCATGGTGCGCGACCGAAGAAGCGCCTTGTAGCGATCCAGGCTTCCGCGAAGATGTGCACGCATCCGTTCGCGCGCGGCTTCTGCATTTCCTTCAATGATGGCATCGACGATCTGGCCGTGCTCCTCCTGAAGGTGGAGGTTATAGTCCTTCGGGCGCGAACCGGGTGCCGAGCCCTGCAGTTCACCGCGCGGGATAATGCCCGAGCGGATCAGTTGAAGAAACTCCGGGAAGCGGCGGTTCTGCGTGGCCTCCGCGATTGCGAGGTGAAGCTCGAAATCCGCGTCGCGCGTGGGTGCCCCCGATGCCAGGCATTCGCCAATATGGTGATGGGCTTCAAGGATCGCCTCGATCTGCGCCGCCGAGCGACGAGACGCCGCGAGCCCGGCCGACTCCACCTCGAAGACGGTCCTGAGTTCGAGCAGCTCGATCACCGAGGATATGCGCTGGGTCGTGAGATCCTGGAAGGGCTGGTTCTTGTCCTTCTGGGTTTCCAGGGCAAAGATGCCGGCGCCCTTTCGCGCCTCTACCAGGCCGTCTGCGCGCAGGATTGCGATCGCCTCGCGCACGACGGTGCGGCTGACAGAGTACTCCTTGGTCAGCGCGCTTTCGCTCGGAAGCCTGTCACCTGGGCGGAAAACGCCTTCCATCAGTTCGCGACGCAGTGCGGTGCTGATCTTTGCCGCCAGCGATGTCCCGCGAACCTGATTGTTTTCGGCTTCCATTTTCTCTCCGCCTGCTTCGAACCTGTCTGGCATGTTAGCCGTTATCTGTCCGAATGCAAGGGTGGGCCCGAGGCGCATCCTCAGCGTGCAGTGCGCAGCATGGAGCGGTAACGTGTCTGGCTCTTCCTGAGGTGTTCTCGCATCGCAGAGCGCGCCCCGTCCTCGTCGCCGTTCTGTATGGCAATGAGGATGGCCTCGTGCTCGTCCACAAGGCGGTCGAGTTCATGGGCGGGGAGGGCAGCTTCCCCGCCGTTTTCCACCATTGCGCGACGGGGGATGAGCGCGGGACCGAGCATCTCCAGGAACTCGCCGAAGCGAGGGTTGTTGGTTGCCTCGGCGATTGCGACGTGGAAAGCAAAATCGGCCTCGGCAGTCGGCTTTCCGGCAGCTGCACAGGTCCTGAATGCATCAAAGGCCTCGATGAGTTTGCCTTCCTGGCCCGGCGATCGGCGAAGGGCTGCAAGCGCCGCTGCATCGCCTTCGACAGCGGTTCTAAGCTCCAGCATCTCGATCAGCGATGACACCCGCGCCAGGTCGACATTGTGAAAGGGCCGCCGGTCTGGCGCTGAGCGCTCGAGGAGAAAGACGCCCGCGCCCTGCCGCGGCTCCACCAGGCCATCGGACCGCAGGGCTGCAATTGCTTCGCGTACCACCGTTCGGCTTACGCCGAATTCCTGCGTGAGTTGCGCTTCGGACGGCAAGCGGTCGCCCGGATTGTAACGGCCCTTGGCAATCTGCGAGCGAAGCGCATCCGTAACCTGCGCGACCAGCGTCTTGCCCTGCGAGGTGGAGGGATCGGGGGTGTTCATCATGCCGCGGGCCGTTTCCAATAGGTATGTTGGTCCGTTCGTGGATACGCCATCGAGGGGCGATGGCGCAATCCATCCTTAAGCCGACATCAGGTCTCGATCAGGTTTCGATCAAGTCTCGATCAAGTCTCCGGGCATCAGGTATCCGGGAAAGTTCTGATAGGAAACGGGCCGGAGGAACCGCCGGATGGCCATGGTTCCGACCGAGCTTGCGCCGAAATTGGTGGAGGCTGGGTAGGGGCCGCCGTGAACCATGGCATCGCAGACCTCGACGCCGGTCGGATATCCGTTGGCAAGGATCCGGCCCGCCTTGCGTTCAAGGATCACCATCAGCTTGCGCGCCAGATCGCGATCACCGTCATCGAGATGAAGCGTTGCAGTCAGCTGACCCTCGAAACGCTTGGCCACCGCAATCATCTCGTCGAGGCTTTCGACCGTGACGATCAGGCCGAGCGGGCCGAAGACTTCCTCTGAAAGCGCATGATTGCCGAGCCACTCCCGAGCCGGAACGAGAAAGAGATTGGGCGTTGCGTTTCTCCGATCGCAGCTTGAGCCGAGGATTTTGCGAACGCCGGCACCCGACGCGATGCGGTCACGGCCCTCGCGATAGGCGCTCGCAATGCCATCCGTGAGCATGACCTGCGGCCCGACGTCCGAAAGGGCCGCGCGCGCAGCCTCCGCGAAGCCGGAGGCTTGCTCGGCGAGGATCACCGCGATGCCCGGATTGGTGCAGAACTGACCGGCGCCCATGGTCAGTGACGCCGTCCATCCCTTGGCGATCTCCTCGCAGCGCGCCTTCACCGCCTCGGGCAGGACAAACATGGGGTTCACGGAGCCGAGTTCGCCGAAGAAGGGAATGGGTTCCGGCCGCGCCGCGCAGAGATCAAAGAGTGCGCGACCGCCGGCAAGTGAACCGGTGAAGCCGACCGCCTTGATCAGCGGGTGCGTCACGAGGCTGGTACCGACATCGCGACGCCCGCCCTGGATCAATGAAAACACCCCCGCGTGCAACCCGTGCGCCCGGACGGCAGAGAGGGCAGACTCAGCGACGATTTCGCCGGTTCCAGGGTGAGCCGAATGCCCCTTGACGACGACGGGGCAGCCTGCGGCAAGAGCGGAGGCGGTATCGCCGCCCATGGTCGAGAAGGCCAGCGGGAAATTGGAGGCCCCGAATACGGCAACGGGGCCGATCGGCCGCTGGATCAGGCGGATGTCGGGGCGGGGCAGGGGTTTGCGGTCCGGCAAGGCCTCGTCATGGCGCCTGTCGAGGTACGCACCCTTGCGAATGTGGGAGGCAAACAGCCGAAGCTGGCCGGTGGTGCGTGCACGCTCGCCTTCGAGCCGACCGGCCGGCAGTCCGGTTTCCGCGCTTCCGATCTCGGTGATCGCCGCCCCGCGTGCTTCGATTTCGTCGGCGATGGTGTCGAGGAAGGCCGCGCGCTCATCGCGGGTCGTGTAGCCAAACGACCAGAAGGCTTCTTCCGCGGCTTCGGCTGCCCTGTTGACCAATTCCGTCGTTCCAACGGAGAAATCAAAGGCCGGGCCAGACGCCGGCTCGCTCCTGAATGTCTGCCCGGTCGCGATCCATTCGCCTGCGACCAGATGTTTGCCATGTGGTTTGAAAGTCATGCGTCACTCCTTGAAGATCGGATTGTCGACATAGGCGCCGCCCTGAAAGCGTGCCGTGGATTCGTCGGGGCGAGGTTTCGTCACGGCCTGCGCAACACGCGCCCGAAAGTGGTCGGCGTTATCCCTGGGCTTCCAGCCGAGCCAACCGATATGTGCGTTATCCCACCAGCCGGCATCATTCGCCGATGCACCCCAGATCACGGGGCAGCCCAAAACCGGCACGTGGAAGACCGCCTCGACGAGCGACGCGAAGTCTCTATGCGAAAGCCAGGTTGATAACATCCGGTGGTTTGCTGGTTCCGGTGTGCAGGAGCCGATGCGCACCAGCGCCGTTTCCTGCCCGAACTTCTCGAAATACATCCGCGCAAGCGCCTCGCCGAAGCATTTTGAGACCCCGTAGAGTCCATCCGGCCGAAACGGTGCATCGGCGGCGAGGCGCTGCTCTTGCGGGTAGTAGCCGATCGTATGGTTGGAACTGGCAAAGACGATGCGCGGGCAGCCATTGGCGCGGGCAGCCTCGAAGAGATTGTAAAGACCGACGATGTTGCCGCGCAGGATCCCCTCAAACGGCCCTTCGGTCGACGCCCCGCCGAGATGGACGATGCCGTCGCAGCCGGCGACCATGGCGTTCACGGCTTCACCGTCGGCAAGATCGCATTGCACGAGCTCCTCGTGGTCAGCCGGCGTGCCAAGACCTACGCGATCTGCAAGCCGGACCGTGCCGGCAAGCACGGCGAGCTTTGTGCGCATGACTCGGCCGAGCTGGCCCGCTGCTCCAGTGATGAGAAGGCGTTTCATGACACGGCTTTTCCTTGAGATGTCGCTTTCAGAAGTTGAGGTTGGCATTTGCCTATTGACCTTGTCAGACATATCATACAACTATGCATAACACATATGATATGTTGATCGCAATTACCGAAGGAGGAGTTTATGCTGACCGTCGAAACGCGGCAGGCCGTCAATCCGGACTATGCAAGGACGCTCGACACCGAGGGTCTGCGCAGACATTTCTTGGCTCATGACATGTTTCGGGCGGGTGAGATCCGGCTGATCTACACCCACTATGATCGCTTCGTCATGGGTGGGGCCGTGCCTGACGGTAAGCCACTGACGCTCGACAAGGTCGAGGAAACCAAGACACCATCGTTTCTCGACAGGCGCGAGATGGGCGTCGTCAACGTGGGCAAAACCGGCACGGTCACGACCGAACAGGGCACCTACACCCTCAACCGCGGCGACGTTCTCTATCTCGGAATGGGTACGGGGCCTGTAACCTTCTCCGGGGAGGGGCGCTTTTACATCACGTCCTGCCCGGCCCACCGCAGCCTGCCCGCACGGCTTGTCACCATTGCCGACAGCAAGGAAGTCAAACTCGGCGCGACCGAGACCTCCAACAAGCGCACGATCAACCAGTTCATTCACCCCTTGGTTATGGAGAGTTGCCAACTCGTGCTCGGCTATACGACGCTTGAAGACGGCTCGGTGTGGAACACCATGCCTGCGCATGTCCATGATCGCCGCATGGAGGCCTATCTCTATTTCGGCATGGACGAAAAATCGCGCGTTTTGCACCTGATGGGTGAACCGCAGGAAACCCGCCATCTCTTCATTTCGAACGAAGAAGGCGCGATTTCTCCCCCCTGGTCCATTCACTCCGGGGCCGGCATCGGATCCTACACGTTCATATGGGCGATGGCGGGCGACAATGTCGATTATACCGACATGGAGTTCGTCCAACCGGGGGATCTGAAGTGACAAATCCCTTTTCCCTTCAGGGCCAAAAGGCGCTCGTGACCGGTGCAAACACCGGGCTTGGGCAGGCGATTGCCGTGGGCCTTGCCGCGGCCGGCGCCAGAGTCACCTGTGCGGCGCGCCGTGCGCCCGAGGAAACACTTGAAATCATCGCAAACGCGGGCGGGATCGCGGAACCGCTTGCCCTGGACTTTGCCGACCCGATGGCTGCGCGCGACGTCTTTGCCGGAACGGGCTACGACATTCTTGTCAACAATGCCGGGATCATTCGCCGTGCAGATGCCGTGGAGTTTTCCGAAGCAGACTGGGACGACGTCATGGACGTCAACGTCAAAGCGCTCTTCTTCACATGCCAGGCCTTCGCCAAGGAATTGCTGGCAAGGAGCCGGCCCGGAAAAATCGTCAACATCGCGTCGCTGCTTTCCTTCCAGGGCGGTATCCGCGTGCCCTCCTATACGGTGTCGAAACATGGTGTTTCGGGCTTGACCAAACTGCTCGCCAACGAATGGGCGTCCAAGGGCATCAACGTGAACGCGATCGCGCCCGGTTACATCGAGACCAACAACACCGAGGCGCTGCGCGGCGACGCTGATCGCAACCGTGCGATCCTGGATCGCATCCCCGCCAACCGCTGGGGCAAGCCTGACGACATCGCCGGCGCCGCCGTGTTCCTGTCGTCGCGTGCTGCAGACTACGTTCATGGCGCCATACTGAATGTGGACGGTGGGTGGCTGGCCCGCTGATCCCTCCGTCGGCCGTCGACTCATCATACTAGTTATATGATGAGTCGAAACGAATCCGGCCGACACCCAGACTTTTTCCCTTCTGAAAACACGTAGAGGACTAGTGAAATGACCCCAGAACAGATCAAGGCCGCGCTTGGATCGGGCCTGCTTTCCTTCCCGGTGACGCATTTCGACAAGGAGGGGCGCTTTGCGCCCGACAGTTACAAAGCCCATGTAGAATGGCTCGCCGGTTACAGGGCACCGGTACTGTTTGCCGCCGGCGGCACGGGCGAGTTCTTCTCGCTGAAGCCGGATGAAATTCCCGGCATCGTCGCCGCCGCCAAGGACGTGTCCGGCGAGACCGCGATCGTATCCGGCTGCGGCTACGGCACGGAGATCGCCATCGATATCGCCCGCTCCGTGGAGAAGGTCGGGGCAGACGGCATCCTGCTTCTGCCACACTACCTGATCGATGCGCCGCAGGAAGGGCTCTACGCCCATGTGAAGAAGATCTGCCAGTCGGTCGGCATCGGCGTCATGGTCTATAACCGCGACAATTCCGTGCTGCAGGCTGACACGCTTGCGCGGCTCTGCGACGAATGCCCGAACCTGATCGGCTTCAAGGACGGCACCGGCGATATCGGCCTGGTGCGTCAGGTCACTGCCAAGATGGGCGACCGGCTGATGTATCTCGGCGGCATGCCGACGGCGGAGCTCTTTGCCGAAGCCTATCTCGGGGCGGGCTTCACCACCTATTCCTCGGCCGTCTTCAACTTCGTGCCGGCGCTCGCCAACGAATTCTATGCAGCGCTGCGCAGTGGCGACCGCGCCACCTGCGAACGCATCCTCAACGACTTCTTCTATCCGTTCATGGCGATCCGCAACCGT
>NZ_DASYGZ010000011.1:0-4326 GCF_035999135.1 Ensifer sp.
AGCGAAGCACGGTTGTCCGTCGGACGGGGATTGAATGCCAAATTTGTTCGGTTTTAAGAAGCCGCTCGGCTCCTTAGCTAGAGTCTGCGCGGCGATCACCCGTAGGGTGCCGCAGATTCTGACATCCGTTGCTCTGGCGGCCGCTCTCGTGACGCCTGGTTTCGCGCCTCCCGTCGAGGCTGCCGGCCAGACCCGCACGCTGAAACTCTATTTCATTCACACCCAGGAAAAAGCGCAGATCACCTTCAAGCGCAATGGCCGCTACGACGCCAAGGGCCTGCAGGAGATCAATCGCTTCCTGCGCGACTGGCGTCGCAACGAACCGACGAAGATGGATCCGCGCCTGCTCGACCTCGTCTGGGAAGTCTACCAGAAGAGCGGATCGCGCGATTATATCCACGTCGTCTCGGCCTATCGTTCGCCGGCCACCAACGGCATGCTGCGTTCGCGCTCCAAGGGCGTCGCCAAGAAGAGCCAGCACATGCTCGGCAAGGCGATGGACTTCTATCTGCCGGACGTAAAGCTGAAGACGCTGCGTGAAATCGGCGTGAAATTCCAGGTGGGCGGCGTCGGCTACTATCCGACCTCAGGCTCGCCGTTCGTGCACATGGATGTCGGCGGCGTTCGCGCCTGGCCGCGCATGAGCCGTTCCGAGCTTGCGCGCCTCTTCCCCGATGGCAAGACCATGCATCTGCCGTCCGACGGCAAGCCGCTTCCGGGCTATGACCAGGCGGTCGCCGACTACAAGCGGCGCGTCGGCGCCTCGGCGATCCAGGTTGCCGGTGGCGGCGCCACGGGCCCGGGCGATACCGCAAGCGGCAAGCGTAAGGGCAACCTGTTCGCCATGCTCTTTGGTGGCGGCGGTGACGAGGATGAAGAACCCTCGGCAATCGCGGCCGGTCCTGGCGCCGACGACGAAGGCGGTGCAGCACCTGCCAAGGCGCAGACGGCCGCGGCACCCGTCGCCCAACAGGCGCTTCCGGGTGTTGCCGGATCCATCGCCGCCGAGCCGGCGACTGCTGCCACTGCCGCAGCGGAACAGAACATCAATGCGCCGGTCCCGGCCGTGCGTCCTGCCTTCAAGGAAACGCCTGCCGATGGCGGCGTAGCCGTTGCACTCGTGGCGCCACAGACGAACCCGGCCCAGGAGGCGCTTGCCGCCGCCCTGCCGCAAACCTCGGAGACGCCGAGCGAGTTCGCCGATCTCGGCTCGATGAAGGTGCCGGTTCCGCAGATGCTGGACCGTCGCGACATGAACACGCTCGTGGCCTCGGCCGATGCCTCGCCTGATATGCAGGCGCTCGGTTTCGTCCCGGTTCCGGCCGTTCGTCCGGCGGGCGATGCAGCGCTTGCCGCCGTCGCCGATGCCCAGGTCGTCGTTCCCTCCTTTGCGGAACGCGCGGTCGTCGCCTCCGCCGAACCGCCGCGTGACGTGGCTGCCGAAGCCAAGACCCGTGTGGCGCTCGCAGCGCCGACGCCGGCCGAACGCCAGCCCGTGTCGCAGCAGCCGATCGAGATGGCGGCCTACGCGCCGCAGTCCGCATCAGGCGCGCGCGCCGCAATCTTCGACAGCGCCTTCGACACGCAGGCGGAAGCCCCGGCCAAGGGTGGCCGCCCGAAGAAACACGATGCCGATGCCGCAACCCGCGCGTCGGTGCGCACCGAGCCCAAGCTGACCCAGAAGATCATTTCCGAATGGGCGCTGTCGACGGGCCGCGTCGCGACGCTTTCCAAGCCGGTCAAGGCGCCGCGCTTCGTCAGCAAGACGCTGCGCGTGGCGCCGACAACGGTCTATGCCGCCGGCTTTGCGAGCAGCGCCGGTCCGAACGTCGACACCGCCCGCTTCAGCGGCACGGCAGTCAACTTCATGGAAGTGAAAAAGTTCAGCACGAACTGAGGTTCGTAAAGTTCAGACAAGAAAAAGCCCGGTCATCGCCGGGCTTTTTTGTTTGCGGGTGTGTTCGAGGCCGCTCTAGCGGATGGAGATCGGCGCCTGTGCCCCGCCTCCACCGCCAACGACCGCCGGCCGCCCTTGAGCCTTATTCCTCGTCGGCCGCCGCAGGCACCATGCCAAGCGCCTGCAGGTAGGTGTCGAGGATCGCTTCCTGTTCCATGCGCTCGTCGTGGTCCTGCTTGCGGATCGAGATCACCTTGCGCAGGATCTTGGCATCGAAGCCCGTCGACTTGGCTTCGCCGTAGACGTCCTTGATGTCGTCGGCGATGGTCTTCTTTTCTTCTTCCAGGCGTTCGATCCGCTCGATGAAAGCGCGAAGCTGATCGCGTGCGACGCCGTGAGCATCCGACATGGTCTTCTCCTTGATAGGGGGAATGGAATTCTTGGGTGCCGTGACGTGCCGCGAACGGCCGCCAAGGTCAAGGGTCATTGCGCAACAACACGGTCATTTCCGTGGCAAGCCCGGCGAAACGATGCTTATTCCTTCGGGCGATTGACCTCGAACGCAGCCTTTTGCTCCGGCGTTGCGTCCTTCTGGTGGCGATCGCGCCACTCGTCATAGGGCATTCCGTAAACGATCTCCCGCGACGTTTCCTTGTCGAGCGGGACGCCTGCCGCCTCTGCGGCTTCGCGGTACCAGTTGGACAGGCAGTTGCGGCAAAAGCCGGCAAGGTTCATCAGGTCGATGTTCTGGACGTCGCTGCGCTCGCGCAGATGGTTGACCAACCGGCGAAAGGCCGCAGCCTCGAATGCGATCTGTTGATCCGGTGTGAGTTCGGTCATGGCCGCTTATCCTTCCTGGTCATAGGCGCCGGTGCGCGACAGGTGCCGCTCGTAGCGATGCAACGCCGGCAGGGTGTTGAGATGGCCAAGAGCGGGTGCCAGTCGCTCGGTCCATTCCGCCACGCCAGCTTCGTCGGCGATCAGATCCTGACGGACCTCGATCAGCGCATGGGCAATGCCCGGCACCATGCAATGCCGGAACATCGTATCGCCGCGCAATGCGCCGTCATAGGGCTCGTTGTTGCCGACGACGATATCGCCCGCCGCCTCGAGCCGCTCGATCAGCGGCGACACGGCACGCGGGTCGTTGTCCCAAAGGACCGCAGCATGCCAGGGACGGGCAACACCTTTCCATGCCGGGGTGAAGGAGTGGATCGAGATGACCAGGGGTGCTGCGCCGCTCGCCTTCGCCGTCCGGTCGATGGCCTCAGAAACGGCGCGGTGATAGGGACGGTGAAAGCGGTTCAGCCGGTTGTCCCACTCTTCCTGCGTGATCGGGTGGTTGCTGGGTATGATCGCTCCGTCCGAGATCTTCATGATCAGCGTCGGGTCGTCCTCGCCGCGGTTGGGATCGATCAGCAATCGCGAAAAGCAACCGAGCACGGCGGGCGCATCGAGCGCCTCAGAAAGGCGGCGCACGAGCGCCTCGACGCCGATATCGTAGGCAATGTGTCGCTCGAATGCCGCGGCGGGTAGCCCCAGGCTGCCGTATTCCGTGGGCAGTCGGTTCATCGCGTGATCGGCAAGGAGGACGAGTCCGGTTGCAGGATTGGCTTCGATGATCTCATAGGGAGAATAATGCTGCATACCGGTCCAATCCGTTCGCCCCGCGTTGTCTTGCTGATCGCACGCGTGCGCGTCAATCGCAAGAAAAACGCAACTGTTTACCGGAAACTGAAAGCAATTTACCGAATGTAATCGATTAGAGTTGCGTTGACTTTCCGGGCTGACCGTCGCAAGAAAGTGCCACGCAAACCAAAACGGAGTTCCCTTGGAAACCGTGTCCAGAAATCCTTTTTCCAAAGCGAAGCCGGGCCTGACGACACTGGGAGGTATCCTCCTGTTTTTCCTGGCAATCTCAAGCTCTTTTCTCTTCGCCAGCGATGCACGCGCCGACTTCAGGGTGTGCAACGGCACCCAGACATTGGTCGGTGTGGCCATCGGTTATCGAGCCAAGGATGGCTGGGTGACGGAAGGCTGGTGGCAGGTTCCGGCCACCACTTGCGCCACCCTCATCGAGGGCGAACTTCAGTCACGATACTATTATCTTTACGCAGAGGACGCGGCCCGCGGCGGCCGCTGGACCGGTGACGTCAACATGTGCGTCGCCGAAAACGAGTTCAAGATCACGGGTGTTCAGGACTGCTTCGCCCGCGGCTTCCAGCGTATGGGATTCAAGGAATACGACACGGGGCGTCAAGGAAGCTGGATGGTTCAGCTCTCCGACACGTCCGGCACGCAGGAAAGCCAGAATTGATGAAGCGGAACAGAAAAGTCAAAATCCTCGCCACGCTCGGACCGGCGTCCTCGGACGAGCAGATGATCCAGAAGCTGCACGAGGCCGGGGCCGATCTGTTCCGTATCAACAT
>NZ_DASYGZ010000140.1:0-40326 GCF_035999135.1 Ensifer sp.
GGCGAGCGCATCGTCATTGCCGGCCCGTCGGGCTCCGGCAAGTCGACGATGATCCGCTGCATCAACCGCCTTGAAGAGCACCAGAAGGGCAAGATCGTCGTCGACGGCATCGAGCTCACCAACGACCTCAAGAAGATCGACGAAGTGCGCCGCGAAGTCGGCATGGTCTTCCAGCACTTCAACCTCTTCCCGCACCTGACGATTCTCGAAAACTGCACGCTTGCGCCGATCTGGGTTCGCAAGATGCCGAAGAAGCAGGCCGAAGAAATCGCGATGCACTTCCTGAAGCGCGTCAAGATCCCCGAGCAAGCCAACAAGTATCCGGGCCAGCTCTCGGGCGGACAGCAGCAGCGCGTGGCGATTGCCCGCTCGCTGTGCATGAAGCCGAAGATCTTGCTGTTCGATGAGCCGACCTCGGCGCTCGATCCGGAAATGGTCAAGGAAGTGCTCGACACCATGGTCTCGCTTGCCGAAGAAGGCATGACCATGCTGTGCGTGACCCATGAGATGGGCTTCGCCCGCCAGGTCGCCAACCGCGTGATCTTCATGGACCAGGGCCAGATCGTCGAGCAGAATTCGCCGGCCGAATTCTTCGACAATCCGCAGCACGAGCGCACCAAGCTCTTCCTCAGCCAGATCCTTCACTAGGATCGATGCCTCCTTTGCGCGTCCGACAAGACGCGCCATAGAACGAAAATCCCGCCCAACCCGGCGGGCTTTTTCCGTTCCAAGACGGTTGCCTGCGTGCTGTCACTCCACCCGATAACGCAGGGTACCGACCGACCAGCGGATGCCCCGCCTGTCGAGATCTTCGGTCCAGGTCTTCTGGAGCCGTGCCACGACTTCGCTCAGCGTGCGGCGCGCATCGAGCTCGATCTTCAGGCCACGCGTTCTCGGCGCGACCTCGCTCAAGTCGACGGCGTCGTTGACGACGAGCCCAACGAAAGCACTTTCGCCTTCGCCTGACGCTTCGAAATCGAAGCCATAATATTCGTCCGGCAAGGTCATCGGCACGCCCGGCGCAAGCGGCGTAATCTTGCGCGCGAATTCGTTCGGGAAGATCTGCGTCGTCTTTCCCTGGCTGTTGATGTCGAAGAGCAGCAGATTGCCGCCGGCTCGACTGACGACGGTCAGCTTGAAGACATCACCGGCCTTCATCGGCACCGGCCTGTCGATGGAAATGTCGAGGTCGCCGCTTTCCTGTTTGCCGATGATGTCGCTGACCGCATTGACGGTATTGGCATCCTCATAGGCGGGCTGAGCCGTGTTCTGGCCATCCGATTTTTGATAGGTCGCCCCGCCGCTACTGCTGTCGGGCGCAACGACACTTTCGCCGAGCGCCTCGGCCTTCGTCTCCAGCTGCGGATCAAGATTGCTGCATTGTTCCTGCGTCGCGCAATACGCGCTCGATTGCCCCTTCACGAATTCCAGGAGTTCTGCGTTACTCGTCAGACCGTTGCCGTTGGCATCCGCCGCGTTGCTCGTCTGGCCGGCGATGAACGCCTCCGTGAACACGCCGTGCCGATCCGGCGGCGGGCGTCGAACGTCATCCCAGGCCACCTGGTAGGGCGCCGCCGCGCTCCAGGCGGTCACGCCCGCGTCGACCAGTTGCGGCCTGTCGACCACGGCAAGGTCAATCCTGAGGCCACGCGTCAGCGCCTGCTCCACGGGCTTGGCGCCCGGGCGCGGCAGGAAGCGAGCGCCCTCGATGCCGGCAGCGGTATCGCCGGAGAGCGAGCGCGAGATCGTGCCGGAATGGCAGGCGTCGATCACCATCGTCACGGTCCGGCCATCGAGCCTCTCCAGGATCTGATCGATCTCGTCGTCAAGGATCGCCCCCTGCCAGTCCGTCGCGCCTTGCACGATATCGAACGGCGCCAGCGCTTCGTCCAACCCGTCGCCCTCGTCGCCATCCGCATCCTTCACTTGCAGGCCGTGGCCGGTGAAATAGAGGTAGACCCGGTCCCCGGGCTCCGTCGCTTCGACGAGCCAGGTGTCGATCGACGAGAGAATGTTGGCTCGCGTCGCCTGCTCGTCCTGCAACACGCGTATCGCCGACGCATCGAAGCCGAGCTTTTCGCGCAGCAAGGTCTCCATGGCCAGAAGATCGTTTCGCGGACCGCCCAACGCGAATTCCGGCGCGAGGTTCTGATATTTGCCGATGCCTATGAGCAACGCATGATCGGCACTGCGTGCCGGATCGGGCAGCAGGGACGCCAAGAACAGTACGGCGAGTCCCGAAAGGCACCGGTTCCGGAGTGAGCTCATTGGCCTGCGTCCCTGGTATAAAGCGGCTGGACCGCAATCGTGCTGTCACTGTTTTCCAGCCTGGTTTCAAGCAGGCGCAGCAGGGATGCCGCATCGAGGTCGGCGTTGGAAAAGGCCGCCGCAATGGCATCGATCGGCGCGTCGGTGGAGATTACCACGAGATGATCGGCACCGAACGGTTTCACCACTTCAAGATCCTTCAGCTTGAAGGCATGGCTGGCGCTGCCGGCGATCTGGACGTCGAGGAGTTGCACCTCGCCGGTGTTCGCCAGATTGAAGACCAGCATATTGGCAAAGCGCCCCTGGTCGGCCTCGAATGTCAGCCTGTCACCGGCAAGGTAGATATCCTTGAGAGGCTTCAGCGAGACGGTGCCAGGACTCTGCGCCGCCATCGCCTTCAGGAAGTCGACCAGGATAAACTTGTCGACCACACGCTGCACCATGCCGGCTGCGATATGCTCTGCCGCAACATCGCCGTTCGGCGTGTAGAAGACGCCCGTTGCCGCGTCCCAGCGATAGGGCACGCCATCGCCGCCGATATTGGCAAGCGTCGGCGCCGGACCGGCAATGTTGAGCGCCAGCTTCCCTGTCCAGCCCATGTCGCGCGGCGATTTCAGCCGGGCTGTGGCATCACTCGCCTTAGCGGTTCCGCCGGCTCCGACGCCGCGCGACAACGCCAGCACGATCTCCTTGTCCGACCGCGGCAGCTGCGGCGTGAAGTTCGGCACCTGCAGCGCTTCCGACTGCAGCTTGACGTTCGCAAAGACATAGTCCTCAAGCTCAACGCGCGAAATCCGCCCATCGCCGTCGCGATCGGCAGCCCCCTCGAGCGCGCGGGCGAAACTCCAGCTCAGCGCCCCGCGCGGCTCGCCGCCGATGACCACTTCCGGGGTCGGCTGGCTTTCGAGCGACGCGGCGAGAATGGTCACCTCGGACAGCTCGGCGTCCCTCACCTTGGCGCCGCCCAACGCCTCCTTCGACGGAGGCGGAAGCGTCGCGTGAACCTGTGGCGCAAGCCGCGTCTTTCCGGAGATTGAGCGGTTCATGCCGCCGGAAAAGCAACTGTCGGAGACAAACAGCACCCGAACACCCTTGGCCTCCGCTTCCGCGAACCAGGCGCTGAGCTCGTTGTCGACGATGATCTCGCTTGCCGTTTGCTCGGCGCGCGCCCGATCGAAACCCGGAAGCTCCAGGAATTCGTCCAGCCCGTCCTCCTCACTGCCGGCGACGAGCTCAGGCATCTGCGCCCCGTGACCGGCATAGGTAAAGACGATCGTGTCGCCACGCACCGCTCGCGCCACAAGCTCGATCCAGGCGGAGCGGATCGCATCCTTGGTCGCCTGCTCGTTGATGAACTGGCGGATCGGGCCGACGTCGACGTCCCTCAACGCCTGTGCGACGTCAAGCGCGTCCCGGACGGCACCGTCGAGGCTCACCTCGTGCGGATAGGTGTCGACGCCTACGACCAGCGCCGAGGTCGCAGCCATCGCCGGGACCGCGGGCAAGGCAAGCAGGGGAATGGCAAACAGGATCGCGCGCAGCACCGTCACTTCCCCACATCCACATCCACCCGCCTGTCGAGCTGGTGCAGCATGGCCTCGTCATAGGCGCTTGGATCATCCGGCTGGAACGGCTCCTCCTCGCCTTTGCCGATGACAGTCCAGGTGCCGGGATAACCGGCATCGACGAGATAGTGCGCCAGCGCCTCGGCCCGCGCGATCGACAAGGTCATGTTGGCCTCGGGCGTGCCAACCGGATCCGTGTGGCCGATCAGGGTGATTGCCGGCGGTTTCGCCGACTTCAGGCACTCGAACAGGTCCTTTGCCGATTCGAGACCCTCTGATGTAAACTCCGCGGTACCGAAGACGTAGCGCACCGGCGTCGCCTTCTTGCGGATCGAGACCCCGCGATAGGAGAACTTGCAGGCACCGCGCGACGCAAGCTTGACGGGTTTGGTGGCGGCAAGCCGCATCTCGGATGCCAGCCGGTCCAATCGCTCGATGTAGGTCCTGTCCGGCGCCATCCAGTCCGGCGTGAGCTCCAGGTTGGCGCTATCTTCCAGCGCCTGCTGATAGTAGGTTGCCGCCGCCCCGTAGTCCTTGCGCTCCCGACTGATGTCGCCGAGCGCATCGAGAACCTGCCAGGGACCGCCCGCGTCCCGGCTCGCGGCGGTCAGCTCGGTTTCGAAGGTGGCAAGCACGGCGCCCTGCCCCACCGCCGCCGCCACCCGATTGAAGGTCGCGAGCGCGGCAACGCGCCGCGTGAGGGCTATCTCTTCCGTCGTGCAACCCTTCATGTTGACGGGATCGGCCGCCACTTTTGTTCCGGCTTCGTCAGCCCGGTTCAGCGCCTCGGACGCCAGGCGAAGTCCATCGCAGGCGAAAGCCGGTGCCGTGAAGGCAAGAATGGCCGCCGAAGCAAAGAGAAGATCTCGTATCTGAAACATAGTCAGTTCCTGATCTCGAAAGTCACCATCTGCACGCTGCTGGCGCCGCCATCCGCCTGCGCCTTCTTGGCAAGGTTCACAGCCAGTCCGCGGGTCGGCGGCAGACGAGACTTTGCCACATAGTCGCGCGCCTTCTCCACGGTGAGCCGCTGATCACCGAGGCCGCCGGCGCGACAGAAGGCCAGCATCGTCTCGGCGGCCGCCGGTGTGTCGAAATTGAGCGTGCCGGTGCCGGGCTGCGGGATGAGCCGCTTTTCACCTGGTTGCAGCGTCGTGTTGCCGATCATCACATCCGGGATGACCTCGACATTGCCGTTTTCCTCGACATAGAGGATCTGCAGTTCGCAGGCCTGGTTGGCGCTCAGCTCGAACGACAGCTCGTCGCCGACCTTCGCCGTCGTCGACGTCACGTTCAGCGTCAGCTCCAGCTTGCTCGCGGATCCTGCATCCTCCTTGCGATAGTCCGGAACGGCGGCGGCGATCGATTGCGGCTTAGCATCCGTCGGCGGCTCGGCGCCGGCGACGACGATCGCGGCCGTATCGAGCGGACGACGTTGAACGAGCGGCTCCAGCAGCAAGGCGTATTGCTGCTCCACCTCGTTGCGCGGGATGGTTCCGCCGGCTTCCAGCGTCGTCACCCAATCAAGCCCCAGTCGCAAGACGTCCGTGTCCGTCACCCGCCTAATCGCATCGGAAAACTGCTTCGGAGTCATGTCGAACTCGGCGGCCAGGCCGTCGAAGTCGAGTTCGTCCTCATACTTGTCGGCTGAATAGGTGATGATCTCCGCGTCGCCGGGCGCATGCTTGCTCTGCAGGCCGCCGTCGGGCGTCGGCTCGGTGACGCCGAGCGTTTGCAACGCGTTGACGAAGCGGTCGCGGTCCTTGCGATAGGTCTCGTCCAGTTCTTCCTGCTTGACGTACATGGCGAGCAGCACGTCCTGCTGGTCCTTGCTGAAGAGTGTCGATGTCTCGATCTGCTCGCGCAACTGGTCGCGCTTCGACAGAATGCCGTCGGCATGGCAATCGACGCAGGAACGGGCGTTGATGATCTCCACCCCTTTGCCGATCGGGCGCTTGCGGAACGACACGATCGTGGTCGGACCGACATCGAGCTGTTTGCCCGCCGACGTCGAGAGGTAATAGCCCTGCAGACCGTTCGGCAGCGAGAAGATCATCTCGCCGCCATCGTGCTCGAAGGGCACCAGGCCGGCATCAAGCGGCGCCAACTCCCTCGGCCCATGCGGAAAGCGCTTCAGCACCTGTTTGCCGACGTCGCCGCCGAAATCATAGGACTTCCAGTAATAGCCGCCGAACGGCATGTCGTGCCGCTCCAGCATGCGGTTGTGATCGGAAACGCCCGACGAGCCGTCGGCAAAGCCGGCGCGCAGCACGTTGCGGCGACGAATGTTGTCAGCCACGTCGATCTTGAAGCGCTTTTCGAGCCCACTGATCTCGGTCGGCAGCCGCATCAGTCGGTTGTAGATTTCCGGCCTTGCCCCGTTGCTCATGAACCAGTCGACCCGCATGATCGGCAGTTGCGTCGCCGTTTCTTTGGACAGAGCCGAAAGCGACGCATCGCTTTCCGGGTCGACACCATAGAAGTAGCGCTTGATCAGGAAGTCGTAGTCCGCCGCGTCCCACTGCAGATCGCGCAGATCGACGCGTACGAGCAGCCCGTTGGTGCCATCGACTTCCGTCGGCAGGGCCAGCTTCGGAGCGTAGGACAGCGAATTCAGCAACTTCTTGAAGCCGCCCGCCAGCACGTCCATGCGCTTCATGAAGGTCTGGTCGTCCTCGCAGCCCATCATGCCGTTATACTGGTCGCGATAGGAGAAGTAGCGCATGTAGGGGCGGTCGAGTGCATTGACCGTGGCGACGTCCTTGAGCGCTGCCTCGACGAACTGATCGTAGGTCAGGATCGGCCGCGCCCGGTCCGGCTTTGCCGCGGCCGTTTGCGGCAGGCTCTTTTCGTTCAGCGCATTGATCCAGTCTTCCAGAACCTTGATTTCATCTGCCGACGGCCGCTTGCCGAGAGGCATGCGGCCGCTGACGACGGTCGAAAAGAGGCGCGACTTGCCCGCATCCCCCGGCACCACGAAATTGGCATCGGCGGCGATCGACGTCAGGTCGCCCGCAGGATAACTCCCTTGCGAACTTTCCCCCGGGCCATGGCAGTTGCGGCAGTATTTGCCGATGAAGGCGTCTGCCTGCTGCGCCAGCGCCGCATTGTCACCGCCGAGCGCTTCGACGCCGGTGTTCTCCTTGCAGACGGCCGTGACCGATTGGGCAACCGGCGCGGGCGCTTTCACTTCCCGATCAGCCAGAAAGGCATAGATCGCGCGGCGATCATCCTCGGACAGAGCGCTCATCCCCTTGGCGAGCCGTCGCATGACAGGATCGCTGATCGGCGCTCCGGAGAGCTTCTTGCCATCTTCGATAAGACCTTTGGTAAAGACCTCGGGCGAAGCAAGCCCGGCCATCTTCTCCTTGCTGATGTCAGGGGCGACCGCGCCTGTCAGGTCCTTTTCGCCCTGGTAGGCCCGCTCCAGGTCGAGGCCATACGTGGTGGTACGCGGGGTATGGCAATCGCCGCAGCCGCCGACATTCTCGACCAGGTACCGACCGCGCTCGGCTTGCGTCTCCTCCCGCGGCTGGTAGGCCGGCACGGTGAAGTGACTGCGCTTCCAGAGCGTGATCGTCGTCTGCCGGCTGAAGGGGAAGGCAATCTCGTGCTCCTTCGAGGCGGCATCCGCCGGCGGCAGCGTTTCGATATAGGCTTTGATGTCGAGCGCATCCTCGGGCTTCATCCCGCCGTAGGACGTGTAGGGCATGACCGGGTAGAGATTGTTGCCGTCGCGATCGAGACCGACCAGTACGGCATTCAGGAACTGGGCATTGCTCCAGCCGCCAATACCGTTGGCGTGCGGCGAAATGTTCGGCGCATAAAACGTGCCGATCGCCGTGTTCATCTCCATGCCGCCGGACAGCAGTTCAGTGTCGTCGCCGGATCCATGGCAGGCGCCGCACCCTGCGGCGCTGAACATGTACTTGCCGTTTTCGACATTCGCCTTGTAGGTCGCAAAGGCGTCGTCGGCAAAAGCATCGCGCGCCGATGCAGTCACGGGACAGAGCAGGACGGAAAACGCGACAGCCAACGACGATGCCAGCAGTCCCCGAACCGATCCGGCCCCAGGCGAGGCGCTTTCTCGCACCTTGTGCAAACGACGCATGAAAATCTCTCCCTAAGACAAAAGAATCCCTGCTCAAATCTTTGTTCTATCGAAACTGAAACCGCTCGAACTCGACCCTTCGTGGCCCCTTGCCAATGTCTTTCAGGCCCTTGACGATCGCCTCGCGCAACGGTGCAGGACCACAAAACCAGAGATCGGCCTCCGCCGGGTCGATCACGCTACCTGTCGCAAGCTTCGCTGCGTCCAGCCGTCCGTCCGTCGAACTGTCGTGCAGTACGAAGCTGAAATTGCCAAGTTTCTGCGCCTGCGCCTCAAAGGTTTCGAGACCGATCGCCTCGCGGCGGTCGCGCACGCAATAGACCATGTGAATGTCCTGGCCTTCGTCGCCCTTGAGGTGGCGCGCCATCGCCAAAAACGGTGTGACGCCGATGCCGCCGGCCAACCAGATCTGCTTCTTGCCGCCACGCCGATGATTGAAGCGGCCATAACCGCCTTCGAGCTTCAGCCGGTCGCCGACCGCGATGTTGTCCCTGAGCGCCTGCGTGTAGTCGCCGAGCGGCTTGATCGCAAAGCGCACCACCCCCTCGGCCTCGATGCCGGCGATCGTAAACGGATGCGGCTCGCGCAGGCCCGGCTTCAGTACCCGCAGAAAACCGAACTGACCCGGCCTGGCGCGAAGCGGCCGTCCGATGGGCCGCGCGGCGATCACCGTCGCACCGTCGTGCCGGATCACCTCGAAGACCTCGTAGCCGCGCGTCCGCAGCCACGGCAGCAGCTGGGTGTAGGCGTAGCTAAGAATGCCAAGTGCGGCGAAGACATTGAGATAGACGGCCAGAAGCGCGGTCCCGTCATAGGGGCGCTTGATGAACATCTGGTGGAAGGCGACCATCACGAACAGCAGTCCGATGAAGCGGTGCGCATAGCGCCAGAGGTGATAGGGGATCTCGATCTTCGTCCTCGGGACGATCTTGACGATGCTGAGGACGAGCAGAACGACGAAAGCGTAGAACGCGTACTCTCCTGCCGACGCCGCCAGCTGGTTCAATCCGCTCGTCAGCGACAGGCCCTTGAAATCCGGTTTCAGGAAATAATGAACGAGGATCAGGACCAGCACGGTGATACCGATCTTGCGGTGAAAATGATAAACGCGATCAAGCCCGCCGAACAGCGTCTCGATCAAGGGCGGACGGGCAGCCATGAACTGAGCGATCGCCATGCCGACGAAGGCGGCCGACGATGCCATCAGCGAGAACGTCGTCAATGCATTCGTGTGGCTGACCGCCGGTATGGCCAACAGCCCTGCAAACGCCATCAACGACCAGACCAGAAACGCGCCCACGTGCACCTTGCGCCCCTCAACGCCGATGTCAGACGGTTGTTGCCTCCCGCGTGTTTCCCGGTCTCGGCCGACCTGAGAACACGCAACATTTTAATGTCCTGCGGGCGTTGTGCGCCCTTGGGCCCACAGCCCTGCAGAGAAGACTGACAAGCGCCTTTGCGTTCGTCAACACCAATCCCATTAGAAACGTCTGATGAGCTTCCTTTATTCATGCCTTTGAAATTCGTGTTTTTTGAGCGAATGCTCATTTAAGCACATACCATCGAAGTTCGTTTTGCAGGGGATGTCCACGGCCGCGGCGGCTCGCTTGCCTAACGGCCCAAAATTGTGCAAGCTGCTGATATATCAGAAACGAAGGATCGGCATGTCCGCACATTCCCAGGCGCACCTCGCCTACCTCGCTCTCGAGCGCCTGATCGTGACGCTGAAGCTGGCGCCCGGCGCCCTGGTGACCGAGCGACAGCTGATCGAACTTGCCGGGCTCGGCCGCACGCCGGTGCGCGAAGCGATCCAGAAGCTGGCCTGGCAGGGGCTTATGGACGTCCGTCCGCGAGTCGGCCTGCAAATTACCACGATCCATCCCGACGACCAGATGAACGTGATGCAGACGAGGCAGAAACTGGAACCGCTTGCCGCGGCACTTGTCGCCAGCCATGCGAGTGCGCAGGCGCGGGGCGAAATGAGGGCCTGTGCCGATCAGATGACCGCCTGCGCCAGCGCGGACGACATGCAGGGCTTTCTGGTCGCCGACAAGGTGTTCGACGAGCTGATGGAAGAGGCTTGCCCGAACCGCTTCTTGACGGCGGCGCTCGCGCCGCTACAAACGCATGCGCGCCGTATCTGGTTTGCGTCGGCCTCGACCGAGAAGATGAACGGCTCGGTCCGTCGCCACGTCACCGTGATCGACGCAATCGAAAAAGCCGACGCCCCGGCCGCGTCGGCGGCGATGGCGGAATTGATGCACTACCTCTCGGACGCCTGAGGACGCCCTGGTCACACGAGAAATCCCACGTAAGTCTTTGCCGTGACAAGCAAGTCCGCCTCACCTGCCCTCTTTCAGGCGACTGGCGGAGCTCATGTCGCCGGCAGCATGCTGCCGGTCTTCAGCCGGCGCACATGCCATTCGAAAGCTTCTTCCAGGATATGCGGTGTCTGGCCGCCACGGGTCGCGACGGCACGAGCGAAGTAGTCGGAGAGCAACGCGCGATAGGCCGGGTGACAGCAATTTTCGATGATGACGGGTGCCCGCTCCCGCGGCGCCAGGCCACGCAAATCGGCAAGACCGTGCTCGGTCACCAGGATGTCGACGTCGTGTTCGGTATGATCGACGTGCGAAACCATCGGCACCACTGACGAAATGGCGCCCCCCTTGGCGACCGACTTGGCGACGAAGATCGACAGGAAGGCGTTGCGGGCGAAATCGCCGGAGCCGCCGATGCCGTTCATCATGTCGGTGCCTCCGACATGGGTGGAATTGACGTTGCCGTAGATATCGAACTCCAGCGCCGTATTGATACCGATGACGCCGAGGCGACGGATGATCTCCGGATGATTGCTGACTTCCTGCGGGCGCAGGACCAGCTTGTCCTTGTAGGCACCGATGTTGCGGAACACCCGGTCGGCCCAGGCGCTGGAGAGGGTCATCGACGATGCCGAGGCGAAACTCAGCTTGCCGGCCTCGAAGAGTTCAAACGTGCTGTCCTGCAGCACCTCGCTGTACATGCGCAGATCGCGGAACGGACTATCTACAAGACCACTCAGCACCGAATTGGCGATCACGCCGATGCCCGCCTGCAGCGGATTGAGCGTCATGTCGAGACGGCCCTTGCGCACCTCCTCCTCGAGGAAGCCGATCAGATGGCCCGCGATGGCGATCGTCTCGGCATCCGGTGGCGAGATGCGCGCGGCGCTATCGTCTTTCTCCGTCACGACGATCGCGACGATCTTGTCGGGATCAACCGGGATGCAGGGCGAGCCGGCGCGGCTGTCGCAGGCAACGACCGGTATCGGCGTGCGGCTCGGTCGCTTGGCCGGAATGAAGATGTCGTGCAGGCCCTCGAGTTCGGGGCTGTGGCTGAGATTGAGCTCGACGATGACCTGCTTTGCGAGGATCGCAAAACTCGCGGAGTTGCCGACCGATGTCGAGGGCACGATGCCGCCGTCCTCGGTGATCGCCACGGCTTCGACTACCGCATAATCAATCGGGCTGATCTGCCCGGTGCGCAGCTGCTCGACCGTTTCGGAAAGGTGCTGGTCGATGAACATCACCTCGCCGCGATTGATGGCCGATCTCAGAACCGGATCGGACTGGAACGGCAGGCGCCGGGCAAGAACGCCGGCTTCCGTCAGCGTCTTGTCGATGTCGTGGCCGAGCGAGGCGCCGGTCATCAGCGTGATGCGGAATTTCTCGCTTGCCGCCCGTTCGGCGATCGCAAGCGGCACCGCCTTGGCGTCGCCCGCCTTGGTAAAGCCGCTCATGCCGATGGTCATGCCATCCTTGATCAGCGCTGCCGCCGCCTCCGGAGTGACGATGCGATCGCGCAGTGGTTTGCAACGGATTCTCGCTTCGACATTTGCTTGGATCGTATCGCTCATCGGGCACTCCCTGGAGAGCCCGCGGGGCTCATATCGGGACGGCGCGGGCTGGTTCGTCGTGCGCCTGTTTTCGCATGGCTGCGCACGCACGTTATGAAGATTTGCAGGGGCACGATAGTCGCTGCGCATCTCGGGCGGTACGCAGAATGGTCAGGGCCGGCCTGCCAAAGACGCATGGCTCGGGCCTATCTTACCGCAAAAGACAAAGGGCGCACCCAAGGCGCGCCCTTCAATCGTCAAGACTGCCTAAATAACGATCAGCCGACGAAGGCCCGCTCGATGACGAACTCGGCCGGCTTGTTGTTGGCGCCTTCGGTGAGGCCTGCGGCTTCCAGGATTTCCTTGGTGTCCTTCAGCATCGCCGTCGAGCCGCAGATCATGCCGCGATCGATCACTGGATCGAGCGGCGGCAGGCCGAGATCGGAGAAGAACTTGCCATTGACCATCAGGTCGGTGACGCGCCCCTTGAACGGATAGTCCTCGCGGGTGACCGTCGCATAGTGGCGCAGCTTGTCGCCGACGATCTCGTTGAGGAACTCGTGATTGCGGATCTCGTCAACGAGGTCGAAGCCGTATTTCAACTCGGCGATGTCGCGGCAGGTATGGGTGAGGATCACTTCCTCGAACTTCTCATAGGTCTCGGGATCGCGGATCAGGCTTGCGAAGGGCGCGATGCCGGTGCCGGTCGAGAACATATAGAGACGGCGACCGGGAACGAGCGCGTCCAGCACCAGCGTACCCGTGGGCTTCTTGCGCATCAGCACCTTGTCGCCCGGCTTGATGCCCTGGAGATGCGAGGTCAACGGGCCATCCGGCACCTTGATCGAGAAGAACTCGAGCTCTTCGTCCCACGCGGGGCTGGCGATCGAATAGGCGCGATAGACCGGCTTGTCGCCGACCATCAGGCCGATCATCGCGAATTCGCCCGAGCGGAAGCGGAACTCTGCAGGGCGGGTCATGCGGAAGCGGAAGAGCCGATCGGTATAGTGCTCGACGCTCGTCACGGTCTCGACGAAAACGCCTGCGGGTGCCTGGATCGCGAAATCTTCCGTTTTTGCCGGAGCATTCATCTTAGCTACAAGTCCTGTAAATGATGACCCTGTCTATCAACAATGACCGGATATTCCAAGCCGGGCACGTTGGGAAGGAAATCCCTTCCAAATATAGTCGCTTTCGGGAATTCCGGCGTGCTTCACACTGTCGCGGCCCGATCTTTTTAGGAAACCCGCCGCCAGCTGTAGGATTTGGCATCGGTCGCCGCCTTTGCGGTCGGCTGGTAGTGAACGGCGATGCCTGGCAGCCGACCTTCGGTGAGGCGCTTCAGCGCCGTCGCATTGCTGACGGCAAAGCTGTCGACACCACAGCGCAGCATCAACGGGATCTGGTCGATCAGCACATCGCCGACCGCCCGCACCTCGCCTTCAAAGCCAAGGCGCGCGCGCAGCAGCGACGCGTGGCTGAAGGCGCGACCGTCGTTAAAAGCCGGGAACGCCACCGCAACCAGCGCAAGCCGATCGAGGTAGGGTGCAAGCTTTGTGACGTCGTCAGCCGGAGCGATGACGACGCCCAAGCCGGCTTCGTCGCTTTCCCCGACCTTGGCGAGGAACGCATCAAGCCCAAGAATGGCCTTTTCATTCGAGCCGGCCTTCGTTTCCTCGGTCTCGATGATCCAGGGATCATCGCCCACGAAGCCGGTTTCCTTCCAGATTTTCGTCATCTTGGTTCCTTACGCCTCAGGCAGCTTCCTGCGCGCTGCCGTAGAGCGCATCCTTGAACGGTTGGGGGCCAACGCGGCGATAGGCTTCGAGGAAGGTCTCTTCTCTGTCGCGTCGCAGTCCCAGATAGGTGTCGACAATGGTCTCGACCGCGTCGGTCACCTTCTCCGGTTCGAAACCCCGGCCGATGATCTCGCCGATCGAGGTGTTCTCGTCGCCCGAGCCGCCGAGCGTGATCTGATAGAGTTCAGCACCCTTCTTTTCGACACCGAGCAGGCCGATATGGCCGACGTGGTGATGACCGCAGGCGTTGATGCAGCCGGAAATCTTGATCTTCAGCTCGCCGATGTCGGCCTGACGCTCGGGCGAACCGAAGCGGGTCGATATCTCCTGCGCCACCGGAATGGAGCGTGCATTGGCGAGCGCGCAATAGTCGAGCCCGGGACAGGCAATGATATCCGTGATCAGGCCGGCGTTGGCGGTCGCCAGACCGGCTGCGACCAGGCCGCGATAGATCGGCTCGAGGTCGGCCAGCGCCACATGCGGGAGAATGAGGTTCTGCTCGTGGCTGACGCGGATCTCGTCGAAGGCATACTCCTCGGCGATATCGGCAACGGCATCCATCTGCGCATCGGTAGCGTCGCCCGGAATGCCGCCGATCGGCTTCAGGGAGATCGTGACCATGCCGTAGTCCGGGTGCTTGTGCGGCTGCACGTTCTGATGAACCCAGCGCGAAAACTCCGGATCGGTCTTCTTCCAGCGCGCCAGGCTTTCCCAGCCTTCGGCGCGGTTTTCGAGCGCCGGCGGCGCGAAATAGGTGGAGATCGCCTGGATGTCCGTTTCCGGCAGCTTCAGCTCGGTGTCCTTCAGGGCCGCGAATTCGACCTCGACCTGACGCGAGAGCTCTTCGGCACCGGTCTCGTGCACGAGGATCTTGATGCGCGCCTTGTACTTGTTGTCGCGGCGGCCATGCAGGTTGTAAACGCGCATGATCGCGGTGGTGTAGGAGAGCAGATCCTCTTCCGGCAGGAAGTCGCGGATCTTCTTGGCGATCATCGGGGTACGGCCCTGGCCGCCGCCGACATAGACGGCAAAGCCGATGCGGCCGTTGTCGTCCTTTTTCAGGTGCAGGCCGATGTCGTGAACCTGGATCGCCGCACGGTCACGCTCGGCGCCGGTGACCGCAATCTTGAACTTGCGGGGCAGGAACGAGAATTCCGGATGAACGCTCGACCATTGTCTCAGGATCTCGGCATAAGGCCTTGGATCGGCGACCTCATCGGCGGCAGCACCGGCAAAATGATCGGCAGTGACGTTGCGAATGCAGTTGCCCGAGGTCTGGAGCGCATGCATCTCGACATCGGCCAGTTCCCTGAGGATATCGGGCGTGTCCGACAGGCTCGGCCAGTTGTACTGGATGTTCTGGCGGGTGGTGAAGTGGCCGTAGCCGCGGTCATACTTGCGCGCGATATGGGCGAGCATGCGCATCTGGCGGCTCGACAGCGTGCCATAGGGAATGGCGACACGCAGCATATAGGCGTGAAGCTGCAGGTAGACGCCGTTCATCAGGCGCAACGGCTTGAAGGCGTCCTCGGCAAGCTCGCCACTCAGGCGGCGCTCGACCTGGTCGCGAAACTGTTCGACGCGGGAGGAAACGAAGGCGTGGTCGAATTCATCGTAACGGTACATCGGATATCGGTTCCTCAGGCAGCGTGTTTCGGGCCGGAAAGGCCATTGTAGCCGGCGGCATACGGGATCGACGGCCCTTCGGCACGGATGCGCTCGCGCATGCGCAGCGGACGAAGCGTGCCGTTGATTTCCTCGACATCGATGACGTTTGGATCAACGACCTTGTTGTCGTCGAAGGCCTGCTTGCCGGTGGCTTCAAGCGCGGTCACGGCTTCCGCGTGGCGCGCGATGAAGGCGTCCTGAAGCGGCTCGACCCAGTTGCCCGCAGCATCCAGCCAGACGGAGATTCCGTCCGAAAGTCGATTTGCCGTCAAAACCTTGCTCACCATGACCTCTTCCTCAGTTCAAAATCTGTTCGTTGCGCGAAGCGGCAACGTCAATCGTCTTGTCGGCGCGGCGCGTCTTGCCAGCGACCAGCGGTTCGGAACGCTCGAAATTGGCGCCGGCGACGGCATCGCCGATGATGACCATGACCGGGCCGGAAAGCTCCGTGCGATGTTCCAGATCCGGCAGGTCCTTCAAGATGCCGTGCAGCAGGCGGCGATCCGCGCGGCTGGCATTTTCGATGACGGCAACGGTCGTTTCCGGCGGAAGGCCCGCCTGCATCAGACGGCCGGCGACCGACGCCGCAACGGTACGACCCATGTAAACCGCGATCGTCGCGCCCGAAACCGCAAGCCTCGCCCAGTCGGGAAGGACTTCGCCCGTCAGATCATGACCCGTTGTGAAGACCAGCGACGACGCGACACCACGAAGCGTCAGCGGAAGTTCGAAATCCGCCGCCGCAGCGAAGGCGGACGTGATGCCCGGGACGATATCGTAGCTGATGCCTGCTTCGCGCAGCGCCGCCATCTCTTCGCCGGCGCGGCCATAAACCAGAGGATCGCCGGACTTCAAGCGGACGACACGCTTGCCTTCAACGGCGAGCGTCACCAGCAGCTGGTTGATTTCCCCTTGAGATTTCGTGTGGCAGCCCTTGCGCTTGCCGACCGACAGGCGCTCGGCGTCGCGACGGCCCATGTCGACGATGGCCTGCGGCACCAGCGCATCGTAGACGATCGCATCGGCTTCCATCATCACGCGCTGGGCGCGCAGCGTCAAAAGGTCCTCGGCGCCAGGACCAGCGCCAACGAGCCAGACATGGCCCGGCGCCTTCTCTGGTGCATCGAGCAGCCGCGACGCCTCGCGCCGGGCAGCCGCGAGGTCACCACCGGCAACCTTGTCGGCGACCGACCCCTGAAAGAACTGGCGCCAGAAAAGACGACGCGCCACACCGCGCGGCACAAGGCGGTCGACCGTCTCGCGATAGCTTGCGGCAAGCGATGCGACGACGCCGAGCGACGGCGAAAGCAACTGGTCGATCTGGGCGCGGATCATCTGGGCGAGCACCGGGCCGGCCCCTTCCGTGCCGATCGCAACGGCGACAGGCGCCCGATTGACGAGCGCGGGCGTGAAGAAATCGCAATAGTCGGGCTGGTCGACCGCATTGGCGGGGATTTTCTGGGCGCGCGCCGCGCTTACGATCAGACGATCTTCGGCAGCGTTGCCGGTCGCGGCAAAGGCGAGAATGGCACCATCCAGCTGTTCGGGCGCGAAGGTCGCCCGAACATGCTCGACGCCACGCTCGTTGAGGTATCGCGCAAATTCCGCTTCAGGATCGTCAGCAAAAACAACGATCGACGCTTCGGTGTTCAAGAGCAGCCGCACCTTGGCGAAGGCTTCGTCGCCATTGCCGAAGACCGCAACGCGCTTTTGCGCGACACGAAAAAATGCAGGGAAAACGGCGAGCTGCTGCGTCATGATCTGGCGGTCGTTCCTTCTACAGGCTCGGCGAATATCCCTTATGGGGCACGACAATTGAAGAAACAGAAATTTCAATGCCTTTGCGGTCCCGTATTGTTTTGCTCGGCGGTGCACCATTTTGAGCAAATATCTCCGGGGCTGCTAAAACGCAGTGCCCGCGCGACCATTGCGCCCAAAGGGCAACCTCCGTTAAATGCCGACACCGACCTCCGGAGACAGATGACATGACCCAGACGGAACTCGCCGAACGGCTGCTGACCGTGATCGAAAAGGACATCCTGCCGCTCACGGAAAAGGGCGTCGCCGCCGGCAACAAGGTGTTCGGCGCCGCCATCCTGCGCAAGTCCGATCTGTCGCTCGTTCTCGCAGAAACCAACAATGAGACGGAAAACCCGCTGTGGCACGGTGAAGTCCACACGTTGAAGCGATTCTACGAGATGGCGGAGAAGCTTGACACCCGCGAGCTCATCTTCCTGTCGACCCATGAGCCGTGCTCCATGTGCCTGTCGGCCATCACCTGGGCCGGGTTCGACAATTTCTACTATTTCTTCAGCCACGAGGATTCCCGCGACTCGTTCGCCATCCCGCATGACCTGAGGATCCTGAAAGAGGTCTTTCGGCTTGAGCCCGGCGGTTACGCCAAGGACAACGCCTTCTGGCATTCGGCCTCCATTGCCGAACTGTCGGAGCATGGCGACGCCGAAACCAGCGCTCGGCTCGCCGCCCAGGATGCCCGTATCCGCGCACGCTACCAGAACCTTTCCGACAGATACCAGTCGGGCAAGGACGAGAACGCCATTCCGTTGAACTGATGCCCATGGAACCTTCAAAAGAAATTCATCGCCTGCTCGACATCATGGCCGCCCTCCGCCAGCCGGAGACCGGCTGCCCCTGGGACATCGTCCAGACCTTCGAGACGATCAAGCCCTATACGATCGAGGAAGCCTACGAGGTCGCCGACGCCATCGAGCGCGGCGACATGCATGACCTGTGCGACGAACTCGGCGACCTGCTTTTGCAGGTGGTCTTTCACGCGCGCATGGCGGAAGAAGCCGGCGACTTCGAGTTCGGCGACGTCGTGGAAGCCGTCACCCGCAAGATGATCCGCCGCCACCCGCACGTCTTTGCCCGCTCCGACGCCGACACACCCGAGGCGGTGAAGCTGCAATGGGATCAGATCAAGCAGGCTGAAAAGGCGGAGCGCCAGGCGCGGCGCACGCAGAGTGGATTTGCGCCGGATGGCATCGCGAGCCATCTCGGCTCGGTGCAGCGTTCGTTTCCCGCCCTCGTGGAAGCGCTGAAGCTGCAGGAACGGGCGGCCAAGGTCGGCTTCGACTGGTCGGAGCCCGAGCCGATCCTCGACAAGATCGAAGAGGAAATCGGCGAACTGCGCCAGGCGCTGCGCGAGAAGGATCGCGCCAAGGTCAGCGACGAACTGGGCGACCTGATCTTTGCCGTCGTCAACATCGGCCGCCATGTCGGGGCCGACCCGGAGATGGCGCTGCGCGGCACCAACACCAAGTTCCGCCGTCGCTTTTCCCATATCGAGCGCGAGCTTGAGGCGGGTGGCGAAACGCTCGACAGCGCAACGCTGGAGCGGATGGAAGAGCTTTGGCAGGCTGCAAAGGCAATCGAGCGGCAGCTCGGCTGAAACAACAAAAGGGCGCCTGATAGCGCCCCTTTCGAATTTTCACGAATTGCAGACGGCCCTGTTGAGGCTCACCAGTCTTCCTCGACGGGCTTCGGCCCGTTGCCGAGGCGACGCTCCAGGTCGGAGGCCTCGTTTTCCGTCAGCCTGAGATCCAGGCTCACGCGCCCGTCCTCCAGATCCTCGCGGCCATCGACGATGGCGTGCTGATAGACCCACGGCAAAAGCTGCAATTGATCGATGCCGAGCACGACGGTGCAGTCGGTCAGAACGCCCGAAAGACGGCGACCGATTTCGGCGAGCAGTTCGTCGACGCCTTCGCCAGATATCGCCGACAGCGCGACCGTATTGTCCGAGGTCGCGGCCTTGCCCTGCAGCGCCTCGCGCGATTCCGCATCGAGCCGGTCGATCTTGTTCCAGACCTCGATCAGGCGCTCGGAGGCTTCCTTCTCGTCGATACCGAGATCGGCAAGGATCCTCAGGACGTCGCTCGCCTGTGCCTGGTTGTCGGGATCGGAAAGATCGCGCACATGCAGGATCAGGTCCGCCTCCAGCACCTCTTCGAGCGTCGCCCGGAATGCGGCGACGAGATGCGTCGGCAGATCGGAAATGAAGCCGACGGTGTCGGAGAGAATGACCATGCGGCCATGCGGCAGCTTGAGCCGCCGCAGCGTCGGATCGAGTGTCGCAAACAGCATGTCCTCGGCGAGGACCCCTGCCCCGGTCATGCGATTGAACAAGGTCGACTTTCCGGCATTGGTATAGCCGACGAGCGCGACGATCGGATGCGGCACCTTCTTGCGCTTGGAGCGATGCAGCTGCCGTGTGCGGCGCACCTGCTCCAATTCGCGCTCAAGCTTGACGATGCGGTCCTGTAGCAAGCGCCGGTCCGCTTCGATCTGGGTTTCGCCCGGGCCGCCCATGAAGCCACCGCCGCCGCGCTGGCGTTCAAGGTGGGTCCAGCTTCGAACCAGGCGGCCCTTCTGGTAGTTGAGATGCGCAAGGTCGACCTGCAGCGTGCCTTCCTTGGTGGAAGCGCGGCGTCCGAAGATCTCGAGAATGAGGCCGGTCCGGTCGATGACCTTGGCGTTCCATTCCTTCTCGAGATTGCGCTGCTGCACCGGCGTCAGCGGGTGATCGACGATCACCAGTCCGGCATCGAGCTCGACGAGGATATGGCCGATTTCCTCGATCTTGCCGCTGCCGAGCAAGGTGCCCGGTTTCGGCGCCGACACCGGGACAATGGCCCCGTGCACGACCTCAAGGTCGATCGCCATCGCCAGACCCGTCGCCTCTTCGAGGCGGCTTTCGTCCGAGCGCGTCGTCGCTGCGGCAAGAATCTCAGCGGACTGTCGTCCGGTCTTCTTCAAGACCGGAACGATGACAACCGCACGCATGTCGTCGCGGAGCTTCTCGAGCTCCGGTATGATCGACGACGATTTTGAATCACGCTTGGTAATGTGCCTAACGTCCCGTCAGGATGCTGCTTCTTCGTTCTCGAACATCTGCAGCGGCTGGCCGGGCATGATGGTCGAGATTGCGTGCTTGTAAACCAGCTGCGAATGGCCATCGCGACGCAGGAGAACGCAGAAGTTGTCAAACGAGGTCACGACGCCCGTGAGCTTGACACCGTTGATAAGAAAAATTGTCAAAGAAATCTTTTGCTTGCGGACCGTGTTGAGAAAAAGATCCTGCAAGTTCTGAGAACGTTCCGCCATCGCGCCGCTTCTTTCTTATTTGCCGGCGTTTCGCGCCGGTGCATTTTTGTCGAATTTTTCAATCCGAGGCGCCACAAGTACCTTCCCCGACGCCTCGTCTAAGTTTGGTATCAAATCAATGTCTTTTCCGCAACGCCGAAAAAGGCTTCACGAATATTCTGTGCTATGCTTCCCGGATGACCGTTGCCGATCGGTCTGCGGTCGACTGAAATGACCGGAAAGCAGATGCTGGTGGCGGCCGTAATGAAGACCTCGCGCGCCGCGAGCATCTCCTCCACCGAGAAAGTCCTCTCCTCGACCGCAAGCCCAAGCCGCACGGCGACATCCATGAGTGTCGTCCGGGTGATTCCCTTCAGGATGCCATGGTCGGCCGGGCGCGTGCGCAGCGTACCGTTGCGATCGACGATCCAGACATTGGTGGCGGCCCCCTCCTTCACCGTACCATCGGCATCCACGAAAATCGCTTCCTGAGCGCCCTCCTCCTTCGCCTTCTGGCGGGCGAGCACGTTGGGCAGGAGGCCGACCGACTTGATGTCGACGCGATCCCAGCGGTTCTCGGGCACGGTGATTGCCGCAATCCCGTGTGTAGCCTTGCGAGCGATCGCCTCGGCGTCCGTACGCTTGGCCGTCACCACGACCGACGGTGTGGCGCCGACGGGAAAGACGTGGTCGCGGCGCGCCGTGCCACGGGTGACCTGCAGGTAAAACAGACCGTTGCGAACCCGGTTGCGCCTGAGCACCTCACGGATCACGTGGACGAGCGCCGCGCGGCTCATCGGCCGGTCGATGCGCAGTTCGCCAAGCGAGCGATCGAGACGATCCAGGTGCCGGGTGAGGTCGACGATGAAGCCGTGACGCACCTCGCAAACCTCGTAGACACCGTCCGCGAACTGGTATCCGCGATCCTCGATGTGGACGCCGGCCCGCGCATGCGGCAGATAGGCGCCATTGACATAGGCAATTCTCGACATCGCCCGCCCCTAGAAATACTGGATGCTGACGCGGAAGAGCTGTTCGACGTGACGAACGGCATCGGCCGCAGCAAAGAGCACGACACGATCTTTCGCCTTGATCCGGGTGCCGCCATCCGGGCGAATGAAGGTCTTGTCGCGATAGAGTGCGCCGATGCGGATGCCTTCCGGCAGCTCGAGGTCGCGCAGCGCCTTGCCGACGAGGGGCGACGTTTCCAGCGCCTCGGCCTCGATCACTTCGGCCATGCCCTTCTGCACCGCGTAGACGGAACGGATACGTCCCTTGCGGACATGCTGGAGCACGCGCGAAATCGTCACTGCGCGCGGGTTGATATAGGCGTCGACCCCGGCGGTGCCGGCAAAATCCTGGTACGACGGCTCGTTGATCAGCACAAGCGTCGACTTTGCTCCAAGCCGCTTGGCCATCATGCTGCCGAGAATGTTGATCTGGTCGTTGTTCGTCAGCGCCACCACAAGATCGGCGTCCTGGACATCGGCCTGCGTCAGGATCCGCTGGTCCATCGCCGAGCCGTTGAGCACAACCGTGTTGCTGAGCTTGTCGGCCATCATCACCGCCCGGTCGCGGTCGCTTTCGATCAGCTTCACCCGTGTACGCGGCTGGTGTTCCTCGATCGCCTTGGCGACGAAGTACCCGACATTGCCGCCACCGAAGATGATGATGCGTCGGGCTTCCTGCTCTTCATGGCCGAAGAGCGCAAGCGTCCTGCGGGCGTGATCCCGATCGCACACCACATAGGCGATATCACCTGCCTGCAGCTGATCGTCGGAATGCGGCACAAGCACCTTGCCGTTGCGGAAAATGCCGGTAACGGTCGCCAGCAGGTCGGGGAAAAGCTCGCTCAACTGCTGCAGCGGTGTTCCGACAACAGGGCAATCTTCCAGGCATTCGAACGCCACCATGGCGACGCGATCGTCGGCGAAGCGCACCACATCGATGGCGCCGGGGAAGGAAATGCGCCTGAGCACCAGCCGCCCGACCTCGACTTCGGGCGAGATGGTGACGTCGATCGGCACGTTTTCGCGCGAGAACAGGTTTGAATATTCCGGCGCGAGATAGCTCTGCGCGCGGATACGCGCAACCTTCGTTGGCACGTTGAAGATTGCATGCGCCACTTCACAGGCGACGATGTTGACCTCGTCGGAGAGCGTGACCGCGATCAGCATGTCGGCCTGGTCGGCCCCGGCTTTCGCCAGCACGTCCGGGTGCGCCCCGTGGCCGACATAGCCGCGCACATCGAGGCTTTCGGTGATGTTGGCGATCAAAGCTGCAGACGTATCGATCACCGACACGTCGTTATCTTCCTGCGCCAGCCGCTCGGCGATGCCGTATCCGACCTGGCCCGCGCCGCAAATGACTACCTTCATGTCGTTCTTTCACCTGGAAGCGCGGGCGTTTTCACCGGGAGGACCGGTCAGACGCCCAGCGACTTGAGCTTGCGATGCAAGGCCGACCGCTCCATGCCGACAAACTCCGCCGTGCGCGAAATGTTGCCGCCGAATCGGTTGATCTGCGCGATCAGATAATCACGCTCGAACATTTCGCGAGCCTCGCGCAATGGCAGCGTCATGATGTGCTGATCGCCCTGGGCGGAGATCTTTGGCAGCGTGTCGCCCACTTCCGTCGGCAGCATATCGGCCGAGATCGGCGTGTCGGGACCGTCGCTGCGGGCAAGGATCATCAGGCGCTCGATGTTGTTGCGCAGCTGGCGGATGTTTCCGGGCCAGTCGTGCGCCTGAAGGACGGCGAGCGCATCGTCGCCGATCTTGCGCGGACGGATGCCGGCCTGCTCGCTCACCTGGCGCATGAACATGTCGACGAGGAACGGGATGTCCTCCCGACGCTCGGCGAGCGCCGGCACGCGCACCGGGATAACGGCCAGCCGGTGGAACAGATCTTCGCGGAACAGGCCCTCGGAGATCATGTTTTCGAGATTGTAGGCGGTCGACGAGATGATGCGAACATCCACCTTGACGCGCTTGGTGCCCCCCACGCGCTCGAATTGCTGGTCTACGAGAACGCGCAGGATCTTGTTTTGCGTTTCGCGCGGCATTTCGCCGACTTCGTCGAGGTAGAGAATGCCGCCATGGGCCTCCTCGAGCGCGCCGGTGCGGCGTGGCTGCCCCGGCGTTCCCTCGGTTCCGAAGAGTGCAATCTCCATGCGGTCCGGCGTGATCGCCGCCGCATTCAACGCCACGAACGGACCGGTCGAACGGGTCGACTTGCGATGCATCATCCGCGCGACCAACTCCTTGCCGGAGCCGGACGGTCCCTGGATCATGATGCGGCTGTTTGTCGGCGCCACCTTCTCGATCGTCTGACGAAGCTGCGATACGGCGACGGACGTGCCGATCAGTTCCACGGGATCGCCGGACTTCTTCTTGAGTTCCGACACCTCGCGCTTGAGCTTGGAGTTTTCGAGCGCCCGCTCGGCGATCAGGATCAGACGGTCTGCCTTGAACGGCTTCTCGATGAAATCATAGGCGCCGCGCTTGATGGCGTTGACCGCGGTCTCGATGTTGCCGTGACCGGAAATCATGACGACGGGAAGGTCCGGGTGCCGTCCCTTGATCTCGTCCAGCAGCGCCAGGCCATCGAGCCTGCTCCCCTGCATCCAGATGTCGAGGAACACCAGGCGCGGCACGCGGTCGCTGATGGCGGCCAGCGCACTGTCGCTGTCGAAGGCGGTGCGGGTCTCGTGCCCTTCGTCGGAGAGGATACCCGACACGATCTCGCGGATATCTTCCTCATCGTCCACTACCAGAATATCAGCGGCCATCGCTCGTACCCTTATCCTTCAAGCTTTCTTCGCCCCCGGTCTCTCCGGCAGGCGGAAGGACCACGCGGATCATCGCTCCGACACCGCCGTCGTATTCAGCCGGTGCATCGTGCAATTCCAATTGTCCGCCGTGGTCCTCGATGATCTTCTTGACGATGGCGAGACCGAGGCCCGTGCCCTTCTCGCGCATCGTCATGTATGGCTCCAGAATGCGGTGCCGGTTTTCCGTCGGCAGGCCCTTGCCGTTGTCGATGATGTCGACAACGAAGCGCCCGGTCGCCGCGTCCGTCCGTGCCCGCGCGACGATCGTCGGCTTGCCGCGAACGGCGTCGGCCGGCACGGCCTCGATCGATTCGACGGCGTTCTTGACGATGTTGCCGAACGCCTGGCCGAGCATGCGCCCGTCAAACAGGCCGTCGAGCGGCTCTTCGCCAAGGTCGCGTACGAAATCGATGTGATTGTTGCCCATCTCGCGCAGGAACATCGCGTCCTTCAGGATCGCGCGGAGATCGGCCTTTTCTTTTGTCGGCTTCGGCATGCGCGCGAAGGCCGAGAACTCGTCGACCATGCGGCCGATGTCTTCCACCTGGCGCACGATCGTATCCGTGCACTGGTCGAACACTTGCTTGTCGTCCGGGTTGATCTGCTTGCCATAGCGGCGCTTCAGGCGCTCGGCCGAAAGCTGGATCGGCGTCAGCGGGTTCTTGATCTCGTGCGCGATGCGGCGCGCGACGTCCGCCCAGGCGGTGGAGCGCTGGGCGATGACGAGGTCGGTGATGTCATCGATGGTGATGACGTAGGACTCGTTTGCCTCGCCGCCCTCCTCGCGCGTCACCTGAACGTTCAGCGTCCGCTCGGTGCCGCCGCGCATCACGTTGATCTGCTTGCGGTAATCGTTGCGGTGGCGCCCTTCGGCCTCCACCAGCACCTCTTCGATCTCGGGCGCCATTTTTCTAAGGTCGGCGCCCACCAGGTCCGGCGCCGCCTTCTTCAAGAACTCTTCCGACGACGGGTTTGCGATGGTGATCTGCCGATCGCGGCCGACGCCGATGACGGCAGCGGTCACACCCGACAGCACCGCTTCGATGAAGCGGCTGCGGTGATCCACCTCGTCCTTGGCCTCCAGGATCTGTTCCTGCTGGCTGCGGATTTCCGATACCATCTTGTTGAAGGTGCGCGAGAGGTTGCCGACGTCACCATCGACGGCGCGCACCGGCACGACGACATCGAGATTGCCCGAGGCGACGCTGTCGGCGGCGCCGATCAACTGCCGGATCGGCCGCACGATCCGGTCGGCAACCGCAATCGCCGTCCAGATCGCAGCCAAGAGAACGATGAGCGCGAAGCCGATATAGAGCACGCCGAAGGCGATCTGCGTAAAGGTTCGCCCCGCCTCCAGCATCTTGTACTCGGCGGTGTTTTCTTCCATCAGCCGCAGCGAGCGCATAACCTCGGGATCGACGTTGCGCACCGTGTAGAGAAAGGTACCGGGAATGTCGTCGAGCGGGATGACGGCGCCGACGAGGTTCGTGATCCCGGGCGGGATCAGCGTCGGCTGACCGGAGACGGAGCTTTTCAGCGCATCCGGCGGAATGGCCGGCAATGGCCGATCGGTCGAGATGTTCGCCTGGACAATGGCGCTGCCGTCCGCGCGAACGAGAAAGGCGCCGAGCATGCCGCGCCCGCGCGCCTGCCGGGTCATCAGTTCCATGAAGCCGGTGCGGTCGAGGCTGTAGAGTTGGCGGTTGCGCTCGAGGTCATTGGCCATCGACACCGTCTGGCCCTGGAGGTAGCTGGCATTTTCCAGCACATAGGCCTGTGCGACGTTGATCGATGAGCGAACGATCGCCTGGGTCCTCAGCGAGAACCAGCGATCAAGGCCGACATCGAGCGTGATGCTGGCGAAGATTGCCACGAGAACCGCGGGCGTGATCGCGACGATCGAGAACAGCGCGACGATGCGAACATGCAGGCGCGCGGCCGCCCGCCCCTTGCTGCGCGCGCGCAGCAACCGGAGGATTTCGCGGGCGATGAGATAGATCAGGCCGACAACGAAGAGGCTGTTGATCGCCGCACAGGCGATGACGACGTTGCGCTCGAGCTTGATCGGCGTCAGCCCGAGAAGAACGAGCAGCGAGACGGTTGCGCAGACCAGTGCGCCGGTCGCCAGCATGAGGCCCGGCAGGGCGAAGGACGCGCGTCGATCCTGCGCCGCCAGTCCTTCATCTGTGCCCAGCGGCAAGGCCATTGCGTCCACCATGAAAAGCGTTCCCCCCACCGGCGCCAGCCGGCGACGGCATTACTTGCTTGCATTCTCTGGTCAAAGGCTGACCTCGCCACCCAAATAGGCCGTCGCGCTTCTGCGCCCGGATCAGATCAACCGGGTCAAATCGATTGAAGGGACGGCAACAACGCGCGATTCGGCGGCCATCACACGTTCAAGCAACGCATTGTGGCGAAAATGCAACGGTGGGCGTGACCAAGTCAAGCGCTGCGTGAGCTGCGATAGACCGAAACGCCGAGTTCGCGGATCTTCTTGCGCAGGGTGTTACGGTTGAGCCCGAGCAGATCGGCGGCCTTGATCTGGTTGCCGCGGGTGGCCGTCAGGGCTGCGAGAATGAGCGGATACTCCATTTCCGCGAGCACGCGATCGTAGAGGCCGGCCGGTGGCAAGGTATCGCCAAAGCTTGCGAAATACTGGCGCATGTTTTCCTCGACCGCCTGGGAAATCGTCAGCGAACCTGGCCGCGCCGCCGCCTTCTCGATCGGGCTGTCGGGGATCTCCGAGCGCAGCTCGTTTTCGATGATCTCGCGGGTGATCACATCCTGTGGATAAAGTGCCGTCAGGCGCCGGATGAGGTTTTCCAGTTCGCGCACGTTGCCCGGCCAGGGATGCGCCTTCATCAGTTCCAGCGCCTCGTGGTCGAAGCGCTTGACATCAAGACCTTCCTTTTCCGCCTGCTGTACGAAGTGGCGCACCAGGTCCGGAATATCCTCGGCGCGGTCGCGCAGCGGCGGCAGGCGCAGCGGCACGACGTTCAGGCGGTAATAGAGGTCTTCGCGGAACAGCCCCTGATTGATCGACTGCTTGAGATCCTTGTTGGTGGCGGCAACGATGCGCACGTCGGAGCGGATCGGCGTGCGCCCACCGACCGTGGTGTACTCGCCTTGCTGCAGCACGCGCAGCAGGCGCGTCTGCGCATCCATCGGCATGTCGCCGATTTCATCGAGGAACAGCGTGCCGCCCTCGGCCTGCTCGAAGCGGCCGGTGGAGCGCATCTGCGCGCCGGTGAAGGCGCCTTTCTCGTGGCCGAACAGTTCCGATTCGATCAGATCGCGCGGGATCGCCGCCATGTTGATCGCGACGAACGGGCCATTGCGGCGCTTGCCGTAGTCGTGCAGCGCGCGGGCAACAAGCTCCTTGCCGGTCCCGGACTCGCCGGTGATCATCAAGGTCAGGTCCGTCTGCATCAGCCGCGCCAGCACCCGGTAGATCTCCTGCATCGCCGCCGAGCGCCCGACGAGCGGCATGCCGTCCTGGGTGTCGTCGTCGAGCCTTGCCGGGCGGCGCTTGGGTTCCGCCAGCGCCCGGCCAATGATGCCGATCAGCTCGGTCAGGTCGAAGGGTTTCGGAAGGTAGTCGTAGGCCCCTTTTTCCGAGGCCTTGATCGCCGTCATGAAGGTGTTCTGGGCGCTCATGACCAGCACGGGCAGATCGGGTCTCGCCTTCTTGATGCGCGGCAGGAGATCGAAGGCGTTCTCGTCGGGCATGACCACGTCGGTCACAACCAGATCGCCATCGCCCGCTGCGATCCAGCGCCACAGCGTCGCGGCATTGGAGGTGATGCGCACATCGTAGCCGGCACGGCTCAGTGCCTGGTTGAGGACGGTACGAATGGCGGCATCGTCATCCGCGACGAGGATCGTGGCACCCGTCATGCAAGGTTTCCTTTTGTCATGGGCATGTCGTCTTCATCCGCCGCCATGCCCTTGGAGGCCGGCATCAGGACGCGGAACGTGGTACGGTTCTGCTGGCTGTCACATTCGACGATGCCGCCATGGCCGCCGATGATCTTGGCGACCAGGGCGAGCCCTAGGCCGGAACCGTTGGTCTTGGTGGTGATGAAGGGATCAAAGAGCAGCGGCAACAGGTCCTGCGGCACGCCCGGGCCATTGTCATGCACGCAGAACTCCAGCGGCAGCGAGATCTTCTCGCGCGTGCCGGCGACCGACAGGCGGATGCCCGGCCGGTACGCTGTCGTCAGCACGATCTCGCCGTCTACGCGCTCGCCAATCGCCTCGGCGGCGTTCTTGATCAGGTTCAGAAACACCTGGACCAGCTGATCGCGATTGGCGTGAACCGGCGGCAGGGAAGGGTCATAGTTCTCGGAGAACTTGATGTGCCGGGCAAAACCCGCCTTGGCGATCGCCTTGACGTGGTCAAGGACCGAATGGATGTTGAGCGGCACGCGGTCCACCGGGCGCTCGTCGGAAAACACCTCCATGCGGTCAACCAGCGAAACGATGCGGTCGGTCTCGTCGCAGATCAGCCGCGTCAGCGCCCGGTCTTCGTCGCTGGCCGACGTTTCCAGCAATTGCGCGGCACCGCGGATACCCGAGAGCGGGTTCTTGATCTCATGTGCGAGCATCGAGGCGAGCCCTGTCACCGAACGGGCAGCGCCGCGGTGGGTCAATTGCCGGTCGATCTTGTCGGCCATCGAGCGTTCCTGGAAGACGACGACGACCGCACCCGGCTCGGACAAGACAGGCGCAACGTAGAGATCGACCAGCTTGTCGGCACCGAGACGCGGCGAACTCAGATCGACACGATACTCGTTGACCGGCGCCCTGCGCTCGCGGACCTGCTCGATCAAGGTCAGGAGCGGGCTGCCGAACGGAATGAAGGCGCTGATATTGTGACGCGCCAGGTGGCTGGCACTGGCGCCGAAAAACGACTCGGCCTCCCAATTGGCGAAGGCCACAAGGCCATTGGCATCGACGAGAATCACCGGGTTTTGAATGGCGTTCAGAACCGCCATCGACAGACCATTGGCGGGCGCATTCGCAGGGATCGACTTCTCCGTCATGCGGCAAGCCCTTCTGCAGCCACCGCACCTTGCGTCTTTGCCGGCACTGCCTCGCGTATTGCAGCGTCTGCTTTCGCGCTGACAAAACGGGGATCGGCCGATGTCAGGATGGCCGCCTTGTCGGTCCCGGCCACGCCGGGTGCGAAGCGGTCCAGATACCAGGCCACATGCTTGCGCGCATGGCGCAGGCCGACCTCGACACCATAGAATTCGAGCATCATTTCATAATGTTCCGAGAAGATATCGGCGACTTCCGCCTGCTTGGGGTGTGCGACGGAACCGGCGAGAAGACCGATATGCCACGGACGGCCCTGCGACGAGCGCCCTGCCATCACGGCATCGGCGCCGGATCGGCGAAGGATTTCCTCGGCATCGGCGACCGTTTCGACATCGCCGTTGGCGACCAGCGGCACGGTGATGACCTCGCGAACCCGCCGGATCGCATCCCAGTCCGCCTTGCCGTTGTAGAACTGCATGCGCGTGCGGCCATGCACGGTGATCGCCTTGACGCCAGCCGCTTCGGCGCGGCTGGCGATCAGCGGCGCATTGAGCGAATTTTCGTCCCAGCCGAGCCGCATCTTCAGCGTGACCGGCACATCGACGGCATTGACGGTCGCTTCGACCAGCGACAGCGCGTGATCGGGATCGCGCATCAGCGCCGACCCGGAATAGCCACCCGTGACCTTCTTGGCGGGGCAGCCCATGTTGATGTCGATGATGTCGGCGCCATTGTCTGCCGCAATCTTTGCGGCTTCCACCATCCAATGGGCCTCGCGGCCAGCCAGCTGGACGATATGCGGCTTGATGCCGGAGTTCTTCAGCCGCGCCCAGGATTCCTGGGCGTTGCCGACCAGTTCGCGGCTCGCCACCATTTCGGTCACGACGAAGCCCGCGCCAAAGCGCCAGGCAAGCCGCCGGAACGGCAGATCGGTAACCCCAGACATCGGCGCGAGCGCCACCCGGTTACGGATGTCGACATGTCCGATGCGAAACGGAGACGAGAGAGCCGGAATTGGCAAATGCATATCTTTCAGGCACATGTTGTTCCTGCACTATTTTTAGACATTGTTCTCAACCTTGCCAAGCCGATTTCGGCGCTTCGCGCAATTTTCCTGACTTACAGCGCCGCACGTCGCTCGTTGCGCGCCAAGGTCGCTGCAGGTCTAGGGCCTGCGGCGTGTCCCCACGACCGATTTCGATCCACGGAATTATGCCGCGCTGGCAAAGCACGACCCTTCGCGGTACACCACGGCGAAGATCGGCGAATGCGGGACCTCATACAGAAGATGCAGCCTCAAGAACAGCTCAAGTGCGGCGTGGTGATCGTTGCGGCGGGACGCGGCGAACGCGCCGGCCAATCGGCAGAGGGCCCGAAGCAATATCGAACCATCGGCGACCGCCCCGTTATCGCCCATACGCTTGACACTTTCGCGACATGGCCGGGCACTGGCCCGATCGTCGTCGTCATCCATCCGGATGACGAAGATCTGTTTGATGCCGCGCGCAGGCGTTCCATGGTCGGAGAGGTCATCGTGGTCCATGGTGGGGCAACACGGCAGATGTCGGTTCTTGCCGGCCTGGAAGCCCTTGCGATAACCGGTTCCCGTAACGTGATGATCCAGGATGCGGTCCGCCCCTTCGCTGACCACGCACTGCTTGGACGCTGCGCTGGAGCCCTTGCCGACGGCGCCAAGGCCGCGCTGCCGGCCGTCGCCGTTTCTGACACGCTGAAGCGCGCTGGCAAGGACGGCATCGTGGTCGAAACAGTGCCGCGCGAGGGACTTTACGGCGCCCAGACACCGCAGACCTTCGAACTGCAGGCCATCCTCTCGGCCCACAGGGACGCCGCAAAGAGCGGCCGTACGGATTTCACCGACGACGCCTCGATCGCCGAATGGGCCGGCCACAAGGTGGTTCTGGTCGAAGGCACGGTCGACAACGTCAAACTGACACTGAGAAGGGACATCGCCATGGCCGACGAGAAACTCAAGCGGGGCACGCTGCCAGACGTGCGCACCGGCAACGGCTACGACGTGCACCAGCTGGTCGAGGGCGACGGGGTCACGCTCTGCGGCGTCTTCATCCCGCACACCAAGAAGCTCTCCGGCCATTCAGACGCCGACGTGGCGCTGCATGCGCTCACCGACGCGCTGCTCGCGACTTGCGGCGCCGGCGATATCGGCGATCATTTTCCGCCGTCGGATCCGCAATGGAAGGGCGCGCCATCGCGCATCTTCCTGGAGCATGCCGCCAGGATCGTGCGCGAGCGCGGCGGCATCATCACCAACGCCGACATCTCGCTGATCGCCGAGGCGCCGAAAGTCGGCCCGCATCGCCTGACGATGCGCGAGAACCTTGCGGACATGCTGGGCATCTCGCTCGACCGCTGCTCGGTCAAGGCGACCACCAACGAACGCCTCGGTTTCGTCGGTCGCGACGAAGGCATCGCCGCGATCGCGACGGCGACCGTCGTCTACGGGAACCTCGCCTGATGTGGCCCGCCGATATCGAAGTCCAGGCCGGACAGATCATCGCCGCATTCGCCGTCAAGGGGTTCAAGGTCGCGACGGCCGAATCCTGCACCGGCGGCCTGATCGCCGCTGCGCTGACCGAGATCTCAGGCTCGTCCGCCGTCGTCGATCGCGGTTTCGTCACCTATTCCAATGAAGCGAAAGTCGCGATGCTCGGCTTCGAGACGGCAACGCTAACCACCCATGGCGCCGTCTCGCGTCAGACGGCGATCGGGATGGCGCAAGGCGCCGTACGGCATTCGGGCGCCGATTTCGCGGTGGCCGTGACGGGCATTGCCGGGCCGAGTGGCGGGTCGGTCGAGAAACCTGTCGGGCTGGTGCATCTCGCCGCAGCCGGCCGAAACGGCGCGCTGCTGCACCGGGAAATGCGTTACGGCGATATCGGCCGCAGCAACGTCAGGCTTGCGACGGTGCGCACAGCACTCGACATGCTGATGCAGATCGCTCAGGCCGAATAGATGGTATCGGCGCGCTTTTCGAAGGCGTCGGAAAACATGCGAAACGCGCGATCGAACATCGAGCCCATCAGCGCGCCGAGAATGCGGCTCTTGAACTCGTAGTCGATGTCGAAATGCACGTTCGATTGCCCCTCGCCCGATGGCTCGAAACGCCAGCGGTTGTCGAGATACTTGAACGGCCCGTCGATATATTTGACGTCGATCGTCCGCTCTGCCTTGTTCAACAGCACCTGGGTCGTGAAGGTCTCACGGATCGCCTTGTAGCCGACGGTCATGTCGGCGAGCAGCAGCACCTTGCCGTCCCGCTCCTTGCGCGAGCGCACCGTCAGCGCCTCGCAGAGCGGCAGGAACTGCGGATACTGTTCGACGTCGGCGACGAGATCGAACATCTGGTCTGCGGTGTGCTTGACGACGTGGTTGGTTTCGAAATGCGGCATGGCTTGGAGTTAAGCTGGCAGGCAAAGAAGATCAAGAAGCCGCGACATTTGGCGCCGCGATTTCAACTGTAGGACCGGCACATCAGGGCCATGCTCCGCAAGACCCGCGACGATACGCGGCGAGAACTTCTCCTCGAAGGTCCAGATGAATTCGAGAAACTCGCGATCGATCTTCTCGATGCAGCCCGGCGCCATTTCTGGACGGGTGCGCCCGAAGTGCTTCAGCCAGCGGGTAACAACGCCCCACACGCACAGAAGTCGTGGCATGCGCACCCAGATGACGATGTCGCTTCTCGGCACGCGGATATCGAATGTGGATGGACCGGTGCCGTCCATGATCCAGCGTTCGCCGGCAACCCTCTCGATAATGCGCTGGCGCTGCTCGGCACCGCCACGCTGCACCCAACCCGGCAGCCAAAGGATATCGCGATCGATCGAGATATAGGTCAACTGGAATTGCTGGGCCAGTTTCTGCGAAAGCGTCGACTTGCCCCCGCCGGAGCAACCGACAACAAGGATGCGTCTGGCCCTGCGAATATGATCAATGGCGGCGGCATCGTCGACATAGTTGACACTTGCCGGTTTTGACGGCTGCTCCATCAGAACCCCCGGAAGGTTTCGGGAAGAACAATCTCAAACGCGAAACTCCGGCGTGAAGCCGGAGTTTCCAATGCATCGAAAGACCGGGCCTTAGCTTGCCACAGCAGCCAGCTTCTTTTCGCGGGCGGCACGCAGGCGGGCGAAGTCGTCGCCGGCGTGGTGCGACGAGCGCGTCAGCGGGCTAGACGAAACCATCAGGAAGCCCTTGGTGTAGGCGACGGTCTCATAGGACTTGAACTCCTCCGGCGTCACATACGCCTCGACCTTGTGGTGCTTGCGGGTCGGCTGCAGATACTGACCGATCGTCAGGAAGTCGACATCGGCCGTGCGCAGGTCGTCCATCAGCTGCAGCACTTCGTTGCGCTCCTCACCGAGGCCGACCATGATGCCGGACTTGGTGAACATGGTCGGATCCAGTTCCTTCACCCGTTGCAGCAGGCGGACGGAGTGGAAGTAACGCGCACCCGGGCGTACGGTCAGATAGTTGCCCGGCACCGTTTCCATGTTGTGGTTGAAAACGTCGGGCTTGGCGGCAACGACGCGTTCAAGCGCGCCCGGCTTCTTCAGGAAGTCCGGCGTCAGGATTTCGATGGTGGTCGTCGGCGACGCCTCGCGGATCGCCCAAATGACCTTTTCGAAGTGCTCGGCGCCACCGTCAGCCAGATCGTCCCGGTCGACCGAGGTGATGACAACGTGGGACAGGCCCATCTGCTTGACGGCCTTGGCGATATTGGCGGGCTCTTCCATGTCGAGCGCATTCGGCTTGCCGGTCGCGACGTTGCAGAAGGCGCAGGCGCGGGTACAGATCTCGCCCATGATCATGAAGGTGGCGTGCTTCTTGTCCCAGCATTCGCCGATGTTCGGGCAGCCGGCCTCTTCACAAACCGTGACGAGCTTGTGCGACCGCACCAGATCGCGCGTCTCCTGGTAGCCCTTGGACATCGGCGCCTTCACGCGGATCCACTCGGGCTTGCGCATCACTTCCGTATCGGGCTTGTGCGCCTTTTCCGGGTGGCGGACGCGTTGCGCCCGGTCAGAGACGGCATCGAACACCGTTACCATACTGTCTTCCTCGTCGCGGCGGGCCGGCATCAGGCCGGTTGACCATTTTCGCTCTATATAGACGGCCCGACCGGAAATGTCAGGCCGTCTTGATATCACGCCCGACGGAAGCGCAGATGGCCCGGCAGGCTATCGTTTGACGGCGCGGCCGACGGCGATCAGCAGGCAGGCGCCGATGAAGCCGATGACCAGATAGGCGACCCAGCCGGCAAAGACCATGCCGAAGGCCGCCAGGATGAAATTCAGCACCACCGCGCCGATGATGCCGAGCAGTATGTTCATGAACAGACCCATGTCGCTGTTCATGAACCTTTCCGCGAGCCACCCGGCCAAACCGCCGATAATGATCGCAGCCAGAATACCGACGCCGTTCACGCTCATCTTGATCTCCATGCATTGAAAACGAGGCCGTTATCAATGCCGAAGGGGCGTGAAAAGTTCCGGCGCTGCACGCCTTACGCGTTGAGCGCGCGGCCGTAGGCGTCGAGCACGCTTTCCTTCATCGTCTCCGAGATCGTCGGATGCGGGAAGATGGTGTGCATCAGGTCCTCTTCCGTCGTCTCGAGGTTCATCGCGACAACGAAACCCTGGATCAGTTCCGTGACCTCGGCGCCGACCATGTGGGCGCCCAGGAGTTCGCCGGTCTTCTTGTCGAAGATCGTCTTGACCATGCCCTGGTCTTCGCCGAGCGCGATCGCCTTGCCGTTGGCAACGAAGGGGAAGCGGCCGACGCGGATGTCGCGGCCGAGTTCCTTGGCCTTGGCTTCCGTGAGACCGACCGAGGCGACCTGCGGATGGCAATAGGTGCAGCCCGGGATCTTCAGCTTGTCCATCGGGTGGACATTCGGCAGGCCGGCGATCTTTTCGACGCAGATGACGGCTTCGTGCTCCGCCTTATGGGCGAGCATCGGCGGGCCGGCAACGTCGCCGATGGCATAGACGCCCGGAACGTTGGTCTTGCCGTAGCCGTCGATGACGATGCAGCCGCGGTCGGTCTTGATCCCCAGCGCTTCGAGACCGAGGTTCTCGATGTTGCCCTGGACGCCGACGGCCGAGATCATGCGGTCGGCGGTGATCTTCTCGACCTTGCCGTCCTTCATCTCGACATGGGCGGTGACCGAATTGGCGGCCTTTTCGACCTTCGTCACCTTGGCCTGAAGATGGATCTTCATGCCCTGCTTTTCGAACTGCTTCTTGGCGATGTTCGAGATCTCGGCGTCTTCCACCGGCATGACGTTCGGCATGACTTCGACAACCGTCACCTCGACGCCCATGGTGCGGTAGAACGAGGCGAATTCGATGCCGATCGCGCCCGAGCCCATGACCAGCAGCGACTTCGGCATTTCCTCAGGCTTCATCGCCTCGAAATAGGTCCAGATCAGCTTGCCATCGGGCTCGATGCCCGGAAGCGCGCGCGGACGGGCGCCGGTGGCGATGATGATGTGCTTGGCGGTGTAGGTGCCCTCGCCCTTGGTGTTCTTCGGCAACGGCGCCTGCGGCTGGACGACCGGCTTCGTCGACTTGCCGACGACGATTTCGCCCGGCTTCGTGAGCTTCGCTTCGCCCCAGATGACGTCGACCTTGTTCTTCTTCATCAGGAAGCCGACGCCGCCGTTCATGCGCTCGGCAATGCCGCGCGAGCGGGCGACGATCGCCTTCAGGTCCGGCGTCACCGTGCCTTCGATCTTGATGCCGTAGGCGCCCGGATGCTGGGCATAGTGCAGGACTTCGGCGGAGCGCAACAGCGCCTTGGTCGGGATGCAGCCCCAGTTGGAGCAGATGCCGGCGAGGTGCTCGCGCTCGACAACCGCGGTCTTGAGACCCAGCTGTGCCGCACGAATGGCGGCGATATAGCCCCCCGGACCCGAACCGATGACGATGACGTCGTAATTCTCAGCCATGTGTTTCCTGCCTTTGTCTCAAGCGACCTTGCGGGTGAAAAGCACCCAGTCGTGTTTCTTGCTTTCTTCAAAGAGCGGAACCGCTTCAACGCGCGCTGCCTCGTCGAAACCGTTTGCCCTGTATAGCGCCTGCGCCTTCATGTTGTGGCTTTCGGTGATCAGGCTCACCGGCGCCGGTCCGGCGCGCTTGAATTCCCTTGCCAGAAGCGATCCGCCAACGCCGCGTCCACGCTGATGGCGATAGACACCGAGGCTTTCGATGAACCAATGACCGGCGATCTGCCGTTGCAGCGCCAGCAGAGGTTCGAGAACCGGATGCCCGGCGACGACTTCAGACACGTCCGCACCGATTGCATAGGCGACGGACAGGCCCGCGACCTCGTCATCGACCTCTGCAACCAGGGCATCGCGCCAGTTTCCCGGCCCCTGGTCTTCACGCAGCTTGTTGCGGCCGCGCTCAAACGCCGTATCGGTCACGCCGTGCTGGACTGAGCCGTACCAGAGCCAGGACGCAAAACCATGTGCGGCGATATCGACGAGGATGGCGAGTTCGGCCGCCTCGCGTCGTTCTGCCGGACGAATGGTAACGCCGCCGGCCATATCCTAGACCCCGAGCATCATCCGCACGACCGGCTCCAGTCCCCGGCCGATCGCACGTGTGTTTTCGGCATCGAGATGCACGCCATCGAGCGGCGTGGTCACAGCCACGGAGCCGGCATCGAAGAAACCGCAATCGAGTTCGTCGGCGAGATCGCGATAAAGCGGCGCGAGCATGGCAGACTGCTCGATCCCGCCGGCAAACATCGCGCCGAAACCGGCGTCGGCCGTTTCGCACAGCGGCGGCGGCGAGACGATCAGGATCTCGGGGCCATCCTCGTCGGCGACCGGCCAGTCGTGGCGGCGCACCAGATTGACCAGGCGCTCGATGCCCTTCACAGCACCGAAAGCGGTCCCGTGGATCACCGGCTTCATGTCGTTGGTGCCGAGCAGGAATATGATGAGGTCGAGCGGCGCATGGCTGTGAAGTACGGTCGGCAGCACCTTCGCGCCGTTGCGATCGCAATCGGCGAGGTGGTCGTCATAGGCGGTGGTGCGGCCGTTCAGTCCCTCGGCAATGACCTGGACATCCGGGCCCAGCGCCTTCTGCAGCACGCTCGACCAGCGATCGGCAAGCGCATGCCTTCCACCATCAGTGGCATCGTAGCCCCAGGTCAAACTGTCGCCATAGCAGAGAACTGTTTTCATCGTCCGGGCCCGCCTTCGACTGCGCGACAAGCAATGGACCGGCCCGAAGGCCGGTCCTTTTCCAACTCAGACCAGCATGCCCATCGGGTTTTCGATGTAGCGCTTGAAGGCACCGAGCAGTTCGGCGCCAAGCGCGCCATCGACGCAGCGATGGTCGGTCGAGAGCGTGACGGTCATGACATTGGCGATGACCATCTGCTTGTTCTTGACGACGACGCGCTCCTCGCCGGCGCCGACCGCGAGGATCGTGGCGTGCGGCGGGTTGACGACGGCGGCGAAGTTCTTGACGCCCATCATGCCCATGTTGGACACAGCCGTGGTGCCGCCCTGGTATTCCTCAGGCTTCAGCTTGCGGTCCTTGGCGCGCTTGCCGAGGTCCTTCATCTCGTTGGAGATGGCAGACAGGCTCTTCAGCTCGGCCTGGCGGACGATCGGAGTGATCAGGCCGCCCGGGATCGACACGGCAACACCGACGTCGGCGTGCTTGTGCTTGACCATGTTGCTGTCGGTCCAGGACACGTTGGCATCCGGAACGTCGCGCAGCGCCAGAGCCAGAGCCTTGATCACCATGTCGTTGACCGAGAGCTTGTAGACCGGCTTGCCGTCCCTTTCAGGCGAAGCAGCATTGAGCTGGGCGCGCAGCGCCAGCAGCGCGTCGAGTTCGCAGTCGACCGACACGTAGAAGTGCGGGATCGTCTGCTTGGATTCGACGAGACGCTTGGCGATCGTCTTGCGCATGCCGTCATGCGGCACGAGCTCGTAGGAACCCGGCTCGAACAGCTTGAGAACGGCGTCTTCCGACATGCCCTTGGCAAGCGGGGCGGCCGCAGGTGCGGCGGCTGCTGCGGGCTTCGCCCCACCACCGGCAACGGCGGTTTCGACGTCCTTCTTGACGACACGGCCATGCGGGCCGGTACCGGCAATGGCCGACAGGTCGATGCCGGCGTCCTTGGCAAGACGGCGGGCGAGCGGCGAAGAAAAGACGCGTGCGCCACCCTCGGCCTTGGCAGGCTGTGCGGCGGGAGCTGCAGCAGCTGGTGCAGGAGCTGCAGCCGGGGCGCTTGGCGCCGCCGGTGCAGGCGTTTCCGCCTTGGCCGCCGGAGCGGGGGCAGCCGCACCGTTACCGCCCTTGGCGGCGGCGGCGACATCTTCGCCATCGGCAGCCAGAACCGCGATCAGCGCGTTGACCTTGACGCCTTCGGTGCCGGCGGGGACGACGAGCTTGGCAACGATGCCTTCGTCGACCGCTTCGACTTCCATCGTCGCCTTGTCGGTCTCGATCTCGGCGATCACATCGCCGGACTTGACCTTATCGCCTTCCTTGACCAGCCACTTGGCCAGGTTGCCTTCTTCCATCGTCGGGGAGAGGGCCGGCATTGTGATGTTGATAGGCATCGAAGAACCCTCCCCTTACTTGTAGCAAACGGCTTTCACCGCATCGACGACTTCGGCGACGTTCGGAAGCGCCAGCTTCTCGAGGTTCGCGGCGTAAGGCATCGGCACGTCCTTGCCGGCGATCGTCAGGATCGGGGCATCGAGGTAGTCGAATGCCTGCTGCATGACGCGGGTGGCGATTTCGGTACCGACCGACGACTGCGGGAAGCCCTCTTCGACGGTGACGAGGCGGCCGGTCTTCTTGACCGATTCAATGACCGTCGGCAGATCCATCGGGCGGATGGTGCGAAGGTCGATCAGCTCGACGTCGATTCCCTGGGCTTCGAGCTCGGCGACCGCCTTGACCGCATAGGTCATGCCGATGCCGAAGGAGACGACCGTTGCGTCCTTGCCCTGCTTGTGGATGCGGGCCTTGCCGATCGGCAGAACGAAATCGTCAAGCTTCGGCACTTCGAAGGACTGACCGTAGAGGATTTCGTTTTCGAGGAAGATGACCGGGTTCGGATCGCGGATCGCGGCCTTGAGCAGGCCCTTGGCGTCAGCAGCCGTGTAGGGCATGACGACCTTGAGGCCCGGGATATGGCTGTACCAGGCGGCATAGCACTGCGAGTGCTGGGCGGCCACGCGGGCGGCAGCACCGCTCGGGCCACGGAACACGATCGGGGCGCCCATCTGGCCACCGGACATATAGAGCGTCTTGGCGGCCGAGTTGATGATCTGGTCGATCGCCTGCATGGCGAAGTTGAAGGTCATGAACTCGACGATCGGGCGAAGGCCGGTCATGGCAGCGCCGACGCCGACGCCGGCAAAGCCGTGCTCGGTGATCGGGGTGTCGATGACGCGACGGGCGCCGAATTCCTGCAGCAGGCCTTGGGTGATCTTGTAGGCGCCCTGGTATTCGGCAACCTCCTCGCCCATGACGAAGACGTCGTCGCTCAAGCGCATTTCTTCAGCCATGGCGTCGCGCAGTGCTTCGCGAACGGTCATGGTGACCATTTCGGTGCCGGCCGGAATCGCCGGATCGGCCGCGACTTCCACCTTCGGCTGGGCTGCGACCGGTGCCGGCGCGGATGCGACCGGCGCCTCGGCGGCGGCTGCCTTCGGTGCTTCGGCCTTCGGAGCAGCGATATCGCCGGCGCCTTCGCCGTCCTGCAGCAGCACGGCGATCGGGGTGTTGACCTTGACGCCTTCGGTGCCGGCGGCGATCAGCAGCTTGCCAATCGTGCCTTCATCGACGGCTTCGACTTCCATCGTCGCCTTGTCGGTCTCGATTTCGGCAATGACGTCGCCGGAGGTGACCTTGTCGCCTTCGTTCTTCAGCCATTTCGAGAGCGTGCCTTCCTCCATCGTCGGGGAAAGGGCGGGCATAAGAATTTCTACTGGCATGTTTGTCCCTCCCCGGATCAAAGCAGGATGTCGGTGTAGAGCT
>NZ_DASYGZ010000181.1:0-29639 GCF_035999135.1 Ensifer sp.
GGTCTTGCGCCACACCTCGAAACCCTTTTGTGCGGCGGCAAGCGCCTCATCGAGATCGTCGATTTCGGCCCAGGCCACCTGGCCGATCGTCTCCTCGGTCGCCGGATCGATGACCGGAATGCTCTTGCCGGACCGCGCCGCGCGCCAGTTGCCGTCGATGTGAAGGAGAATGTCCGGATAGTGCGCCATGGGGTACCCTTTGCTGAAAGCTGGTCGTCGCGTCGTTCGCGCGTGGTGGCATGATCGGGCCGGTGGGGAAGGAGCCGCCAGCAAGGCGGCGCGGAGGACTTAGAAATGGGGGCGCGGTCACCGGCTTGCAAGCCCGCATCCGTGTCCGACGGGATCTCGAACGTTTGACCTGTTGCCGTCAAGCCATGTCGTCGGACGGGTCTCCGTTTTTGTGCGGCTGCGCGCCATGACCGGTCCGCTGCGACAGGGCCGGCTACTCCGCGCCCCCGCCGGCGACCGGCGGCGCGGCCGAAAGGGTCGTCTCCGATGCCTGTCCAATGGTCTTCGGCGGCGGATTGCGAAAATGTGCCGCCAGCAGATGGCTGAGGCTTTCCATCGCCGGCCCGCGGACGCGGTCGATCCGGCGGATCGCGTAGAAGGGCAGCAATGGCTGTTCGAGGCCCTTGCGGGCTGCAAGTTGGACCTCGACGAGGCGTCCATTGTCGAGGTCCGCCGCCACCAGCCACAGCGGCAGGTGCCCCCACCCGGCGCCGGCGACGATGAGCGCATGTTTGGTGGCGAGATCGCTGACCCTGAGGCGCTGCTGCGACAGCACCGCGTAGCTGCGTTCCTTCATATCGACAGTGGGGTCGGCGACCACGATCTGCAGGTGGTCGGCAAGATCGACCGTCGTCAGGCCCGCCGCGCCATGGGTAAGGACGGCGAGTGGATGGTCCGGCCCGCAAACCGGCACCATGCCCGGAAACGCGGCGACCGCTTCGCTGGCGATATGGGGGTCGGTCTCCTGCGCTGCCGTCAGCCCAAGGTCGCAATCTCCGTCAAGCACGAGGCTCATCGCCATCGTCATCGGCGCGGTCACGAGCTCGATGCGCACGGCGGGATGCGCGGTGGCAAAGGCGCGCAGCACCTCGGCGATATCCGGCAAGGGAAGCAACGGATCCAGCGCCACGCGCAGCGACGATTCCATCCCCTGGTTGAAGCCGTTGGCCCTGGCGCGCAGGGCGTCGGCCTTGATCAGCAGCGTCCTTGCTTCGGCAAGCAGCGTCGCCCCTTCCTCGGTCAGCACGGGACGGTGCTGCGACCGGTCAAACAGCGGCAGCCGCAGCTCGGCTTCCAGATTGAGAATGGCGCTGCTGAGGCCGGATTGGGCGCGGTTAAGGACGCGTGCGGCCGCCCTGAACGAGCCGTGATCGACGATCGCGACGAAAACACGCAGCTGGTCGAGCGTCAGGGCATCCAGCATGATCGTCTTTCCTGATCAAAGTGATCGATATTCGAGCAATTACATGGATCAGGATAATCAGGCAATGCTCCGCCCCAGTGATCACGAGGGAGCGCAGAAATGAAACGGGCGATCGTCTATCACGCGGCTGGGGCGAAAAATGCCGAGCGCATTCGTCGCTCGGATCGCGTCATCGTCGCGGTGTCGGACCTCGAGGATCTGCCCTACGTCGCCAAGGGACTTGCCGAGGACGGGGTCCGGCTCATTGAACTGTGCGGGGCAATTTCGCCGCGCTGGCGCCCGCTCGTGAGCGCTGCGGCCGGCGCCGGCGTGCGCGTTAGCTCCGTCACATTCGGCTTCGAGTCGCTCGTTGCCGCCCACCGTTTCAGAGAAGCCACGATTGCCGGCCGGCCGCCGGACGCGGCTTTTCTGCTGCTAGAGCCTGGCGGGGATCCGTCCGACGATCGTTTCGTTCGGGCGCTTCCGTCACCACGCACAACCCTTGTGTCGGTTCCGGACGAGCGTGTCGCCGTATCCGTCGCCATGGCTCTAGTTGATCAGGGTGTTGGTTTGATCGAGCTCTACGGCGGTTTCAGCAGTGCCGGGGCAGCGGCGGTGATCGATGTGGTCGATGGTCGAGCCGCGGTCGGCGTCGGTGCCTTCACGCTCGACGCCATGTCGCCGAAACCCGATCTGCAGGGGAGGCTGCGATGATAAAACACGAAAGACCGTTTCCGGACGTTGTCGCGATCGAGGGTGTCGTGATTGCTGAAAAACACGACGTCGAGGCGATCCTTGCCCTCGTTGCCCGTGTCGAAGAAACGCAATGGGCGCGGGACGTTGCCGGGTTCAGCGCCCTGCTTGCACCGGACGCTGTCTGGACGACCGCGTTCGGGCGCCAACTGGTCGGCTGGCAGGCGATCCGCGATTTCACCGGCGCGGTGCTCCCCACCGTCTTGCGCGACTTCCAGGCCTTTTACGATACCGAACGGATCACGTTCCTCGGCGAGGGGGTTGCGGCCGTGAACGTCCGCCAGATCTCGGTCGATGCCGAAGGCAACCGACGGGTAGGGGAGGACGAGGGGCGGCCGCTCTACGTCCTCCACCGGCACGCTGGCGCCTGGAAGATCGCCGTGGCCCAGAACACCACACACCAATCTGAAAAGATCGCCACCCAGCAGCGGTTGGTGGACGAGATGAACGACAAGCCGGTGCAAGCATGAGCGAAAGATCCGTCAGCCATGCCACATTCGTCATTCGTCGCGACTATGGTGCGACGCCGGCGATTGTCTTCAACGCCTTTGCCGATGCGGCGATCAAGCGGCGCTGGTTCGTCGAGGGGGAGGGGTGGACGATCGACGCGTTCACGTCGGATTTTTCGGTCGGCGGGCGCGAGCGCAGCCGCTTCCGTTTCGGCAACGGCCCGATGGTGGTGGACGATACGGTCTATCTGGAAATCCTTCAGAACCAACGCATCGTGTTTTCCTATACGATGACCGTCGCGGGGCGGCCGATTTCTGCCTCCCTGGGGACACTGGAATTGACCGCCAGGGGGGGGCCTCGGCACGCGCCTGACATACACCGAGCAGAGCGCCTTCCTTGATCGCCTGGACGAACCGGGCGAGCGCGAAGCCGGATTTCGCGAGCTGTTCCAGGCGCTCTCCACGGAGCTGGCGCGTGTGCCGGTCGACGCCTGACGTTCGCAATGTATTCTCCCTCGACAGAAGCCACGTCGGGGAAGAAGGTCTCCGGTCATGGCGCGCTGCCGCCGTGAGCCTCACCCGAACATGAACAATTTTTAATTGTTTTTCAGCGTCTTGCGCCATTGAAGCGGCCAGATTCACGCCCAATTTCAAACTCGTGGGCGATGCCATGCCGGCTTAACTGCCGCAGCCACTCGCCTCAGAAGCGACGGACCCGCGGTAAGGCGACGGTCCGCCAGGTGCCGAAACCGAGGAGTACGGGAGGCGCTGATGGCCAGTCGATCCAGCATGACGTTGCGCATCGCCGTCATTGTTTTCGCGCTTGCAGCGCTGGGTTTCGCGGTGACGCGCTACACGGAGCCGAGCGCGGCGAAGCTTGCCGACGCTCCGCGCGCCGACGCCAAACACGGCAATGGCGTGTCCGTTGAGACGGCGAGCGTCACGCTTCGCGACCTGCCCGTCGTCGTCCATGCGCTCGGCAATGTCCAGGCGCCCGATACGGTCGCGGTCGGGGCGCGCATCGCCAGCCAGATCACCGCCATTCATGTGAAGGACGGACAGATGGTCAAGGCCGGAGACCTGCTGTTCTCGCTCGACGATCGCACCGTGAAGGCTCAGCTTGCGCGTGACCAGGCGCTGGTCGCCAAGGACAGCGCACTGCTTTCGGACGCCAACACCGAACTTGAGCGCGCAAAAACGCTGCGTGACGACCGGACCGGAACGCAGCAAGCCTACGACACGGCCCTTTCCGTTCAGATGTCGGCCGATGCGACCCTTGCCGCCGATCGCGCAACGGTCGAGACCGATCAGGTGACCCTGAGCATGACCAAGATTACGGCGCCGATCTCAGGCCGGCTCGGCGCCATCCAGGTCGCGCTTGGCGATCTAGTCGGGCAATCGGGTGCGAGCTCGAACAATCTGGTAACGATCACGGCGATCGATCCGATCGAAGTGATGTTCCGCCTTCCGGAAGCCCAGTTGCAGACGTTCAAGGACCTGCTCGATCACGGTGCGCCGCCGAAGGTCGTTGCCCGGCCGAGCGGTGCGCAAACGATGATCGGCGAAGGCGTGCTCGATTTCATCGACTCCTCCGTCGATGCTGCCACCGGTACGATCGCCATGCGCGCGACTTTCCCTAATGCAGCGCAAAAGCTCTGGCCCGGCCAGTTCGTCGATGTCGAGATCGATCAGCAGCAATTGCACCAGGTGCCGGTGATCCCGAGCGTCGCCGTCCAGCCCGGCCAAAACGGACCGTTCGTCTTCCACGTCAAGGATGACAACACGGTGGAAACGCGGGCCGTTTCGCTGCTCTTCGACGACGGCAAGGTCGCCGCCATCGGCTCGGGGCTTGCGGCGGGAGATCGGGTCGTCACCGAAGGACAGGCGCGGCTGAAAGTCGGAGACGTCGTTGTCGCGACTGCAGCTGCCGGCGTGCCGGTGGCGACGGATTGAGCCTGTTGCCATTGGCGACAGTTCGGGAGTGAAGGACATGCCATTGTCCGAGTTCAGCATTCGTCGTCCGATCGCGACCGTCCTGTTGTCGGTCGCGTTGATCCTTGCCGGCGTCTTCAGCTATCTGGTCCTGCCGATCGCGGCCCTGCCGCGCACCGATTTCCCGGTTATCAATGTGTCTGCCACCTTGCCCGGCGCCTCGCCGGAGACGATGGCGACCTCGGTCGCGACACCGCTGATCAAGCAGTTTGCCACCATCGCCGGCATCGACACGATCTCGACGACCAATGCGCTCGGTTCGACGTCGATCTCGATCGAGTTCGTGCTCGGGCGCAACATCGACGCGGCGGCGGCCGACGTGCAGGCCGCCATTACCAGAACGCTGCGGCTGTTGCCCCAGGACATGCCGGCGCCGCCGAGCTATCGCAAGGTCAATCCGGCGGACGCACCGGTTCTGCTTCTGGCGTTGAAGAGCGATACGGTGCCGCTCACCCAGCTGGATGCCATCGCACAGCAGGTCATTTCCCCCACCTTGTCGGTGCTCGACGGCGTCGCCGAAGTCTCGATCCTCGGCAGCCAGCAATATGCGGTGCGAATCCAGATGCATCCCGACGCGCTTGCGGCCCGCGGCATCTCCGTCGACCAGCTGAAAACGGCGGTTGCTGCCGCCAACGACAATTCACCGCTCGGCACGGCTGAGACGCGCGACCGCCAGGTCGCCATCGTCGCCGATACGCAGCGGATGAATGCGGCGAGCTTCGCCAATGTCATCATCAAGAGCGTCGACGGCAAGTCCGTGCGGCTCGGCGATGTCGCCACGGTCATCGATTCAGTCGCTAACGATCAGACGGCGAGCTGGCACGATGGCTCCCGTGCCATCATCCTAGCGATCCAGCGGCAGCCGGACGCAAACACCGTCGAGGTTGTCGACCGGGTGCAGGCATTGCTGCCGTCCTTGCGTCAGTCGCTGCCGGCTTCCGCATCGATCGAAACGCTCAGCGACCGCTCGACCTCGGTGCGCGGCGCCGTCCGCGACGTGCAGTTCACCCTGATGCTCACCGTCTGTCTGGTGATCCTCGTCATCTTTGCGTTCGTGCGCCGGCTCTGGGCCACGCTCATCCCGGCGCTCGCCGTGCCGATCTCGATCATCGCGACCTTTGCGGCGATGTATCCGCTCGGTTTTTCGATCGACAACATCTCGCTGATGGCACTGACGCTGTCGGTCGGGCTGGTGGTCGATGATGCCATCGTCATGCTCGAAAACACCGTCCGCCACATGGAAGAGGAGGGGCTCGATGCCTTCTCGGCTGCGCTCGTCGGCTCGAGAGAGATCGGGTTCACCATCGTCGCGATCTCGCTGTCGCTCGTCGCCGTGTTCATTCCGGTGCTCTTGATGGGCGGCGTGATCGGCCGCATCCTCAACGAATTCGCCATCGTCGTCACCGTGGCGATCCTTGCCTCCGCCTTCGTCTCGCTGACGCTGACGCCCATGCTCGCGGCACGGCTTCCCGCCCGTGCGCACGACGACGGCCGCGCGCGCTGGATCGGGCGGCTCGACCTTGCCTTCGAGCGCGGCTTTGCACACATCACTGGGGCCTACGAGCGGATGCTTTCCATCTGCATCCGGCATCGCGGCCCGGTGCTTCTGCTTTTCCTGGCGACCGTTGTCGTCACCGGCTATCAGATCGTCACCATCCCGAAGGGGTTTTTCCCGCAGGAGGATATCGGCCAGCTGCAGGTCACCACCCAGGCGCGCCAGGATATTTCCTTTGCGGCGATGTCGGACCTGCAGTCGAAGGTGGAGGCGGTTTTCGCCCGCTCGCCCTACGTCGCCCATGTGGCCAGCACAATCGGGTCCGGCGGAACGTCGACCGCGCTCAACACGGGGCGGCTGTTCGTCGAGCTCAAGCCCAAGGGCGACCGACCTCCGCTTGAAACCGTGCTTGCCAATCTTCGCCGCGAGCTTGCGACGATCCCCGGCATCCAGGCGTTCATGTCTCCGATCCAGAACCTTTCCGTCGGTTCGCGCGCCTCGGCCAGCCAGTACCAGCTCGTGCTTCAGAGCCTCGACCAGCCGCAGATGAACGAATGGGCGCAGAAGCTGCGGGATGCGATGGCCGCCGACCACGCCTACTTTACCGATGTCAACAGCGACCTCCAGATCAACGCCCCGCAGGCGCAATTGAAGATCGACCTCGACAAGGCTGCGACGCTCGGCGTTGACGCAAGTGCAGTGCGCACGATGCTCTATGGCAGTTTCGGCTCCGAACAGATCTCGACGATCTATACACCCGGCGACAGCTACGATGTGATCATGGAACTGGACCCAGGCGTCCGGTGGTCTGCCGACACCTTCGCCGAGCTGCGCGTCGCCAGCGCCAATGGCGGCCTCGTGCCGCTCGGGGCTTTCGCCGAGACCGAGACGGTATCCGGGCCTCTCACCATCAATCAGCTCGGCCAGCTGCCGGCCGTGACGCTCTCCTTCAACCTGCCGGCCGGCGTCGCGCTGGGCGAGGCTCTTGCCGAGGTCGATCACCTCAAGGCGAATATCGGCATGCCGAGCGCGGTGACGACGCGCAATTACGGCACCACCCAGCTGTTTGAGGACGCGGCCGCCAATCAGGGACTTCTCGTCGTTGCCGCGATCGTCACGATCTACCTCGTGCTCGGCATCCTCTATGAAAGCCTGATCCATCCGCTGACGGTGCTCTCCGGCCTGCCCTCGGCCATCTCAGGGGCACTTCTTGCGATCTACTGGTGCGGTTTCGACCTGTCGATCATCGCCGTCGTCGGGGTCCTGATGCTGATCGGTATCGTCAAGAAGAACGCGATCATGATGATCGACGTGGCGCTCGTGCAGCAGCGCTCCGGTGCTCCGGCGCGCGAGGCCATTCAGAAGGCATGCCTGATGCGGTTCCGCCCGATCATGATGACATCCGTCGCCGCGATCATGAGTCCACTGCCGATCGCGATCGGCAGTGGCGCAAGCGCTGAACTGCGCCAGCCGCTCGGCGTCGCCGTGGTCGGGGGGCTCCTGGTGTCGCAACTGGTGACGCTCTTCGTCACGCCGGTGATCTATCTCGCCATGGAAGATCTGCGGCAGGGGATAGCGCACCTACTGCGCTGGCGTCCCTCGGGCAGCACTGCGAAAGCACCCTGACGGTGGCTATGGGCCGCTGAAGGTCTCGGTCAGGAAGTCGAGAAAGGCCCGGACCTTCGGAGCGATATGTTGGCGGGACGGATAGATGGCGTAGAGCGCAGTATCGACCGTGTCCCAGTCGGAAAGCACCTGTCGCAGCCGGCCGCTTGCCAGATCGTCTTCAACGTAGGGAGACGGGATGAGGCTGAGCCCGAAGCCGGCGCGCAGAGCATCGCGCACCGCCAGGCTCGATGTCACCGAATAGCGCGCCCTTACGGCAACCCGCTCGGTTCGGCCGTCCTTGCGGAACTCCCATGTGCCGGCATGACCGGAGAGGCTGAAGCGGACACAGCTATGGGATTTCAGGTCAGCGGGCGTCGCTGGCTCGCCCTGCGCTTCGAAATAGGCAGGCGAGGCGCACAGCACATGCGGCATGGCCGTCAACTTCCTGGCGATCAGGCTGGAGTCCTCGAGGTTGTCGCTGCCGCGAATGGCAATGTCGAACCCTTCCCGGACGATGTCGACGCGCCGGTCGTCGAGGTTAAGGTCGAGCGAGAGGTCCGGGTAACGCGACAGGAACGTCGGGATCGCGGACGAGAGCTTCATCAAGCTGAAGGTCATCGGTGCGGCAACGCGCAAGGTGCCGCCCGGCGCCTGCCTGACCGGATCGAGCGCCTTGTCCGCGTCCTCAAGGGCATCGAGCCCACGCACCACGTGGTCGAGATAGAGCCTGCCCTCGTCGGTCAATGCCATGCGTCGCGTGGTGCGGTTGATCAGCCGTGTCCCGACGCTGGCTTCGAGCTCGGCGACATTCTTGCTGATCGCGGCCGGCGACAGACCGAGTTTCCGGCCCGCATGCGCGAAATTGTTCAGTTCCGCGACCGAGCGGAAGACTTTAAGAGCCGTGTAACGATCCATGTTTGTATTCCAATGGTGAATTATATCTTGCGAATTTGCACGATTATCAACATACGGTAAACTCGAATAAAGTCGATCCAACACCCAACCACTTGGATCGCAAAGATGACACACCCCACCATCGCCCTCATCGAACAGCGCGTCTCGGCCAACCTGTTCGATGCGACGTACCAACTGCCGGACCCTGACATCGAGCAGTTGGTGCGCCTCGCGACCCGCGCGCCGACGGCCTACAATCTGCAGAACTGGCGCTTCATCGCCGTCAGATCGCCGGAAGCGAAAGCCCGGCTTCGCGCTGTTGCCCATGGGCAGGCGAAGGTGTCGCAGGCAGCAGTGACGTTCATCGTCATCGGTCAATTGCCTGATCACGTGGCGCTTGGTGAAAGGCTGCGACCATTCGTCGAGACGGGCCTCATGCCAGCCGAGACGGCAGCCGGGTGGCAGGAGAGCGTGCGCACCCAGTATGCCGACGCGAAGGCTGCCCGTGACGAAGCGGTGCGTTCGGCGACCCTCGGTGCCACAACGCTGATCTACGCGGCGGAGGCCCTGGACCTGTCGACCGGCCCGATGGGCGGGTTCGATGCGGAAGGTGTTTCGCGTGAGTTCGGCCTCGGACCGGACGAGCTGCCCGTCATGCTTCTGGCCGTCGGTCGTGCCGCCCCAGGGAACTGGCCGCAGAAGTCCCGCAGGGCGATTGGCGAGGTCTTGCATTTCTCATGAGAACGCACGTCTCCGACATCGCCCTCACGGCAATCGCGCCGGTCATCTGGGGCAGCACCTATATCGTCACCACCGAGTTCCTGCAGGGTTTTTCGCCGCTCACCGTCGCGCTGTTGCGCGCGCTGCCGGCAGGTTTGATCCTGCTGCTGATCGTCAGGCGGCTGCCGAAAGGGATCTGGTGGTGGCGCTCCTTCGTGCTCGGCGGGCTCAACATCTCGTTCTTCCTCAGCATGCTGTTTGTCGCGGCCTACCGCCTGCCGGGCGGCGTGGCCGCGACAGTTGCCGCGATCCAGCCGCTGATCGTCGTCTTCATCGCGGCGCTGCTGTTGAAGACCGCAATCCGTCCCGTGGCCGTGGTTGCAGCGCTCGTCGGCATTGCCGGGGTCGCTCTCCTCGTTCTGACGCCGCAGGCCGCCCTGGATGAGGTTGGCGTCGCCGCCGGTCTTGCAGGCGCCGTTTCGATGGCGTTCGGCAATGTTCTGGCGCGAAAGTGGAAATCGCCGGAAACGATGCTCACGTCGACGGCCTGGCAGCTGACGGCGGGCGGCCTGCTGCTGATCCCGGTGGTGTTGGTCTTCGAGCCGTCCATGCCCGTTCCGACCGTTCCCAATCTGCTTGCCCTCTGCTGGTTGAGCATAATCGGGGCCGCTCTGACCTATGCACTCTGGTTCCGCGGCGTAGCGCGGCTGGAGCCTGCAGCCGTGTCGGCGCTTCTGTTTTTGAGCCCGTTGACGGCAGTTCTGCTCGGTTGGGTGTTCCTCGGCCAGACCCTGAACGCTTTTCAGGCTGTTGGAATCCTGTTCGTCATCGGCAGCATCTGGCTTAGCCAGCGTCCGCCGAGAGGAGCGTGAGCGACGCTATCGATCAGGTGCTTCGGTGCCGCGCCATCAGCTTGGCCTGCAGCACGACGACGACGAGCAGGAAGGCGCCGCGGATGACGGACTGCCAATAGGCCGAAAGCGAGATCCAGCCGAGGCCGTTCTCGAAGTTCAGGATGTTGAACACCATGGCCAGCAGCAGTGCGCCGGCAAGCGTTGCGCCGACGGAGCCCGAGCCCCCTGACAGCAGCGTGCCGCCGACGACGACCGAGGCGATGGCGAAAAGCTCCCAGCCGACGCCCTCCGTTGGCTGGCCGGCGCCGAACTGCGAGGCGAGGATGACACCGGCAAGGCCGGCAAGGGTGCCGGAGGCGAGGTAGACGCCGGCAAGCGCCCGCTCGACCTTCAGGCCCATCAGCCCGGCCGTCGCCTCGCCATCGCCGATCGCCAGGATATGGCGGCCGATTGGGAGTTTTTCGAGCACGAGCCAGCCGAGGACATAGGCGAGAAGGGCGATCCAGGCAGGGATCGGAAAGCCGAGAAAATCATCCTGTCCGATCACGGTGAAGCCGGTGTCGTAGGAGACCGAAACCGACTGGTTGTCGGCGAGCAAAAGGCCGGTGCCGTAGGCCGCGAGCATCGTCGCGAGCGTGGCGATGAAGGGCTGGATGCGCATCTTCGTGATGATGAAGCCATTGAGCGCGCCGACGGCAAAGCCGGCCGCCATGCCGCCGGCAAGGCCTGCCGCCCAGTGGTAGGGCGAAAACAGCGCCGCCACCACGCTTGCCATCGCCGCGGTTCCTCCGACCGAGAGGTCGATGCCGCCGGTGATGATCACGAAGGCCATGCCGAGCGCGATCAGCGCGAACATCGAGTTGTAGCGCAGGAAACTCAGGATGTTGTAGGGCGACAGGAAGTTGTCGTAGCGCAGCGCCCCGAACAGGATGAGGCCCGCCAGCGCGAGAATGACGCCGAGCCGGGCGAGGTCGCCGGCATTCTTGACCAGGAAGAGGCGAAGGATCGGTTGCATGTCGGTTGCCTCTACTGTCTGCCGGCGCGCTGCTGGATGAAGACGGCGGTGACGATCAGTCCGGCCTTGACGATCAGCGCCGCAGCGTCCGGCACGCCATTGGCCAGAAGGGTGTAGCGCACCAGCTGGATGACGAGCGCGCCGATCACGGTGCCGATGATGTTGGCCCGCCCGCCCGAAAGAAGCGTCCCGCCGACCGCAACCGCGGCGATGGCGTCGAGCTCCATGCCGAGGCCGACGAGGTTCGCGTCGCTCGCCGAATTGCGTGCGACGACGATCAGGCCGGCGATCCCGGCAAGCGCCCCGCTCATCACATAGACGAAGAGCTTGACCCGTTTGACGGGTATGCCGGTGAGACGAGCGGCCTTCTCGTTGCCGCCGACGGCGATGATCTGCCGGCCGATGACGGTATAGCGGATCATCGCCCAGGCTGCCGCGACGATGACGATCATCAGCACGACCTGGGCGGGGATGCCGGCGATCCGGCCGAGGGCGATGAACTGGAAGCCCTCGTTCTTGAAGACCTGCAGATTGCCGTTGGTCATGACCTGAGCGATGCCGCGGCCGGCGATGAAAAGCACCAGGGTGGCGATGATCGGCTGGATCGAAAAGCGCGTGACGAGGAAGCCGTTGAAGAGACCGAAGAGCGCGGCGGCAACGACCGGAAGCAGGAAGGCGAGGGTGACTGCCAGCGCCATGCTCCCCACCGGAAGCAGTTGCCCCATGAAGATCATCGGCGCGAGCGCCCCGGCAATGGCCATCAGGGAGCCCACCGACAGATCGATGCCGCCTGTGGCGATGACGAGCGTCATGCCGGTCGCGACGATGACGATGGTCGCGACCTGGGTGAGGTTGACGTTGAGTGTCTGCAGGGAAAGAAAGTTCGGTGTGACGGCGATGTTGAAGAGGATCAGCGCCAGGAAGGCGACAAACGTGCCGTAGCGGCTGGCGAGGGTCAGGACACGGTTGCCGGAGGAGAGCGCGCCGGATGGTTGCGGGGCAGGGGTCTCGATCGTCGCCATCGTCATTCTACCTGTTGCGTCGCTTGATGGGCCATGGCGGCGAGCAGCGCCGCCTCGCTCAAGTCCTTGCGCTTAAGCGTCGCGACCGATGTTCCGTCGCTCAGGACCGTGACCCGGTCGGCGGCGGCCAGCAGTTCTTCGAGCTCGGACGAAATCATCAGCACGCTCAGGCCGTCATCGGCAAGGCTGCGCAGGAGCTTCAGGATTTCCGACTTCGCTCCGATGTCGATGCCGCGGGTCGGCTCGTCGACGATCAGCACCCTAGGATCGGTGGCCAGCCATCGGGCAAGCAGCACTTTCTGCTGGTTGCCGCCCGACAGCTCCTTGATCGGCTGGTCGGGCGACGCGCATTTGACGCCGAGCACGCGGATATAGCGCTCGACGATCTCGTCCTGCCGGGCGCGGTCGACGATGCCGGCCTTCTTCAGTTTCGGCAGCAGGGCGAGCGTCATGTTTTCGCGGATGCTCATGTCGGGCACGATGCCATCGATCTTGCGATCCTCCGAAACCAGGCCGATGCCGTCGGCAATTGCGTCCGCCGGCTCGCGGTAGGTTCGCACCTGCCCCTCCATGCGGATCGCGCCCCGCTGCATTTTGTCGGCGCCAAAGACGAGGCGCGCCGTTTCCGTGCGGCCCGATCCGAGCAGGCCCGCAAGGCCGGAGATCTCGCCTTCGCGCACGGTGAGACTGACGTCGCGCACCCGCACGCCGGCGCCGGCATTCTCAAGTTCGAGGCGGACGGGGCTGTCCGACGATTGCGCGTCGGGGGCGATCGCCTGGAATGCGGCCAGTTCCTTGCCGAGCATGTGGCGCACCAGCGTCATCTTCGGCATGTCGGCCATCGGGCTCTTCGCCACCGTCTGGCCGTCGCGCATGATCGTCACGCGGTCACAGATCTCGTAGAGCTCATCGAGGCGGTGACCGATGAAGATCACCGCGACGCCCGAGCGTTTCAACGTGCGGATCGTGTCGAAGAGGATGGCGACTTCGCGCTCGTCGAGCGAGGACGTCGGCTCGTCCATGATGACGAGGCGGGCGTTCTGCGTGACCGCGCGGGCGATCGCCACCATCTGCCGTGTCGCCGCATCGAAATGCGCGACCGGACGCTCGACGTCGATTGAAAGGTTGAAGGTCGCAAGGACGGTTTCGGCACCGCGCCGCATCGCGCCCCGGTCGAGAAGGCCGAAGCGTTTGGGCTCGCGCGAAAGATAGATGTTTTCCGCCACGGAGCGCTGTGGAGCGAGGTTGATTTCCTGGTAGATGGTGGCGATGCCGGCGGCTTGAGCCTCCGCCGGCATCGAAAAATCGACATGCCTGTCGTCAAACGCAATGCTGCCCTCGTCGCGGCGATAGGCGCCCGTAAGAATCTTGATCAGCGTCGACTTGCCGGCACCATTCTGGCCGACGAGCGCCATGACCTCCGCCGGTTCGACCTCGAGCGCGGCGGATTTCAGCGCCGGGACGCCGGCGAACGCCTTGGAAATGCCCTGCATGGACAGAAGCATGGGTCTCCTCCCTCTCTCTGCCGTCCGCCGCCCCCGTCGCATGTTTGCACGTCCGGCGGGACGCTTGGCGCTGTGGGGGTGGGCGTCCTCAGCCTACACGTGAACGGGCCGAAGGTCATGCCTGGCACTGTTTCGGTCAAAAAACCGGCCGATGCGGTGGTTCCGATCGGCCGGCACAGGCTCGGGAGATGGTGTCAGTAGGCGTTGGCGAGTTCGGCCGCCGCATTGGATGCGTCGTAGAACTTGTCGTCGTTGATGAGCTTCGGCTCGATCGTCTCACCCTTGGCATAACGCATCATCGTCTCGAAGGCCTTGGGTCCGAAGCGCGGGTTGCACTCGACGACCGCGGCGATCTTGCCGTCGACCACCGCCTGCACGGCTTCCTTGCCGCCGTCGATCGACAGCACCAGGACGTCCTTGCCGGGCACCTTGCCGGCAGCCTCGAGCGCTGCGATCGCGCCGATCGCCATTTCGTCGTTGTGGGCGTAGATCACGTCCGCGTCCGGATGCGCCTGCAGCAGGGCTTCGGCGACCTGGCGGCCCTTGTCGCGGGCAAAGTCGCCAGTCTGCGAGGCGACGATCTCGAAGCCGCCGGCCGCCTTGATCGCGTCGTCAAAGCCCTTCTTGCGGTCATTGGCGGGCGAGGATCCGGTCGTGCCTTCCAGCTCGATGATCTTCGACTTGCCATTGGCGTTCTTGACCAGCCATTCGGCGACGCGCTTGCCTTCTTCGACGAAGTTCGAGCCGATGAAGGTCAGGTAGTCTTCGCCGGCCTTGGCAAGCGACGGGTCGACCGAACGGTCAAGCAGGATCACCGGAATGCCGGCCTTCTTGGCGGCCATGACGGCGGGAATCAGCGGTTTTTCTTCGCGCGGTGCCAGAAAGATCACGTCGACCCCTTGCGCGATCATCGAATTGACGTCGGCAACCTGCTTGGCGGCGGAACCGGCTGCATCGGTGTAGACGAGCTGGATGCCGTGCTTTTCAGCCTCGGCCTTCATGCTGTTCGTCTGGGCGATGCGCCAGGGGTTGTTGGATTCGGTCTGCGCGAAGCCGACCTTGTATTTGTCCTTCTGCGCCAGTTTCGGCACTTCGGCGATCGCGATGCCTGCCATGGCGAGCGCGCCGATAGCGGTGGCCGCAAGCATGAAGGTGCGACGGGAAATCATGGTCATGATCGGTTTCTCCTCCCAGATTGGCCGGTGCTCCTCTACCGGACGTGAGCGTTTTTGCGCTTCACATCCTCAAATCTTGCGCTAATAATATTAGCAGTCAAGGCCAAAATTTATGAGCACTTGCAAAAACCCGCGTGCAGTGCAATGCACGCCTGAGGGTGAGGAGCACGCATGGCCAAGGGGAACGGGATCAATCCGGACAAGAGGGGAGAGGGGCGCCCGACCATGACGGACGTCGCCAGGATCGCCGGCGTTTCCCAGTCCAGCGTGTCGCTTGTCCTCAACGAGATGTCTGGTTCGCGCATTTCGCCGGAAACCCAGCAGAAGGTGCGTGAGGCTGCTCATAAAATTGGTTATAGATTGCCGGCGACCCGCGGACCGGTGGCAGCCGCCCCGGTCGTCGAGAAGGACACGATCGCTTTCATCGTCGATGAGATCTCGACCAGTCCGCATCCGGTCGTCAGCCTTGACGGCATTCGCGACTATGCCTTCGAGCAGGGCATGCTGGTGTCGGCGCATGTGACGCGCTCCAACCCGGAGCTCGAGGCGGCGGTTCTCCGATCCGTTCTCAGAGACCCGTCGATCGCCGGCGTGATCTATGCGACGATCTTCACCCGCAGGGTCGTGGTGCCGGAAGCGCTGGCGCCGATCCCGACCGTGCTTCTCAACTGCTACGGCGAGCCGCGCCAGCATGTGGCGGTGGTGCCGGGCGAAGTTGCCGGCGGCTTTGCAGCGACCGCCCATCTGACAGGGCTTGGCCACAAGCGCATCGGCTTCATCAACGGCGAGCGCTGGATGGACGCGGCTGCCGATCGGCTGAAGGGCTACAAGCAGGCGCTTGCCTCCGCCGATATCGCCTTTGACGAAACGCTGGTCCGGGATGGCGACTGGCTGCCGCTGCGCGGCTACGAGGCCGGACTGGATCTGCTGTCCATGCCGAACCCGCCGACTGCGATCTTCTGCGGCAACGACCTGATGGCGATCGGCGTCATGGAGGCGGCACAGGAAAAAGGGCTGCGGGTGCCGGCCGACCTCTCGGTCATGGGCTATGACGACCAGGAACTGGCCCGCTACACCCACCCGCCACTCTCCACCCTGGTGCTACCCAATTACGAGATGGGGCAGCGGGCGGTGGAGATCCTGATCGACATGGCGATCCACGACAAGCACATGCGGCCGATGACGATCAAGGTCGACGGCCCGCTGGTGGTCCGGGAAACGACCGGCGCCTGGCCGGACAAGAGCCCCGCCGCCAAGGGCTAGGTTCTGACCGCGCCGTCATTCGACGCCCGGGAACACCGCCCTGATATGATCGGCCAGTGCCTTTACCGCAGAGGAGGGCCGGGGTTCGGCGAATTCGAGCGCGATGCCGATCGTCGGAAGCGTTGGCAGCAGTCCTTCCGAAATGACCTGAAGATCAACAGGAACGGCGGTCCTGGTGAGCACGCTGATCGCGTGGCCGGACCGGGCGATGGCGATCAGGCCCGCAAGGCTGTTGCTGGCAAAGGCGACGCGATAGCGGCGGTTGATCGTTTCCATCGCATCGCAGGCAGCCCGGTAGTCGAGCGTCGTCGGGGCGGACAGTGCGAGCGGAAGCGCCGGACGGCTCAGGATTTCGGGCTCCGCCGTCCTGCCGACCCACACGAAGTCCTCGGTCCTGATGACCTCGCCATTGGCCGCATCCGCCACCGAAACCAGGGCGATATCGACCTGTCGCCTGAGCAGGAGCGGCTTGAGTTCGGTGGTCGGCGCGCACACCATGCGCAGCTCGACGTCTGGGTGGAGCGCAAAGAAGCTCTCGAGCACACCCGGGAGGAACGCGATCGAATAGTCTTCTGGACAGCCCAGTGTGATGGAGCCGTTGAGCCCGCCACCTCCCATGTCTGCAAGGATCTCGTCGTGCCCGGCAAGGAGATACTCGGCATGGGCCAGCAGTTTTTCTCCGGCCGCGGTCAGGCGGACGCCTGAGCCGGTGCGATGGAAGAGGGGTTGCTCGAGAAAGTCCTCGAGGCGCTGCATCTGCATGCTGAGCGTCGATTGGGTTCGACCCACCTGCAGCGACGCGAGGCTGATCGAACCCGTTCTGGCGATGACGGCGAAATTTCTCAGCAGGGCAAGATCGAGATTTCTCATGGTATCGAGATATTCGATATCGGATCGAAATACTATCAATTTGCCTGAAGTCGTGGCCCGCGCTAGCCATTGCAGATCGCCAACGAGGAGCTATTCGATGTCGCTCAATTCCGATCCTCAGTTCTGGGCCCGCGCCAACAAGCATCTCACGCGCTATGGACCCGACTTCGAAACCATCATCGTGGAACGAGCCGAGGGAAGTTATGTCTACGACGCGGACGGGCGGGCGATTCTCGATTTCACCTCCGGCCAGATGAGCGGGGTTCTGGGCCACACGCACCCCGATATCGTCGCGACCGTCGACCGGCAAATGCGCACGGTCGCCCATCTTTTCAGCGGCATGCTGTCCCGGCCGGTCGTGGAACTGGCGAGCCGGCTGGCGGCACTTGCGCCCGGCCTTGATCGGGTACAGCTCCTGACAACAGGTGCTGAATCAAATGAAGCGGCGATCCGCATGGCGAAGCTGGTGACCGGTGGCCACGAGGTGGTCGCCTTCGCCCAGAGCTGGCACGGCATGACCGGCGCCGCCGCGTCAGCCACTTACAGCGCAGGCCGAAGGGGCTATGGTCCGGCCGCCCCCGGCTCATACGTGATACCGGCTCCCAATTCCTACCGGCCGCGCTTCATGCGACCGGATGGCGGCAACGATTGGCAGACGGAGCTTGACGATGCCTTCTCGCTCATCGATCGGCAATCGACGGGCAACCTTGCCGCTTTCATTGCCGAGCCGATCCTGTCGAGTGGAGGCATTCTGGAGTTGCCGCCTGGCTATCTGGCGGCGCTCAAGCGCAAGTGCGAGGAGCGCGGCATGCTGCTGATCCTCGACGAGGCCCAGACGGGCATCGGCCGCACGGGGCAGATGTTTGCCTTCGAGCGCGACGGGGTGACGCCCGACATCCTCACGCTCTCGAAGACCCTTGGGGCCGGGCTTCCGCTTGCCGCCGTCATGACGACCGCGGAGATCGAGGAAAAGGCACACGAGCGAGGCTTCCTCTTCTACACCACCCATGTGTCGGATCCGCTTCCGGCCGCGGTCGGCGTGACGGTGCTCGACGTGATCGCCCGCGACGGCCTGATGGAAAAGGCCACGGCGCGCGGTGAGCAGCTGCGCCGTGGTCTCCTGTCGCTGCAGCAGCGTTTCGAATGCGTCGGCGACATCAGGGGACGCGGTCTTCTGCTCGGGCTCGAGGTTGTTGCCGATCGCCAGACGAAAGCGCCGGGCTTCGAAATGGGGGCAAGGATCATGGAGGAAGCGATGAGGCGTGGCCTCAGCATGAACATCGTCAAGCTGCCAGGCATGGGCGGCGTGTTCCGCATTGCGCCCCCTTTGACAGTGACGCATGAGGAGGTCGATCGCGGGCTGGAGATCCTGTCGGACGCGATCGGGCAGGTGGCCAGGGCGGCGCAAGCATAAACCCCTGACTGCTCAAGGTCCTTGGACGATCGTCCCAAATTTGGTCAGGCCGGCGCCAGGACAACCAGAAGGAAAGCTGCTACGAGTGTTGCACCTCAATGGGGCGATACTTGAAGCTGGGAGCAGGGACGATGACGACGCTTTCTTTGACATGCGTGAACAATTCGGAGCTGACCGGCAGCTTCACCGTCTTCCAGAAAGCGCCCCCGACGACCGTCCCGGGCGACCTGTTCTCCCTCGCCTGGTTTGCGCGCCCGACTGCGCCTGGAAGTCAGGTAACCTTCGACTGGAGCCCCGACCACTGCTTCGTCTGGTCCGAAACAGGCGTGCTGCAGCCGGGCGTCAACTTCGCCGCGTCGCAGGTGGAGCCGGCCAATCCCGATGGCCAGAACCTGATCCAGCTGACCGAGGACAGGGATGGTGCGACAATGTTTGCAAACCCGAGCTTCGACGGGGCGCTCGGTTCGCTGACCATCCAGCAGCTGGCAAACGTTGTGCCCAATCGAACGTCTGTCGGCATCGGCATGGCGGGATCCGGCACCTTTGCGATCCAGGCGGCTCCGAACATGACCGCCGTCTTCACCCCACATCCGAACTACTGGGTGACGTTCGGCAACTATCAGACCGGCGATGTCATCGACATTGAGGACGTGAGCGGCGCGGTTGAGGTCACCTACGATGGAGCCTTTACGTCCCGCACCATCAACCTCGGTCTCGACAATCTCATGACCGTTCTGTGATCCTGTTCCGCGGCTGAAGATCAACCCAGATTTGGCGGTTCCGACCCTGGCGACAACCAGAGGGAAAGCTGATAGCAATTCTGCGCGCTTAAGTGCAAGGAGCCAGGGTAGAACCGATGTCGACATATTCACTCACATGCGTCAACAACTCGCAGCTTGCCGGCAGCTTCGCCGTTTTCCAAAGACCGCCGCAGACGGAATCCGCCGGCGAGATCATGTCGCTCGCCTGGTTGGCCCGGCCGACCGCACCGGACAGCCGCGTGACCTTCACCTGGTCATTGGACTACAATTTCGTCTGGTCGGAGAACGGCAACATCGCGTCGGGCATCGTCTTTGCGGCATCGCAGGTAAAACCGGCGAACGTCGAGAGCCAGAACCACATCCAGCTCACCCAGGACGCATTCGGGGCGACTACGTTTGTCAATCCGAGCGCCAGCGGTAACCCTGGCTCGCTCACGATCGAGCAGCTGCAAAACGTCGTTCCCGATCGCACGTCCGTTGGTGTTGGCATGGCGGGTGCGGCAACCTTCGTGATACAGGCCGCCCCGAACATGACGGCCGTCTTCACGCCGCATCCCAATTACTGGGTGGTCTTCGGCAATTTCGAGCCTGGTGACGTCATCGAGTTCGAGGACGTCACGGGCGCTGTCGAAGTGACCTATGGCGGGGCTTTGACGGCAAGAACCGCCGTGCTCGGCCTCGACAACATCATCACCGTCGAGTGATCGTCTTTGGCTGTTGACCCAAGTCGCCGCGCGCTGATCCGCTGACCCCGCCTTGGGAGAGCCGATGCGCGGCGCCGGATCGTCTTGACGCGAGAGCCATGCCTCTAAGCGTAGCCTGATTGACAGCGCAAAAGGTCGATGGGGAACGCTGGCGGGAACGATTGCATGGCGTTCCGATCTTCCGCCCACGAAGCCGCCCATGACGGACCTGTCCAGATTCGACAGTCGACGGGCCGATCCTTCCGGGGGCGCGGCGGCTGGCGCCGGTCTTACGTGACCCAAGCTGGGGCAGCGGGCGAAGACCCGGTGCGAACCGACTTTAGAATGCATTAGCGTTGCAGAAAAGAACCCCCTCTTTCCCTCCTCGACAACTAGAGTAAAAGTCGCATCTCTTGCGTTTGATGCAACCAAAGGGAGCGGCGTGAGCGAGACAACCACAGAGTTGCCGCGCCAGACGGGTGGACAAAACCCGTTCCCCAGCTTCCGTTTCGAAACGTCCGACCGCGACGCCCCCTTCGAGGCCTGGCGCTCTGTGCTCGACATCCTTTTTGACAGCGCGCCGGCTCGGCATGCGCCGCCCGCGTCGTTTCGCGCGGACCTTGCCGTGCATCATTTCGGCAGCTTTCTCCTGTGCCGCAGCGTTGCAGATGGCGGACGCTACCGGCGAAACGACCTGCGTCTTGCCCGGGACGATCTCGATCACATCGTCGTCTCCTGTGTCGTTCGCGGCCGGGTCGGATTGTCGGTCCCGAGACTGAGCCGTCTGAGCCCGGGCGACGTCGCGGTGTTCGATCTGTCGACGCCGGTCGCTTTCGTGATGCGATCGGCCGAGGCGGTGCATCTCATCGTTCCGCGGGCGCTGCTGCCCGCCTCGGTTGCTCCGGCGCAGCCGGTTTCCGGCCGCATCCTGTCGCGCGGCACCGCGATCGGCGTTTTCGCCTGCGGCGCCATTCAGGCTCTGGCGGAAGCCGCGATGCGCTTCGGTGCCAACGAGCTTGCCGCGCTCGGATCGATCATTCCCGATCTGATCGCGTCCTGCCTCGGTCCTGCCGACGCGACTGCGCCGACCGCGCGCAGCGGCGATCTTGGCCGCCGCCTGCGCCGCCACATCGAAGACAATCTGCATCAGCGGGATCTGACCACCGCGCGGCTGACGCGCGAACTCGGCGTTTCGCGCAGCCAGCTGTTTCGTCAGTTCGAAACGACGGGCGGTGTCGAGACCTATATCCGCCGGCGCCGATTGCGCCGGTCGCTGTTTGCCCTTTGCGATCCACGCCATGCCGATCGGCGGATCGGCGACATCGCCTTCGACATGGGGTTTGCCGACGAGGCGCACTTCAGTCGCCTCTTCCGGCAGGCGTTTGGCCTGTCTCCGCGCGCCGCACGCGACCAGGCCCGAGGGAAGGGCGATGCAACCGCGGGAGGCATCTTCCTTCCGGCAACGGTCGACACCGCGTTCTCCGATTGGGTGATGGAATTGCGGGCCGGATGACGATCGCCTGGGACGGTCGTCCAAGTTTTGGAGACGTTCGCCCAAAGACAACCATTGGGGATAGCGGTAGATTTCCACAGCCATAGAGAGTGCATCGAAGAGCCGGAAGACACCGCAGCAAAGGACCTCGAGCCATGCCCAAGCCGATCGCAGATCAAGCCGCTTCCGCTCCAGCAGCCGCAGCTCCAGCCGCCGCCGCGCCAATCACCTTCTCCCTGACGGCGACCAATGGGTCGAGCCTTGCGGGCGACGCCTATTTCAGCGTTTTTCCTCCGCCACTGAAGAGCCCGCCGGTCAGTTCCCAGGTGCTCACGGCACTCGTTTCCGCGGCGACGTCCGAAGCGAATGAGACGACGACGCTGACATGGAACGGTGGCAGTGGCGCATTGGCGCTTCTGGCCATGGCCGAGGATGGCGCGCCCGCAACTGCCGGGAAGACCCCGGTCGCTCTCGGCGACAAGGTCATGGTGACTTGGGCCGATGGCGCCTACACGATCGTGCCTTCGACCGGCGGGCCGGCAAGCGCGGTGGAGGTGGACATCGATCCGAGCGTTCCGCCGAACAGCCTGATCGGTCTCGTCGTCGGGCCCGCGCCGATCCTGGTGGGTATTCCGGCAGGGCTGGGTCCGCTGACGCTTGAGCCGGATCTGTCGCCGACCGCGACAGTGGTCTTCGGCACGGCTTGCGTCTATCCGCCGGCACCCATCTCGGATGTCGACCAGGGGCTGACCGTGACCTTCTCCGGTACCCCGACCGCCGCTGCCCAGGTCGCCGTCGGGCTCGACAATCTCATTCAGCAGACCGGCTAGCGAGCCGCACGCCTTTGCCTGGCGATACCTCCCTCGCTGGGCAACCCCTCGCCGCTCTTTTTCCCTTCCCCACAGCGGGCGGCGAGGGGCTGGTCGGCGCCGCTTCAGCCCCGGAGGCGGTGCCGGCCACCTTTGATCCCGGGCGCTCTTCCAGCAACGAAAGGTAAATCCGATGACGTCTTACTCTTTGACTTGCGTGAACAATTCGCAGCTGACCGGCAGCTTCGCCGTCTTCCAGAAGGCGCCTCCGACGACCATCCCAGGCAACGTGTTCTCGCTCGCCTGGTTTGCTCGCCCGACCGCGCCCGGCAGCCGGGTGACCTTCACCTGGGGCCTCGACTACAGCTTCGTCTGGTCGGAGACCGGCGTGCTGCAGCCGGGCATCAACTTCTCGGCGACGCAGGTGAAGGCGGCCGATCCGAATGGCCAGAACCTGATCCAGCTGACCCAGGACCGGGCCGGGGCGACAACGTTCTCCAACCCGAGCGTCAATGGCGCGCTGGGCTCGCTCACCATCCAGCAGCTCTCGAACGTCGTACCCAATCGCACGTCCGTCGGCATCGGTATGGCGGGTTCCGGCACGTTCGCGGTCCAGGCGGCTCCGAACATGACGGCCGTCTTCACCCCGCACCCGAACTACTGGGTGATCTTCGGCAGTTACGAGACCGGCGATGTCATCGACATCGAGGACGTGACCGGCGAAGTCGAGGTTACCTATGGCGGGGCGCTCACATCCCGCACGGCCAACCTCGGCCTCGACAACCTCATTACCGTTTCGTGATCGCATCGGGGCGGCGGCCAAGGTCGGCCGCCGCCTCATTCTCTCAACGCCCGTTTCTCTCAACCACCGGGAGACCGCTATGACCGAATACAGGCTAACCTGCGTCAACAATTCGAGTTTGCATGGCAGTTTCGCTCTCTATCAGGTTCCGCCGCATGCATCGGGATCGACGGGAGCGGCCTGCCTGACGTGGCTTGCGCGTCCGGCCGCACCCGGCACGCAAGTACGCTTCTCCTGGTCGACGGAGGTCGGCTTCATCTGGGGCGAGCGCGGCACGTTCGGCGGGCGCACGACATTCACCGCTTACCAATACATCGCGGCCGACCCGGAACGCGAAAACCTGATCGACTTCGGCGCGGACGACTTTGGCGCGCCGACCTTCCAGAACCTTCGAACCGGGGGCGCGCAGGGAGCGCTGACGGTCCGGCAGCTCAATGCGACATTCGACTTCCCCATCCATCTCGGCATCGCACTCGGAAAGGCGCCGATCTACACCGTCGATTTCAACGTCAATGTCTTGAGCGCCTTTATCCCGCACCGCCATCGCTGTTGGGTGATCTTCGGCAGCTACACCGCAGGGCAGGCGATCGACGTCGAGGCGCAGACAAACGTCCAGGTCGTCGACTTCAACCCGGCGTCGCCGACCCAGCGCGTCGAGCTGACGGCGGAAAACATCCTGCGCTGTACGTCCGCGCCCGACGCGGATCCACTGTCCGGCTGACCGCACCGTCGCCGCGTTCCTCCGCTCACCTTGCTTGTGAAAGGAAGCCGATATGGAAGCCAGCACATGGTCCATGCGGGTTTCAGCCCTTGCCACCGCCGATGTCTCGTCCGGCATTCCGAGCGCCTGTCGCGGCCGCCCGCCTCCGCATGCGAGGAGGGCCGCCTGTCAATGCAATCGAACCGACCTGTCCCATGCCCGCCGTGGAGCTCCCTTTTTCCCCGACGCGCCGGATGGGCCGAACTTCTCAAAGCGAAATCGTGAAAGGAGTTTGACATGACCACAGTAGCCCATCCGCCGGCCCTGGTGCCGCAGGAAACAGGGGCGTGGTGCTTTGCTGCAGCCGAGGTAATGGTTCGCAGCTACCGTGGCCTGACAGCCTACACGCAGTATCAGATTGCCCGGCGGATCACGTTTGCGCTCGCCGAACTTGATCCCGAGGTCCAGGAACACCTGGAGTTCGCGCAGGCGATGGACCAGTCCACGGGACAACAGGAGAGCGGCGGCGCCAATCTCAGCAGCGAAGTCGTTCAGCTGATACGGTCCCAGTGGAACGCCTTCGACAACGCAGCGACCGGTGGTCAATTCGCATCCGCGGATCTGACGGCGGTGCAGGTCAAGGCCGAGATCGACAACAACCGCATCTTCGTCATCGGCAACGCCTACCACTACTATGTCGTCTACGGCTATGAGGACGACGGCAAGACGCTGCTGCTGCGCGATCCCTGGCCGCAGGGCGTGGGTGGGATGACGGCGCGAATGTCGCTTGCGAACTTTCTTCAGATTGCCGGTCGCGTGGTGATCGTCTTCCACTAGCCCTGAAGCTGTTGGCATCGGGTCCCCAAACGCCGGTGGATCCGGTGCCGGCCACATCGAAGGCAGGTTTGACGTCTCGCACTTGGTCTCGGCATGGCCACCTTTTCACGTGTGGTTGAGGACATCGCCGTCCGTTGATCCCGCGACGTTTTCCCGCTGAAGCGCTTGCCGGACATAAAACATGAGTATAATAGACAAGTATTAGTCGGCGGCAATCATCGAGCCGCAGGCGCTCCCGCAAACGATGCAGTATGGCTTTCAAGATGCACGTCCACGATCGCCGCAACCTGCTTGGCTAGATAAGGGCAGGGTGGTGACGAACGCTCTCAATCACTGGCTGGGCCTTTTGTTCCGCCGCCATCACACGGATGTCTTGCGCTACGCATCGCGGCTGATCGGCAATCGCCATGACGGCGAAGAGGTGGTGCAGAACGCCTATCTGCGCATGGTCAGGGTGGATGGCCGCAGCGTCACGCATCCGCGTTCCTATCTGTTCAAGGCCGCGCGCAACGCCGCCATCGACTTTCGCATCAAGCTCGAGCGCGAGTGGTCGCGCCGGGTCGAGTTCGATCAGGCCGACAGCCTGGCTTCGCCTGACGACCTCTCGCAGGCGCTGGAGTTTCGCGATCGGGTCGCGACCCTTTCTGTCGTCTTGAACGAGCTACCCGCGGCCTGCCGCACCGCTTTCATCATGAACAAGGTCGAGGGCCATTCTCACCGTGAAATCGCCGAGACGCTCGGGGTCTCGGTCAGCATGGTCGAGAAGCATATCCTGCGCGCCTTCGCCCATTGCCGTGACATCAAACGCGAGATGGATGCCCTCTGATTTCCATCGGGGCGTTCCACGCGCGCGGCGTTCGGCGCAACAGAGCGGCGTGTTCGCCGCGTAAAGCTTGAGGCTCGTCTTGAAGCAGACACCTATACCCGTCTCCTGTCCGGGCGGCGACATCTCTACCGAGGCGCTTGCATGGATCGTCCGTCTGCATTCAGGCGATGCATCGAGCGAAGATCGGCGAGCCTATGACGGTTGGCGAGCGCAGAGTGCGGCGCACGAGGCCGCGGCCGCCGAGGCAGAAGCGCTCTGGAGCGATGCAGCGCACCTCAGGCGCGATCGCAAGACCGGACTTGTCTATCCGGGCCGGGAGCGGGCAGGGGTCTCCCGCCGCCAGTTGCTGACCGGAATGGCGGGGCTTGCGGTTGCCGGAGGCGGGTTGGCTGCGTCGCGCCCCTTGTTTCGAACTCTGGGTTCGGACTATGCGACCGAGACCGCCGAGACGCGAGCGATCGCTTTGCCCGACGGCTCTCGCGTCGTTCTCAATGCGCTCTCGGCGATGGATGTTCGCTTCGACGAGTCGATGCGCCGTGTGACGCTGAAGGAAGGGCAGGCCTACTTCGAGGTCGCCGCAGACGCGCGCCCCTTTTCGGTGTCGGCCCGCACGACCCTTGTCGAGACGGACGGTGCGGCATTCGATATCGACGCCAACGCATCCGACGGCTCGCTCGGCATTGCCGCCACCCGCCATACCCTTCGCCTGCGACCCACCATCGCGGGCCTTTCAAGCGGCATGACGCTATCGGAGGGCGAGCGTGTATCGATCGATGAGGACGGCGCGATCGGCACAACGGTCGCGCAAGATCCGGCCATTGCGCTCGCCTGGCAGTCCGGCATGTACGTGGCCGAAAACCGCAGGCTGGGGGACGTCGTTTCCGCGCTTGCCCGCTACCACGATGGCTGGATCGTCTTCAGCAGCGACCGCCTGAAACTTGCGCGGGTGAGCGCAGTCCTCGACTTGAGGACGCCCGACGCCTCGCTTGCAGCCCTTGCCTCCGGACTGCCGATCCGGGTTACGCGCATGACACGGTTCGTCACGCTGATCTCGGCCGCCTAGCCGATTTCAATTTTTTCGACTTTTTCTCAACCGGCATTGCGGATTTCCGCGCAGCTCCTCGTCTCGGCTCATGAGGGACACGTCCTGGTCACCAGGAACGCCGATCCCTCGTTCATAGCATGGGAATAGGGGTCACATGTCCAGACATTCGGGGCGAAGCAATCTTCTCGGCGCGTTCGTGCTTGCTTCAACGACAATCGGTTCATTTCAAGCGGCAACGCCGGCAGCGGCACAGCAGGGGCAAACGGCCGGGGTCACGTTCGACATACCGGCGCAGTCGCTGACGTCGGCTCTGACGGCCTTCGCGCGACAATCGGGACTGAAGCTTGCCTATTCCGCGTCGCTGACGGCAGGCAAATCCGCGCCGGCGGTCCATGGAGCGGTTTCGCCGCCGCAGGCGCTCTCGATGCTGCTGACGGGCAGCGGCCTTACCTTTCGTCTGAACGGCGGGAGCGTCACGATAATCGAACGCGTTTCCGGCGCCCATGCAGCAAGCCCGGGCGGGGAGGCGACCTTGCTCGATCCGATCGCGGTTCGCGGCGGAGGGATCAATCCGGTCGACGCGCCCTACGAGACGGCGGCGCCCACCGCCTACATCTCCGAGGAAAACATCGATCGCTTCCGCGGATCGAGCCCGGCCGACATCTTCCGCGGCACCCCGGGCGTCCTGTCCGGCGAGGCGCGCAACGGCGCCGGCGCCGTCGACGTCAACATTCGCGGCATGCAGGGCATGGGCCGCGTTGCGGTGACCGTCGACGGTGCGTCGAACGCCGCCACCGTTTACCAGGGCTACCAGGGCATCTCCAACCGCACCTTCGTCGACCCGGACTTTCTTGGCGGTGTCTATATCACCAAGGGCTCCGATGTTGCCTCGAACGGCATCGCCGGCACGGTCAGGATGCGGACGCTGGATGCCGGCGACATCGTCAAGGAGGGGCGGACAGTCGGCCTGCGCGTCAAGGGCGGCTTCGGCACCAACACTTCGAGCCCGCCGCCGGCCGGCACCACCGCAGGCTACGCCTGGCCGGGCGGCACCTGGGCGCCACCGGTCGCGACTGCAAAGAGCGATGGAATGGACCGGCCGTCCCTCCTCGATCCGACCAGCGGCTCGGGCAGCATCATCGGTGCGATGCAGGAAGAAAACGTCGACCTCGTTGCCGGCTACGCCTATCGCCGGCAGGGCAATTACCACGCCGGCACGAATGGCCCGGCGGCGGTGCCGATCAGCAAGGGGCCGCAGCCCTATTGCTATCAGAGCGGCATTTGCCCGCCAGGTTTGATCTGGAAGGACTATATCGACAATGGCGGCATCGCCAATTATCGCGCCGGCGAGGAGGTGCTCAACACGCAGCTGCAGACGAAATCTTTTCTTGCCAAGGGCACCGTTCGCTTCGAGGACGGCCACAGCCTGCAGATCGGCTATAACGGCTTTCGCAGTGAGGCGGGCGACCTGCTAGCCTCGCGCCTGACGTCGGACCGCGGCCAGGCGATACAGCAGGGCCAGACCGCCGGCACCAAGGTCGATGCCGGTACGCTCCGCTACGGCTGGAAGCCCGACGACAATGACCTCATCGACCTCAAGGCCAATCTGTGGGTGACACGGCTTGAACTGCGCAATCCGCGGCGCAGCGGCGTTCCGTTTCCCCGGCCGGAGGATTTCGGCCTGCCGGCCAATTATCGCACCGGGTCCGACACCGTGATGTGGGGCGCCGATGTCGCCAATACCTCTGTATTGACGACCGACTACGGCGCGCTCGATCTCACCTACGGGCTGTCGTTCCAGAGCGAGGATACCCGGCCAAGCGCATTTACGCCTGAGCTTGAGACCTGGCTCGACCTTCGCGACGGTACCCGGCAGGAGGCTGCCGCCTTCACCAAGGCGGCCTGGCAGGCGACCGACTGGCTGACGGTCAATGGCGGGCTGCGCTACCAGCACTACTGGACTGAGGACAGAAACGCACCGGAACAGCCTCGTCAGGAGTATGTCTATGACACGTCGCTGAGCGATGGTGGCTTCAGCCCGTCGATCGGGGTGACCCTGGAGCCGATCGACGGCACCCAGTTCTACGTCAACTACTCGAACGCGCTGCGCTCGCCGAGCATCATGGAAGGGGTTTCGGCCTTCACCATGAACGTGAATTCCAACTTGCGTCCCGAGCGCTCCAGCAACTGGGAAGTGGGCACCAATCTTCGCCGCGACGGTCTCATCTCCGCCGACGACCAGGCGATGGTGAAGCTCGGTTTCTTCGACTGGGACGTCAAGGACTACATCGCGCGCGAATGGTACACCGATCCGCGCGGCATTTCCGGAATGCGTATCCACAACATCGCGGGCGCGCATTTCCAGGGCATCGAACTGTCCGCACGCTATGAGCGTGGCGGCTTTGCCGCGGAACTGGCGGCCAACTACTACACCGATGTCGAATTTTGCCGCACGGCCGCGACATGCGGGAACAAGTCGCTCTATGCCGACTACGCCACCAACCAGGTGCCGCCGGAATACACGGTGGCGCTGACGCTGTCGCAGACGCTTCTCGATGATGCGCTGACGGTTGGCGGCCGGGTTTCGCGCACAGGCTCGCGCGCCATCGGTCACGGCGACGTCACCGCGCAAGGGGCCTCGCAATTCATCTCGCTGATCGACTGGAAGCCCTACACGCTGGTCGATGTCTTCGCCGAATACAAGATCAACGACAGCCTGACCGCAAGCTTCCGCATCGAGAACCTGACGGACGCCTACTATGTCGACCCCTTGAGCCTGGTGCAGCAGCCGGGTCCGGGCCGAACCTTCTATGCGTCGCTGAAGGCGGAGTTCTAAGTTCACCAGTGAGCTCGAAAAACGGCATGCCGGGCAGAAAACCCGGCATGCGTGATCGCTCCGCGGCAACAACGTCGCGTTGACCTGCCTGCGACACTCCCGGCGCCGCGCAGGCGAACGGATAGTCCGTGTCTGGTCTTGGCGTCAGCTCTGTTTCTGCGGTCATTGCTTCGGGAGGGCGGGCGATAGCGGTCGATCGCACCGGGGTGCGATTTTTCGCGTTTCGTTATGCTGCGCTTCATCCTTGAACCCACCCGGCTACATATGATGTGGCAGCGAAGTTGAACTGTCCGCGTTGGTGCAAAGTAGAAATGTCACTTTGGGCCGTCGCATGGCACGATGATCAGCCCCGATCGGAACGGCTGATCCGGTTGCAAGATCAGATCGGGGCGGGTGAAGGGCACCTCT
>NZ_DASYGZ010000217.1:0-151154 GCF_035999135.1 Ensifer sp.
CGACAACCAGGCACGCGTCTGACACGGCCCCACGGTAGCCAGTTTGGCTCCAACATTTGGCCGCGGCGCAATGACGAACGCCTGGACCGACATCAAGAACACCGACCTCGTCATCGTCATGGGTGGCAACGCGGCGGAAGCCCATCCCTGCGGCTTCAAATGGGTGACGGAAGCCAAGCACCATCGTGGCGCCCGGCTGATCGTCGTCGATCCGCGCTTCAACCGCACCGCATCGGTCGCCGACGTCTACGCCCCGATCCGACCCGGCTCGGACATCGCCTTCCTGATGGGCGCGATCCGCTACTGCATCGAGAACGACAAGGTGCAGTGGGACTATGTGAAGAACTACACCAACGCCACCTACCTGGTGAACCCGGAGTTCGGCTGGGCCGATGGCCTCTTCAACGGCTATGACGAGGAGAAGCGTGACTACGACCGCAGCGCCTGGGAATACCAGCTGAACGAGGACGGAACGGTGAAAACCGATCCGACACTCTCCGACCCGCGCTGTGTCTGGAACCTCTTGAAGCAGCACGTCGCGGCCTACACGCCGGAGTTCGTGGAAAACATCTGCGGCACGCCGAAAGACCGCTACCTGAAGATCTGCGAGATAATCGGTGCGACGTCCGCCCGCGACAAGGTGATGACCTCGCTCTACGCGCTCGGCTGGACGCAGCATTCGAAAGGTGCCCAGAACATCCGCGGCATGGCGATGCTGCAATTGATCCTCGGCAATGTCGGCCTGCCCGGCGGCGGCGTCAACGCGCTGCGCGGCCACTCCAACATCCAGGGGTTGACCGACATCGGCCTGCTTTCCAACTCGCTGCCGGGTTACATGAATCTGGCGACGGAAAAGGAGACGGACTTCGCGACCTACATGTCGACGCGCGGCAACAAGCCGCTCGTTCCCGGCCAGACCAGCTACTGGCAGAACACGCCCAGATTCATGGTGAGTTTCCTGAAGGCCATGTGGGGCAGCGCCGCCACCAAGGAAAACGACTGGGGCTTCGACTGGCTGCCGAAGCTCGACGTGCCCTATTACGACATCCTCCGGATGTTCGACATGATGAGCCGTGGGGAGGTCAACCTCTACTTCTGCCAGGGCTTCAACCCGCTGCTTTCCTTCCCCAACCGGAAGAAGCTGACGGAGGGGCTGTCGAAGCTGAAGCTGCTTGTGACCATCGACCCGCTTCAGACCGAGACGGCGCATTTCTGGGAAAACCACGGCATCTACAACGACGTCGATCCCTCAAAGATCATGACGGAGGTGCTGCAACTCCCGGCGACCTGTTTTGCCGAGGACGAAGGCGCCACCGTCAATTCGGGCCGGTGGCTGCAATGGCACTGGCCGGGCTCGACGCCGCCGGGCGATGCCAAGCACGACACCTGGATCCTCGCAAACATCTTCCTGCGGGTGCGCGACCTCTATCTGAAGGAAGGCGGGGTCTGTCCCGAGCCGATCCTGAACCTTGCCTGGGATTACAAGGACCCATACGAGCCGGAACCCGCCGAGCTTGCCCAGGAGATGAACGGACGGGCGTTGCAGACCCTCTACGATCCCACCGATCCGACGAAGGTGCTGGTCGAGGCGGGCAAGCTCGTACCCAACTTCGGCGTCCTTCGCGACGACGGGTCCACCATGTCCGGCTGCTGGATCTATGCCGGCTCCTGGACGGAGGAAGGCAACATGATGGCCCGGCGCGACAACAGCGATCCGGGTGACGTCGGCACCTTCCTCAAATGGACCTTCGCCTGGCCGGCAAACCGGCGCATCCTCTACAACCGCGCCTCCTGCGATCTCGAGGGCAAGCCGTGGGATCCGGCGCGCAAACTCATCGAATGGAACGGCGAGCGTTGGGCCGGCTTTGACGTTCCCGACATCGCGGTGACGGCAAAGCCCGAGACCGTGATGCCGTTCATCATGACGCCGGAGGGCACCGCCCGGCTCTTTGCCCGCAAGCTGATGCGGGACGGGCCGTTCCCCACCCACATGGAGCCCTTCGAAAGCCCGGTCGAGAATCCGTTCAACGCCAAGCTCCGCGGCAATCCCGTCGCCCGCATCTTCCCCGGAGACCTTAAACAGCTGGGCACGAGCAGCGACTACCCCTTCGTTGCAACCTCCTATCGCCTCACCGAGCATTTCCACTTCTGGACCAAGCACAGCCGCGTGAACGCCGTGCTGCAACCGGAATTCTTCGTGGAAATCAGCGAGGAACTGGCAGCCGAGCGGGGCATAACCAAGGGCGGTCGGGTACGGGTGTGGAGCGCGCGCGGCGAGGTCTGGGCGAAAGCGGTGGTGACGAAGCGCATCCGGCCGCTGATCTGCAACGGCAAGCCGGTCCATGTGGTCGGCATTCCCTTGCACTGGGGCTTCATGGGTGCGGCCCGCAAGGGCTTCGGGCCCAACAGCCTGACCCCCTTCGTCGGCGACGCCAATATCGACACGCCGGAGTTCAAGGCCTTCCTGGTCAACATCGAACCGGCCCCGGAAGAAGGAGCCACGGCATGAGCGAACGCGCACCGGAACCGGTCACCGCCGCCGCCAACCCGCCGCTGCAGCCGCTGGCGTCGAACCTGCTGCCGAGCGACGTCATCAAGGTTTCGGCAACGAGCGACGTTCCGACGCCCGACAGGCAGCTCACGCAAGTCGCCAAGCTGATCGACGTTTCGAAATGCATCGGCTGCAAGGCCTGCCAATCGGCCTGCATCGAATGGAATGACACCCATCCGGACCTGGAGGAAAATGTCGGGGTCTACGAAAACCCGCACGATCTGACGCCGGACATGTTCACGCTGATGCGGTTCACCGAATACGAGAACCCAAAAACCAACGAGCTCGAATGGCTGATCCGCAAGGATGGCTGCATGCATTGTGCCGATCCGGGCTGCCTGAAGGCCTGCCCGGCTCCCGGCGCGATCGTGCAATACTCCAACGGCATCGTCGATTTCATTTCCGACAACTGTATCGGCTGCGGCTATTGCATCGCCGGCTGTCCCTTCAACATCCCGCGCATCTCCAAGACCGCCCATGTGTCGAAGAAATGCACGCTCTGTTCGGACCGCGTGGCTGTCGGCCAGGGGCCGGCCTGCGCCAAGGCGTGCCCGACCAAGGCGATCTCCTTCGGCACCAAGGAGGATATGGTCGAGCTTGCCCATGAGCGGGTCGAGGATCTGAAGTCGCGTGGCTACGACAATGCCGGCCTCTATGATCCGCAGGGCGTCGGCGGCACGCATGTGATGTACGTCTTGCACCATGCCGACACCCCCTCGCTCTATGCGGGATTGCCGGACGATCCGAAGATCTCGCCGGTGGTCAAGGGCTGGAAGGGTCCGGCAAAGACCGTGGGTCTTGCGGTGGCGGGCCTGGCTGCCGCCGGTGCGATGCTCCACGGCATTTTCGCCCGCCCGAACGAGGTCACCGCGCATGAGGAGGGCGAGGCCGAGGAACTCGTCGACGACCGCAAGCCGATACGCGGCGACAGGGAGGCGTGATGACTGACGAACGCGTCTATTCGGCCCCCGGCGACAAGATCGAGACGACACACCCGGTCACCGTCAACCGGTACCGCGGCTACACGCGCCTCAACCATTGGGTCACCGCCGCCTGCATGATCGTGCTCCTGATCTCCGGCCTCTCCTTCTTCCACCCGTCGCTGTTTTTCCTGACCGCTCTCTTCGGCGGCGGGCAGACGACGCGTTGGCTGCATCCGATCGTCGGTGTCGTCCTGGTCGCAAGCTTCCTGCTGCTCTTTGCGCAGATGTGGAAGCTCAACCTGCCGCGCCGCGAAGATGTGGAGTGGAGCCGCAAGATCGGCGACCTGCTACAAGGCAACGAGGAAAGCCTGCCCGAACTCGGCAAGTACAATGCCGGCCAGAAGGTGGTCTTCTGGGGCATGTCGGCGCTGATCCTGCTGCTTGTCACCACCGGCATCATGATCTGGGAACAGTACTTCCCGCACCTCGTCTCCATCCCCGTGCGCCGCATCGCGGTCGCCGTGCATTCGCTGGCGGCCCTCTTCACCATCCTGATCTTCATCGTCCATGTCTATGCGGCGATCTGGACGCGCGGCACGATCCGGGCGATGACACGCGGGACCGTCACCGGCGGCTGGGCCTTCCGCCATCATCGCAAATGGTTGCGTGAACTGGCTGGACGTCAGGGCTCGGACCCGTCAAAATGACCGCTTGGAGCGTGCTTTGTGCGTTCATACACGCGCATGGTGTTCTCGTTAAGCGCATGACCCGGCTTCCGGCCGGATTGCCGGAGATGCGATGGCCGAAGACCTGCAACCCGATCCCTCCCTCATCGGTGGCGTGCCGACACCGCCGCTGGCCCTTCTGCCAGAGCCGATCCGACTGTTTCAGGCGCGCGCCCGTCGCTTCGCCTTTCTGGCCGAGAACAATTCGCTTGCGCCCTACCTGACGTTCCTTGCGGCGCTCTCCAAACTTCAGGCGCGTCTGGCGGCAACGCTTCCAGCCGTGACCGCAGTGCCAGCGAGCCGCATCGCCGAGGCGGCGCGAGCGACGATGCCGCCCATAGACCGGGCAAGCCTTGCCGAGGACGCAGCGCTCGTCGCAACGCTCGAGGCGGTTGTTGAAGGGGCAGCCGACATCGCGATGCCCGAGCCAGCCCGGCTGGCGCTCGATGCCGTGCGCGCGGCCGGCGAGGACGATCGGCGCTGGCTGCTTGCCAATATCCTCTCCGATCAAGTTCCGGCCGACAGTGCGGCACCGCATCTCTTCGCCGCGGCCGCAGTCCAGGTGCACCTGGCGCGACTGGCCGCAACGCTCGATGCGCAATCGCTCGTTCCGGTCAGCCTCGGTCTCTGTCCCGCCTGCGGCGGCCGGCCGGCCACGTCCTCGGTAATGGGCACACAAGGGATCGAGAACGTTCGCTACGCCGCTTGCGCCTGCTGCAGCACGCAGTGGAACGAGGTGCGGGTGAAGTGCCTCTGCTGCGGTTCGACCAAGGGCGTCAGCTATCGTTCGGTCGAAGTGAGCGAGGCAACGGTGAAGGCCGAAACGTGCCGGCAGTGTCAATCCTGGGTGAAGATCCTCTACCAGGTAAAGAACCCGAGCCTCGACCCGATCGCCGACGATGTCGGCAGTCTCGGGCTCGACATCCTGATGAAGGAGACCGAATTCCAGCGTGGCGGCTTCAACCCTTTCCTTGTGGGCTATTGATGCAGGAATTCCGCCTCCTTCCATCTGTCGACCAGGTGCTGACCTCGCCAGAGGGGCTGGCGCTGACGGACCAGCATGGCCGCCTTGCCACCGTCACCGCCATTCGCGCCGGACTTGAGATCGCCCGCGAAAAAATCCGCGCAGGCGAAGATGCAGCAGGGCTCGCTGCCGACCTGCCGCGCCGGGTCGCGGCGGAACTCGACGCAGCCGCCCGGGGCGCCCTTCGTCCGCTCCTCAACCTGACGGGAACCGTGCTGCACACCAATCTCGGCCGCGCCATTCTGGCCGAGGACGCAGTGCGGGCCGCCTCCGCCGCCATGGCCCACCCGCTGGCGCTGGAGTTCGATCTCGACGGTGGCGGACGCGGCCAACGCGACGACCACCTGCGCGGCCTCCTGCGCGAATTGACCGGCGCCGAAGATGCGACGATCGTCAACAACAATGCCGCGGCGGTGCTGATCGCGCTCAACACGCTTTCTGACGGCCGTGACGCGATCGTTTCGCGCGGTGAGCTGATCGAGATCGGCGGCGCGTTCCGCATGCCCGATATCATGGCCCGCGCCGGCGCGAAGCTTCTGGAGGTCGGCACCACCAACCGCACCCATCCGCGCGACTACGAAGCCGCGATCGGACCTCAGACCGGCGTGATCCTCAAGGTTCACACCTCCAACTACCGGATCGAGGGCTTTACCGCCGAGGTGTCAGCATCCAGGCTGGCGGAAATCGCCGGCAAGGCCGGCGTGCCGCTTCTGAACGACCTCGGGTCCGGCTCCCTCGTCGATCTCGCCGCCTTCGGCCTAAGGCGCGAACCGACCGTCGCGGAAGCGATCGCCGAGGGCGCAGATCTCGTGACGTTTTCGGGCGACAAGCTGCTCGGCGGCCCGCAGGCAGGCTTCATCGTCGGCCGCCGTGATCTGATTGCCGCCATCAACCGCAACCCGCTGAAACGTGCGGTGCGCCTCGACAAGATCCGCATCGCCGCGCTGGAAGCGACGCTCAGGCTCTACCGCGATCCCGACCGGTTGAAGGAGCGGCTGCCGACGCTGCGTTTTCTCGCCCGCCCGGAACCGGAAATCGCCGCCCAGGCGGCCCGTCTCGCCCCTCTGGTCGATAAGCTCCTCCAACCGCACGGCTATTCGGCGGTACCCTGTGCCTGTCAGAGCCAGGTGGGTTCCGGCGCGCTGCCGGTCGACACCATCCCGAGCGCCGGATTGCGGCTGACGGGGGAAGGCGGTGAGGCGCCGGAGCGGCTCTCAACGCGCCTTCGCCGCCTGCCCTCGCCGGTGGTCGGCCATATCCGCGATGGGGCGCTGATCCTCGACCTACGTTGCCTCGACAGCGACGCAGCACTCATTAAGGCTCTGACGGCCCTATGATCGTCGGAACCGCGGGGCATATCGACCACGGCAAGACGGCGCTCGTAAAGGCCTTGACCGGCACGGATGCCGATCGTCTTGCCGAGGAAAAAGCCCGCGGCATCACCATCGACCTTGGTTTTGCCTATGCTGATCTCGGCCAGGGCGCGATCACCGGCTTCGTCGACGTGCCCGGTCACGAGCGGCTGATCCACACCATGCTTGCCGGCGCCGGCGGCATCGATCTTGCTCTGCTGGTCGTGGCTGCCGACGACGGCATCATGCCGCAGACGCGCGAGCACCTGGCGATCCTTGACCTGCTCGGCATCGACAGGGGCGTCGTCGCGCTGACCAAGGCCGATCTCGCTGGCCCCGAGCGCCGCGACGAGGTGACCGCGCAGATCCGTGCGGCTCTCGCCGGCACCGGTCTCGCGCACGCGCCGATCATTGCCGTCTCGGCGCTTACCGGTGAAGGCATCGAAGACCTGCGTGCGGCACTGACAAGCGCCGAAACCGAAACGGCCGCCCGCAACGATGGTGGCCTCTTGTGCTTTGCCGTCGATCGCAGTTTCACGCTTTCAGGCGCCGGTACTGTCGTGACCGGCATGGTGCTTGGCGGACGCGTGCGCCTCGACGATATCGTCACTGTCAGCCCGTCCGGCCTCATCGCCCGCGTGCGAGGCATTCACGCACAGAACCGGAAAGCAACCACAGGATTTGCCGGCCAGCGCTGCGCGCTGAACCTTGTCGGCGAACGGGTCACGAAAGACGCGATCCACCGTGGCGACATGGTGCTTGCCCCCGCGCTGCACGCGCCGACGGACCGGATCGACGCAATGCTCCGCGTTCTCGCCTCGGAAGCAAAGCCTGTCGGCACCTGGTTTCCGGTGCGGCTTCACAGCCACGCGACCGAGGTCGGCGCGCGGATCGTGCCGCTGTCCGGTGCTGTCGATCCAGGCACAGAAGGGCTGGTGCAACTGGTCCTCGACCGTCCCATCGCCGCCTCCATCGGCGACCGCTTCATTCTGCGCGATACGTCCGCCAGCCGCACGGTCGGCGGCGGCCGGTTTCTCGACCTTCGACCGCCGGCGCGCAAACGGGGAACACCCGAGCGTCTTGCCTTCCTCGCCGCCTCCAGCACCGAGAACCCCGTGGCGGCGCTTGCGGCCCTGACTGACCTCGGCCCGATCGACCTTGACGCTTTCCTGCGCGATCGCGGCCTTGGCGAAGACAGGCGCTCTGAGCTGGTTTCCGCCGCAGGCGCCGTGATCGTCGCCGACCACGCCCTCTCGACGGCAACCCTGTCCGGGCTGCGCGCGAGCCTCGTTGCGACCCTCGCCGACTTTCACACCGAGAACCCCGATCTCGCCGGCCTCGGCCGCGAGAGATTGCGGCTTCTGCTCAAGCCGCGCCTGCCGAAAAATGCCTTCCTTTCCGTCCTCAAGACGGAAGCGGCTGACGGACAGATCGTGTTCGACGGCGCCTTCCTGCGGCTGCCGGGACACGCGGTGCGGCTGACGGCTGCCGACGAGAGCCTCTGGCAACGCATCCAACCGCTGCTCGTTGACGACAGCCGCTTCCGGCCGCCGCGCGTACGTGATCTCGTGCCCCTGCTTGACGCCGAGGAACGTGACGTCAGGCGCGTCATGAAACTCGCCCAAAAGCTCGGTCAGGTGCACGAGATCGCCCACGACCACTTCTTCGCCCGTTCGGTCGTCGAGGACATGGCCGATATCGTGATCGCCGTGGCGGCGGAGGCCGATGATGGCTGGTTCACCGCACCCGCCTTTCGCGACCGCGTCCAAAACGGCCGCAAGGTCGCAATCGAAATCCTCGATTTCTTCGATCGGCTCGGCCTGACCTTGCGCCGTGGAGACTTGCGTCGCATAAATCCGCATCGCAGCGATCTGTTTCAGCGCTGAGGAAGGGAATCGTCTCCGGTGGGACGGCCGGACTTCAAATCCGGTTGGGGCAGCGAGCCTGTCCCGGGTGGGTTCGACCCCCACTCCCCTCCGCCATTTCCCTCTCAATGATCGGCGAAACGGTCGCTGGCGACGCCGAAATAGAACAGCTCCTTGAGCGGTTCGGCCGCGGCATCGGGAAAGATGACGAACCCTTCCCGCGGCGCGGCGATGATCTCGCCGGAGGCCCGGCGTGCGATGATCTCTCCTGACATGACCGGGTCGCCCGTGCGCCAGGTTTTCTCAAGCCGGTCTCCCGCCGACAGGCAAAGAACGACGTCGGCCAGATGAATGACCCTCGGCAAAACGGCTTCCGGCGCCGGCGCGTCGATGATGCCGAGATGCGCAAGGGTCCTAACGATCGCCTGATAGGCAACGTCGGCCGCATCCGGATCCTGATGCTGGCCGCACTCCAGGGTGAGCCCGTAGCCACCGCAGGCGCGCATGTATTCCGTCGTGCCGACGGCATGCGACAACGCACCTCCGGTTCCGCCGTGCCGCGCCTGTTCGGCAACGGACTTCGCATAGGCATCGAGCCAACCGTGCATGATCAGTTGCGGCCCGAGCCTGACGGCAAGGCTCTCCTCCTCTTCGGCGCGGGCGAAAGGCTGGGCCGTGCCCGTGTTGTTCTCCGGCCCGAGAAACACGAAGGGCTCGCCTGCTGAGCGATAGGAATGGATGTCGAGCAGGACGTCGTGCTGGCGCAAGAGCGGGCAGAGCACGTTGGCGACCCGGTCCTCGTAGTTGAGCACGACCGGCGCCTCGCGCAGATCGCGGTTGAGGTTGCGGTCGCCCTCGCGCGTTCCCTGCCGATAGGCCTTGCCATTGACCACGGGGACGAAGGTGACCTCGCCGCGGCGCACCGACAGCTCCCCCGTCCGGCAGGCGCGTATCACTTTCCAGATCGCATCCGGGCCGCAGGTCTCGTTGCCATGGACAGCGCCGGTGACGATGAGCTTGGGTCCGCGTTCCAGCCCGCAGAAACGCACCACCTCAATCGGGTCTCCGTCATCCTCAGTATCAGCCGCGGCGGAACGCGGCTCGAAATCGATGTCGATCAGCATGCCGGGCCGGAGATGCCGCATCAGGCTCATGACGTCGGCGGCGGCCACCGCCACGCAGCCGGCGGTTCCTGCAAGATCGGCCCTGGCTGCGTGGATGAACAGGGCGCTGCCGCCGTTGACGCGTGCAACCGCGTCGTTGAAACCGATCGGCACGACGACGTCGAACAACGGCTCCGCGCGCTTGCGCGTCAGCCTGTCGTCGGTGCGCTCGCCGTCCTCGGCATAAACAAGCCGGTTGTAGTGCGGTCCCGCCTCCTCCCAGATCATGTCGGCGGATGCAGGCACGAAGGGAAAAGCGAGGTCCCGCGGGAAATCCGGCCTGGCGACCGGATCGAAAAAGCCGTAGCGCAAGGGGAAAACACCGATCGGCGTTCGCCCATCGCCCTCCCGCTTCAGGTTCGCCGGCACAAGGCCGGCGCGCCCGACGACGCACGGGACGGTCCAGTCGCCGATCGAGAGGGTACCCCTGTGACACGGATCGGCGGATGCCGAAACCCTGACCTTGACGACCGGAATACTGACCATGTGATACCTCGAAGCATGCTTGGACGGCGACCCTACAGTGCGGCGCGCAGTCGGAACAAGCCCTTCGGGCGCCCAACCGAACCCGGGCCGGCGACCGTGGAACTTCAGGATATCGCTGCGGCCGGTTCCGCTATAAGACACCCGCTCCAGGAAGACAGGAAAAGGCATCAAGACCGTGGACGAGACCGTCGAAATCAATGGCCGCAGCGACTTCGCCCTCTGGGCGATCGCGCGGGCGCAGGAAATCATGACCATCGAAGGTGCCGCCTTTGCGGTTGCCGCCCGTGACATGGACGAGCAGGCGCTGACTGAGACCGCCGCAGCGCTCGGAAAGGCCATCAGTGAGGCCATGCTCGAAGTTTTCGACGGCCTGATCGAAAGCTAGGCCTCTAGCGTCCAAGTTTCGCAGGCTGGGCTTTCACCGAGGCTTTCCTGCCCCCACATCTCCCGGCAGGCAGAAAATGCAGGCGGAGAACAGGAATGGCAGGCAACGATCACCAGAGCGTCGACATGGCACGCCGCGTGTTTCGCGAGGGTGCGCTTTCGATCGGTCTTTCGCTTCCCCTATTGAAGCAAGGACAAACGGTGATCGATGTTCGTGAACAACTCGAACTCGCCGGACTTGCCGACAGGCTCGGCTTTCGAGCGCTTTGGGTCCGCGATGTGCCGCTCAACAGTGCTGACTACCCGGACCCTGTCGGGCACCTCGACCCATGGGCGCTGCTCGGCGCGCTCGCAACCCAGACGGAACGGATTGCGCTCGCAACCGGCGCAATCGTGCTCACGCTGCGCCACCCGCTCCACATCGCCAAGGCTGCCGCCTCGATCGACGCCCTCTCCGAGGGACGGCTGGTTCTCGGCCTCGGATCCGGAGACCGGCCTGCCGAATATGCGGCGTTCGGCAAGAACACCGACGCGCGGCGCGATCTGTTCCAGCGCAATTGGGAGATTGTCTCCGCCGCTCTCGGGCATCCATCCCACATCGTACCCGACCTTGCGGCGCCGGACGCGCCGGAGTTCCTGCTCCTGCCGGCGATCCGGTCCGACATCCCGCTGGTCGCCGTCGGCTCCGGCAGCCAGAGCGTCAACTGGATTGCCCGCCATGCGCTCGGCTGGATGACCTATCACCGCGAGCCGGACGCCCAGAAGGCGCGTTACGCCATGTGGAGGGATGCGGTCACCCGCGATGCCGCAGGCGCCTTCCGCGCCTTCGGCGTCACGGTGAAGCTCGACTTGAGCGCCGATCCGGACGAGCCGGCAACCGTCATCCCGCTCGGCTACCGCGTCGGCCGGCGCGGCCTTGTCGATCTCTTGAAGGGCATGCGCGACGGCGGCACGCATCATGTTTCCTTCGGCCTGTCCGCGCCGGCCCGCAGCTTAAGGGACGTCGTCGCCGAGCTTGGCTCCGAGGTGCTGCCCCTGTTTCATCGCGAAACGTAGCGTCCGGCAGCGTCTGCTTATATCTCTGATTCGTTGGAACTATCTGGCGCGCGCTCCGTTTAGGGTCCGCCACGGCAGACCTGCGCGTGGCAAGACTTCGATAGGAGATTTGCATGAAGTATGTGACCGTTGCCGCGCTTTCCGTAGCCCTTGTTTCCAGCGCCGCGTTCGCCCAGGAGCCCGCAGCCAGCGGCGCCGACGCGATGCTGGTCGGGCCGGGCATCACGATGGGGACGGCCGCGACAATGCCGCTGAAATACGTGGAGATCAAGGACACCGACCTCGTCAACTCGCAGCTCGTCGGCGTCGATATCTACAACAAGCAGAACGAGACGGTCGGCGAGATTTCCGACGTCGTTATCGGCGACGGCAAGTCAGTGATCGGCATCATCGCCAGTGTCGGCGGCTTCCTCGGCCTCGGCGAGAGCTACGTCGTCATCGACCCGGCCTCCCTTGCCCTTGCCGACGACAACGGCACCTGGAAAGCCTATGTGGACACCAACAAGGACGACCTCTCCAAGGCACCGAAATTCGACTACGGCAAGCTGAAGAAGTAATCGCGCAGCCCCGCCCGATGCGCGCTCGCCCACCGGCGGGCGCGTTTTTCGTTCAGCCAGATTTCCCGGGACGAAGAGACCTGGCACGGCGCGTTTGATCAATGCCTCCAGACACGCGAAAGAATTCCAATTCTTGCGGCGTAAATGGCCTAACAATAGTTTTTTATTCTCGCAATGTGGACATTGCGGCATCAATGTGCCAGAAGATATCCATCAAGCGACATGATGTCGTATTCGCGCAACGCCTTTCCGGCGGTGCGTGTCCGTTTCGCTGATCCTTCGTCAGCCCCCAAGCAACAAAGGAGAGTGCCCGACTTCCGGAGCCGGGCCCAAGACATATGGCATTTCAAACTGAGAGCGACCCCTCGACGAACGAGCAACCGGTCAAGATCAGTATCAAGAACGTCTACAAGGTATTTGGCGAGCGGCCGGACGAGGCGCTGAGCCTTCTGAAAGCCGGCAGGACCAAGGCGGAGATCCACGCCGAGACGGGCTGCACCATCGGCGTCAACAATGCGAGCTTCGACATTCGCGCCGGCGAGATCTTCGTCATCATGGGGCTTTCGGGTTCCGGCAAGTCGACCATGCTGCGCCTGCTCAACCGCTTGATCGAACCCACTTCCGGCGCGATCGAGATCGACGGGAAAGACGTCGCCCGTCTGCCGCGCAGCGAGCTCATCGCCCTTCGCCGCCGCGACATCAGCATGGTCTTCCAGTCCTTCGCGCTTCTGCCCAACCGCAGCGTCATCGACAACGCCGCCTTCGGCCTCGAAGTCTCGGGCGTCGGCGAGGCCGAGCGCAAGACCCGCGCGCGCACCGCGCTTCGCGCCGTCGGCCTCGACGGCTACGACGACAGCCGCCCCGACCAGCTATCCGGCGGCATGAAGCAGCGTGTCGGCCTTGCCCGGGCATTGGCGGCCGAACCCTCCGTGCTGCTGATGGACGAAGCCTTTTCCGCCCTCGACCCGCTCATCCGCATGGAAATGCAGGACGAGCTGGTCCGCCTTCAGGCCGAACACAGCCGCACCATCGTCTTCGTCAGCCACGATCTCGACGAAGCGATGCGCATCGGCGACCGCATCTGCATCATGCAGAACGGCGAGGTCGTGCAGGTCGGCACCCCCGACGAAATCGTTCTCAGGCCCGAAAACGACTATGTGCGGTCGTTCTTCCGCAACGTCGACGTGTCGCAGGTTTTCCGCGCCGGCGATGTCGCCCGCAAGACCCAGGTCACGATCATCGAGCGTCAGGGCGTTTCGGCAGCAGCAGCGCTCGAGCGCATGGAACACTCTGATCGCGATGTCGCCATCATTCTCGGTCGCGACAAGACCTATCACGGCATGGTCAGCCGCGCGTCGCTGATCGCAACCACCCGTGACGGCGGCGCCGATCCCTACCGGCGCGCCTTCCTGCCAGGCATCGAGCCGATCGCCGCATCGGAAAGCCTCTCCAACGTGCTTGGCAAGGTCGCAGCCAGCGCCTTTCCCATGCCCGTCACCGACGAGGCCAACCGCTACCTCGGCACGATCAGCAAATCCGCGCTTCTCGAAACGCTCGATCGCTCCGCCTGATCCCGCCTGCCCGGAGACCCACCATGACATTCGATATCGGTGACGGCGTCGACAGCGCCGTCAATTACATCCTCGACAATTTCGCTCCACTGCTTGATCTGATCGCCGCGGCCATCGGCACGGTCACCGACCTGATCCAGACGGCACTGCTCGCCATGCCCTTGGCCGCCGGTCTTGCGATCTTCGTGCTTCTGTCGCTATGGCGCATCGGCTTCGGCTTTGCCGTCTTCACGGCGCTGTCGCTGATGCTGGTCGACCACATGGGCCTCTGGTCCGCGATGATGGAAACGCTGTCGCTGGTCATCGCATCGACACTTGTCGCCATGCTGGTCGGCCTGCCGCTCGGCATCGCCATGGCGCGCAACAGTCGGGTCGCCGCCTTCGTGCGCCCCGTGCTCGATCTCATGCAGACCATGCCCGCCTTCGTCTACCTCATCCCGGCGGCGATGTTCTTCGGCCTCGGCGCCGTGCCTGGAACGATCGCGACGGTCATCTTCGCCATGCCGCCCGTGGTGCGTCTCACCAATCTCGGCATCCGCCAGGTGCACGTCGAATTCATCGAGGCGGGCAACGCCTTTGGCTGCACCGCCTGGCAGCTGCTGATGAAGGTCCAGCTTCCGAACGCCCTGCCCTCGATCATGGCCGGCATCAACCAGACGATCATGCTCTCCCTCTCCATGGTCGTGATCGCCTCCATGATCGGGGCTGGCGGCATCGGCAACACGGTGCTCACCGGCATCCAGCGTCTCGACGTCGGCACCGGCTTCGAGGGCGGTCTCGCGGTCGTCATTCTCGCCGTCATTCTCGACCGCATCACCCAGAGCTTCGGCAAGGAGCGCAGCAATCCGTTCGGCTTCCTCATGCGCCGACCGGCGCGACAGCCGGAAGCAGCACCCGTCACGGCCTGATGGCCTCCCCCACCGACAGGGCGGCCCCGCGTCGCCGAACCTTCAAAAGAGGAGCAATCATGTTCAAGACCATTGTTACCATGACAGTCGCGGCCGGCATCGCCATCGGCGCCTGCGGCTCGGCCGCGGCAGACGAGAAGCAGCCGGTGAAGATTGGCTGGGCCGCCTGGTCCGACGCGGAATTCGTCACCAAGCTCGCCGCAAAACTCATCACCGACGAACTTGGCCATGAGGTCGAGCTGGTCCAGACGGATATAGCACCGCTCTACCAGGGTGTGAGCCGTGGCGACCTCGACGCAATGATGATGGCCTGGCTGCCCGAAACCCATGCCGACTACTTCGCCAAGGTGAAGGAAAAGGTGACGACGCTCGGCACCGTCTATGACGGCGCGAGGCTTGGCTGGGTGGTGCCGAAATACGTCCCGGAAGACGCCATCGCCTCGATCGAGGACCTCAACAAGGACGAGGTGAAGGACAAGCTCAAGGGCCGTATCCAGGGCATCGATCCGGGCGCCGGCCTGACGCGGCTGTCGGAGCAGGCGGTCAAGGACTACGCGCTCGACGGCTACAAGCTGCAGATCTCCAGCGAAGCCGGCATGCTGACGACCGTCGACCGGGCCATGCGCAAGGAGGAGTGGTTTGTCGCCACCGCCTGGAGCCCGCACTGGATGTTCGGCAAATACGAGCTGCGCTACATCGCCGACCCGAAAAACGCGCTCGGCAAGGCCGAACAGGTGAACGTGCTCGCCCGCAAAGATTTCGAGCAGGACAATCCCGAGGTCGCCGCCTTCCTGTCGCGCATGAAACTGCCGATCGCCGATCTCGAGGCGGCGATGTTCAACGCGCAAAAGACGTCCTACGAAAAAGCCGTCGACCAGTACATCGCCGATCATCCGGACCAGGTCCGGGCGTGGCTTGCCAAGGATGCCGGCTGAAGGCGGCCGCTCGCCGCCGATCAACGCTCGCACCTTGCATTGCGGGCGTCTTTCTTTCGACAAAGGACCATCGACATGTTGAATGACACACTTGCACCGCGCGCCCTCGCCGATAGCACCGACGACACGATCGGTGGCCGCATCTCGCTTGCCCGCGACGCCATCGGGCTTTCGGTCGGGCAGATCTCGGCGATCGCCGGCGTGACCGAGGAGACCTGGACCAGCTGGGAGAACGACCGGGCCGAGCCGAGGTCCAACCGCCTCGACATGATGGCCGGCATCCTGCAGGTCAACATTGCCTGGCTCCTCGGCGGTCAGGGCAACGGGCCGGTCGGGGCTTAGAACTGGCCGACGTCGCGGCCCCGACCGATCCGTAGATTAGCCCAAACGCATGCTGGACAGGCCGCATTAAGTTGACTAGAGAACTCATGATATTTTCATGGCCATAGGCGCACCCGGACCGGTCGCATGGCCGGTCAAAGGAGTGATCTATGTCGAGCCGCCTCGGGACCTCAATTGCATTGGCGCTGTCCCTTTCGATCGTCGCACCAGCTGCGCGCGCGGAAACCTCGTTCCTCGATCACCGCGGCAAGACGATCACCTTCGCCAAGCCGCCGGAGCGGGTCGTCACCATCGTCCGCTCGGCGCCGATCATCTATCGCGCCGTCGATGAGAAGGCGAAAAACATCGTCGGCATGAACAAGGATTCGCTGACGCGCTATTTCACCAAGGGCATCTATGCCGAGATGCTGCCGGAGATGGCCAAGATCAGCGCCAGCGCCGCCCAGGACGGTTTCGTGCCGAACGTCGAGGCGATCCTCGCCGAAAAGCCGGATGCCGTCATCCAGTGGACCCACGACGAAAAGCTGATCGAGCCGCTGGAGCGCGTCGGGCTGACCGTCGTCGGATGGCAATGCTGCTCGGAACAGGACCGCCTCGACTACGTAACGCTCAGCGGCTACATGACCGGCCGCAACGATCGCGCCCAGGCGATCCTGAAGGCGCAGTCGGACACCTTGAAGTCGCTCGACGAAAAGGTCGCCAAGCTCGACAAGGCGGCGCTCCCGACCGTGCTCCACATCGACAAGGTGGCCGACCAGATTCAGGTCATCGCCAACGGCTCGCAGGATCTGTCGCTGAGCGGCGTCACCAATCCGGCGGCCGACAAATCGGGCGAATGGTGGCGAACCATCGATTTCGAGCAGCTTCTCGTCTGGAACCCCGACATCATCATCATCCCCGCCTATGCCACCGATCTCGACCCCAAGGCCTTCTTCGACAATCCGGTCCTTGCGAGCCTCAAGGCCGTCAAGGAGAAGCGCGTCTACAAGCAGCCGGTCTTCGCCCGCACGCCCGATGCGCCGGAGATCTACCTGACATCGGAATGGCTCGCCGCCATCGCCCATGGCGCCGGTTTCGCACCGGAATTCCAGAAGCAGATCGCAGCCACCTACAAACTGATCTACGGCGCCGAACTGACCGCCGATCAGGTCAACGCGATCCTTGAGACCGAAAGCAACGCGCCGGCGAACAAGTATGCCGAGCTCTTCCGCTAAGGCCACGGCCGACGACGACAGGACGGCAACGGGGGCCGGGCGGAAGCTCGGCTCCGGCTTCGTCCTGCCCGCGCTCCTCTGTCTTCTCGTCGCTGCAACGCTCTATTCGGTGACGATCGGACGCTACGATCTGTCCGTCGCTGATGTCACCTATATCCTCATCGACAACATTCATCCGGTCGTTGTTCCCTACTGGGATCCGGTGCAGGAGGTGGTGGTCGAGCAGGTCCGCGTGCCGCGGATCCTGGCCGCAATCGTCATCGGTTTCGGCCTTTCCATGTCCGGCGCCGCGTTGCAGGGGCTCTTCCGCAATCCGCTTGTCGACCCCGGCATCATCGGCGTCACGTCCGGTGCGGGCTTCGGCGGCACGCTGGCGATCCTCTTGGGCTTGCAGGGCTATCTGCTCCTGACGATGGCCTTCCTTTTCGGCATCGGCAGCGTCTTTCTCGTCAAGCTTTTGTCGACGGTGCGCGGGCGCACCAGCATGCTGACGCTGGTGCTCGCAGGGGTGGTGATTTCAGCCTTCTTCTCCGCCGCCATCTCCATCGCCAAGCTGCTTGCCGACCCCTTTCAGAAGCTCCCGGCCATCACCTACTGGCTGATGGGCAGCATCGCTTCCAGCAACTATCTCGACGTCCTGCTGCTCGCCGTGGCCGTCGTGCCCTCGGCGATCGCGATCTTTCTCCTGCGCTTCCAGATCAACATTCTGTCGCTCGGCGAGGAAAAGGCCCGGGCGCTCGGCGCGCGCGTCGTGCTAGTGCAATGGATCGTTCTCGTCGCCTCGGCGCTGATTTCAGCCGGCGTTGTCGCGACATCGGGCATCATCGGCTGGGTCGGGCTCGTCATCCCGCATGTTGCCCGGGCGCTTGTCGGCGCCGATCACCAGCGTCTCTTGCCGGTCTCAGGCGTGCTTGGCGCGATCTATCTGCTTCTGGTCGACAACCTGGCGCGCACGGTCACAACGGCAGAAATCCCGCTCGGCATCATCACGGCGCTCATCGGCGTACCGGTGTTTGCTATCATCTTGCGGCGCCTGCATGCAAAGGGAGGCTGGTCCGGTGATTGAGGCAAGCGACCTGACCATCGAGCGCGGCGGCAGGACCATCCTTCAGAGCTACAGCCTGCGGCTGGAACGTGCTCGCATCCTTGCGGTGCTCGGCGCCAACGGCGTTGGCAAGACGACGCTGATCAACACGCTGATCGGCATCCTGAAGCCGAAATCGGGAAGGCTGTCGATCGGCGGTCCCGTCGGTTTCGTGCCGCAGCTCTTCGAGGTTCCCTTCGCCTATTCGGCCCTCGATATCGCCCTGATGGGCAGGGCGCGCCATCTCGGCCTCTTCGGTGCGCCGGGGCGGAAGGACTACGAGATCGTGCGGCACTTCTTCCACCTGCTCGGCATCGGACATTTCGAACGGCAAGCCTTCAATGCGCTCAGTGGCGGCCAGCGGCAACTGGTGATGATCGCCCAGGCGCTGGCATCCGAATGCGAACTGCTGGTGCTCGATGAGCCCTGCGCCGCCCTTGACTACAAGAACCAGGACAAGGTGCTCGGCCTGCTTGAGCACCTCAGGGACGAACATGACATGACGATCGTGTTTTCCACCCACATGCCGCAGCATGCCGTCGAAATCGCCAGCGACGCCCTGCTGATGCTGAGCGGCACCGACTATGTCTGCGGACCGACGACGGAAGCGCTGAGCGCCGACAACCTGTCGGCCCTCTACGATCTGCCGATCGCGCGAGCGGACTTCGAGGGTCTGTCGAAGCACACCTTTGCCCCGGTGTTTCGTCACGATGGAGGTCGCTTCAATGGCTGACGAAATCAACCCGCAAAAGCGCATTGCCTACATCCACTGGGGCAACAGCTGGCAGCTCAGAAGCTTCCAGGATTTCCGCCACTTCATCGACGACCTGATCTATATCCACGACCTGCCCAAGATCGATCTTACGCCCTTTGCCGCCGTCGTCATGCCGGACGCGATGGATGCAGCTGTCGTGCTTCCCTATGCGCAGCAGTTGAACAGCTACCTGAATGGCGGCGGTTTTCTCGTCGTCTTCCTGCAGGGGCACGCCCAATGGCTGGACGTCCCGGGCCTTGAGTGGACCCCTGGAAACTGCCGCGACTGGCTGTGGTGGACGAAGGGCGAGAGGCTGGAAATCAGCCTTTCCACACCGCACCACCCGATCAGCGAAAGCATGCCGCTGTCGCATATGAGCTGGCATTGGGGCGGCTCCTATAACGTTCCGGACGGCGCCCGCTCGATCGTCGAGATCGACGGGGGGCGCGGGAGCCTTTTTCTCGATTTTCCCGCCCTGAAGAATGGCGGCCGGCTGCTGCTTGCAACGCTCGACCCGCATTCGCACAACGGCCAGCGCTTCATGCCGGCGACGACGCGCTTTTTGCGCTCCTTCTATCCCTGGCTCAACCGCGAACTCGGCATCGAGCGGCCGGCACGCAACCGCTTCACCTACCTGCAATGCTCGCACGTGCCGTCGGAATGGCATCCGGAGTGGATCGAAGCGAGCCTTCAGCTGGCCGGCTTTCAAACGGCATTCGCGCCGCTTTATGAGCTTGGGCCCGATCTGCTTTCCCGCACCGACACGCTCTACATCCCAAGCAGCCACGACGAGTTCTTCCTGAAAAGCCGAAGCGACGATCTCGTCGCGTTTCTGGAACGGGGCGGCAACCTGATCATCTGCGCCGAGCCCTGCCAGCCGTGGCTGCCGTTCATGGCGCCGTTCCACGCGGTCGTTCCCCGTCCCTTTTCGAACATCCGCGTGCGCGTGCGCGACGACCGGTTCCAGATCTTTTCCGATCTCGGCGAGGGTTTTGACGGCTGGGAGGGCATCTTCGGGCAATATGCGCGCGGCTGGAGCGATCCGCCGCCGGGCGCCATCTGGTTGACCGACGTCGGACCCGAGACCGATCCGAAACCGGCCGACTGGATCTGGCAGTATCCGACCGTCGACGGGCGCGGCGGCTACGTGTTCATGCACAACGGCGACAACATGACCCGCTACCCGGACCGCGGTCCGAAGAAGGGAGCCCTTGTCGCCAATATCGCGACCGCGCTCCGAAAGCTCTCGACCGGCGAGATGCTGTTCTAGACCGCAGTGCGTTCATACGAACGCACATAGTATGGTCTAGTCCTTTGATTCCAAATCATCTTTCTGCCCGCAAGTCTTTTCGTTCGGAGGCAGGAGCTCTAGGGGCTTTCTTCACTACGCTCTGAGACTGCCTGATCCATGCGCATCTGGCGCAGCATGTTGCGTCCCGCAATCACCATCTCGAACAGGAAGGCGATCAGCGATCCGATGAGCGAGACGATGGCACCACCGAAGAGCCAGAAGAGGTTTTGCTCACGGAACCGGAATTCGAGCGCGCCGGCGAGCAGGTTGAGGATGGCGCAACCGGTGCAGATCGCCGCCAGTGTCCCGAGCGCCACGGCGATCTCGAGCGCCAGTGTTCGCCGGCGCAGATAATCGAGCTGCAAACGTCGCGACGGGCCCCGCTCGTCCTTTTCACCGATCTCGTTGACGCGGTCAGAGACCCGGCCGAGGCGGGTTGCATAGACGTTGACGAAGCCCGCGGTTCCCGCCAGCAGGAACACCGGCGCCAGAGAGGTCTGGATGATCGAGGCGAGGTCATTGACGATTGATGGCGGCTCCATGGGGCTCCGATCGGCTTCTCCTGCGTGACGTCAGGGCTGCATAAGGCGGCATTGTAGCCAAATCGGGTCATCGCAAGAACAGGCAATTGGCGCACGTATTGGCGGATGGCCGTTTCAGACAAGCTTGATCACGGCGACACCCACCAGCAGCAGGACGACACCGGCAAGACGCAGGCCCGAGACCGGCCGTTGCGGCAGGCGGAACCAGCCGTAGCGATCGACGAACACGCTCGCGACCTGCTGGCCTGCAACGGTGAAGCCGACTGCGGCCGCCGCGCCGATCACCGGGATGGCCGTGAACACCGTGGTGACGTAGGTCGCTCCGGCGAGGCCGCCAAGCCAGCCCCACCACGGCATCGTCTGGACGCCGCCGAAGCTTGGCCGTGGCGTCTTCTGCCATGCGAGCGCCACCAGCATCACGGCGGCCATGGCGAGCGTCGCGACGAAGAACGAGATCGTTCCGACCGCAAACGGCGCTCCGCCAAGATCCTGCCGCAGCAAGGCGTTGACGGCTCCTTGCACCGGCAAGGCGGCTCCGGCGACGAGCGCGAGGGCGATCCATCCGAGCTTGTCCGCACTGAGATTGTCCTGGCCACCCTGGCCGAAGACGATCAGGCCGACGCCGACGAGCACGATCACGGTGCCGATCGCTGCCCCGGCCTGAAGCCCGGTTGCGGTCACGCCAAGGAGACCGAATCCATCGAGTGTCAGCGAGGCGAGCATCTGGCCGGCAATGAAGAGCCCGACGGAAACGACCGCGCCGAGGCGCGGAAAAAGAACGATGGTCGAGACAACGTAGACGGCGGATGCCGTGCCTCCGACGAGATGCCACCACTCTGCGTCTGGAATGGCGCCAAGCACCGTATGAGATCCGGTGAACATGGCGATGATCAGCAGCAGAGCGGTGCCGATCGAGAGCTGAAGCGTGGTCGCCGCAAACGGCGAGCCGACGGCCTTTGAAAGCTGGGCATTGGCTCCGGCCTGAACGGCGAGCAGGCTGCCGGCGACAAGTGCCAGGGGTACGAACAGGGTCTCCATCGGACGGACTCCTTGATGAGCAACAGGAAATGGCTTTGCGCCTCGATCGAACGAAACGTTCAGCCGTCATTTCCTAGGTATGCTGTGCTCCGTCGCAGATCGATCTGCCATTTTGCCGTCCACGTCTGCAAAATTGCACATCGCGTGACACTGCTATAGGCTGACGCAACCATGCACGGCCATCATCGTATCGACTGGGAAGATCTGCGCTTTGTGCTCGCCGTCGCGGAGGCGAATTCGCTGGCCGCTGCGGCGCGCGCGCTCGGTGTCAACCACACGACGGTGCTGAGGCGTGTCGGCGCTTTCGAGAGCAAACTCGGGGTCCGCCTGTTCGACCGGCTTCCCTCCGGCTACACGCTGACGACGGGCGGAGAGGAACTGTTGGCCGTGGCACGGCAGATGGCCGAAACGGTCACGGAGCTCGAACGCCGCCTGACGGGGCAGGATCTGCGCCTGGAGGGCAGCCTGCGGATCACCACCACCGACACGCTCATGGCGTCGGTTCTGCCATCGGTGCTGACGGCGTTCCAACGGCGGCATCCTGGCGTCCTCCTTGAGGTCAACACCTCCAACGCCCTTGCCAATCTCTCGCACCGGGATGCAGACGTCGCCATCCGGCCGGCAGTCGATCCGCCCGAGACCCTGGTGGGCCGGCGCATTGCGACGGTCGCCTTCGCTGTTTATGCGGCGCGATCCTATCTTGAGGAACGTGACCTCGACCCGAGCGACGTGACATTTGCGAACGAGCGCTGGATCGGGCCGGGTGACGCGCTTTCGTCATCGAGCGTCGGCCGCTGGATGCGGACGCGGCAACCGGGGCCACTCGTCTTGCGCTGCGATTCGCTTGTTTCGGCGCGGGAGGCGGCCGTCACCGGCACCGGCCTTGCAGCCCTTCCCTGCTATCTCGGAGACAGGACGCCCGGTCTCGTCCGCATCGGCCCACCCGTCGCCGAAATGGCGACGGCGCTTTGGCTTCTCACCCATGAGGATCTGCGTCGCACCGCCCGTGTCAGCGCCTTCACCGAGTTTACCGGCCCCCTGTTGGCGAAATATCGTCCGCTCTTTGACGCTAGCGCGCCGTCATAACCGCACCGATCGAACGGGCTGCATGGCCCAGTTTCCGGTGTCCCGGCAAGCGATACGATGCGTGCTATCGCTTCGCCCGAGGCGCGGCGAGCTCGACGTCGAGGCGATTATACGCCGCCTGGATCATGTCAATGTCACTCAGGTGGCTTGCGGCCGCAAGCTCGATCACCACATTCGCGACGGACGCCTCCACCCTCGGCCGCGCGCCGCCGCGGGTCTGCGTCACGAGCTCGACCGCTGCGTCAGGGCTTCCACCGAGGGCGAAATAGAGGTCCAGCGATTTTTCAAGAAACGAGAGGGCTCTATCCGATGGCGACAGGTGCGCAAGCGCGCCTTCGATCTGCGTCACGAGTGCCACCGATTTGTTCTGGATTTCGCTCATTGACCATCCATGCAAGTTCGCAACCATAGGGATAAGCCCCTACAAGAATGGTCATGTCGAATGAGGTCAAGCGTCTCGCGTCGAATTGATCCTTTCTTCTCGCATCGAAGGAGACGGCTTGCCGGCATCGACCTGGGATCCGGAGACCCGATTGCGCCCACCGCGCTTGGCCCGGTAAAGGTTCACGTCGGCGCGTTTCAGGATCGAAGACAGGCCGTCTATTTGCGGCAGCGCTTCGCAGACGCCAAAGCTCGCCGTCATGCGTTCTCCATCCGGCAGCACCGACAGCGCCGCCAGCTGCAATCTTATCCGGTTTGCGATATCCATGGCGGCGCGCTGATCGCACCCCGGAAGCAGCATCGCGAACTCCTCGCCGCCGATGCGAGCGGCCAGATCGTAGGGCCGAAGGCAGGAAAGCACCACCGCGCCCGCAGCGGTCAAGGCGCGGTCACCCGCGTCGTGGCCATGGCGATCGTTGATCGCCTTGAAGTGATCGAGGTCCATCACGATCGCTGCGAGCCCCGTTCCCTCGCGCCTGGCGCGGGCGAGCGCTGCGGGCGCGTTGTCGACCAGCCAGCGCCTGTTGCGAAGACCGGTCACCACGTCGGACGTCGCCTGATGCTCAAGCGTCGCAATCGTGCGCGACAGCTCGGACGTGAGCATGGAAAAGGCGTTGGTGATCAGGCCGATCTCGTCCCGGCGCGTCGAGCGCAGGTCGGCAGCCGACCGCGACTTGCGAAACTGCCAAATCGCACCTCGTAACTCCCTGAGTGGATTGAGCAGCGTCCAGAGCGTGCCAAGGCAAAGGGCCGTGCCGGCAATCGTGGCCGCGAGCAAGAGGCCGATGGTCACGATCGGATCGAGGTGCCTGTTTTGTAGGTAGTAGATGAGGGCAGCGACAAGTGGGAGATGCGTGCTGACAAACGACGCGAGAAACAATTTGAGTGTCAGCGAAGACCGAATTCTAGCAAACATCTGTTCCCTTTCGGACAACCGCCCCAGCGGCGGCAAAGCTAATCGGTCGGAAATCCCTATCGGTTAACAGAACCGTTAAAATTCGAGTAATCGCCGGCGCGGCCTGTGGAAAATTTCGCGCGACGTCCGGCCCGACCGGGGCCTGGCCCGGGCGATCTGGCCGGCGCATGATCGCTACTCGCTCTGGCGGAAGTTGCGGATGCGGTCGAAGAGGACGGCGAGGATGGTTGCGCTGCCGATGAAGGTCCCCTGCCAGAAGGCGTTGATGCCAAGCAGCCCGAGACTGTTGCGGATCACCTCAATCAGGGCGGCGCCGACCAGCGCGCCGAAGGCGGTGCCGACGCCGCCCGCAAGGTTGCCGCCGCCGATCACCGCTGCGGCGATGACCTGCAACTCCATACCGGCGCCGATATTGGTGGTGACTGCGCCAAGCCAGCCGGTCTGGATGATGCCGGCGATGCCGGCCGAGAGCGCTGAGATCATGTAGACGCAGACCTTGATCGGCCGCACCGGCAGACCCGTGGCGATGGCCGCCTTCTCGTTGCCGCCGATCGCATAGATGTAGCGGCCGATGCGCGTCCAGCGCAGCACGAAACCGGTCAGGAGTGCGAGGACGATCATGTAGATTACCGGGTTGGCGATGCCGAAGACGGAGCCGCCGCCAAGCGCCAGCAGCTTGTCGTGATCGGGGCCGAACTCGAAGACCACCGTGTTGTTGGACGCGACCATCGCCAGGCTTCTGGCGACGGAGAGCATGCCGAGCGTCACGACGAAGGGCGGGAAGCCGAGATAGGCGATGAGAATGCCGTTGAACGCGCCGATCACAAGGGCCGTTGCGACCGACACCGCAATGCCCGTTCCTATACCGTACCCGGCGTGCATCGTGACCGCGAGCACCATGCTGCACAGGCAAAGCACCGAGCCCACCGACAGGTCGATCCCGCCGGTGATGATGACGAGCGTCATGCCGAGCGCGATGATCGCCACGAAGGTGACGTTGCGGGTGATGTTGTAGAGATTTTTCGCCGTGGCGAAGCTGTCGGTAGCAAACGAAAGGAAGATGCAGGCGAGGATGACGGCGATCAACACCCAGAAGGTCTGGTTGGCGAAGATCGCGCCTGCAAGCGTGCGCTGCCGGTGTTCGATCGTCTGGTGCAGCGTCGTTGCCATCGTTCTTCGTTGTCCTCCGTGTCCAGAAGTTTGAATTCGCCTGCCCTCATCCGCTTTCGACGGCGCCGGTGATCAGTCCCGTCACCTCTTCGGGTGACGTTGCCGCGATTGCCTTGTCCGCCACCTTGCGACCGCGGCGCATCACGACGACACGGTCGGCGACGTCGAAGACATCCGGCATGCGGTGGCTGATAAGCACGACCAGGATGCCGCGGTCACGCAGTTGCCGGATCAGATGCAGCACTTCGGCGACCTGGCGCACGGATATCGCCGCTGTCGGCTCGTCCATCAGCACGATCTTCGCCTCGGAGATCATCGTGCGCGCGATGGCCACGGCTTGCCGCTGGCCACCCGACATCTGCTTGACGAGATCGCGCGCCCGGGTTTCCGAGCGCAGCTCCTTGAAGATCTCGGCGGCGCGCCGGTGCATGGCCCTGTAATCCAGTATCCGCAAGGGGCCGACACCGCGCCTCAGTTCGCGCCCGAGAAAGACATTGGCCGCCGCCGAGAGGTTGTCGCAGAGCGCCAGATCCTGATGCACGATCTCGATGCCGAACTGTCGCGCCTCGACGGGGCGGTGAAGGACGATGTCGCTGCCGTTGAGGCGCAGGGTGCCGTGCGTCGGGCGGTAGTTGCCGGCAATCATCTTGACCAATGTCGACTTGCCGGCGCCGTTGTCGCCCATCAGCCCGACGACCTGCCCGGCCTCAAGCGACAGCGAAACATCGCTCACGGCCTGTATGGCGCCGAAGTGCTTGGACACATTGCTCAGCTCAAGCAGCACGACCAGCCCTCCAGACTGCCCGGGACGCGCCATTGCTCTGGGACACGGCGGCGTCCGTCACGCCTCCTCAAGCGTGAGTGATTGCTTATTTATGCAAATCGACGCCCATGCGTCAATCATCCGCCCTACCGGCCAAACCTGTTTTGTATGACAAATGGATTGACGGAGACGGCAGTCGCATATTAGCTATTGCTGGGAGATAGGCATGCTTATCCTTGTCACCGGGGCAACGGGCAAGGTCGGGCGGCACCTCATATCAGCGCTGCTTGACCGACCGCGTTTTTCGAAAGCGCGCATTCGCGCGCTCTGTCACAACCGTGTCCTTCTTCCCGCCGAAAGGCTTGATGTCATCCGCGGCTCCATCGCCGATCGCACCGTCGCCGACAAGGCGATCGCCGGCGTGAGCCACGTCGTTCATCTCGCCACCTGCAAGGAGACGCCCGACGACGTCATGGACGTGACCGTCAAGGGTCTCTTCTGGTTGCTGGAAGCCTTCCGGGCAAGCCCATCGGCCAGGCAGTTCATCTTGATCGGCGGCGACGCCGCGGTCGGCCATTTCTTTTACCCGCATGACGGGCCGATCACCGAGGCGACGCCGCACCGGGCCTATCCCGGCTGCTACGCGCTGTCGAAAGTTCTTGAAGAGGTGATGGTCGACCAGTACGCCATCCAGTACGGCATGAATGTCTGTTGCCTCCGGGCGCCGTGGATCATGGAGAAGGACGACTTCAGGCACTCGCTTTCCTTTGGCGACGACGTGTTCGGCGGCCCCGACTGGAAAACCTTCTTTCCGCCCGAGGAGGCCCGGCGCTACGCGGAGGCCGGAGCCGTTCCGCTGCTGCGCGACGCCGACGGACGGCCGCTCAAGCGCAATTTCGTCCACGTCAGCGACCTCGTATCGGCGATCGTCAGCGCCGTCGACAATCCTCGCGCCCAACGCCAGCGCTTCAACATTGCCATGGACCGGCCGGTCGACTACGGCGAGGTCGCAAGCTACCTCGGCCGCACGCGCGGCCTGCCATACGTCGACGTTGCAAGCGATTTCCATTCCAACTGGCTCGACAACAGCAAGGCGAGGTACCTGCTGGACTGGCGGCCGCAATACGATCTTGAAAAGCTTATCGACCAGGCCTGGCAATACGAGCGGCCGGACAACGACCCTCGCATCGTCTTTTATCCGGGTTGATTTGTGCCGCGGACAGAGGGTGTCCGCTTGTTTCAACGGGAGGATCAAATGAGGAAAGCATTGGTGCTTGCAGTCGCGACGCTCGCGCTGGCAGCCGGCTCTGCCGGCGCCCAGGAAAAAAAGCAGCTCGTCATTGTCGTCAAGGGCCTCGACAATCCGTTCTTCGAGGCGATCAACCAGGGGTGCCAGAAGTGGAACAAGGAGAATACGAGTTCGGAATATGAGTGCTTCTACACCGGCCCGGCATCGACCTCGGACGAAGCCGGCGAAGCGCAGATCGTCCAGGACATGCTCGGCAAGCCCAGCACGGCCGCGATCGCCATTTCGCCGTCCAATGCCAAGCTGATCGCCCAGACGCTGAAGACGGCCAACCCGACGGTTCCCGTCATGACACTCGACGCTGACCTCGCCAAGGAGGACGCCGGCCTGCGCAAGACCTATCTCGGCACCGACAATTACACGATGGGCGCGCGGATCGCCGACTACATCAAGAAGGCCAAGCCGAACGGCGGCAAGATCTGCACCATCGAGGGCAACCCGGGGGCCGACAACATCTTGCGCCGCGCCCAGGGCATGCGCGACGTGCTGACGGGCAAGGAAGGACTGGCGGAGCTGAAAGGTGAAGGCGGCTGGACGGAGGTTGCAGGTTGCCCGGTCTTCACCAATGACGACGGCGCCAAGGGCGTGCAGGCGATGACGGACATCCTTGCCGCCAACCCGGATCTCGACGCCTTCGGCATCATGGGCGGCTGGCCGCTCTTCGGTGCGCCGCAGCCCTATCGCGACCTGTTCAAGCCGATGGCCGACAAGATCGCGAAGAACGAGTTCGTCATCGGTGCTGCCGACACGATCGGCGACGAGGTGGCGATCGCCAAGGAAGGTCTGGTCACCGCACTCGTCGGCCAACGCCCGTTCGAAATGGGCTACAAGGCGCCCTCGGTCATGCTGGACCTGATCGCCGGCAAGCCGGTGGACGACCCTGTCTTCACGGGTCTCGACGAATGCACCAAGGACACGGCGGACACCTGCATCCAGAAGTAAGTCAATGATCGCAGCTCCCCTTTGACGGGTGCCGCAAACTTTGTCATATCCGCAATACATGGCGGTCGCCGCGCGACTTGTCGGCTGTCGGCGACCTGCTGCAGCGACGCCGCCTGGAAGGTCCCCCCGACAGTGATCGAAGGGGGGACCACCCGCCCCCATGCTGGAGAGCACAATGAGCAAGCGGATCATCTTCACCGGCGGCAGCGGCAAGGCCGGCCGACATGTCGTGCAATACCTTGTCGACCACGGCCACCAGGTGCTCAATCTCGACACCAGGCCGCTCGACAATCCCAAGGTGCGCACCCTGATCACCGATATCACCGACAGCGGCCAGGTGTTCAATGCGCTGTCGAGCTATACCGGGCTGCATGAATTCGATCCGTCGCTGGCGCCCCAGCCGATCGATGCCGTCGTACACTTCGCCGCCATCCCGCGCATCCTGATTACGCCTGACAACGAGCTCTTTCGCGTCAATGCCATGGGCACGTACAACGTCATCGAGGCGGCGGTGAAGCTCGGCATCCGCAAGATTGTCATTGCTTCGAGCGAGACGACCTATGGCCTCGTCTTCGCCAACGAGCCGAAAAGCCCGCAGTATTTCCCGCTCGACGAAGACTATGACGTCGACCCGATGGATAGCTACGCCTTGTCGAAGGTCGTCAACGAGAAGACGGCGCGCGCCTTCGCGCTCAGGAGCGGCGCCGATATCTACGCGCTTCGCATTGGCAATGTCATCGAGCCAAACGAGTACCACCTCTTCCCGGGCTGGTTCGCCGACCCCGGTTTTCGCAAGCGTATCGCCTGGAGCTACATCGACGCGCGCGACCTTGGCCAGATAACCCTGAAAGCAGTGGAGACAGACGGTCTCGGCTTCCAGATCTTCAACGCGGCAAACGACGAGACATCCTCCGATATTCCGACAAAGGACCTGATCGACCAGTTCTATCCGGGCGTTCCGGTCAAAGGGACCCTCGGCGAATACGAGACGCTTTTGTCGAACCGCAAGGCGCGCGCCCTGCTCGGCTTTCAGCCGCAGCACAGCTGGCGGAACTATGTCGGCGTCCAATGACGCCATGTGGATGAACCAGAGCAATTCCAGGAAAAGTGAGGAACGGTTTTCCGTCTGGAATGGCGTTATATCAAAGAGTTAGGTCAGTTCACTGTTTCGATGAATGAACTGATCTAAGGATCGAGAAAACAGACGAAATGGCTGAACAACGACCACGAAAGAGCGCGGCCGGATCGTCGCCGTCGGACGCAGCGCGTGCGAGCCGGCGGCTCGATGCGCCACGCATATCGGCACCGAGCGTCCACATGTCGCTTGCCGACGACATCGGCCTCAGGATCGTGCGCGGCGACTATCCGCCCGGAACCATCCTGCCGAACGAAGCGCAGTGGACGGAAATCTTCAACGTCAGCCGCACCGCGGTCCGGGAGGCGATCAAGATACTGATGGCCAAGGGCCTCCTTGCCTCGCGCCCGAAAATCGGCAGCTGGGTCGAGCCGAAGGAGCGCTGGAACCTGCTCGATCGCGACGTGTTGAGCTGGTACGCGGTCTCGCCGGATCGGCTCCAGTTCCTGAAGACCGTACAGGAATTTCGCCATATCATCGAGCCCGAAGCGACGGCGCTCGCAGCCACCCGTCGCAGCCACGAGCAGATGGCGGAGATCAGCGCGGCACTGCGCGGCATGGAACAGGCGACGACGTTACAGCTGCGCACCGAGGCAGACACCCGCTTCCACCTTGCCATCCTGCGCGCGTCGGGAAACGATCTCATGGTGCCGCTCGGCGCGATGATCGAATCTGCTCTCAACCACCTGTTCGTGCTGGTGACCCGCGACGACAGCAGTTCCGTTCACGCGCTCACGCTGCACCAGGACATCGAAAAGGGCATTCGCCTCAGACGCCCAAACGCCGCACGCAATGCCGTGCGGCGCCTTCTGGCCAATACTGATGACCTGATCGCGCAATCGGAGCGCAACGCCTGACGGCTCGATCCGTTGGATCATTTCATCGTTTCATCGAAACAGCGAAATGATCCAACTCTTTGATATTACGCAAACCCGGACGGAAGTCCGTTCCACACTTTTCCTGGAATTGCTCTAGCCGCAGAGCGGTTGGTGCACGCAGCCGCAGCGCGCGACGTTCCACACGGCCCCTGCCTTGCGCACGCCGGCCAGCGCCGCCCTGTGATGCTTGACGCCGAAGGGACCGACAAGCGCCCGCGTCTTGCCGTCGGCCTCGAACGGCCACTCGACATCCCCCGTCGCGACGCGGGTCGGGATCAGCCAATAGTCGCCGCTCCTGTAATAGCCGAGACTTTCAAACCGGACCTGAAGGCCGCGCTCGAGTTCGACCCAGTCGCCGCCGACGCTGCTGACCGATACCGCAGCGCCGGGCTGATCCCATCGGCGCAAGATGGCATTTCTGCTGGGTTTGACGCGCACGGCACCGCCCTTCAGCGTGACGGTGCGGCGATGGCGGTCGAAGGCAGCGACCTGTAGCAGCGGCCAAACGCTTTGGGTGAGCTGCGCATCATCGTCGGTGAGTTCGACCCAGTCGCCGACACACAGGCCATAGCGCCGGTCCGGACCGAAGCGGTCGAGCGTCACCATCGTGGCGGAGTCGCCGCCGCTTTCATTGGCCACCGCATTCAGGACCCTGAAGGCGACGGAGCCGTTTTCGCGCGACCATTTGAATGTCGCCTGCTCGGCGCTGCCGCCATCATGGATTTCCAGCCGGTAGAGCTGGTTTTCATAGCCCCTGTATTGGGCGTCCGGAGAGATTGTGCAGGGCTCGTCGTCATCCTGGCCGCGCTTTGCCCGGGCCGCAAGCCGGGGAACAACCGCATCCAGCCGGTCGAGCAGGTCCTGCGCTGCGGCGCAATCATTCGGCGTGCCGGCAAAGGTCTGCATGGCGCTCGTCAGGCCGGTGAGCGTGTCCTTGATCGCTGAAAGACTGTCCTGGTATTCCGGCGCATCAAGGCGCGCCTTGAGGATGTCGACCAGCGGATCGACCATGGCCTTGGCGATGGCCTGGGTGAGCAAGCGAACCTGCCAGGCGGTCTGGATGCGCGTCGCGGTGTCCGGCCCGCCAAGCGCGATCTCGCGCAAGCGCGGCTCCTCGACGCAGGATACGTGCCGCTCCCAGCAGTCCAGGTAGACGCTCAGCGGCTTGGCGGCGATGTCGGTTGCACTTTCGGGCGTCGGCCAGAGCGGCTGGGTTGTGTAACCGCAATCGCGATCGTTCTCGCAGACGATCCCATCGACGTAATAGCGTCCGGCGCGAATGGTGAAATCGACAGGACCCGTCGCGTCTTCGATGGCAAAGCCCGATCCTGCAGCGAAGCGGCGACCGATGATGTCGGTGACCAGGCATCGAAGGAGATGATTGCTGATGGCGCTTTGCTCGTTGAAGTCCGCCTCCAGGAGCACGCGCCCCTGCTGCAAGAGCACCCGGCTGAAATGGGCGGCCGGATCGAAAGTCATGCGGGCAAAATCCCCTTTCATCGTTCCCTCCTTCAGGTAACCAGGACGAGCGCCGTCTCGAAACCGGCCGGCGAATACTCCGAAAGCCGCGTCGCCAGGAGCGCCAGCCGACGTGGCTCGAACAGGTTGAAATAGACACCCATCTCGCAATCGCCCTCGGCGCCGCGACGGATGGCGTCGGCGACGCAGGCCTCGAGCCGCATGTAGGCGGGCGTGCCGAAGCGGGTGCTCTCGAAGAGCGGGCGGACCTCATCGCGCACGGTCGACCGGACCGCCGCCTTCTCGGCCGCAGTGGCGCCAGCCGCAAGCGCGCTGACAGCGGTCTCTTCCGACACATCGGGCGCGCAGGCATAGCGCCGGCAGGTGGACGACCCGGGCTCGATGTAGCTGTAGCGAATGCAACCGGCCTGGCGATGCGCCACGGTGGTCCGCCCGACAAGGATGCTGTTTTCGACAAGCTGAACGGCGCGGACACGCACCTGCCCGACAACGGTCGAGCGCGCCATTTCGAGCAGCGCGTGTGCAGGGCCCTGCGATGGACCGGTGATCGCGTCCCGTTCCGTTGCCGTCGCATCGACGATGCTGTCGCGAATGACGAGGTCCACCGGCAGCCGCTGATCCTGGTCCGCGTCCGCGACAACGAGAATGCTGCCGACGACGCTGCTTTCGATCAGCACCTTCGCAGGAACCGCGTTCAGCCGGATGCTTGCGGCGGATGGCACCCGCGGGGTGCAATCGGACCTGAGGTCGAGCCCCGGAACAAAGGTGCTGTGCCTGATGATGAGAGCGCAAGGATCGACGCCGCCCCTGGACGCGGTCATCTCCAGAGTGCCCCCGACGATCATCACCCCGTCGATGATCAGACACGCACCCTGGCCGGCCTTGACGAAGATCCCGTCGGCGCGACCGACCTCGACATCGGCAATCCGCAGGATCGGGCGGGTCCGCATTGCCGCGCGGATCACCACCGTCTCGCCGTCCGACAGGTCGAGATTGAAGGCCTCGCCGTAGATGCCGCTTTCGGCGAGCTCGACAATCAGGGTGCTTTGCCGGTTTTCGAGCGACCGCCAATGGGCGAATGCCGCGGCAAACGTGTTGAAATGGGGCGGCGCCTGCTCGCCAGAGGAGCGCGGGTGCAGCCAGACCATATCGTAGTGTTCGGGCAGGGCGTTGACGGGTCGCAGGTACTCGCCGCCGCCGATGTCTGCGACGAAACCGTAGCGATAATCGACGAAGACCGTATTCCTCGGGGCCTGGCGGGCGGGAAAGGCGATGCGGCCCAGCTCCGGGTCGACCGCCACGCAGTTGTTCGGCACCCTGTAGGCCCAATCGCTGAGGTCGGCGGGGATGACCCGCTCTGCCGGGATCATGCCGTCGTCCTCGTCCTTCGGCCAACCACGCACCCGGATCGCGATCGAACGGCCCTCGCCATAGAGCATGCCGGACGCCTTGGCCCGCTTCGGCTTGGCCTCACCGCCCGGCCAGGCCTCGAGCGCGCGTCGACGGATCGGCACCGGCAGGTTCGTTTCCTCGGCGATCGCCGTGACCGCCGCCTCCCGATCGGCACGCCTGAAGAGCGGCGTGTCGTTTCCAAGCGCGGAGAACGTGTAGAGATGCCGCCCGATGCGCTCCTGGCAATAGGCTTCGGTGTTGGTGACAGGGTAATCCCGCAGGCGGAAGACGAACAGGCCGACATTGGCGATGCCGTGCCGCCCGGGCGACGCGCGAGCGCCGATACGCCTGATGTCGGCAAGATGAGGCAAGGCGTCGAAGGCGGAGCCCACAAGCCGAGTTCGCCCTTCGTCACGAACGTCAGCCGTTGCAAGACGGTCGAGGTTTGGGTGATCGAGATGCTGCGCTACCGCGAGGCTCCGATAGAACTCGACCGCGCGCGCAGGCCAGCCTGCAAGATCGCCCGAGAGCTCCTCCAGCAACCAGAGTGACCCCTTGCGGCGGCGCGACGCGACGAGATTGGCGATTTCGCGCCGCGAGACGCTGGTACCGGCCCCACCCTGAAGCCCATCCGGCGGCAGCCGGTAGCCAAGAAGATCGGCGATGTAGGGCAGCGCCCATTCCTCGCACGTCTCCACGAACCAGTTGTCGTACATCCGGCCGATGTCGCGCTCGATCGCCCGCGCCTGGGCGCCGACGAGGCCAAGCAGCTCGCGCAGCATGCCGCCGGATCTCGTGTCCTCCACCCGGATATGCGCAGGCAGCAGCCTGAAGAGTGCGTCGTTATCGGGCTGCATCGGCAAGTGCTCCGGCTTCGACACGGTTGAGGATCAAGGCAAATGGCGCCTGCGGCAGGAGAACGGCGAGCTGGGCCGGCGCAATCAGGCTTTCCCCCGGTTTCACCACATCCGGATCGCGCAGCCGCGCTGCGGCTGCCGGAATGAAACCGGCACGCCCGAGCTGTTTGACCGCGGCTGCCAGCGCATCCCGGTCGCGAAGATCCGATTCCTTGATGGCGCCGAACGTCTCGATGGAGACAGCGGCAACACCTGGCGTTGTCTGCATCACGGCGAGGGCCGCGCTCGACGAAACGGGTGCGCCGAGCGTGCGCCGATTGAAGGAAAACGCATCGAGCAGCTTGCGACGGAGCTCCGGCTCGACCTTGTCCCACAATCGGTCGGGATCGATCGCGACCCGTGCCTCGATGACCATGACGAGAAGTTCGCGCACTGCGATTTCGACCGGAAAAGCCGGGTTTCCAAAGCGATCGAACGCGTCGCTGAGGTTGGCAAGCAGGTCGCCGGCGGGATCAAGTGCGACATCGTCAACGCCGGCGACCGTGACGTGGACGAAATCCATGCCGCCCGTGGAAAATCGCCGGGCGTCTGCCATCCCGATGCCGGCAAAAACGCGGGCGAAATCCGCATAGTCGGCAACCGAGACGAGGCGTCCGAACGACCCGACCGAGAGCGGGGCGTTGCTGCGGATCCGCTCGATCCCGTCGCGATCGGCGCCGCCGCTTGCTGCCAGCGGATTGTGTACGGCACGCACGCCGAGCGGCTTGGTTTGAAGCAGGCTGATCTGGCCAGCCTTGACATTGCCCGTGCGGCCGATGCCGACGCGATAGGTTGCCCGGATATTGTCTGGCCCGGTCGGCAGCCGCGCGCCGTGCACGCCATCGCCGAAACGGACGGTGGCGACGCCCGTTCCGTCGACATCTAGCGTATAGGCGCGGCTGGCCGCATCGACATCGAGAAGACTTTCGGCTTTGGGAGAGCTTACGTCGTTGACGCGGACCGTTTCGCTGCTGACCGCGCCGCTCTCGGTCTCGGCCGACAGGAATGTCAGCGGTCCGCGACTGAAGGAAAACCGTGCGAAAGGCTTCGATGCATCGCCCGACCCGAGCGTCTCGGTTACGGTTTCGCCGTTCGAGGCGCGGGCAATGTTGCCATGGATCACACAGGTTGCCCGTCGATAGGCATAGGTCAGCGGCGTTGCGAGAAAAAGGGTCGTATGCGGCGTGTCGAGCGGGGCATCCTTGTTTGCGGCATGTTCGACCCGCGCGATCGTCGCCTGCTCCACCGCACGGATACCCGGCACGAGATTGCCGCCGAGATCCCTCACATCCGCACGTTCGCCAGAGACGATCACCGTGCGGCCGCTGTCCAGTCCGTCGAACAGTCCGTCCAGTTCTATCTCGCCACCCGATACATCCTCCTCGAGCTCGTCGGCTGCGAGCGCCAGGGGCTCGCTTTGCGCAACGACGGCGATGCGACCGAGTACCCGGGTCGACCGCTTGATATCGGTTGTCCGCTGGTAGTTGAGGTCGAATGTCTCGCCGTCGACGGCCTCGAGATCGAGTCGCGTCACCTTGGCCGAGACGAGATAGTCGGAGCGGCTGACCGTCTCTGCCGAGAGTATCCGCGCGATGCGCCAGAGGATGATGAATTCCTCCTCATCCATGGGGCTCATCCTCCTCAGGATAGCGCGCGGCGCGCACCGGCGCGTGAAGAACCGCGTAGCTGCCGCCCTTGATGCCGTCGTAGATCGCATCGAGGTGAAGGGCGCGATTGTCTTCGGGAGCCCTTGGCGGATAACTCAGCGTGAAGCGGTGCCCCTCCTCCTGGACCATCGGCGGCACGTTTCCGCCGAATGCACCGGCGGTGACCCGAAGCACGTGAACGCTCTGCAATTCGCCCGCCTGTTCGGCTGCCTGCATCTGCGACCAGGCCGCGTGAAGCTGCTCGCCGATTGCCGGCGACAACGCCGCTGCAAGCTGCAGTGGTCCGTCCGATCGCTCGCCCAGCAACGCCTTTGCCGATTGTTGCATGTCGCGGGCGCTGCGCGGCTGGCGTGCGGGCATGCGTTCCAGCTGCGGATAGAGCTGCTGCGCCGAACTGGTGCCCTCGACCGGTCCGGAAGCTTCCGGGCGGCGCCCGACAATCGAAAGGGCAAGCTTCGCCATTCGCATCGCCATGTCGCGGATGTCATCGTCCTCTTCCTCGCCGCCGTAGCTGGCGAGCAGGACGACTGCGAGTTCCTTCAGCGAGCCCCCGAGCAGGAACGATTCCACCGCCTCGAGCATCGCCAGGCGCTCCTTGGCCGAAAGATCCGCCGCCTTCACCGCGCGCAACAGCTCCATTGCATCCGTCAGGGTAAGATTGGGAATGGGCTTCAGATGCAGCAGTTGCCGTCCGTTGACGACATCCGGGATTGCGCTTGCAACCTCGCGCACGACCTGTCCGAGCCGCTTGTTGTCAAAGACGAACAGGATCTTTTCGCCGGGATGGACGATGAGCATCGCATCGCTCAGCCACAGCCGATCGCGCACGAGAGCATCATAAAAGCCGATGCGCGGCGGACGCGTCAGCCGTGGGCGCATTTCGCTCCATTCGGCCCGGGCCAGCAGCGGCTCGTCGGTCTCGAAGGTCTGCGCCGTCTCGCCCGGCCCCGGCACTGTCTGCGCACGCGCCCCGACTGGAATTTCGACCGGTGTCGCATTGGCGTCCAGGAGGAAGGCGAGAGGCACGGTGGCCGCAACCCCCGGCCGCGGCCTGTAGGCGACCAGCTCAGCAAGGGCGCGCACGGAGAACTCTTCGCGCGCCGTGCGCAGATAACCTTCGTTGGCCAGCCGTTCGTTGTAGAACGTCAACAGGTCCGCGGCGACTGCCCAGGCATCGACCAAAGCCATGGTCGGATCCGACCCTTCGCGTGTGCCAAGGCGAGATAACTCGGGCGTGTCGCGGGACGCAAGTCGCCGCCAGGCATCGTCGAGAAAGGCTGCGTAGTCGCCGAGCCGCATTTCAATCGTTATGCGTCCCGGACGGTTGTCGGGCGCGCGCAGGGTCTCGCCTTCGCCACAGGCGCAATGTCCGCTGCAATTGCACTGGCAGGAGCAGCTCATCGCATCTCCCTCACATTCAGTCGAAGAATGCCGCACTCGGGACGGTTCGGATCGGCTTCCAGCTGGGCTATCTCGTTTGGCCGGATCGGAATGATCCCGTTGTTGCGTCGATCGATCCCGTCGTCCATCCGCGCGAAGCGCAGGAGGTCGACATGCGCGACGCCTTCAACCGACTGCACCGCCGCAATCAGCCGCGAGGCCGCCACGTCGTCGCCGAACCCGAGCGCGTCCGGATGAAAGAAGCCGCGGCCCTGCGGCAGCTTGCGGCTCGACAGGACGGTTCGCAGTTCCTTTTCCAACGCACCGCGTCGCTGGCCGGCCTGCAGGCAGACGTCGATTTCGATCGACAGTGCAACATAGTGCGTCGGCACCAGCCGGAGGTCGTGACCGATGCGTCGCGTCGACAGAAGTCCTGGCATCAGCGCCGCCGAGAGCACTGAAAGATCGTCCGATCCGGCGTAAGGATCGAGCGCGAGGCACGCCTCGTACCAGCTGCCGTTCCAGGCAAGCTCGGCGAAGGCGCCCTGAAGCGGCACTGATTGACGGGCGATCTGGGCGTAGTCGGATGCGGTCACGGCGCGAGCGAGAACACGCGAAAACGCGTGCGGCGCGTTCAGTTTCGCCTCGGCGACAGGTTCCGCGTCGCTCCCACCGACCGCGGCCAGCGGATTGCGCGGCCGCATGTTCGTGCCGCTCGACGACCCATTTCGGCGCGCCATCAGCACGATGCTGTCTGGCCCGACATTGCCGGCACGCCCGTTACCGGTCCGGTAATGCGCCTCGAAGCGGGAGCCGATGGCGCCATCCAGCTGTCGCTGGTCGAACCGCAGATTGGCCAGTCCCTCGTCGTCCACCTCGACGACGAAATGATTGTCGTCAGCGGTGCTTGAAAGGAGATCCATGACCGGATGCCAGACCCGCGCCGGCGTGTCGTCGGTCGAATTCACCACCTTTTCCTTGAGCGCGACCGACGGCATCGCCGCGCGCGGGTCCTGGCGCAGTAGCAGGACGGCAGCCGCCTTCGGATCGGCAAGCGGCTGCGCATGCGTCACCGACCTGAGGTTCAAGGTGATGGCAAAATCCCTTGCCCGGCCATCCGCCTCTCCGGGCACGCCATCGCAGAGGCAGCATTGGGAAAGGCTCTCGCCGACGACGGTCCAGTCGGGATCGGCCTCGATGCATCGTCTGCCGGAATCGACGAGAACGACATTGCCCCGCGCCACCGCCGCCTCGACCACCTGGCAGTCCGGCGCAGCGCTTCGAACAGAAAGGCAGAGATCGAAGGGCAGCGCATCCGTCTTTCCCCATTCGATTTCAAGCACAGGCGTGCCGTCGAGCGGATCGACAGCGCGCACCGGATCCCGAACGAGACGGACGGCGTGCCGGTGCAGAGGGTTGGCGTCGGCAGCATGGCCGGTCTGTCCGGCAACCTCTTCGAGGATCAGCACGTCGCCGCATTTCAGCGCGAGACGCCTGTCGTCCGCGCCGGAGCCGTCATCGGCATGGTCGATGTCGGCATTGTCGACGCCGTGCGTCGGTTCCGTGCGGGCCGGTGCACCATCGACAAGCGTCGCCCGCGTTGCGCCCTCGGGAAGGCAGCATGTGTCTTCGCCCCAGAGATGGAACCTGATGGCTGTGTGGGCGACCCGCACCGACAATACCGGGTTGCCGCCCGCGCACAGGACCGGTTCGAATGTGGTTGCCGGCGATGAAAGCGACAACAGTTCGTCGAGCCGTATCTCACCTGCAGGCAGGCGAGCGCCCGCCGACAGGGGTGCTGCAAACACGATCTCGTCGAGATGCAGCTCGTCGTCCGCATCGGTCTCGATCGTCACCCATGCCCTTGCATTGCAGCCCTCGTGCAGCCGGTAGTCGATCAGCCGCGTGTGGCGACGGACCGAGATCCGCCGCCTGGCCGTTGCCAGATAGGCTTCCGTGGCGACCGCATCCTGGAAATAGCTGAGCTGGTCGGCGACGTAGGCCAGAATTTCGACGATCGTGATGCCGATGTCGGTGGCATGGCGCTCGCGCCAGTCCGGCATCGTGACGGCCATGCGGTCGAGCAGCAGGCGCCGGAAGCTCTGGTAGTCTTTCGCCAGGTAGTCGATGGCCGGCGGTGGCGGATGCGCCTTCGGCGGGCAGGCAGAAGGGCCACAGTCGATGGGCGACGGGCAGTCGGCGCGGAAGGAAAACGGATAGCAGGCATGGCGGGGATCGATGCCGGGCGGAGGGTTTCGTCCGGCATCCTGTTGCGAACCGGCGTCGCAGGCTTCCTCCCCTTTCGGCGCATCTGCGGGCTCGACGAGGCACAGCTGATATACCGAAAAATCTCCTGCCCGGTCGACAATGACGCGCAGGCAGTCCCGCGAACTGTCGTCATGGCGGTGGAACCCGGCGCGCAGGACCTTGATGTCCCGGATGCGTTCACCACCTTCGATCACCACGTGGCGCGCATCGAGATCTCGGGGCGGTTCACCGAAGAACGTCACGCACAGCGTCCGTCCGTCTGCCTCGACCCCGACGCAATCGATCCCGGCAAGCCTGCCACCGCGGCGGATTTCGGCCTCGCGGCGGCCGCCGTCGCAGGTGATCGCAAGCCTTGCGCGGGCGTCGGTCATGGCGCGCCCCCGACAAGGACGTCGTTGCGCTCTTCGCCGGTCGCAACGACGATGTAGGATATCTCGACACGAAGTTCGGAGTCCTCGGCGGTCACATCGAGTGCCCGCAGCTCGAGAACATCGCCAAGCCATCGCTCGATCGCCGCCTGCATCGTCAGCTGGATCGTCGCCGCCAGTTCCGGACTGTTGGCAGCAAAGATGTGCTGCGTGAGCCCGGTGCCGAGATCGGGCCGCATTACCCGTTCGCCGGGCCGCGTGAACAGGAGCATCGTCAGCATGTCGCGAACATGATCGGCCCGGTCCGTCGTCGCCGTCAGCGCATGCGTCCCGACCCGATAGGGATAGTCGATGTGGATCACGCTCTTCATAGCGCCACCACCCTCGCCTGGCCGGCCGGCGCGACGATCATCGGCGTCTGCAGCGGATCGCAGGCCGTCAGCGAGGCGACGGTCGCGACGGGAAATCCCATGCTGAAGACGCGCGTGGCGCCGGCGGCGAAGCGTCCCTTGACGCAGGGCGGCTGGGCGCCCGACGTCATCGTCGGAAACTGGCAACCGGCAATCACATAGCTGTTGGCAAGCGTCACCACCGGCATCGCCGAGGCAAACAGCCGCGACTGCGGCGCGGGCAGCGCGGTCGCGGTGCCCGCATGCAGGCAGAAGGTGACGTTGCTGACGGTGACGACAAACCCGGCCATCTGCGCCTCACTTCACGATCAGGGCCGCCTCGTTCATCGCGATGAACGGCCCATGAATCATGATTCCGATCGGCGAGACGGCGATATAGGACTGCCCCGCCCGCAACAGGATGCCGCCGGCCGGAAGCTGGGGGCCGACCGGCGTATCGCTGATGCTCATTGCGTGTTTGGTGATGGTCTCCGTCGACCAGTGTGCCGACGCCGGGATGGCCGAGCGCGGGGTGACGGGCGCTTCCAGCTGGCTGCCCCAGAAGAAGCCTGTCCAGATCGGGAAATCCGGATTGCCGTGCTCGAATTCGACCCACACCTCTGCCCCCAAAGGCGGCACGACGAAGGCGCCGAGCCCCGGTCCGGCATAGGGGACGCAGGGCAGCGCCCAACTGGAGAAATTCGGTCCCCAGACATCCTCGACCTGCACCATCAGGCGTCCGCAGCCGGTCGGATCGATGTTCTGGACGACCCGGCCGCGATGCTTGCCGAAATAGCGCCTCAGCCCACCGCGTTCCTCGCTGGCGGCCGACGGGCCGTCGATGTTCATGCCTTCCGCGAAACCCCAGCTCGGGCTGTTGTCGTCCATGTCAGGATCCTCCGTCTGCGCCTAGGTCGGCGAGGAATGGAATGCATTTCGAGAGAGGGTGAAGTTCTGCTTGTAGTCGCCGGCCTTGATCAGGTGGGTGACGCTGCGCACGAAGTGCACGCCGTCATGCGGCGTGCCGGCGCCGCGCACCTCGACCAACCGGCGGGGCTTCAGCGGCCGACCGTAGCGCAGCACGTTGAGGGTGCCTGATCCGGTAATCACCTCGGCGGCGCGCGCCGCCTTGGCCAGCCCGTACATCGCCGCCTGCGGCACGGTGAACTTGGACAACCCCGTGACCGTCTCGGCACGCAGCGGCACCGGCATGCGGCGCCCGAGCGGCGGCGAGAGCGGATTGATGTCCGGCACGGGGATCGGGATCGGGATCTTCGTCTTGGCATTGTGCAGGAGGATGAGATGCAGCGTCTTGGAAAAGCCCTCGAAGTTGAAGGTGGCACTTTCGACGTTGCTTCCGGCATCGGAGTTGACGACGAGCGCGTCCTGCACCTTGCCAACCTTGATCTCCGGCCCCCAGTAGGCGATCGACCGGCCGGGCGTCGGGCCGGGATCGATGTAGAAGACGTAGCCGACCTGATGGGCCAGGAGGTTGAGATATTGCAGGTCCGTGCCACGCTGGCCCGGAATGTGCTCCAGCGGATTTTCGACCGCCAGCAAGACGCTCGGAACAATCACCGGCACAAGGCCAAGCGGCATGTACTTGGCAAGGATCAGCGCCACGCGCCCTTCGGCCGGGATCGCCGGATACTTGATCAGCCAGCTGAGATCAACCAGGTCGAGCAGACGCGAAATGTCTTCGCCGAGCACCTCCAGTCGCGTCTGCCCCGGTTCGTTGCTGGCGTTGACGCTGTGCCGCGTGATCACCCCGTCCATCAGCACGTTGATCGTGCCGTTGGTCGTCACCATGATCACGACCCGTTGCGGCGGATCGAAAAAGCCGCTTTCGAACAGCCGCGAGACAAGCGCCTTCTTGCCCATGTCGAACGACAGCTGAAAACCGCTTTTCTGTTCGGTGCCTTGCGTGACCTGCACGGAAAGAAGGGCGTCGACCACGCCGGCTGGAACGGGCTTGGGCACGCCGAACCCCATCATCACGGTGAGGTGGATCCCCTTCAGCATGACCCGCCCCCCGGCCTGTTGCCCGGCCCGTTTCGCCGCGTGATGGAGAAGGGCGTTGTCATCGCTCGTCCTCGCTCGGTCCGGGAATGCCTTCGGGCAGGGTAATGCGAAGCTTTCGTCCGTTCCGCTCGGTCAGCTCGGCGGGATTGAGCGCACCGTTGGCATCGGCGAGACGCCAGTAGAGTTCCGGGTCGCCGATCTGGTCGGCGGCGATGTTGTCTATGCGGTCGTCTTCCTTGACCTCGATCTGGCCGACCTCGACGAAGCGCTCCGGCGACGGCACGATGCGGCGTGCGAGATAGACCGTCTCGTTGCCGTTCTCGTCGACGAGCACACGACGCCCCAGCCCACGGTAGCGGCTGTTTTCCGGAAACGGGTCCGGAACGCCATCGAGCGAAAAGCCTGCGAATGTACGGGGGTCGATCATGGCAGCTCCGTCAATCCGAGTGCGCTGAGGGATCCAGCGATGGCGCGCGCGGCAAGCGTTTCCTTGTTCTTCAGGTAAGCCATGAAGAGCGCAGCACCCCGGTGACCGAAGGGCAGGTCGTTGACGCTCAAGGTCCGGAGCCCGAGCGTGACGCGCGCGCGGATCGGGTTGAGTTCCGTATCGAACGCTTCCTCGACCGCCGAGAACTCGGTCACCCGCACCGGAACCACCCGCTGCCGGCTCCACACGAAAAGCGCGAGCGGCGCCTCTGCCGGCGCAATTTCAAGGCTTCCCGCCAGAAGAAAGCGCTCGGCGCGGGCAAGCGCACTGCTTGCGGGCGTGATCAGGGCCTCGAGCGCGCAAAGCTGCGGAAAGATCCCGACCTTTGTCGCGTCGCCCGAGCCGCCATAGGCGCTGGCATGCTCCAGCTGATCGGTCGCGTCGATCTCCGCCTCGATCTTGAACGTCTCGACCGGCGGGCCCTTGAACCGCAACGGCTCCGAGCGCCCGCCGCCGTCCCCGCCGGCACTCTGGACCTGGAGCGTGCGCGAAAGCTGATCCGGATTATACTGGAGCGCGATCGTCCGCAGCATGCGGAAGCTCGTCGGATCGAGCAGCACGATCCCGCATTTGAGAATATAGGGTGAGCGCGGAAAGCTGGTCATCTTTGCAACTCGCGCATGGTTATCTCCCCGTCACCAGAACCTGCACAGGCGGCAGGTCGGTTACATACGGATTGCTGAGAACGGCGGTTTCCGCCGTCTGCCTGAGCCGATCAAGGGCGGCAGCGTCGGTGGACGGGACGTTTTCGAAGTGGAGATGAATCGTGATCTGATCGGGGCGACTGGCGTATGACGTTCTGTAGCCATATCCGCCCTCCATACGCTCGAATTGGTTCTTGCGCGGTATCCTCGGATCGTCGTTCACCGGTTCATATACGCGCGACTTGGGGCCGACAGGCTGCAACTCGTTCTTCGCAATTCCCTTCAAACCGTTGTCGGCACGCTCCATTGCAAAGTTGATCTCCTTGACCACATTGCCCTCTTCGGCATTGCCCAGAACTTTAAGCTGAGTCCAATTGCCGCCAGCTATGCGTTCGGTGACAACGTTGAGCTTGCCCTCTCGTTCTACGTGAGCGGAAACCTTCTTGTGCCCGCTGGCAAAATCAAAGCCTCCTGCTTTCTCGGACAAGATATCGGCATGGGGATAATGTTGCTTTTGAAGGATCGGCTCCTGGAGTTCACCGTGGCTTGGGACTCGATTGGACGTCTTTGACGCTGGTGCGGGCGCGGCCGGGTCCGGGACGGACGGCGGCGTAGGCCCTTGGTCGGGCAAGGAGATCGGTCCATCCGTTGCCGGCTGGGCTGGAATTTTCGGTGTTCCTGGCACTTCACTCTGCACAGATCGAACAGAGGCGTTCATCGCCTCATCGATCACCGCTTCGGCCTCGCCCGCAGGAAGCGAGGCCCCCTTTTGTTCGAAGTAGCCGATATCGCGCAGATACTGCCGCACGGCTTCCTTTTCGTAGGTACGGACGCCCGGGATCCATCTCTGCCCATTTGTTCTCGGCATCAGCCGATCCATCCATTCCGCGTATTGCTGCGCCTCCACGAACTTCTGGCGGGCAGCCGTGCTCGGACCAATTTCGAGGATTTCCCCGGTCTCGAAATTGATCCGATCAATTCGCGGGCCGCGGCCTGGCGGGTACTGGGGATGGGGGATCGCAAATTCTTTCCTGAACCCCTCTGGGATCGTTCCGTGCGGCAACAGTTGCTCTGCGTTTTGCTGCAGAAGTGTCGGCAGATCCTCAAAATATTCGTGCGATACGCTCCCCGCGATCGTTGCCTGTTTTGGCTGTGCGCCGCCCGGCGAGTGAGCCTCGTGGATCCCGGGTTGATCCAGCACGTCACTGTACTTCGCCGGCGGCTTGGGCCCCTCCTTCGGAACGGCGGTCAGTCCCTCGGGCGTTGGCTGCGCCGGCAATCTTGTGAACGTCGGCGGATTTGCTCGTAGATTTTCAAGCTCCTTTTGAAGGATGGCCGCCTTGCTCGCGGCGGCATCCGGATCCGTTTTCCGCAGAGCTTTGAGCTTGTTGAACTCGTCGCGGAAGGCGGGGAAACGCTTCATCTCATCAACATAGACAACGTCGAGGAGGACGCAGTGGCTGCACAACTCGATGCCGCGTTCACTGACGCGGATATGGTGTCCGCCGTCCACGCCAACCTCAATCGGTTTCGGCTCAATGGTCGTGCCACCGGCCTTTGTCGTCGCACTCTCCTGGTTTGCCGCAGTGCCATGTGAGGCAGGCGGCTTTTCGGCCGGCAGGCCTTCGTGGGAGACCTTGGGTTTGGCGACTGGCGCATCGGTGGCCGGATGCGGCGTTGCGTGCGGCGACGTATGGGGCGGAGCCGGCGAGGTAACATGTGCAGGGGCATGTGGCGGAATTGGCGCCGCCTTCAGCCCGCTTTCGAGCGCGCCGCCGGCTTCCGAAACACCTTTCTTGACCGCGGCACCCGCAATCGGCGCAGCTTCCTTTTCCGCCAGTCCCAGCAATCGCCGCAGGAACACCTTCAGCTTTTCCATGACACCGGCGATCGGTTTCATGATCGGGTCCAGAAAGGCGCCAAGCGGCTTCAGCAACCTTGCCATCAGCGCATCGAACGCAACCTCCAATTCGGTGACGATAGCGCCCGCAGAGGCAAGCCGCTCGGCGATGCTGGTGACAACGCCCTTGCCAAGGGAGCCAAGCGTTTCACCGAAACGCCCCAGTCCGGCGGCCGCCTCCGTTATCAGGTTGCCAAGGCTGCCGCTGAAGGCGATCAGCAGAGCCTGGATCGTGACGAACCCGATGGCATAGCCTATCTTTTTCCCAAGCTTCGACCATGGGTCGTCGATGATCTTGTCCTGTGCCTTTCCGGCCAGATGCTCGAGTGCCGCTGCCGGGCTCATCAACGGGTCGGGCGCCTTTTGCTCCGGCTTCTTCTCCTTCGACCATGGCGACAGGATCTCGTCGGCGATTTCGCGCCCGCCCTTGCGCCCGAGCTCTCGTGCAAGCCCTTCAGCGCCTTCCGTGATCGCGCCGGGCAGCGAAAGCAGCTTCATGAGCGATCCCATCGGGTCGGACTTCAACGAAGCCAGGAACGTCGACAGGCCGGACGTGGCGTTGCTGAACTCCGTGGCGAGAGCGCCAAGATCCTGGGCGAGCGCCGATGCCTTTGCCCAGCCGCTCATCGCCAGCTTGATGCCCATGTTCCGCAACTGCTCAGCGAACGTGATGATGCCGTAGAGATCCGTGATCGGGCTCACCAGGCCGAGGCCGACGCCAACGGAGTAACCGACGGCCAGGCTTGGGGCATCGCCGGCCTTGAAGGTGCCGAGATTGCGCAAGAGCTTGGTGACAAGGCCGTTGTCGCGAACCTGGTGGACCAATTCTTCGATCAGGCCGGTGGCCGCCGCCGCGACCAGCCGCGACGAAAGGTTGTTTCCGGGCAGATTGGCGGCGATGTCGTTGGCGATCTTGGAGGTCGACGGCACCCAGTCGAACAACCCGCTGCGTTGAACACCGCCAGCGGCGCCAAGCGTCGTCACCGCTCGCTGCCCAGCCACGATCGAGTCACCTGCGCGATCCGCCTCCCGCTCCGCATCCGGCTCCGAGGAAACGCTTGAGCGCGACTGCTGGATCACATGCGTGAGTTCATGGCCGAGCAGGCGCTTTCCATCGGCGGTCTCCGGTGCGTAACGCCCCGCCGCAAAGACAATGTTGTTTCCCGACGCATAGGCATGAGCGTCCAGCATCGTCGCCGACCGGACGGCCATGTCACCGGTATGAATCCGCACATCGCTGAAATCGTGTCCAAACCGGGCCTCCATCGAGGTCCGCGTCTTCTCATCGAGCGGCTCGCCGGATGAGCGCAGCACCTCGTCGACAATGGGCGGCGTTTCCGAGAGGTTTCCTCCCCAGGCGGACTTGCGCTGCAGCTTGCGTTTTTGCGCACAGCGCTCGCAGGTTTCGCCGTGCGCCTCGCAGGCACACTTGCGCTGGAGCGTCGGCCCCTTGGAAACCGCCTCCGTCCTGCCGCCCTTGAGAAGCGCGAGGTTGCTCATGGCGCGCCCCGACTGCTGATGGCGGCGACCTCAGCTCGACCCGCTGATATCGGCGGGACTGTTGCCTGCGCGTTCCGGTCGTGCCCCGACAGAACGCCACCGGTATCCAGCGCGCCCACGAATCCTGCGGACACCCGCTCCGCCCAATCGCCCGAAGAGATTGCGGCCGGAAGGGAGCCGACGATGCGATGAAGCCTCGTTTGCGGAATTCGACCCAGGTCGACGCCTTGGAGACGGGCCGCGAGATCCGCTTCGAGGAACCGCGACAAGGACTGCTCAAGCGCGCGCGCTTCGGTGATCGCGCAATCGCGTCCGTCAAGGATGATCCGATCGATGACGAGCCTGATCCTCATGCCGCCACCTCTTTCGCCCGACCGCTCCAGCGGAATTCGGCTTCGTTGAGCGGTCGTTCGAGCTTGTTCATCTCCAGCCGAATAGCGTCGAGAACGTGGGGCATTTCGATCCGTCCCGTGGCGGCCGCGGCCGCATGCGCTGCATCGAAGGCGGCGTTGAAGATCGAGCCCCCCGATATCGAGAACCGTGCGAGCCTCTCCCATTCGATGTCACCGAGCGGAGCCTCTGCAGGAAACACCGAGCGCCAGATCGCCTCGCGCTCTGCCACGCCCGGGAACGGAAACCCGACGACGAAACGCAACCGCCGGAGAAACGCGGTATCGAGGGCATGGCGCATGTTGGTCGCGAGGATCGCGACCCCGCGAAAACTCTCCAGCCGCTGCAAGAGATAGCTGATCTCGATGTTGGCGTAGCGGTCGTGGCTGTCCTTCACCTCGCTGCGCTTGCCCGCAAGACTGTCGCACTCGTCGAGAAACATGAGCTTGCCGCCGGCATCGGCATCGTCGAAGCACTGGCGAAGCTGCTTCTCGGTCTCGCCGATGTATTTGCTGACGACGCGCGAGACGTCGAGCCGGTAGAGCACCAGCCCCAGCGCGTTGGCGACGGCCTCGGCCGCCATCGTCTTGCCGGTTCCGCTCTCGCCGTGGAACAGCGCGACCGTACCGAGGCCGCGGCTGGCCCGTTCGAGAAAGCCGTAGCGCCACAGCACCGTCGACCGGTTGCCGGCCTGCGTCACGATCCTGTCCAGAAGTTCCTTTTGCTGCGGCGGCAGGATGAGGTCTTCGAGGGTTCTGCGCGGCTCGATCCGCTCGGCCAGGCTGTCGAGCGCACCCCGGGATCGCGCCATGCAGGCGGCGCGCAGGCGTCCGGCCAGGGGTTGCTGCGTGTCGAACGTCTGCTGCTTGGTTTCCTCGGCGATGGCGGCAATCCGGGATGCGGCGAAACTGAACTCGCCGGCGAGCTTGACGGCGCTTGCATCGGCGTCGGCCGGATTTTCTGCGACGCCGGTCAACACCTTGCGCCAGAGTTCCTGCTGCTCCCGTTCGCTTGGCCGGGTGACTTCGACGACGGCGCTTCCGGAAAGTTCCTGGATCGGATGGCGGGTCTCGACCATCACGCCGCCCCTGAGGCGGCCGAGCGTGCGCAGGACCGTGGCGGATGGCGGCGCCCCGCCGTCCAGAGCGTGACCGGGGCGCGGCTCCAGCCCTTCGATATAGAGTGCGACGCGCAGGAGCCGTGCTTCGCGGTTCCATAGCCTGACGAACGTGTCCACGCCTTCGGCGTTGGTCGGCATCACTGCTGCCGCGATGACCACCAGATCGTGTCCGGCCATGGCGGCCGCCGCTGCCGTCACGTCGCGCTTGGCGAGATTGTCGGCGCCGACAAGCTGGATGATCCCGGTCCCGCGCTCATCACGCAGGCGCCGCGCGAGCATTCCGGCAATGGTGAGCTGCGAGGTCGGCAACGATGCCGGCAGGGAGAGGTCGGAGGCGAGCGCGGCAATGCGCTCGTCCAGATAGTTCAGGCCCTTGATATAGGCCGCGATCCGCTCGTCGATGCGAATGGGTGCGCTCAGCATCGAGACCGTTCCACTCTGGTGCATCTCGATCAGGCCATGGCCGCGAAGGGGGCGTGTGGGTGACAGAGCATCCCAGCTGCCGCCTTCGAAGAGCTTGAGGCACAGCTCGAACGTCGGCGCCCGTCGTGACGGATCGTTGAGCACCGTGCCGACGTGCCCTGCAATGCCGGTATCGATCTCGACGGCTGCCGCAAGCAAAAGCACGTCCTGTTCGAAAGCGGACAATCCCAGCTGCCGGCTCAGGAGTGCGAACGGCACCATATCCGCATTCCTGGCCGTCTCTTCGAGAGCCTGACGAGCCCTCTCGACTTCCGCCTTCGACACGCGCTGCACACGAACGGGTTCGGTTCTGCGCCAGAACAGGCCGACGCGGCTTTCGTCGGGCCCATCCGGCGCCTGGGCGTGAAAGGCAAGCAGCAGGCGTAGCCACTTAAGTGTAGCGCTCAGGAAGAGCTGATTTTCGGTTTGCCCGTTGCCTGTCATGGATGGCCTCCTGGCAGCGAAACGGACTGCAACGGATCGAAGACCGGCGGCTGGGCCGTTGGGTCGCGGACGAGCAGGCTTTCCGCACCGTCGACCCTCAGCCGCACCGGCAGGAGCTCGTCGGCGGCCGTAATGCCGGTGAGCGGTATCGACAGGTCCTCCGTTTTGGCATTGATCTTGGGCACCGCAAGCGGCTCGCCGCCGACCAGAAGCTCGACCCGCTGCCCGGGCCAGATCGCCGGCTGCAGCTGGATTTTCAGCACGGGCGCTTGCGGCGGTCCCTGCAGCTCGACTTTGCTGAGCCGCGGCACGAGCAGGATATTGAGCGCGTTCGTCCAGCGTGTCGCCTTGCCGGCGCGCTCGAGCCGCAGCACGACCGCGTAGTTTCCGGCCGGCCAAAGCAGCGACGCGGCGGCCCCCGTCGGGAGCTGCACACTCACCTGCCCTGGCACGCTTGCATCCCCCGCGCGTTCCAGCGGATCGCTCAGCTTCGGATGGCGGAACTCCGCTGTGATCTGGTCGCCCGAAAGGAGCGAACCTTCGAACACGAGCCTGTCTCCAAGTTCCGCAGCGACGCGCCTGTGGTCGGCGGCATCGAGCACGGTGACGGCATTGAGCGCCGGCCAGTTTGCAGCCGGCTGATCAAGCCCGGGTTGGCCGTTGATGCCCCGGTCTTCCTCGCCGCGCCGCAGGACAGGAAGAGCTGCGGCCGCCGGCAGCCGAGACTGGATGAGCACGGTCGACACCTGATAGGCCATGCTGACGCGGTAGCGCGATTGCATGGCCGACCAGAACCGCGCCAGTTCGTCCGACTGCAGGAAGTGCGGCGCGATCTTGACCTGCTCGATCTGGTCGGCAAGGTCGGCCGCCACGCGCCCTTGCGTATCGGCCGGGATCAGGTTGACGTTGATCGGATTGGCGGGAGACAGGGCACGCCGGATGGCGCCGCGATGCAGCACCCGCGTCTGATGCAGAATGTCCATCGCATAACCGAGCAGGATTTCCGCGGCCAGGTCGTCTTGCCCATAGGCGGTGACGAGATAGTGCAGATCGAGCGCGAGCGGCGGATTGCTTCTCCTCTCGCCACCCGGCCCGTGCGACGGCAGGTCCTGGTTGCGCCAGCCGAGGTTGGGCGTCACCTGATAGAGAAACAGGTTGAGGCGGTTGCCCTCGGCCTCTCCGGTGGCGATGCGATCAGGCGGCAAGGCGCTGACGGTGACCGAGCCGATTGCGGCGGTGTCATTGTCGATCAGCCCGTTGTTGAGAAGATCCTTGAGAACGGCCGTCACGACAGCGATGGCAAGGGGGCTGCTCATGTGGCGCCACCTCGCGAACGCCGCGCGAGATAGGCGGCCAGATTGCCGGTCTGATTGCCGGTTTCAGGCGCGGCGGTCGCAGCGGTCACCGGCGCTGGCGACGTCGATGCCGGCCTCCCCCTGAGCTCGATCGCGCCGATATGGATCTCGATGGTCGTTTGCTGCACGCCCGGCTCTTGCAACGGCAAGGCCGTAAACGGCCTGGCGCGGTCGCGCGCCGGCCATTCGGACCGGCTCGGCAGTGTCCGCCGCACATCTGTCTGCTGACCAGAAACCGTTGCGGGCATCTGTTGTCGTAACGACTCCCGGAACGGCCTGTCGTCCGGCGAGGCCTTCGGCGCGCGGACATTCTCCGTCAACAGGGACGATCCATCGTGACTTCCTTCCGGCTTGTCCGGCGCAGGGACCGGACTTGGCTGGCGAACGGTCTCGGGCCTGTCGCGAGCGTCATGCGTTTGTCCGTCTTCGCCCTTTGACGACGAAGGCGAAATCTCCCGGGTTTCCGGTCGCACGGTTTCCGACCGTCCCGGCTTGCCCTCCGCGATTGCCGGTTGCCTCGGCTCCGGCGACCCCGATCGGTTCGGCTCAAAGTCGATCGGCGCGCGAACCGGCGCCACGGCACTCGGCCACGTAAGCTCGGCAGCCTCAGGCGCATCGCCTTCGTCCAGCCCTTCGCCCGGAGCGCGCAGCAATGGTCGCAAGGAACTTGCGAGGCCAGCATTGTCCGCGCCACCCGCAGCAACGCCCAGGCGGGCAAAGAAACCGTGCTCGGAAATGGCGATGTGTCGGGTCATCGAAGCGCCAGCTCCAGATAGGCGCGCCTTCGCGCCGGCGACAGGCTGAGGATGGCCGCCTCGCTCCACCCGAAACTGCGCGAAATCGCTGCGACCTCGAAAAGCAGGGACCTCGCCAATGCCGTGATCTCGTTCCACAGGACCGAGACGATATCGAGCGCCTCCAGCCAGCATCGGCCACAATGGGGGCAGGCGATTTCGAGCCTGAGATCGGCAAGCGGGTCGGCACCCATCAGGCGCTCCTCCACCACGCGCCAGACTTCGACCGGCAGGTCCTTGGGCTCGATCGCCTCTTCGGCGCGATGAGCGGCGACGATCGATCTCAGCGCAAGCGCTGCGGCGCGATCGCCTGTGGAGCTTTCGACCGCGAGCAGGTCGGCAAGGTTTGGCGATTGGGCAACCAGTACAAATCCGTGCGCCTCGATGGTCAACCGGCCGGGCACCTCCTCCGTATGCGGCGACCCGCTCTCTTCAAGGATTGCTGCAAGGTCGAGCCCGAGCTCTGCCGTTTCGCCGCAGGATGCGCATACGGCCGTGCAGGCGAACTTGGATCCGAACAGGCTTTGTCTGAGCGCCATCAGCCGGCCGACGGTCCAGCCGAACGTCCGGTCGGCGACAGCGGCCGCCTCGTGCGCGGGCACTGTTTGCGAAACGAGCAGCAGCGCGCGGCGCATGGGCGTTGCTCCACTACCCGCCTCCCACAGGCGCAAGATCTGATCCGCATCCCAGTGACCGGCGTGCATTGCCTCAGGCTCCCGGCGGTTCTGTAAACGTGCCCTCCGTCGGCTCGACGACCTTGTAGTCCCGCTCCCATCCTTCGTTTTCCAGCTTGATGTGCTGGATGAGGATGGCATTGGCGTTGGCGTCGAGATCGGAGATCGGCTGAAACTCCGATACCCAGCAGCGGAAGAGCTTGTAGGCGAGCGCCGGCTGTCCGGCCTCGTTGTAGATCTCGATGATCAGGTCCTTGCGGAAGTCCTTGAGCGACACCTCCTTGCCAAGGCCGGCGCCGAAATTCCAGACCTTGTTTGCCCACTTCTCGAATTCGGGATCATGGGTGACGCCGCGCTCGAGCGTCACGGCCTCGAACTCGGAGCGGCCGGGCGACTTGCGGCTGGAGCTTGGATCGCCGCCTTCGCGATGCTTCACAACTTCGGTGGTTCGCTTCAGGCCGCTGATCTTGCTGACTGCGGCCACATAGCGGTTGTCCCACTTCACCCGGAACTTGAAGTTCTTGTAGGGATCAAACCTCAGGGCATTGACCGTAAACTGCGCCATCGCCTTGCCTCCTCACGTCTCGATCTGGCCAGTGATCTGCTGCAGGCGGATGACCACGAACTCGGCGGGTTTGAGCGGGGCGAAGCCGACGTCGATGTTGACGATGCCGAGATTGATGTCCGATTGCGTCGTGGTGGTGCCGTCGCAGTTGACGAAGTACGCCTCCCGCGGCGATCGCCCCTGGAAGGCGCCCTTGCGAAAGAGGTCATGCATGAAGGCCCCGACGTTGAGGCGGATCTGCGCCCAGAGCGGCTCGTCGTTGGGTTCGAACACGACCCATTTCAAACCCCGGAACAGGCTTTCCTCGATGTAGAGCGCCGTGCGGCGGACAGCGAGATACTTGTATTCGTCGGCAAAACCGTCGGCCCCGCGCAGGGTCCGGGCGCCCCAGACGACGCGGCCGTAGACCGGGAAGGAGCGCAGGCAATTTATGCCGAGCGGGTTGAGTTCGCCGTTCTCCTCGTCAGTCAGCTTGACGTGCAGCTCTGTGACGCCGACCAGGCCGGCGTCGAGGCCTGCCGGCGATTTCCAGATGCCGCGCTGGGCGTCGGTGCGGGCAATGACGCCGGCGACGGTGCCCGTGGCGGCAAATGTCTCGATCTGCCCGTCCCGCAGCGGATTGGGCTGCCGAATGCGTGGAAAGAAGAGTGCGGCATTGCGACTGCGCGTGCCGACCTTATCCTGGTCAGGATCGGTGAACTCGTCGCGGGCGGTGCTTTTTGTCTTCCAGGCTGCGGGCGCGTCCAAGAGCAGCATCGCCCGCCGTTTCTCGCAATAGGCAGCGGCCGCCGCCACCACCGCTAGGCCGACGTCGTCCTTGTCGTTGTAGGGCGGAATGACGAGCAGATTGAAGATGCCGTCACGGGCAAAAAGCTGCTCGAGCGCATTGATGCCGCTGCCGGCGTCGCCGCTTTCGTCGCCCGACAAAAAATCCTGATCGTCGAGCAGGTCACCATCCGAGACCGCATTGACCACGTCCTTCAAGGCGGCCTGATACTTGTCCCGCTTCGTCTTTGCATCGCTGGAGTTGGGGTCTTGTCCCTTCAGGCTGTCGCGCCACGTCCTGTAGGCGCTCGTGACATCGTCGGCGACCACGACGGGAACGGCCTTGCTGGTGTCGGGGTCCTTGCCGAGCTCCGGCAGCTTCGGCGGTTCGGACTTGTCCAGGTCGGCCCCGCCCCAGCGCAGAAGCTCGGACTCGGCCTCCAACACACGGTCGACGCGACGGCCGCCGGGTTTCAGCGTGAGACCGACGAACCGTTCCGTCGCCCCGTTCGGATCGCGAACCGTCAGGTTGAACTTTTCCGTCGCCGCCGCATCACCTCCCAATTCGGGGACACGCTCGATCTCGACCTGAAGATAGGCGCTCCACTTGCCCGGGCTGGCGGCGATGAAGTCGAGATTGCCGACCTTGATTTTGCGCCGGACCGACGCGCTCGAAGCGGCCGCGGCCGCCGCGGCTTTCTTGACCGCGTCGGCATCGTCGTCGTCGGCCAAAGTGTTGATGATGTCGAGCGCTTTCCCCGCCGCGGCTTTCGCTGCGGGGCTGCTGTTTGCATCGCCGTCGATGGCGTCCTTGGCGGTCTTTGCCTTGGCCTTGGCGTCCGAACCCTTGGCCTCGCCCGCTGCCGCTGCGGCAACGGCCTTGGCGGCCTCGACCGCCGCTTCCGCGCTCTCTTCACCCGGATGGAAGAGGCGAACGATCACCCCCTGCCCGCCGCCGTTCTGGAAGAAGTCGCGAACGGCGAAACTCATGGTGCTTGCGTTCCAGAGGCCCCCGAACAGGCGCTGATAGTCGGCAAAACTGTTGATGATCGTTGCCCTGTTGACAGCCCCCCGTTGGGCGCGGCCGATAAAGGCGGTCACCGACGTCGGGATCCCGACGATCGTGCGGACGCCGCTTGGAACCTCTTCGACATAGACGCCCGGATAGCTCAATACGCTAGGCATACCCCGCTCCCTCCTGTTCGGCTTCGGGTCCGGAACCACAAGTCGCACAGGCGAACACGACGCTGCCGTCGGACACCTCCTGGCGTTTGAGGTCTCCTTTGCTGACGAGGCTGTCGACGACAGCCTGCAGTTCGCCACGCGCCTCTTCCATGCGCTGGAACGCCACCCACCAGGCGATGCCGTCGAGGGAATCGCGGGCGCGCGGATTGAGCCGGCAATAGCGGCGAATTTCCTCGGCAAGTTCGTCGGCGGTCGGGCGCATCTGGAGAGCCTGCTCACGGCTTGTGGAGTTCGAGCACTTGAGGCAATCCGCGTGCCAGAGATGCCTGCCCGAAATTCTCAGACAAAACAGTGTGTTATGCTGGAGACAATTGCGCCCGTGGGTCGATGTCGCCCCGACGAAGGCGACCCACTGGGTCGCAACCGACCCGGCCGTTGGCGGCACGAAGGGAGCGTCGTCGCGGCCAGAAGGCGATAGTCGCGCTAAAGTCGGTCTGTGCGGGGGGCCTGGCTATCTTGCGTTTCCGAGCGAAACGCGGAGGAGTTGATCGCGTACTTCTTGATAAGCTTGCCGAAGGCACGCCGCTCCTTGCCCGCAAGACGTGCGGCCAGCGTGACGTTGCCATGCGTCTGGCTGAGCAGCTGCTCGACATAGGCCGTATCGAACGCCTCCAGGGCCGACGCCCGCGCTTCTCGATAGGGCAGAAGCCCGCTCCACCCGTCCTGCGCGGAGGGAACGCCGGATCTTGCCGTCATGCTGTTCGCCGCGACCGGTTCTATGAAAATCGTCTCTCCCTCGCTGAGCATGAATGCGCGCAGAACGAGGTTTTCCAGTTCACGAATGTTGCCCGGCCAGGCGTAGAATGGGAGCCAGTCGATGGTAAGCGGATGCAACGGCCGCACCGGCCGCCCGAAGCGCAGCGCGAAAACCCGAATGAAATGTTCGGCAAGCAGGACGCAGTCCGAGCCGCGATCCCTGAGCGGCGGCACGGACAGAACGAACAGGTTCAACCTGAAGTACAAGTCGGCGCGAAAAGCGCGGCTGCGCACCAGGTCCTGCAGGTCGGCGTTGGACGCGGCAACGACGCGGGCGTCGGATCTCTGCTCGTGCACGCCGCCGACCGGCCGGAACGTTCCATCCTGGAGAAATCTCAACAGCGCGACCTGGGCGTGGGCTGGCAACGAGTCGACTTCGTCGAGAAACAGCGTTCCGCCCTGCGCCGATTGCACCAATCCCGGCCGATCGGAGCGGGCATCCGTATAGGCGCCTCGGCAGACACCGAACATCTCGCTTTCGATGAGCATTTCCGGCAAGGCGCCGCAATTGACGGGAATGAACGGCCCCCGCCGACGCCTGCTTCCATAGTGGAGTGCGCGCGCCAGCAGTTCCTTGCCCGTGCCGGTTTCGCCTTCGATGAGCACGCTGGCGTCGCAAGCGGCAAGCTTGGCCACCATCTCCGAGACGCGCTTGAACGCCGGGGATCGACCGACCATGAAGCCGCTGGTGCCGATGTCTGAATCAGCTTGCGCCATACCTCTCCCCGAAACCTTTTGCCGTGGGTTTAGGTGAGCCCTCGTCAGGCAACTGCAACGTTTTCCTGGAAAACGCTGGCCGTTTCCGTTGAGCTCGGCAACTCAAGATAGATCTTAATGCGCAGCTGTAAATATATAGATCTATTGAGTAACGTGTTGCAAAGTCACTGCTTAGAAATGCACGCCATGTCACGTCGTGCAACAGATCGCTTTAGGCAGAAGGAGGAAGTATATCCAACCGGTCGCGCCGGTCAATCCAGCACGAGATTTGTGGATACCCTGGATCGCGACCGGAAGAATATGCCAATATTTTAATCAATTGCCATTCGGTCCCTTTTTCAATGGTGGTTCCGGCCAACGCTCGCAATCACTGGCGTTGCAGCCATCTGCCGACACTTTCGGTGGTCAGCGGCAGTTCGGCGCTGTTCGCTGCACCCTTAAGTTTTAATGGTTGCCATAAGGGCATCCGCGGCGCATTAATTAGCACTTCATATAATAAAGACTGCTTTTCTGGCGAGAGGGGCGGGACGGCATCGCAGCAGACCCGGCATGCAGCGTGAAGGGACCGAACCCTTTAGCTACGTCGGCCGACGATGCCGCCCGGCGTCATGGGCGTGCCAACGGCGCCTACAAGAGCAGTCGCAGCAGACATTCCAAAACTCAGCCGATGCGGGATCAACCCGGAGCACGCGACAATCGGTGCACGCTGACAACCGCATGGCAGTTTCGATCGGGGACGTCATGTCATGCAAAAAAACATCGTGCTTTTCGCAGACGGCACAGGCAACAGCGCGTCGAAACCCTTCAAGACGAACGTCTGGCGGCTTTATGAGGCGCTCAACCTCAACGAGCAGGACCAGGTCGCGACCTTCGCCGACGGCGTCGGGACTTCCTCGTTCAAACCGTTCGAGGTGATTGGCCTGGCACTCGGCTTCGGCGTCAAGCGCCGCGTCGTCAACCTCTACAAATTCCTGTGCCTCAACTACCAGCCGGGCGACCGGATCTTCGTGTTCGGCTTCAGCCGCGGCGCCTTCACAGCCCGACTGCTGGTGGGGCTCGTGGCGAAGGAAGGGCTGGTGGAATTCCAGTCCCACGAGGAGCTCGACCGCTTTGCGCTTGCGGCCTACCGGGCATTTCGCAAGGAGGCGTTCAAGACCAGGCTGCCATGGGTCGTGCTCACCCGGAACCTGCGCGACGGCGCCGTCAAACTTTCAAATTCGCTGACCGGAAGCCCCGCCTATCAAAAGCCGCTCTCGGGACCACGCTCGTCGCAGGAGATCAAGGTTGCCTTCCTCGGGGTATGGGACACGGTTGCGGCCTACGGCCTGCCGATCGACGAACTGACACGGGCGGTCAACCAATGGGTGTGGCCGATGATCTTCGAAAAGCGCCATCTTCTGCCATGCGTCGAGCAGGCGCGCCACGCGCTCAGCCTCGATGACGAGCGGCGGACGTTTTTCCCGATCCCCTGGCACCCGACGGATGAACAGGGTCGGGAAATCGGCCCCGAACGCCTGCGCCAGGTCTGGTTCGCGGGGGTGCACTCGAATGTCGGCGGCGGCTATCCGGACGACCGCCTTGCACACGTTCCGCTCTGCTGGATGATCGAGGAAGCAAAACAGGCCGGGTTGAATTTTTGCGCCGACACCGTGGCACGCTACGCGGCGATCGCCTCGGAGGACGGCCGGATCTACGACAGCCGCTCCAATCTTGGCTTCTTCTATCGCTACCATCCGCGCGACGCGCAATGGATCATGAACGAACGGCCCAAGGATGAGGCGCCACCATTGAACCCGGTGGAGCCGCTCGTGGACTGGAGCGTCATCGCGCGAATGGCAGGCGGTCCCGATGGCTATGCGCCGGTTTCATTGCCCTTGCAATTCCGCGTCCGTTTGCCTGACGGCAGCGATGTGCCTTTCATTGCTCCGCCGGCGCAAGTGGCAACTTTGGCCTCCGCGCCCGACCAGTCCAATGCGGAGGCGGCGCTCGACGAGATGCGCCGGCGCCAGCAGGCCGGTGCAGACGGTCGCTCCGAACGTTTCGAGGTGGTCCAGGATACGGTGTGGTGGCGGCGCGCGGTCTATTACGTGCTTCTCTTCCTCGTCCTCGTCGCCGCCTGTTACCCTCTCTGGTCAAGCTTCGTGACCTCCGGTCCGCTGGCCAGGGCCGAGTACGGAGCAAGGCCGCTGCTCGGACTGCTCACGGGTCCGATCGCGCTTTTCATGCCTGGGTTTGCCAAGCCGTGGGTGGACGCCATCGCATATGGTCCAGCCAAGGCCGCAATTCTTGCCGCCGGCATCGCCTTGTTCATGTGGTTCAGCGCCTTTCTGCGCACCCGGATCGCCGACCGCGCCCGCATCGCCTGGGCGAGCGGCCGCTGGCAGCGCGACCAGACGCAATTCTCAAAAGAGAGGAGCGAAAGCCACAAGCGCATCGCTACGTCGGCCACCCTGATGGCTCTCGTGGCCTGCCTGGTCGCTTTTCTAACAGGTACATCGCAGGCCGCCCTGCTCTTCGGAGTGACGACCTTGGCATGTTTCTTCATCAGCATCGGCCTCGCGAAGGAAAACCGCATGCTGACGAGTTCACCGCTTCTGAGGTTTGCCCGCGCCGTGCGCACCAGTCCCAGAATGATTGCACTTTACAATGCCCTGCGGGAGCGCTGGTTGCCGGCAGCGGCTTTGACCGTAACGGGTCTGGCTGCGGTCGTCCTACTCAATAAGTCGTCGTTTGAGGTTGCGAGCGCCTCAGGCGCATTCTGCTCAAAGGACGATCCGCCGAACGAAAGAGTGGAGCAGGTGAAGGTCCCGTTGAAGGGGACGCTCGATCCGACGTCAATGTGCTGGGATACGCAATGGATTCTCCTCAAAGGCGAACGCTACAAAATCACGATCGACAGTCATGATTTGAAGGATGCCAGCGTCCCGTCCGGGGCAGCGGGGCTGAACATCTGGAAGCCACTGGCGGAATTCGACACCGCCGCTATGCTCCAAGTCGCAGCCGTGCCGCTGCGCCGTTGGTGGGGACAACCCTATTTCCAATTGATCGCGCGCATCGGCAGTCACGGCGCGGATGAACAGCCGGCGACGCCGATCCGATTGGCCGACCCGAATGCGCAGCACGTGTCGTTCCTGTTCACGCCGCGCGAGACCGGCAGGCTCTATCTCTATCTGAACGACGCCGTCCTCGGCATCCCAGGGCTACGCGACTTTTTCTATCTGAACAACAAGGGGACTGCCGAGGTGACGATCGAAAACGCCAGCGGCTACTGATCGCCTGACAGAACGGCGCACGGAGGTCGTCCGGAACTCCGGGCAGCCGAAGTGCCAGCGCCCTGAAAAGCGCTGCTGAAGAGCCCGCCGAAGAGAAGGTACGTGTCGATGCGCCGCGTTTACATGCTCATGGCGATCATCGGTTTTCTGGTCCTGGTCTGCGCCGGGGCCGTCTTTGCGCGCCTGGATATTTTCGGACGCTTGCTCGCCGACAGGATCCTCGCCAACGCGGCCATCCCGACGGAAGCGATGCCGCCGACATCCGGTCAGGTGCCGTTTTCCTCCGCCGATGTCCAGGTCGTCGGCGGGCGTGGCGAAGGCTTGAGCTGCAGCCTGCCGGCGACACTGGCCGACCTTGCTTTTCCGCCGGAGGACGGGCGCGCGCCGATCGGGCTTCAGATGCGCCAGGCCTGCGCCTCGCACGACTATTGCTACAGGCACGGCGCGGCGACCTATGCCTATACCCAGGCCGATTGCGACTTCCTGCTTCAGGAGCACGCGTTTCGCCTGTGTTATTTCATCGAACGGCCCCATCCGGGAAGCGACAAGGAGGTCATCGAGGCCAAACAGAAAAAATGCAGGCGCGACGCCCGACTTGTGACGCTCGGTGTTCGTGCCGGTGGCAGCGATTCCTTTCGACCGTCCAATCCGGACGCCGACGCCACGCAGGAGAGCGCCAGCCAGGAGACAGGCCTGGACGAAAGAGCCTCGACCTACTTCGAATACGATCCCTATCCGGTGCGCTCGGCGTCCTATGTGGTCTACCGCATTGCCGATGCGCCCGATCCCGAGGGACGGCTGAACGGCCTCAAGGCGCTCTACAAGTTCGCCATGCGCCAATCGGGCATGTTTGTCGAAGTCGCGGCCTTCGGGGGCACGGAACCTGCCAAGTTTGCGCTTCGTGCGAAAATTCCGGGTGACCCCTCCTATCTCGTCAACGCCCCCATCGTCGTCGCCACGACGCACAACGACAGGCCGGAAGACTGGTTCGTCTGGTGGCAAAGGCGCGGGCTGAACGAAACCGGCGGACGCATTCTCGCCATCGCCGCAGCAAGGGCAACGGACGACGACTGGAAGTGCCTGTACGAGGCCGGCATGAGCGACGAGATGCTCGGTGCAAAAGCCCCCTGCGCGTCACGCAACGCCATCGCCGTTGCGGAAGTTGGGCTCAATGGTTCGGACGATGCCGGGTTCTCTCAGGTCATTGCCGCGCACGGCATCAACCCGCCACCCGATACGCTTCACCTGATGGCGCTGCAAACCAACGCCTGCCTCTCGAAAGGGGCAAATGTGCCGTGCTTTCGCGATATTCTCGTCAGCACCGCTTTCCGGCGCAAGCAACAGCCGCAAGCGCCGTTGCGGCTGACGGATCTGCGGCCGGCGGCACTGATCGGGCAGAAGCAGGACGAATACAACGTCTATCGCAACTATGTCGCTTCGCCAGTGGTGTTCCAGCCGCCACTTGAACGCGACCCTCTCTTGACCTGGGTGCGACGGGACGAAGACTATCAGACGAAGGCGTTCCTGCGGCGGATCGGTATCGCGCGCAAGACGGCGAGGCCCCACAGCGACGCGGGCTGGCCGCGTGGCTCCCTGTGGCTGGCCGACATCGAGGAACTGGACGAACCGCTCTTCGCCCTCGGCCGGACAGGCGAGAGCCAGGCCCTGGTGGCGCTCAGGCGGACGGGCCCCGCGGGGGCGGATCGCGTCGACGTTCGCCAATGGCGCATGCCCGCGCTCAGAAACGACGACACCGGGGACCTACCTTCGATCGAGGCAAACATGTCGGTGTGCAATCCGCACTTCGATGGAACATGGCTGGCGAGACCGCCGATCGCGATCGCTGTTCGATCGGGTGAAACCCTCGTGGTCCTCTCACGCGCGGTGAAGGCGAAAGGTCCGCAGGGCGACTACGCGCTGGAGTTGGCTGCGTTCAAGTTCGACAAGGATGGTGGCTGCGCGCCGACCCTTCCCGGCGGCAAGTCAATTCCGACGGCAGAATTGATCGCGAGCGTGACCGATGACGACGAGGGCCACTTCCTGCCGACGGATCAGCAGGCATCCTGGAAGGAGAAGCAGAAACAAAGACATCCCGACCTCATCAGGCAGACACCCATTCTCGTCGACGACCTCGATGGAGACGGCACACTGGAAATCGTGTTCCCGGGCGCCGGCCATGCCCAGACGCCAAAACTGATCGCACGGATCAACGGCGACGGAACGTTCCTGCCGTCCCCGGACCTCAGCCAGACCACCTTGAAAAAGTAGAGTTCCCAACCGGGATCGAGAGAAACAAACGGCAGCGGCGAACGACTTGCAGTCAAATCCTCTAGAGGCTCTTGCGGAGAAGGTTCATGAAAGACGATGCGCATTCGCGGCCGCTGTGGCTGGTTTTGAAGGTTCTGATCGCGCTTGTCGGGTTCGCCCTTGCCACCGGGGTGGTCCTAAGCAGCGCGCCGAAGCAAATCCGCTCGGCCCTGGCCAGGCTCGGGGACGCATGGGAAAAGGCGTCGGCAATCGTGCCGCCGCCGTTGATCGCCGAGCGCCAGAGCACGAAGTGCGTGTGGCTGAAACAGAACTGGTCCGATGATGACCGCGCATGGTTTCACAACGTCTCCCAGGGAACGGCGACCTTCCCCATGCCCTATGCCTGGTTCCAGCACCTCGAACGCCCGGAGCTGACCGCCCTCGACGTGGCGATCCCGGGTGCGCGGCTCAGTGATCCCGCCTATCTGGATCGGCTCGGCTTCATTCCGCCCAATACGGGATGCGATCCGGCCATCGTCCCGACGCGACCCAACGGATACGGCGTGCTCCCGGTCGGCTTCGCCGTGCTGAAAGGCGGCTTGGATCCGGCGACCGGCCGGGAGATGGAGGACGGGCTTGGGCTGACATGTGCGGCCTGTCACACGGGGCGGGTCTTTTACAAGGACACCGAGCTTCGCATCGACGGCGCGCCGGCGATGATCGACATCGGCAATCTCGAGCGCATCATCGGGCTGTCCGTTTGCTACACCGACCTCATGCCCTGGCGTGCGCATCGCCTCGTCCGTTCTGTTGTTGGAGATCATGCCGATGCTCCGGCCGACGTCCGTGACGCCCTGCGGGAGCGAACGGAAGAACAGCTGAGCGCCATTTGCAAACAGAAGATCCAAAACAAAGTGATGCTTGAGAGGGAGGTGCTCGGCCGACGCGGCGAGCAGCATACCGAAGAGGGTTTCGGGCGGCTTGACGCACTCAACCGCATCGGAAATCAGGTCTTTCACGAAAACCTGCTGCCGGACCTGCCGGACGAAGCCGAACTGAAGAACATGGAGGCGGCAGCGGCGGACGCGAAGCGCGCGGACGTGGATCGGGCCATCCGGGCGCTGGATTCGAATTTTGCAGCGCATTCCGCCCCCGTCAGCTTTCCGGCGATCTGGGACGTCCCGCATTTCGTCTGGGCCCAGTACGACGCCTCGATCCTCGATCCGGGCATTCGCAACATCGGCGAGGCTCTGGGGGTCTCGGCCCGGGTGAATATGGGCGACAAGAACTCGCCGCAGCCGCTGTTTGCCTCGTCTGTCGAGTTCGACGCGATCGAGGAGATCGAGGCCCTGCTGCGGGGCAAGGATGGTCCGTTTGACGGCGAAGTTGGCTTCAAGGGCCTGCAGGCGCCGCGCTGGGACGACGCTGCCTCGAATTTCCCCGGTGACGAAAACTGGACGATCAACGGGGACGCGATCAACGAAGGGCGCAAGCTCTACGCCGCGCACTGTGTGGAATGCCACGGCAGCCCACCCCGCGACACGACCATAACGCCCGGCGACCCCGGTTCGTTCTGGGACAAGGCGAATTGGCGCGAGGGCACGAACGAACTGATTTTCGACAACAAGCAGAAGTCTGTCGCAGCCATGGGCACGGATCCGCAGCAGGCGCGAGTGCTGACGGAAAGGACGGTCAAGGTGCCCCCCTCTCTCGGCCTTGATACCGGCGCGCTGCTGGAAAGCTGCAAGATGCTGAGGGATCCGGCGTTCGAAAAATCCTACGCGCTCAACCTGATGGACATCGTTGCGAGGGTGCGAAACCAGCATATCCTCGACACCGAAAAGCGCCTCGGCCGAGTCCTGACCAGCGAAGAAAGAACGGCGATCCTCGGCACGAGGCCCAACTGTCCAAACCCAGGGGTGTTCGTGCCCGTCGCCGGGATCGACGTAAAAACGCGCCAAGTCGCCGACACCGCCGCCGCGCCCATCTATGTCGCCAAGCCCCACTATCGAGTGCGTCCGCTCGACGGCATCTGGGCAACGGCCCCTTACCTGCACAACGGCTCCGTTCCGACCCTCGACGATCTGCTGTCACCGCAGCGCGACCGTCCGCGGGCCTTCTGCGTGGGGCCCATGCAATTCGACACGAAACGCGTTGGCCTCACGCCCTCCGTGGTCAAAGATGGCAATGTCGTCTGTGAACCCGGACAGACGCTCTTCGACGTCACCGTGCGCGGCAACTCCAATCTCGGCCATTCCTTTGAAGGAGACGGCAAGGCGCTGCCTGCGGGCGTTATCGGACCCGGTTTTGACGCCGAACAGCGGGCGCAGCTGATCGCCTATCTGAAGACGCTGTGAGGTGACGTCGGTCACCTTCACGCGTTCGACGCCCAGGGCATTCGTTTCTGTTGCGGCCGCCGCCGCCGCGTCCACGCACAAACGCATTCCCGTTGATGTCAATCCAGGATGACGTGAGGCACGAACCGCGACAGGTTCGCGGTGATGCAGGTCCGATCCTCGCGAATGCCGAGGCCGCAGGCCCGATTGCCGACCATCCAGCTTCCAAGCACCGCATAGCCTGCGTCGCTGTGAAAAAGCGGTGCATAGGCTTGGACGACGAACCCTTCCCCGCCGTAGCCGCCCTCCAGCGTCAGGAACTCGTTGCCGTCGCGATAGACAGTGACGTTTTCGCCTTCACGGGAAAGCAATGGCTTGCGGACGTAGTCCGAAAGCGCCGGACCGCGGGGATCGTCACCGAAATAGCTCGGCAACAGATTGGGATGGTTCGGATAGCGTTCCCACAGCAAGGGAAGGAGACCCTTGTTGGACAGAACGGCCTTCCAGGCAGGCTCGATGAAAGCGGTTCCCGAATGCCTGAGATAGGCCCCGAACGGTTCCCGTACCATGAACTCCCAAGGGTAGAGCTTGAAGCAACGATCGATGACGCGATCCTTCAAGTCTGTAAATCGCCCGCTGCTATCCACGCCGATGTCGCGCACGTCGAGCAAGTCGACCTGGTGCCCTGCCTGCAGGGCGCAGTCCATGAGATAGACAGTGGCGCCGCGGTCCTCGTCATTCTCCGTGATGGCGGCGAAATGAAAAATCGACTCCCTGTCGAACTGCCGGAAAGCGTCGACCAGGCTCTCCTGCAGGGAATTGAACTGATCGGCTTCGTCAGGCAAGACACCGAGCGCCACCTGATCCGTCAACCAGTTGTATTGAAAGAAGGCCGTTTCAAAGACGGAAGTCGGGGTGTCCGCATTGTATTCGAGAAGCTTGGCGGGTCCGTTCCCATCATAGGCCAGGTCAAAGCGGCCATAGAGATGCTGCTCGCCAGAGTGCCAGGAACGGCTGACGAGGTCACGGAACTCTTCCGGGATAGCAAGTCGATCAAGCTTTTCATCGCTCGTCACGATATCGTCGACGAGCTCCATGCACATGGCGTGGAGTTCCTCGCTCGGGCCCTCGATCTGAGTTTCGATCTCCTCAAGCGTGAACACGTAGGCAGCATCGTCGAGCCAATAGGGCTCGCCATACATTTCGTGGAAACCAAACCCGGCCCCGCGCGCCTTGTCACGCCAGTCCGGGCGGGCTGGCAATCTCACCCGTTGCATGTCAGCCGCCAAACCCGAACGACATTGACCGTCCGCCAAACCCGCGGCGCACCACAGTTCGCGTGCTGACGTTGATGGGTTTCACTGCGTATTGAGGCGAGGCCGCGTGAGCGCTCTGCGAGCCGTTGACGCGGGTTGGCTCGAGCGTGACCGTCTGGTCGAGACGCGTTTTGTAGATTGGAGAGGAGCCAACGTATCCTCCGCCTCCGCCTCCGCCTCCACCTCCGCCACTGCCGCCGCTACTTCCGTTTTCATCCTCGCGGCGACGATATTTGTAGTAGTCGTCGATCCTCTCGATCCCGGTCGACAACAGGTATCCCGCCATGAAAGGGATGAAGTAACTGCCGTTGCCGTCGGCCGCGCGCGCCTGGGTGCATTGCGTCCACCCATATTCTGCTTCGCATGCTGCCAGACGATCGAACCGGGGTGCATGCGCCAGATGGGTGCCCATGGCGTCTTGATAGCCGGCCCGGCAGACTTGCTCATCCATGCCGGCCTGCACGCACTGGTCCACGGATTTGAACATGACATCTTCGGCTGGCGGCTTGTCGCCGCAGCTCGATAAGACAAGGCCCGACACCGCAATCGTGCCGAGGGCGAGGACCGGAGGGGTGCGACCACTCAGACGTCTGCGCATCGATACACCAACTCAATAGGTCATGCATGCGGCATTCAGGATGCCGATCGCCAGGGCTATGCCTCCACCCCAGAGACCAGCGGCCATATCGCTCCGCGTGATCTTCTCGTGGAGGCCGGGCATCGTTGCTCGCGCGATGAAAAACGCCAGCACCTGTATCACTGTGCCGATGATCGCCCAGATGATGTAGTCAACGATGCTCACCGAATTTGCCGCAGCCGAGGCGAGCGGCAAACTGAACCCGAGCAACGCCCCGAGGAAAGCTGTTGCTGCGGCAGAGTTCCCCGATCGGATAAGCCTGACCTCATCATGGGGCGTGAGCAGGGTGTAAACCCCGGCAAAGACTGCATAGGCCGCCAAGCCGATGGCGAAATAGGCGAGAAAGGCGGGCAGCCCTACAACATAGCCGAACATTCGTAACCCCTCTTCAATCGACTTCACTCCCCCTACCGTCGCCCCCCCGTTCGCAACCGGGCCGTCATGGAGCCGCCCCAAAGCACGATCGCATCGACGCGCATGGGGTTCATGCGACAGAGCCCCCGCCTTCCCTTTGGACAGCGGCGCTTCCTGTCGTTTCATCGGTGCATTTTCGCTGGAAAGTGGTGGGGAGCCCCTCGATGATGAATAATTCTCTACGGTTGCGCAGCTACCAGATGCACGCAATCATGGCAAGGCAGCCGCAGGGCCTTGTTCAAGCGACGTCATCACACCGAGATCGTACCGGGTGTGCCAGAGCCCGGTGCCAGCTCGGTGAATGATCCGGGACGCAACCTTCGCTCTTGAGAAAATTCGTACCTCGCTCGACGGGTTCGAGCAGGAAAATCGTCTCCATATAGTCCATAAAATATATGGACGATATGTGTATCTCGGCGAACTTCCGGCGCATGATGCTGACGACAAGCTCGTGGGCGGGTGCACCGGGCAAGGCTCGGCGCAGCAAAAAAGCGCCAGGCCGACTTTGACGGAGGGTTCCATGTCCAGTTCCATTCTCGGCCAGTCCTATCGCCGCCGCAGCGTGCTGAAATCGCTCGCGGCCCTGGGGACCCTGCCCCTGCTGGCGCCGGTTTCCGCGCCAAGCGCCCTTGCCGCCGGCGACAAATTCGCGGGCCGCACGATCAACCTGCTGATCATCCAGCCGCATGTCGTCACCGGCAGGAAGATCGCCGAGGACTTCGAAAAGCTCACCGGCGCCAAGGTCAACGTCACCGCGGTGCCCTACGACCAGGTCAGCGTCAAGGCGACGCTTGACGTCCAGTCCGGCGCCAACCAGTTCGACGTGATCGACTATTTTTATACCTACAAGGGTCAGCTGGCCGAAGATGGCGTGATCGAGGACGTGACGGATCTCATCGAGCGCGACAAGGCCGAGATCCAGCCGGACGATTTCATCCAGACCATCTACGATCAGTACACCCTGCATGACGGCCGACGCTACGGCCTGCCTTATGACGGCGACAGCCATCTGTTGTTTTACAACCGCGAACTCTTCGACCGTTATGGCCTGAAGGCCCCGGCGACCTGGGACGAATACAACGAGAACGCCAAGGTCATCACCGAGGCGGAAAAGAAGAACGGCATCTATGGCGCAGCGGTTCTCGGCGCCAAGATCCCGGTCATCATCCTGTCCACCTATGCCAACCGCCTGACCGGCTTCGGCGGCAACTTCCTGAAGGCGGACGGCACGTCCGCACTCGACAGTGGCGAGGCGGTCGAGGCGCTGAAATCCCTGCTCGACTCCGCCCCGCATGCGCTGCCGACCCCGCTTGAAACACGGTTCGAGGAAGGCCTTCCCGCCTTCCTGAACGGCAAAGCGGCGCAGATCGACTTCTGGACCGATCTCGGCGGCTACGCCCAGGATCCGAAAGGTTCGAAGATCGTCGACAAATGGGGCGTCGCCCGCATCCCCGTCGGCGGCAACAACAAGACGCCGCGCCTCGCCTTCAATGCGGGCTTCGGCTTTGCCGTCACGAGCGGATCCAAGAACAAGGATGTCGCCTGGGAGCTGATCAAGCTTGCCACCAGCAAGGACTATCACGAGCAACTGCTTGCGCTGACCGGCTCGGGCATCGATCCGGACCGCCAGTCCGGCCTGAAGTCGGAGAAGTTCAGGGCCTTCCAGCCGCAGGTCCAGCCGCTGCTCGACGACGGCGCGCTCGAAAACAGCCTGGCATGGCCGACGGCCGTCTATGCGCCAAAGCTCGAAAACGCGCTGACCGACGAACTCGCCCTGGCGCTTGCCGGCAGCAAGACCGCGGAACAGGCGATCGCCGATGCCCACCAGGCCTGGACCGAGATCATCGAGACCAACGGCTGATTGCTTGCGGGGCGCTCGCTTCCTCCCGGCGGCGCCCCGCCATTTTTCTCAACGAGGCGAACGATCATGAGCATGAAATCCTTGCCGAAGCGCAGGCTCGGCCGCACCGATTTCGACATCACCCCCGTCGGCTTCGGCGCCTGGGCGATCGGCGGCCCCGACTGGGGTTGGGGTTGGGGACGCCAGGACGACAGCCAGTCGATCGCTGCCATCCGCCATGCCGTCGAGCGCGGCATCAACTGGATCGACACCGCGCCGGTCTACGGCCTCGGACATTCCGAAGAAATCGTCCGCGAGGCGCTCTCGGTCATTCCCAGATCCGAACGCCCGCTGATCTTCACCAAGGCCGGGCTCGTCTGGGATCCCGACAATCGCAACGCCCTTCCCGCGCGCATCGGCAGCGCCAAATCCCTGCGCAGCGAAGTGGAGGCGTCGCTGAAGCGGCTCGGCGTCGAGGTCATCGACCTCTACCAAATGCACTGGCCGACCAATGACGGCACGCCCGTTGAGGAATATTGGGCGACGTTCGCTGCGCTCAAGGCCGAAGGCAAAGTGCGCGCCATCGGGCTTTCGAACCATGATCGCGCGCTGTTGCAGCGCGCCGCGACCGTTGCGCCCGTCGATGTGGTCCAGCCTCCCTTTTCTGCCATCAAACGTCAGTTTGCCGGTGATGACCTGCCGTGGGTGCGCGCCCATGGGAGTGGCGTCATTGCCTATAGCCCGCTGCAATCGGGGCTTCTCACCGGCGCCTTTACGCCTGCACGCGCCCGCGCGCTTCCTGAAAACGACTGGCGCTCGCGCGACGAGGAGTTTTCGGGCGAAGCGCTTCACCGCAACCTGGCCTTCGCCGAGGGCTTGAGGCCGATTGCCGCCCGGCACGAGGTCACAGTTGCAGCAATCGCAGCTGCCTGGGCGATTTCCTGGCCCGGCGTCACCGGGGCGATTATCGGCGCGCGCGAGCCGGCGCATATCGACGGCTGGATCGCTGCGGCAACCGTCTCACTCACCCCGCGCGACCTTGACGACATCGAAGACATGTTGTGGGCGACCCGGGCCGGCACCGGGCCGACGCGTCCGGACCTTAAAGAGGCCGCATGACCACCTTTGCGTTTGCAACCGATGGGCGGGGAGCGGCGCGCGTTTCAGTGCAAGAAAGCCTTCTGCCGGCGCGTCTTGCACGTTTGATCTGGATCGCGCCCGTCCTTGTCGCACTCGTCGTCACGACGGTCTACCCGACCCTGTTCCTGCTGGCGCTCGCTTTCAGCAAGAGCACGCTCGGAAAACCCTTCCGGGGCTTGGTCGGCGTCAGGCACTTTGCAGCGGCCCTGCAGGATCCGATCTTCCTTTCGGCCATCGGCAGGAGCGTCGCCTATGCGCTTTCAACCTCGCTGATACAGCTTGCGTTCGGTTTCCTGATCGCCCTCATTTTCACCTCGCTGCTGAAGGCGGGCCGTTTCCTGATGAGCCTGGTGCTGTTGCCGCTGATGACACCACCCGTCATGGTGGGCATCGCCTGGAAACTCATCTTCGCCCCGGCAGGCGGGCTCATCAACGGCACCTTGCTCAACGCAGGTGTGATTTCCGAGCCGATCTCGTTCCTCGGCCATCCGACGCTCGCCTGGCTTGCGATCGGCGTCGCCGATCTCTGGCAGTGGACGCCCTTTATCGTCATCCTGTGCTTTGCAGCCCTTTCGACCATCCCGGAAGGCGTCCAGGAGGCGGCGCTCGTCGACGGGGCCAATGGCTGGCAGCGATTCTGGCACATCACGCTGCCCCTGGTCGCAGCGCCGCTCTCGTCGATCTATCTCCTGAAGCTGATCCTCTCGTTCAAGCTGTTCGACCTTGTCTACATCCTGACCTTCGGCGGACCGGGTTTCGCAACGACGTCGGCCGGTTTTTCCATCTATAGACGGGCGATCGAACAGTTCGACGTCGGCCGGGCGGCCGCCGAGACCATGATCTACGCGATCGTGATCGGCCTTGCGACCTTGCCGGTCGTGCGTCTCCACCAGCGCCTTGAAAGGCGGGATACGTGAGAACTTTCGGGCGCCATCTCTGGCTTGGCCTGGCGGCCGCACCGATCGTCGGCTTCTTTGCCTTGCCCTTCGTCTATCTCGTCGCCGTTTCCCTGAAATCGAAAGACGATGTGCTCAACGGACATTTCTGGCCGACGACACCGACCCTTGCCAATTGGCCGGCCGCCTTCGAAGCGGCGAACGTCCTCGGCTTCATAGTGAACTCCACCCTCGTCTCCCTTCTTGCAGGCCTCCTTACGATCGCACTGTCCCTGCCTTCGGCCTATGCCGTCCTGCGCCTGAAGATCGGCGGCAAATGGCTTTCGGATGTCACGCTCTCGAGCTACATGGCGCCACCGATCGTGGCGCTCATTCCGCTCTTCTTCCTGCTGAAAACAACCGGGCTCCTCGACACGCGCGCCGGCCTGGTGCTGATCTACGGCTTTGCCAACGTGCCCGTCGCCTTCTGGCTGCTGACCCCGTTCCTGCGCCGCATGCCGATCGAGATCGAGCAGGCAGCGGCCATGGACGGGGCCGGACCGCTTCGCACGCTGATTGAGATCGTCGCGCCGATCATCGCGCCGGGGATCGTGGCGACCTTCATCATCGTCACGGTGCTGTCCTATAACGAATTCCTCTTCGCATCGGCCTTCACCTTTTCCGATGCGACGCGGACACTGCCGGTTGGCATCTCGCTTTTCCAGGGCGACAGGCTGGTGAATTTTGGCCAGATGGCGGCAGCCTCGCTCGCCGGCATCGCGCCAGTCTATCTCATCGCGCTGTTCATGCAGCGTTACCTGATCAGCGGACTTGCGCATGGCGGGGTGAAATAGCGGAACATCTCGCCTGCGGCGGCGCATGGTCGGACGGAAACACGCACAGCCGGGCGAAATCCGTGCGCGCGTCGCGGAATAAAGCCTGGTGCCGCCCGTTACTCCCCCGGATCGGGACAGCCGGTCCAATCTGCAAAAAAGGAGTAACACCATGACAAGACACTGGAGACTGACATCGGCTCTCGTCGCAGGCATGGCCGCACTCGTGGGTACCGCGGTTGAGGCCAGGCAACATCCGATTGCGACGACCGACATCGATCGGCCATCGCATTCGACATCGACAAGTGATGACGGCCTCATCATCGTCGCCGGAAACAGCTCGTCCAATTCGAGTTCGAATTCGTCGAGCAACTCAAGTTCGAACTCGTCGTCGAACAGTTCCTCGAATTCAAGTTCGAATTCGTCGAACAACTCGAGCTCCAACTCCTCGTCGAACAGCTCCTCCAACTCGAGTTCGAACGGCTCCGACCGGTCGTACTACAAGGGCATAGGCTGGCGCGCCCGACGCTGACATCTCCTCAAGAAAAGCGGGGGCCGGATCATCCGGCCCCCGCTCCGTTTTCCGACCTGCCGAATGTCAACGGGCGGCGCGCGCCCATTTGCGATACCAGCCCTCGCCGGCAATGGTGTTTCTGTTGACCCTTTCGCGCGCAACCGCTTCCCTGCCGGTCTCCGGGCGGACCTCCGCCGCAATGGCCGCATCCTCGCGGCGGAAGGGGATGACCTGCACGAGCGGCGTTCCCTTCTCGACGACATAGATGCCGTCCGACCGTGTCGCAAAGAACGGAAAATGGATGTGGGCCGAATAAGTGTCGGTGTCGACGACACCCGCGACGCATTCGAAGGGTTGTCCCGAGCGATTGAGCGGCGGCACGAACAGGCAGCTCCAGCCGGGCGGCGTGCGGAGCGACCAGTAATTGTGGAACTTGCACGGCGGGCTCGGCTCTTTCGGATTGCCTGCGACCTGGTGGGCTCCGTGGTTGCTGACCATCACGCGGTCGAACTCCCAGCCGGCAGTGACGGTCCGGCCTTCATCCTTGACCTCAAGGCGAACAGTGGCAGCGAGCGGCAGGATCCAGCCCGTCGTCATCGCGTCGAGGAAAGGCATGCAGCGCTTTATCGTCAGCCCGTTGTTGGTAACCGTCAGGTGCTGCCTGTCGACGGGCGGCAGCTTGCGGTACCAGTCGGGCAGAACGGATTTTGCCGGTTGCGGCGCTGCGATTACGCCGTAGTCCTGAGGTTGGCAGGTAAATGAGATGGTGCGCGCGGGCCGACGGATCAGCGATAGCATCGGGAAGCCTCCAGGTTGATACCCCTGGAAGAACGCGACGGGGCGAAACTTATTCCGTCCACCCCGTGCAACGCTGTCCCATCGCAACGGCAAGCATCAGGCTGCCAGATCGCGCAGCGGGATGCGCAGCGAGAGACAGAGACCGTCTGTCCGCCAGTCTCTGACCAACGTGCCGTTCAGGCCCTGCAGCGCCACCCGTTCCAGCGTGGTTCCGAAGCCCTCCCGATCGGAGACTTCCGAAAGGTCCTTTGAAGCCCGTTCGCTCCATCGCAGGTGAAGCGCCTCGTCGCCCGTCGACACGTCGATGGTCAACTGGCCGTCGGGCGTTGAAAGCGCACCATACTTGGCAGCATTGGTGGTCAACTCGTGTAGCAGCAGCGCCAGCGACGTGAGCGCCTTGTCACCGAGCGGCGCATCCGATCCCGAGATCACGATGCGAGAACCCTCGGCGTGGTCGTGCGGCGCAACGATCGCCCTCAACAATGCTGTGACCGTGGTCGCAATCTCGGCGCGATGATCCTCCCTGACGAGGTCGGGCAGGGTGAGTTCATGGGCGCGGGACAAGGCGTGCAGCCGCGAGCGCAAATCGGCCTCGAGACTGGAAATGGTCGTGGCCTGCCTTGCGCTCACCGAAATCAGCCCAGCCGTCAGGCTGAAGAGGTTCTTGATGCGATGGTTGATTTCCCGAAGCAGGATGTCCTTGTGCTCGGCGGCGAGCTTCAGCGCCTGCGCCTGGGCGGCGAGTTCGTCCCTTTGGCTCGCAAGCTGTTGCCTCTGGCGATAAAGCTCGAAGAACACCTCCACCTTGCTGCACAGCACATCCGGCTCGATCGGCTTTTGAATGAAATCGACCGCTCCGGCTTCGTAGCCACGGAAGCGGCGCTGGCCATCGGCCGTCCCGGCCGTCACGAAGATGATCGGGATGCGTCGCGTCCGCTCGTTGCCGCGCATCAGCTCGGCGAGCTCGAAGCCATCCAGCCCGGGCATCTGCACGTCGACGAGCGCCAGCGCCACTTCGTGCTGCAGCAGGATCTCGAGCGCCTGATCGCCGGAGCGCGCCTTCAGAAGAAGGCGGTCGTCGCGGCGAAGCAATGCTTCGAGCGACAGAAGGTTTTCCTCAAGGTCATCGACCAGCAGAAACGGGACGGGCTCCATGGATATTCTCAGACCTCTTTCAAGTATTCGGCAATGGCATCGAGCGACAACACCAGGGCGTCCGGACAGGTTCGGATTGCGGCTTCGGGCATGGCGGGGGCGAGCGCGCCTTCAGGCCTCTGAACGATCGCAATCCCTCCAGCGTCGCATACGGCCTTGAGGCCGCGCGCGCCATCGTGATTTGCGCCGGTCAAGACGATCGCGACCAGTGCGGTCCCGAATGCATCCGCAGCGCTTTCAAAAAGGACATCTATCGCCGGACGGGAAAAAAGCACAGGCTCGTCGTTGGACAACGACAAGGTTTTGTCAGCTTCGACGAGGACATGATAGTCCGGCGGCGCGAAATAGACCGTGCCGGCTGCAAGTGGCTCCTTGTCTTCGGCCTCCCCGACGCGGAGCCGGCATTTCGCCCTGAACAGGTCGACCATCAGGCTCGGCCTGTCGGGCGGAACATGGACGACCACGATCACCGGCAGCGGGAACGCCTCAGGCAGCGCCGGCAGGATGACCGAAAGCGCCTCGACAGCACCGGCCGAAGCGCCAATGACCACGGCTTGAGCTCGACCGGCCGTCATTCGACGCGCCTCTGATAGATCTTCTCGTCGCGCACGAAATCCGTGAACGCGTCTGCGTGCAGGGAGAACCGCAGGCTCTCCTTCGAACCGAGGCCGAGGAAGCCCTTGCGGGCGAGTGAATCCTTGAACAGGCCAACCGCTCGGTCCTGCAGCGCGCGGTCGAAATAGATCATGACGTTGCGGCAGGAGATGAGGTGCATCTCGGCGAAGACGGCGTCGGTCACCAGGCTGTGGTCTGAAAACACGACGTTGCGGCGCAGGGACTTGTCGAACAGCGCCTTGCCGTAGCCCGCCTGGAAGTAGTCGGACAGGGACGACTTGCCGCCGGATTTACGGTGGTTCTCGGTGAAAAGCTGCAACCTGTCGAGCGCGTAGACGCCGGCTTCGGCGGCCTCCAACGCCTCATGATTGATGTCGGTCGCATAGAAGATCGTGCGATCCTCCAGGCCTTCCTCGCGAAAAAGGATCACCAGCGAGTACAATTCCTCGCCTGCGCTGCAACCGGCGATCCAGACCTTGAGCGACGGATAGGTTTTCAGATGCGGGATGACCTTTTCGCGGATCGCCTTGAAGTAGCTCGGGTCGCGGAACATCTCGCTCACCTGGACCGTCAGGAAGCGCAGCAATTGCGGCAACATCGACGGATCGTGCAGAAGGCCTTCCTGCATGGCCGAGATGGTGTCAAAGCCGAGCTGCTCGCGCGCCTTTTTCACCCGGCGCTTGACCGAGGCCATCGCATAGTTGCGGAAGTCGTAGTGATACTTCAGGAACAGCGCCTCCAGCAGCAGCCGGATCTCGATGTCCTCGATCTTCTGAACCGCGGCAAGCTCGGTCATTTGGGCATCCATACGCGCACCAGCGACAGGAGCTTGTCGACGTCCAGCGGCTTGGCCATGTAGTCGTTGGCCCCCGCTTCGATGCAGCGCTGCTGGTCGTCCGGCATCGCCTTGGCGGTGAGCGCAATGATCGGCAGCTTCTTCCACGCCGGGTTTCGGCGGATCTCGCCCGCTGCCGCAAGACCGTCCATGACAGGCATCATGACGTCCATGAGCACGAGGTCGATCGGACGGCCCTTGTCAGCCGACGCCCTTTCAAGCGCATCGAGCGCCTCGCGGCCGTTGCGCGCGATCTCGACGATCGCCCCACGGGGTTCGAGAATATTGGTCAGAGCGTAGACATTGCGGATGTCGTCCTCGACCACGAGAATGCGACGCCCTTCCAGAAGCGCGTCGCGGTTGCGCGCCTTGCGGATCATCTTCTGCTGTTCGTCGGGCAGTTCCGATATCACCTGATGCAGGAAGAGGCTGACCTCGTCGAGCAGGCGTTCGGGCGATTTCGCTCCCTTGATGATGATCGACTTCGAATAGCGCCTCAGTTTCTGCTCGTCATCGGCCGAGAGCTCGCGCCCGGTATAGACGATGACAGGCGGGAACGCGTAGGCGCTTTCGGAGCTCAGCGTCTCGAGCAGGGAATAACCGGATGCGTCAGGCAGCGACAGATCGAGCACCATGCAATCGAATGTCTGGTGCTTGAGGAGATCGAGGCATTCGGCGGCGGTGCTGGCGGTAACGGTCTCGACATCCTGGGTGCCGATCAGCCTTGCGACCGCCTCACGCTGCACCGGATCGTCCTCGACGATCAGGACGCGGTGCACGCTCTTCGACAACCGTGCCTCGAGCTTCTGCAGGACCTTCACCAGCTCCTCCCGGGTGACCGGCTTGATCGCGTAACCGGCAGCCCCGAGAGAATAGGCGCTTTCGGTGTAGTCGCTTCCCGAAACGACATGGATCGGGATATGGCGGGTCAGGACGTCGTGCTTCAGCCGGTCAAGCACCGCCAGGCCAGACTGATCCGGCAAGCCGATATCGAGCACGATGGCGCTCGGCATCACGTCCTTGGCAAGCGAAAGCGCCTCTCCGGCTGTCGCCGCGACGATCGCCTGGAAGCCCATTTCCCGCGAAAGGTCGCGAACGATGGCGGCGAAACTGTCGTCGTCTTCGATGACCAGGAGGACCCGCCTCGCGTCGGTCAGCACCTCGCGATCATCCTCGATCCTGCGGACCGCTCTTGGCGTTGCCGATCGCGCCTCGGCGTCCGGCGCCGTGACCGCGACATTGGAAGGCGCCGGGCGCTCGTCGCGCGCGACCTGTTTCTGCCCGTCGTAGACATCCGCGATCGTGACGGTAAACGTGCTCCCCTGCCCCGCCTGGCTTTTCAGCGCGATCGTCCCGCCGAGAAGCCGCACCAGCTGTCGCGAAATGGAAAGGCCGAGACCGGTACCGCCATATCTGCGGCTGATCGTGCCGTCGGCCTGGTGAAAGGCTTCGAAGATCGCCTGCTGGTGCTCGGGCGCGATGCCGATGCCGGTGTCGCTCACCGAGAAGGCGACCTTGCCGTCACCCGCAAGGCCGATTGCCAGGCTGACCTTGCCGGTCTCCGTGAACTTGATCGCGTTCGACAAGAGGTTCTTGAGGACCTGCTCAAGCCGCAGCGGGTCGGTTTCGATGGCCGTCGGCGAACCTTCAGCAATCTCGACCGAAAAGCCGAGCTTCTTCTCGCTCGCAAGCGGCAGAAAGACCTGGCGCAGATTGCTCGCCAGTCGCTCCAGCGACATCGTTTCGGGCCGGATCTCCACATGCCCGGCCTCGATCTTCGAGAGGTCGAGAATATCGTTGATCAGGTTCAGGAGATCGTTGCCGGACGACTGGATCGTCTTGGCATACTTGACCTGCTCTTCGCTCAGGTTGTCATCGGGATTATCGGCAAGAAGCTTGGCAAGGATCAGCGAAGAGTTGAGCGGCGTGCGCAATTCGTGCGACATGTTGGCGAGGAAATCGGACTTGTACCGGCTCGCCTTCTCCAGCTCCCGGGCCTTGGCCGAAACGGACGCGTTGGCCCGCTCCAGGTCGTCCCGTTGCGCCTCAAGCCGCTGGGCCTGCGTCTCGAGCTGGGAGTTGTTCTGCTCAAGTTCGACCTGCTGCTGCTCGAGATGGGCCTGGGATTCCTTGAGCGCCCTTCCCTGCTCCTCAAGCTCCTCGTTGGAAACACGCAGTTCCTCGCTTTGCGTCTGCAATTCCTCGGATTGCCTTTGCGTTTCTTCAAGCAGGTTGTGGAGCTGTCCGCGATAGGTCGCAGACCGGACGGCGATTGCGATCGCCTCGGACGCACGGTCGAGAAGGGTGACCACCGTTTCGTCGACCGATATCAGAAAGCCGAGTTCGATCACCGAATTCACTGTTCCGTCGACCTTTCCGGGCTGAATGGCGAGATGCCGCGGCTTGTCCGTGCCGAGCGCAGAACCGAAGGCGAGATAGCCGTCCGGCACATCGTCGACAACGAGCGAGGCACCCTGGGTGACCGCCTGCCCCAGCAGGCCTTCGCGCGGCCGCACCACCATCGGCAGGTTGGCGTCGCCCGGAACGCCACGGACGGCCGCGCGCTGAAGCGAGCCGCCGCTGCCGATGAAGATCGCGCCTGCGACCGCGCCGACATAGGGCGCGAGAAAGTCGAGAATGCTGTTGCCCAGCTGCTCGATGGACTGATCGCCCATCATGGCCGATGCCAACCCCACCTGACCGGCCTGAAGCCACTCATCCCTCCGCCGGGCGATCGTTGCGCGGCGAATGAGGATGGCGATCGCCACGGTCAGGGCAAGTCCGAGGAGGGCGGACAACAGAGTGCTGAGGCGCGCCGTCTTCTGGGCGCTCTCCATCTCGGCCAGCCGGTCGAGGCGAACCTCGAGCTCGGCGCCGGACATCGCCGCAACCTGGGCCCGAACCGCATCCATTTCGATCTTGCCGCGATCGGAGTTCACCATCGCGATCGCCGCCTCGAGACCATCGGTTCGCCTTCGGTCAATGGTCTCGCTGAGCTCGGCGAGTTTTGCATCCACATGCTGCCGCAGGGTCAACATCCGTTGGCCCTGCCCTGGATTGGCGGCAGTCAGCTGGCCGATCTGATCGAGTTTTGCCGGGATGGCGCGAACAGCCGCGTTGTAGGGGGCAAGGTAGCTGCCATTGTTCGTCAACAGAAAACCGCGCTGACCGGTCTCGGCGTCCTGAACGTGCGACAAAAGTTCGTCGAGAGAAACGATGGCGACATGCGTCTGCACGATCCTCTCGTTGCCGCGCCGCAGGGCCTCCAGATTGAGATAGGCGACGGCGCTGCTGACGACAAAGAAGAAGAGAGTAGCGGTAAGGCCGATCGCCACGCCCGGTTCGAGACCCAGCACTGTCCGCAACGATCGCGCGTTCCGTCCCAGTCTCTTTGTTTTTGTCGCTGACATCAGAACTCCGGTAAGGCGATGACTATTGAAGGATCCGACGGATTGAACGAACGTTCGCGGCCGGAAAAAAGATTGAGGGCTGGAACCGTTCCGGGACCGACGACGCGTGTCGGGACACCCGTCGGGTTGGCCCACAGGGATTCGACGCCTTTCAAGCGGACCGTATCAGATCAGACTGCGGATACGTTACAAACCATTTGAAACAACACGCCCGTACCCACATTTCCCCAGATACCTCCCGCCGAACACGTCCCGGATTGAAGACGCGCGTTCCGACGCGGCTATCTATCGCTCTCAGCTTCGTTTTCCATGCCGCCAGGGCAATGTCCCGTGCGACAGGCATCGCCTGTCACATTTCTGCGACACCACGCGATCGTGGTTGGCGACAGTCCGGTTTCGCAAACGCGGAACCGTTTGCGAAACCGGGCGTTTAGAGGGCTTGGACGCATTTCTATCGGGGATCGGCGCCATGTCAGGCGGCAAAATCACGTCCGAAACCGTAACGCCGGCCTTACAGACCGTTCGGCCGAGCGACAACGGAGAGATGGGCGCGCTCATTCGAGGCTTTGACTGGTCGCAGACGGCGCTCGGACCGATGGAGACCTGGTCGCCGACCCTGCGGATCATGGTCTCGTTCCTGCTCGTCAACCGCTTTCCCCTGCTCCTGTGGTGGGGGCCGAACTATGTTTCCCTCTACAACGACGCCTATGCTCCCGTGCTCGGTGCAAAGCATCCATGGGCGCTCGGCAGGCCCGTCAGTGAATGTTGGAGCGAGATCTGGGACGTCCTGCGGCCGCTCATCGACGTGCCGTTCCATGGCGGGCCGGCGACCTGGAACGACGACATCGAGCTGGAGATCAACAGGAACGGTTTCCTCGAGGAGACGCATTTCACCATCGCCTACAGTCCGGTTCCGGATGATGCGGCCCTCAACGGCATCGGCGGGGTTCTTGCGACCGTAACCGAGATCACCGACAAGGTGATCGGAGAACGTCGGATCCTCGCCTTGAGAGATCTCGCGTCCGGCTCGGGAGAGGCGCAGGATCCGGCAGACGCATGCAGGATTGCGGCCGAAACGCTGGCCAGGCATGCCCGAGACGTTCCCTACGCTCTCTTCTACCTGCTCGACCCCGATTGCCGATGCGCGCGGCTGGCCGGAAAGGCCGGCCTGGAGACGGGGCATCCGCTGGCCTGCGAAATTGTAACCTTGACATCCGAGGACAGCGGCACGGGCTGGCACTTTCAGGCGCGTCAGGCGCCAACGCTCGTCCCGGACCCGGGTACGCGGTTCGATTGTACCGGCAGGCTGCCCGATCTGTCCGACACTGCCATGGTCCTCCCCCTCTCGGCCTCCGGTTCCCGCGAGCCGGTCGGCTTCCTTGTCACCGGGGTCAATTCGCGCCTGAAACTCGACGCCCGCTATCGCGACTTCCTGGAACTGTTGAAGGTCCAGATCGTAAGCGCCATTGCGAATGCGCAATCGCGCGAGGACGAGCGCAAGCGTTCCGAGGCGCTTGCCGAAATCGACCGGGCGAAGACCGTGTTCTTCTCCAATGTCAGCCACGAATTCCGGACGCCGCTCACGCTGATGATCGGACACATCGAGGACCTGCTGTCCGGCGGGTCTGGGCCCGCAAACGACAAGGAGCGGCTGCTGATCGCTCACCGCAATTCATTGCGGCTGCTCAAATTGGTCAACACGCTGCTCGAATTCTCACGCATCGAAGCGGGCCGGCTGCAGGCGCAGTTCGTGCCGACGGACCTGGCATCGGCGACGGCCGAGCTTGCAAGCGCGTTTCGCTCGGCCACCGAAAAGGCAGGCTTGCGGCTGATTGTCGATACGCCGGCACTTCCCGAACCGGCCTATGTCGATCGCCAGATGTGGGAGAAGATCGTCCTCAATCTCGTCTCCAACGCCTTCAAGTTCACATTGGAAGGCGAAATCGAAGTCAGGCTTGCGATCGACGGCTCCGACTTCGTCCTGACGGTGCGCGACACCGGCATCGGCGTTCCCACGGATGAACTGCCGCGGCTCTTCGAGCGGTTTCATCGGGTGGAGGGCGCCGAGGGGCGCACCCAGGAAGGAAGCGGCATCGGCCTTGCCTTCGTCCAGGAACTGGCCAGGCTTCATGGGGGCACCGTATCGGCGGAAAGCCGGGTCGGGGAAGGCACGACCTTGAGGGTGTCCGTTCCCAGAGGCGACGCCCATCTCGCCTCCAGACCGGCGGGCAACGCCGAAAGCCGCAGCGCGGCCGCAATCGGCGCGACACCGTTCGTCGAAGAGGCGTTGCGGTGGCTTCCGGACGACAGCCAGGCGCACCACCCCGAGCTGCCCGAAATCGACCCCGTTGCATCGGCGACGGAGCCGAAAGGCGGCACACGCGACCACCTGTTGGTGGTCGATGACAACGCGGACATGCGTGACTATCTGAGACGACTGTTTGGCGCCCTCTACGAGGTGGAGATCGTCGGGCGCGGCGATGCGGCGCTTGCTGCCGCTTCCGCCCGGAAGCCGGATCTGGTCCTGACCGACATCATGATCCCGGGGATCGATGGGCAGGAACTCGTGCGGCGGCTGCGCTCCAACCCGCGGACCAACACGGTGCCGATCATTCTTCTGTCGGCACGCGCGGGCGAGGAAAGCCGCATCGAGGGGATGAAGGCCGGCGCCGACGACTACATGATCAAGCCCTTCAGCGCGCGCGAACTGCTGGCGCGCGTCGAAGCGCATCTCAAGATCGCGCGGTATCGAACACGAACCGCCGAAAGGTTGCGCGAAAGCGAGACACGCTTCCGCGCCTTCGTGACCGCCACGTCCGATGTCGTCTACCGAATGGGTCCGGACTGGCACGAGATGCGCTTCCTCCAGGGAAAGGACTTCGTCGCCGATACCGAGGACCCGAGCGAGGGCTGGCTGGCGAAATACGTTCCGGTCGACGACCAGGCCCCGGTGCTCGATCGGATTGGCAAGGCCATACGCGACAAGGCGATCTTCGAAATGGAACATCGGGTCATTCGTCTCGATGGCAGCCTGGGATGGGCCCATTCCCGCGCCATACCTGTACTCGGGTCAAAGGACGAAATTGTCGAATGGTTCGGGGCTGCCCGAGACATAACCGCCCGCAAGCGCTCCGAGGAGACGCAAAAACTGCTGCTGAGCGAGCTCAGCCACCGGGTCAAGAACATGCTTGCCACCGTCCAGGCCATTGCCAACCAGACACTGCGATCGGCCAAGGATCCCGCAGCGTTTGCCGAGAGCTTCAGCGGACGCCTGCAGTCGATGTCGCGCATGCACACACTGCTCAGCCGCACCGGCTGGGAGGGAGCGGATATCGAAGATATTCTCCGCGACCAGCTTCCCGCGGGCACTGTTGCAGACGGCCGGGTCGCCACATCCGGTCCCAACACGCGCTTCGATGCGCAAACATCGACCCATATGGCGATGATGCTGCACGAACTCGCCACCAACGCTGCGAGCCACGGTGCGCTCTCGACGCGGGACGGCACGGTCACGATCGGCTGGGGCCTCAGCAACGGATTGTTTTCGCTTTCCTGGAGCGAGCAAGGCGGGCCGTCTGCCGGGGAACCGCGCAATCGCGGTTTCGGAACGAAGCTGATCGAGCAGATCGCGGCCGGCGCGGGCGGAAGCGCTCAAAGGACGACCGATCCGCTCGGCGTGAACTGGAAGATCGTCATGTCACTGGAGGCTGACGCCGTGCAAAGCAGTCCGTCCGATACGAACAATCCCCCGGTTCGGGACCCATCCGACCCAACGAAGGCGCAACCGCCCAGCCTCAAGGGCAAGAGGTTCGTGGTCATCGAAGACGAAGCGCTGATCGCCTTTGAGATCGCGTCGATCCTGGAGCATGAGGACGTGAAGGTCGCAGGGCCCGCCTCGACGATCGACGACGCCCTGCGCATTATCGATGAGGAGGAGCTGGACGCCGCTCTGGTGGACGCCAACCTTCGGGGCCAGCCGGTCGGCGAGATCGCGGCCGCGCTGACGCAGAAACAGATCCCGTTCGTGTTCGTGACCGGGTATGGTCGGGAGGCCCTGCCCGCCGGATTTACCGGTTCGACGATGCTGGCCAAGCCATTCAATCCCGAGCAACTGCTTGCGGCAGCGACCCTTCTTGTGGCGCGACCGAAGCCGGTCCACCGTTTTCGCCATTGAGCGGATGCGAGCGATGAACATTGCATTTCGGCAGCCTTACGCTACGCTTTTCAAACGCTCTGCGATGGCCTGCCGCCAAGACGCCTTTCTGTAAGCTGTTCGACTGGAGTTTGCAGGAGCTTTCACATGCTTGCCGACATCAATGATCCAAAGGCGTCCGACCGAGGCCTGGCGAAGGGCAGCGAGCGGTTTCGCGAGATCTTCGAGAATGCCGGGGTTGCAGTCTGGGAACAGGATTTCAGCGGCGTCGTCGACCTGCTCGACACGTTGCGAGCCGAAGGGGTCCGCGACCTGCGCGGCTACCTCGACACGCATCCCGACCGGCTGCTCGAGGCGATTTCGAGGGTGCGCGTCACCGACGTCAATCCGTTCACCGTGGAGTTGTTCGAAGCGACCGAAAAAAGCGAGCTGCTCCGATCGCTCGCCGATGTGTTTCTGCCAGAAACCATGCCGATCTTCGTCGAGGAGCTGGTGGCGCTGTGGGAGGGCCGTCGACGGTTCGGCAGCGACGCCGTCGTGCGCACGCTGCGCGGGCAGCGGCTCGACGTGGTTTTCACCATCGCCTTCGAGGGCCCGCGCTGCGAGCGCGCCTATGTCAGCATCCTCGATATCTCCAAGCGCAAGGCGGCAGAGCGCCGGCTTGAGGCCGTCGACCGGATCGCCAAGGCGATCGCCGGCAATCTCGATCTCGATCGCATCGTCCAGACCGTCACCGATGCCGCAACGGAACTCGCCGGAGCACAATTCGGCGCATTCTTTTACAACCTCGTCGATCCTCAAGGGGAGCGGTACACCCTCTACACGCTGTCGGGCGTCGCCCGTTCGGCATTCGAGAATTTCGCGTTGCCGCGCAACACGGCCGTGTTCGAACCGACCTTTCGCGGCATGGGCACCGTCCGGTCGGACGATATCCGCGCCGACCCGCGCTACGGCAAGTCGGCCCCGCATTTCGGAATGCCGAAAGGCCATCTGCCCGTCGTCAGCTATCTTGCCGTTCCCGTGGTGTCACGATCCGGCGAGGTCCATGGCGGGCTTTTCTTCGGCCATGATCAGCCCGGCATTTTCACGCCCGAGTCGGAGGCGGCCGTCGCTTCGATCGCCGCGCATGCGGCAATTGCAATCGACAACGCCCAATTGCTGAAGGCGGCTGAGCGCGAAGTCGTCATCCGCCGCGATGCCGAGCGGGCCGTGCAGCAACTCGCCGCCATCGTCGAATCGTCGGAAGACGCCATCCTGTCCATCGCTCTCGACGGCACGATCGCGAGCTGGAACGCAAGTGCCGAGCGGCTCTACGGATATACGGCGGAAGAAGCGGTCGGCAGTCCGGTCACGCTTCTCATCCCGGCGGACCGGCTTGGTGAAGAGTCGGAGATTTTGGCACAGATCCGCGCCGGACACCGGGTCGACCACTTCGAGACCTTGCGCCAGCGAAAGGACGGCAAGCTCGTTCCGATCTCGCTGCGGATTTCTCCGATCCGCGACAGCGCCGGCGCGGTCGTCGGTGCTTCGAAGATCGCGCGCGACATCAGCGAGCGCAAGCAGGCGGAACAGCAGAAGGACCTGCTCATCCAGGAGATGGCTCACCGGGTCAAGAACCTCTTCATGGTGTCGAGCAGTGTCGTGACCTTGAGCGCCCGGTCGGCGGAAAGTCCCTCGGGGTTGGCGTCTGCCGTCACCGCGCGGTTGGGCGCGCTGGCCCGGGCGCATGCGCTGACCCTTCCGGCTCCCCACGGCAACGGCGCCGTCGAAGGACGCGCCAACCTCCAGGCGTTGCTCCTGACGCTGCTGTCGCCCTATGACGGCGACCTGGAGCACGGCGCGCGCCGGGTGACCACGCACGGTTACGATTTTACCGTCTCGGCTTCGGCGATCACCGGTTTCGCGCTCGTCGTGCATGAACTTGCGACCAACGCCGCCAAATACGGCGCGCTGTCGACGGACGCCGGTCGTCTCGATCTCGAGGCGATCGATCGTGGAGAAACGCTCGAATTTGTCTGGACCGAGCGCGGCGGTCCCGCCGTCGAACCGTCGGTGACGGAAGGCTTCGGAACCAAGCTTGCAAAGCTCACCGTCGAAAAGCAGTTCGGCGGTGAGATCAGGCGGAACTGGCAACCCGAGGGGCTGGTGATCCGGCTGATCGTGCCGAAAGACCGGCTGAAAGAAACGGAGCGGTAGGCCCGGCCGGAGCCGATATCCTACAGTCGTCACGCGCCTGGCGGACACGCCAGGGACGCTGTCGCACAGTGCACCATGTCTTTTTTCCCTTGATCCGCGGGGATCAGACGAAACATTGATTAGCCTTCGTCGGTTTCGCCTGGAGCCGACTGGCGGGGGGCAGTCGACGGAGCCACGATCGTTCCCGGCCCTTCTTCCTCCGCCCCGTTTTCAGATGGATCTTCGGCTTCAATCTCGCGGCGCGCCTGCTCCCAATGGCGCATCTCCTCGCCGACCGGTTGGCCTTCTTTCTCCCAGATGGCGTAAGCGCGGCGACGAATGCGTTCTTCCCTGTCTTCCATGGCACTGAACCCTCGTTGCTCTCGCCGCTTCAACCGCGCAGCGGGGCAATTTGTTCCCCCGCCAGACGACGGGCGATGCGCAGTCGGCGATGGCCCTGGCCATCATTGCAACCGGCCGCGAAACCGGGAACCAATCGTCCTGGCCATCGTTGGTTTGCATCGTTGTTTTACAACGCGCTGCTTTGAGGAAAAACGAACCACGAGGACACATTTGAGTGGATACGCTCCTGCCATCCGATGGCTTTGAACTCATCTATGTCTCCGACAAGGATCCGGGGTTCAGCCGCAGTCGGCTCGTCAGCGGCTTTCGTTACCGCCGGCCCGACGGGAGCGTGGTCAAGGACCCCAAGATCATCGGCCGCATCGAGGCGCTCGGCTTGCCGCCGGCCTATGAGCGGGTCTGGATCTGCCTGGATGCGTGCGGGCATCTGCAGGCAACCGGCTACGATGTGCGAGGGCGCAAACAGTATCGCTACCACGACGCCTGGCAACAGATGCGCAGCCGGGAGAAATTCGATCAGCTCTCGACATTTGCACGCAGCCTGCCGCGCATCCGCCGGCAGATCAGGCGTCACATGGAAGGACCGATCGAAGACGCCACAACGGTGCTTGGTGCCCTTGCCGCCCTGCTCGACCAGGCGCCGCTCAGGATCGGGAACGCCACCTATGTCGAGGAGAACGGCACCTACGGCGCAGCAACGCTTCTGAAGCGTCATCTGAAGATGCAAGGCGAATTCATCGAGTTGAGCTTCAAGGGAAAGGGCGGACGCCGGATCAGAAGGCGGCTTCGAAATCTCCGCCTGCAGCGTGTTCTTGAGGAGATCGCCGACCTTCCGGGACGGCAGCTGTTCGTTTTCGCCAGTTCCGACGGCAAGACCCAGCCGATCGATTCCGGCCGCTTCAACCGCTATCTTGCCGATATGTCCGGAGCGGCGATTTCCGCAAAGACATTCCGCACATGGGCAGGAAGCCTCGCCGCCTTTGCCGTCGCCCGGCGAGCGCTCGACGAGGGCGTGCGGCCCACCATCAAGGAGATGTGCGAGGCAGCGGCAGACGTTCTGCACAACACCAAGGCGGTGTGCCGGAAAAGCTACATCCACCCGGACGTCCTTGCCCTCGCAAACGGAAACGACGCTCTGTCCTCGAGGAGGCGGAAAAACAACAAACCCGTTGCGGGATTACGCGCCGATGAGCTGCAGCTGCTGAGATTTCTTGAACGGAACGCAAAGCGCGCACCCCGCTCTCCCTGAGCCCACATAGCCATGCAGACATCACCACAGGGCTCTCGCCCACCGCGCCTGAAGTTGGCATGGCGTCCTTCAAGCGCGATGGCCGCATGTCATGCCGCGAGCGCCTTGGTGTTGGCCGCCGTCACGGCAAGCTTGCTCAGTGCCTTGTCGGTCGCGCCCTCTTCCTGGAGTGTTTGGTCAAGCAGTGACACGGCCTCCCCGAGGCCGAGCTGCTTGGCCCAGGTCTTCAGCGTGCCGTAGCGGGAAATCTCGTAGTGTTCGACGGCCTGCGCCGTGGAAATGAGACCGGCATCGAGCGCCGGACTGCCCTTGAAATCCTCGATGATCTCTTCGCCCTCGGCAAGGATGCCCTGAATGGCTTCGCATGTCTTTCCCTGGGCGCGCTTGCCAAGAATGTCGAACACTTGCTGTAGCCGTTCGACATGAACCTCGGTCTCGTCCCGATGCTTTTCAAACGCCGCCTTGCTTTCGGGCAGTTGTGCGGCGCGCGCCATTTTGGGCAGAGCCTTCAGTATCTGCCTCTCCGCGTAATAGATGTCCTTCAAGGCATCGTGAAACAGCGTTTCGAGTGTCTTTTCGGCCATAACAATCTTCCTTTTCGTGAGCTGATGCGGAGCCTCCAACCTTGTCGGACAGCAATGGTTCCGAAAGGGAACAAAAAGTCGTCTCGCACACTTGGATTGTCAGACGCGTGACCGAGACACGTCTTCGGCCAGCGCAGCCAAAGAACACGGGAGGCAAGCATGAAAGAGATCGAGATGGTGTCCGGAGCGGTTCGGGCAGGCCCACGCACCGCTGCTGCAAGGCGCGGTCGCGCCAGGGTTATAGATCCCGCCGAGGCCGTCTTTAACGGACATTACGACCTGGCCGAATTCATTGCGCGCTACGGGCTCGCTCCCATGGAAGCGCGCCGTATCCTGGAGGATGTCGGTCCGGCGCGCAGCGCTCTCGATCGCTACATGCGCGAGCGAAGCATCCGCATCGCCAACTGAAGCGCTCTTGTTCAAGGAGACATGCAGGAGGGTGCGAGACCCGACCTGTTAGACCCGCGCGGCGCAACACCCACGCGGGTCTTCAAAGGTCAAGGTGCGGCAAATCGAGGAAACGATCCGCTGGCCCGGCCAGTCGCCAGCAAAGATACCCGTCGCCTTGGGTAATCTCCACCTTTGCGTTCAGCGCCTGCGGCACGATCCTCCTGAGGACAACCGCACCAAAGCCCGAGCGAGGGAAATCATGAAGGTTGCCGCTGGAAGCAAATCGCTCCTCCCAAATGATCGAGAAGCGCGAACTCGGCTCTTGCGTATCAAGAGCCCAGGCAATCGATATTGTGCCTTCGCCTGACATCAACACCCCTCCCCTCGACGAATTCATCGCGAGTTCATGGATCGCCATGCCGAGATTCTCGATGGCGGCCGGCGCAAGTGCTAGGTCCGGCCCGGCAAGCGCGCAGTGCTCGCCCGCGTCAAACGGCGCGATCTGCGTCTCGATCAACCACTTCAGGTCCGTCCCCTTCCAATCGGCCGAAGCAATCAGATCATGGGACGCCGAAAGGGCCCAGATCCGTTCTTCGAGGTTCTTCTGCAAGGTCGCCGCATCCGGCGCCTCGCTGCCGGCCTGACGGATCATCGAGAGAATGATGGCGTACTGGTTCTTGACGCGATGGTTGACTTCACGCAGCAGCATGCGGATGCGCCTTTCCCGATCCTTCGTCGCCGTGATGTCGCGCGCCACCTTCGATGCTCCGACGATACGCCCTTCTGCATTGCGTATCGGCGAGATGGTCAGTGAGATCGACACGTAGCTGCCGTCCTTGCGTTGCCGCACCGTCTCGAAGGACTCGACCCTCCCACCCTTGCGCAGGCGCTGCAGGAAATCCGCCTCTTCGCCGTGCAGATGGGACGGTATGATGGTGAGGATGGATCGTCCGATCATCTCGTCGGCGGTGTACCCGAACAGGCGCTCGGCAGCGCCGTTCCAGGTTTGCACGATACCGTTCAGATCCTTGCTGACGATCGCGTCGAACGAGGACTCCACGATCGCTGCAAGCCTTGCCCGCAGGATATCGTCGGTCGCCTCCTTGTCGAACACATCCAATGGCATCGGCTACCGCTCCAAGCGAACTTCTTAAACATTGACTTTCCTGGTGACTAAGACGCTGGCTTCGCGATTGTTCCCAAAAGATCTGCTCGGTGCAAAGGTTTGGCCGGAATGACGCTTTTCGTTCGCTGGAGGCTCTTCGAACATGCCGACGGAGCCGAAGACCGGACGGGCTGCAGGTCTCAGCGAACGTCGCCTTGCGGAAAACGGTCAATCGCGAGGACAACTGATACGGACGATGACGCGGCCTGCGCCGGCAACGTCCTCGGCAAGACGCCGCACATGATCGGCTGCGCCGGTGACATCAACCGCGCCCTCGATGACAAGGCAATTGCCGAGCACCCTGAAGGTCAGCTTTCGCGTCTCGAACCGTGCCTCCGACGCCAACGCGCATTTGATCGATGCGATCAGCCCAGCGAACTCAGCCCCTTCGCCGCTGCGGCAACCAAATTCCGGTAATATCAAGATCATCGCCACACTCCATTTCCCGCTCCAAATTCGCTGCGACGAATGTTGTTCCGAGCTTTTCGAAATCAGCAGACGCGGCCATCAGGAACTTGCGTTCCGTCACAACGTTATTCACGGCAACAAAAGACGCCGGAGCGTGCGTGACGCATCGGCCGGCAGCAGGGAAAAGGGGTGGACATTGGGGGCGCACAGGGCGGCAACCACCGGAACGCGGGAAGATTTCGATCACGGCAGGTTCAGCAAGGGCCTGGCCCGAGGCTTCGCCGGCGCCCTTCTTTTCGCGTTGCCGATGTTCCTGACGATGGAGATGTGGGAACTCGGGCTCTACATCGACCGCTCCCGGCTGCTGCTCCTGTTATTGGTCAACATTCCACTGCTGATCCTGCTTGCACGTCGGATCGGGTTTGAAGATGTCTCGACCTGGCGCGAGGCGCTCAGGGATGCGAGCATTGCGTACCTCCTGGGCGTGGTGGCGAGCGCGTTCGTCCTCTTGATCATCGGCGTCCTCAGTATCAACCAGACGGTGCCGGAAGCGCTCGGCATGATCGCCATTCAGGCGGTCCCCGCCAGTATCGGTGCGCTGCTCGGGCGTAGCGAACTCGGGGTCCAAGACGAACACAGCGCCGACGATACGGATCCGGTCGACGAAAACCAGGATGACGGTTACGGCGGCGAACTCTTCATGATGGCCGTCGGCGCCCTGTTTCTCGGCCTGAACGTCGCCCCGACCGAAGAGATGATCCTGGTATCCTTCAAGATGTCGCTCTGGCACGCCCTTGCCCTTGTCCTGGCGTCGATCCTGCTCATGCATGGCTTCGTCTATGTTCTGTCCTTCGTCGGCGGGCACGAACTCGAAGAGGGAACGCCCGGCTGGCACGCCCTCATCCGCTTCACCTGCCCCGGCTACATCATCGCCCTGGCAATCAGTCTTTACTGTCTGTGGACGTTTCATCGCCTCGACGGGCTCGATCTGACCCAGGCAATCATGGTCACCGTGGTCCTCGGGTTCCCGAGCGCGATCGGCGCCGCGGCCGCACGCCTCATCCTCTAGGGAACCACCATGGCGAGACCGTCGAAATCAAGATCCGTCGAACGTCGCAAGGCCCACTGGGTCGAGTGGCTGACCGGTTCGGTCTCAGCCCTCGTCATCGTGGCGCTCATCGGCTGGATCACTTTCGAGGCCCTGACACAGAGCACAGCACCTCCCGACCTCGCAGTGACTGTCATCAGCATTGAAAAACGCGCCGGCGGCTATCTGGTGATGTTCGACGCCGAAAACACCGCCGACCGAACGGCGGCCGGCGTCGTCGTGCGTGGCGAGATCATGGACGGAGATGCCGTCGTCGAAACGGTGGAGACCACGCTCGACTATGTGCCGATGCAGTCGAGCGCGCGCGGCGGATTGATTTTCCGCAACGATCCCGAGGGGCGATCTCGCCTGGCCGCCACCGGTTTCAGCGAACCGTAGCACGGGGTCGGAAAGCCACCGTAATGGAACCCCTTTGAACGAACGCGGTTGGATCCGATCACCAATCGGAGCCAGGATCATGACCTTGACGCTGAGTGAAATCTCAAAAGAATTGAAGACCATCGACTTTGGAATGCTCTCGACGCAGGGGGCTGACGGCACGATCAGCAGCCGGCCGATGAGCAACAACGGCGATGTGGACTATGACGGGGACACCTGGTTCTTCTGCTACGACCGGTCGCGCAAGATCGACGACATAAACTCCGACCCGAAGGTCGGCCTGACCTACACGGCCGCTCCGAGCCTGCTCGGCAAGCCCGGCATCTTCATTGCAATTCAGGGCATCGCCTCCCTCGTCGACGACAGGCAGGCATTCTCGCAGCATTGGAGGAGCGACCTTGAGCGATGGTTCCCGCAAGGGGTGGACACTCCGGGCCTCCTTTTGATCAAGGTGCGCGCATCGCAGCTGAGCTATTGGGACGGCGATGAGATGGGTACGGTCATGCTTTCCGCCCCCGTCGATCCATCCTGACCCCTGGATGAACCGATATGCCGGGCGGCCGTCTACGTCCGGCACATACCGAAGACTTGCCGGTGCAACGGAACGAACTAGAGGGTGGCCAGGATGCTGTTTGCGATCTGGCCATTGGAATTGCCTCTGTGCTCGACCTTTCGTTCGAGCGCTTCGATCACGACGGCGGCGAAGTCCACCTTGTACAGGTCGTGCATGGTGGTGAGCCCCCCAGGCGTGAAGACGTTGATCTCGAGGATCTGGTCTCCGACGATGTCGAGCCCGACGAGAAACATGCCATCCTCGATCAGCTTCGGTCGAACCATCTCGGCAATCTTGAGGATTTGCGGGGTGATTTCGACACGCGCCGGCTTGCCGCTCGCGTGAATGTTGGACCGCACCTCGCCCTTGGCCGGTACCCGGCGCATGGCGGCATAGGCGCCGTCCTTCTCCAACGGACGACCGTTCATCAGGAACAGCCGGATATCGCCTTCCGTCGCCGCCGGGAGGTAGCCCTGCGCAATGAGATAACCTTCGCCGCTCACCGCTTCGAAAATCTGGTTGAGGTTGGCTTCCTGCGGTGAATTGATCTTGAACACATGCTTTCCGCCGGACCCCTGCAGCGGCTTGAGAATGACGCCGGCGGGGTGATCGTCGATGAACGTGCGTATTTCTTCGATGCTTTTTGAAATGAGGGTCTCAGGTCGAACCGCTCTTGGAAAATCCTGGAAGTAGAGTTTGTTCTGGGCGCGGGCGAGGCCATCGGGATCGTTGACCACGATCACGCCGCGCTCTGCCGCGAGGCGCCCGAACATCGCGCCGATATTGGCCGCCCAAGGTCGATCGGCCGCGTCGAGGGACGGATCGTTGCGAAGGAACAGCACGTCGATCTCGCCGACATCGACGACCTTCACCTCGGCTTCCGATTGCAGGGCCGCATGCAGGCTCTCGGCCTTGCGGAACCGCTTCGACGGAAGCGCATTGCTGCGGACGAAAAGGTGATCGTCCGGTCGAAGCACGAAGTCCCCGGGCGTGACGTAGCACACCTCGTGCCCACGGCCGACCGCCGCGAAGGCCAATCCCGTCGTCGTGAATGTCGGCGTCTCCGCCTCGATCGAGTTGACGAAGAATCCTATGCGCATCTATTTCTCCTTTAGGGTTCCAGCATACCAAGCGGCGTCAGTCCGGCGCGGGCGCGCTCCAGCCGCAACCGCCCTTCGTCGTGCTCAAGGCAGATCGGCCGCAGGATCGGCGCCTTCAGCAATCCTCGGGCCCCGAGTTCTTGCATGACCTTGAAGTGCGCCGCCGATATCTTTCCCATCCAGAACGGATCGAGCGCCTGGCCGGATGCCAGGTGCGCCAGAAGAGAGAGCAACCCGCGCAGATAGATTGCGTCCTTGGCAAATCCACCGCCCCGATAGATCCGCAGGAGCAGCCCGAACGACGGCTCCGCACCGAACCCGTAGGTCCCGGTCATGGTGCGGAACGCTTCGACGAACGACGCGCCACCCAGCATCAGGTGGCATCCGACCACCCTTAGTGCCAGCTGCCGCAATCGGTCGCGCGTAAATCCGCCGACCAGATATTCGGCAAAGACCGCGAGCCCCTCCTGCATGCCCTCGTAACCGGCAAGTCCGGTGCGAAAGACACGCAGCCCTTGCGAAGACCCGTTGAAGTAGGTGAGCAGATGAACCCCGACCTCATGGCTCAAGAGAGCTTCGACGCGATGTAACGTCATTTCCGTGCGCCGCGAGATCAGCAGCCGGCGTCCGGACACCATCAGGCCGGGGGGAACGTCGTCGCGAACTTCGACGACCGCATCGAATTCCTCGCTGCGGTGGCGATAGCGTCCGATCATGTCGCGCGCGTGCTGCTCGACAAATGCCCAGCCGACGGTGGGGCCTGTGCCGGCGATCGACGGGCTTGCCTTGGCCGTGCCGTCAAGCAGTTCATGGGCAGCGGCAAGCAACGGCTTCTCGACAGAGCCATAAAGCGTTCGGGAAAGATCCATGAACCGATCGCCTTCGCGCTCCGCGATCAGCGACAGCTGGATATCCAGCTCCTGTCGCTTCTCGCGGTAGAGCTGGTGCAGCACCGGGTCTTCCAGCCGGTCCAGCGGGATCGAGTAGAGCCGCCGCTTTTCCCGCTCGACCATCAGCGACAACGGGCGATAAAGGAAGCTCGGCTGTCGCTGGTAGCGATGCTCCTTGAACTCGAGCCAGGCCGCACTCGCATTGATCGGCGTGACGGCCATGAGGAAGTCGAAGCTGGAGGCGATCTCATCCATGCTGCGGTCGGCGCGCTCGACGGCGTCGATGAAGGCCTTGCGTCCCAGCGCGCGATGCGTCGGCGGCGCCGGGAGGCCCTCGGCTGCGACAAACCCGGCGACGGCGTGAAGAGACGCGTCAAGCAGATTGCCGACAAGCCTTTCCTTCAGTTCCGGGTAGATGTCGTCCGATGCAGGCACCCGGTAAATGGGCGCAAAGCGCAAGGTGAGGAGCGGTACGTCGAGCGACAGCAACTCCGGCCGCACGCAGGCGTCATCCAAAGCCCGTGAGACTTCGACCCGTGGCTTGCGAAAGCGATACTCGAACGCCTCGACGGCGGCGACAAAGGCTTTCACGCCCTTTTTCGCCGACGGCTCTCCTGTCGCCGAAAGCGTGACCTCGAACGGTTGAAGGTAGGGTGCGTCTTCGGACAGCAGCCGGTCGCGCTGAAGTTCATCGACGTCGAGCAGGACGAATGCGCCAAACTTCGCGCGCATCGCGGTGGCGATCGCCTTGATCAGGCCGGTCACGGCCGAGAGGTCATCGGCAAGCAGGTAGGAGGCCTGGGACGCCGCGAGCTCGCGGGCGACAGGATGGGTCTCGGCAGTCCCTATATGGATGCAGAGATAAGGCAGAGGCCTGTCGATGTGCAGTCGCCCGCCATCGAATTCGAGGCGCATGCGCTTGCCCGTCTCAAGAAGGGCAAGGATGTCATCAACAGCCGGACTGGCCATGTGCACCGAAGAGAAGACGCTCATGGCGCCCCCTTCAGCACCTTTTCCAGCAACGGAACCGCTCCGCGGATCAGGCCGCGGAGCGCCGCGACCGCTGCAGGGTCGGGAGCGCCGGTCCATTCGTCCATGAAGAATTTCTTGAACTCGATCGCGAGCGCGCAACCGGTCTCGGGAAAGCGCTCGTGAATGAAACGTGTCTGTTCCCCGCGTCCTTGAAACGCGACGTTCTCGCCGACATCCAGACGCCGACCGAGAAAATCGAACTGCTTGACGTAGCTTGAAAAGGCGTCGACGACCTTACTCCACCGGTCACGGTCCATGGAAAACGTCCCGATGTTCACCTCGGGCGCGTCGGCCGGCGGGCTGGGTTCGGCGTCCGGCCCGCTCCGCCGGTGGTTGTAGCTGTGAATGTCAAGAACGACAAAACGGCCGTAGTCCGCCTCGATGCCGCGCAGATAGCCTTCCAGCATTGCATAGTAGGAATCGTGCAGTCGCAGGCCTTCTTCGATCGAACGGTCGGAGGGTGGTTCGCGCCAGATCCGCATTCCCCAGGCCTGTTCGGGCCGCACATAGATCGCGCCCTCCCGCGGGCGGTTCAGGTCGACTTCGAAACGGGACCGATGGACGACGACCTGGTTCGCGAGGTCGCCGATCATCTCGGCCGTGAAGGGATCTTCCTCGCGCAATCGATCTTCTTGCCTGATGCGCATTTGCCGGGCGATGTCGTCCCGCACCAGGCCTCCGTCGTGGATCGCCGTGCCGATGACCGCAGAGGCGCCGCGGCGGGTGCTCCACCAGGCGTGTTCATTCAGCTTTGTCTTCAGTCCAATATCCATCGGTCACCCGGAACGTTCACTTACCGCAGACAATGCGCTGCCGTCGTTATCGTTCCACGCAATCATCAGGCGCGCTGCGATGATCGATCCCGGCGCGCCGCCGCGATCAGCCGGTTGATGAAGTCCAGCTTCGCGACAACAGGCGGAGAAAGGACGAAGGGATAGATATCGCGCTCGCCCATCGATCGCTGGAAGCTGTTGAGCGCGAGGCTGATCGGCACCCAGGCGTCGACCAGTTGCTGGGCGCTTTCTGCGCGGTAGGGGTCGAAATCGACCTCCGCCTGCAGATCAAGGTGACGAAAGGGGTCGATCGACAGGCCGAACGACCGCGTCGTTTCCAGCGTGTCGACGATGTGGAACAGGTGCGCCCAGCACTCGGCAAAATCTTCCGAGGGGTGGCTTGCGGCATAGGGCGAGATGAAGCCGTCCTGCCAGTCCACTGGTGGACCGTCACTGTAATATCTCTGAAGCGCCGCCTGATAGTCCACGCGCTCGTCGCCGAAAAGCGCGCGCGCCTCGTCGAGGACAGGTCCATATCTGACCAGCTGCTGGAAATAGAAGTGGCCGATCTCGTGACGGAAGTGACCGAGCAGCGTGCGATAGGGTTCGCCCATGGACACACGCACAGCTTCGCGTATCGCGTCGTCGGCCTCGGCCGCGCGCAACGTGATCAGCCCATCCTGGTGGCCGGTCATAGCAGGGCTCACGCCACCACTGCCTTCGACTGCGTCCTCGAGAAAGTCGAAGACCAGGCCACCTTCCGGATCGACCTCTCGCCCCGGACATGGAAGGTCAAACCGCAAGATCGAATAGAAGAGATGACGCTGTGCGGCGCCGATCCGGTGGAACCTTTCCAGGCCCTCGGCCGTGTCGGTGTTCGGAATAAGCCGATTGTAGCGTGCGGGTATCGCAAGGAGATTGGTGTCATCGGACCGGACGAGCCAGTTGCTGCCGTCGATTGCCGCATTGGCGCAGAAGCGCCAGGTTTCGCCGGGCCGGGAAGGGATGGTCCACAAGCCGTTGCCCGACGGCGACAGCGTGTGCAACGTCAGCGTATCGGCAACAAAGCCGACCGGCGCGTTGGCAGCACCGACGCTGAAATGATTGTCGAAATAGAGCGGAAGCCCACTGACGTTGCATCGATAGAGCCTCATACCGGAGATGCCCCCACTGGCGTCGCGCTGCACAGACTATGAAAGAAACGTGCCTCTCGCTCCGCAGCCGTCGAATGGCGACTGGGAGCGAGAGGCGGGTCGGACAATCAGTTAAAACTGATCAGTGGAAACGCTGGTTTCCGTACCAGTCGTCGATGTCCTTTCGGGCCTGGTCCTTGGCATAGCCGTAGCGCTCCTGGATCTTGCCTTCGAGCTGCTCGCGCTTGCCGTTGATCTGATCGAGGTCGTCATCCGTGAGCTTGCCCCACTGTTCCTTGACCTTGCCCTTGATCTGTTTCCAGTTACCTTCGACGCGGTTCCAATCCATCGCGGTTTCTCCCAATCGTTGTTTCAGGTACACCTCCACAACGACGCAATCGGCCACTTGTTCCGAATTCTTCGATCGCGTTTCGATGGAGTGAAACGTACGTCGGTGACTCGCTTCGTCCCCCTGCCCGGCGACCATGGCCTCCGAAATCCGCGCGATATTGCCGGAAATAATGACATTCGGCGGGAACAGATCGCACGTGATCCGGTTGTTCAGGTCCATGTTGAAAAGGAGACCTCGAGATGGATCATAGCAGTCATGTTCGCCTTACCCCTTCCGAGTTGACGCCAGCAGTCCTGCAGGGAGCAACCGTCTATGGCGCCGACGATGACAAGGTCGGCACCGTCGATCACATCCATGACGCGAGCGGCACGGTTGTCATCGATGTCGGCGGTTTCCTCGGCATCGGTGCCAAGCCGGTTGCCGTGCCGCTTTCCGATCTTGACTTCATGCGTGACGACGACGGCGATGTTCATGCCGTCACCACCTGGACGAAGGACCAGCTCAAGGAAATGCCAGAGCACCTGGATTGAACAACTGGATTGAGCACCTGGATTGAAGAGCAGCTCGAAGAGCCCGGCCAAGCGGCCGGGCTTTGGCAGAACCCGCGGTTCGGCGATGTCAGGTGCTGCTGGCGTTTCGGCTGAGCGGCCAGCGGAGAACCGCGTAATCCCACGTTGAAGCGATCAGCAGACAGGCTGTCGCGCCGAGGCTGAGCGCATAGTTTTGAAGCGACGAGCCCACCGCCGGGAGCAGCGCCAGCGCGACGAGGCCGGCCACGTGCGACAGCGGCAACCGGCTCGCCGCAGCGAGTTTCACCCATATGTTGCCGCAAAGAAAGAGAACGGGACCGCCCACCACGACCGACGCCGTTTTCAACGTAGCGGGCTCTTGCGCGTGCGACAGGGAGAAGTCCTGGCCGACGGCCGTCAGGATGATCCCGGCGACGATCGGAACGTGCCCGTAGGTGAACAGATTGTGGGCGACCGCCTCCGGCCGCGAGGTCTTTTCCGCCTTTTCCGCGGCGGCCTCCTGGCCCTTGTGGAAATAGATCCACCACATGGCGACGGTGCTCACGAAGGCACTGCAAAAGACGAGGATCGTGAGATCTGCGTCCATGTGCTCTGCGGTGTTGCGGCCCGTTGTCAGAACGGTTTCGCCAAGACAGATGATCACGAAAAGGGCGCAGCGCTCAGCCATGTGCTCGCCGGACAGAATGAGTGTCTCCCTTGGCGCCGGCCCGAGTCCGGGAAACCTGTAGCGGACCAGCGGACCGGCGTATTCAACCGCGACGGCTGCGACCCAGGCGATGATCCGACCCTCGAAATTCAGCAGCGCTCCGGCAACCCAGAGGCCACCGGAGACTGCTGACCACAGCATGACGCGCAGAAACGTCCTTGCGGTCTCATCGTCCTCGCCCCGGAACGCCAGCCAGGCGAAAACAGACCGACCGACCTGGACGGCGGCGTAGACGCCGGCAAAGGCAAGGGCGTGCTCGCCAAACGCTTCCGGAAGCGCGATTGCCATGAGAATGCTCGCGAACATCAGCGCAAAGAGCATGTAGCGAACGGGGATGCTGTCCGGATCCAGGAGGTTGGTGACCCATGTCGTGTTGATCCAGAGCCACCAGATCGCAAGGATCAGCAAGAATGCCTCTCCGACCGTTGCCGAGGTGAAATCGGCAGCCAGCGTGTGGGAGAGCTGAATGAGCCCGAATACGAAGACGAGATCGAAGAACAGCTCCGGAAAACTGGCCTTCGAATTCTCGCTCTCCTGATCTCGGATCCATCGCTTTTTGCCAGCCCGTGTCTGCATGCCCCAACCCTCCCTCATTGGATGCCGGCAGGCCTGCCGCCGGCATCAACGATGTCCGTTTCGCGCGCCCATCAGACGACGGTGAAATGGGTTTCCGACCCTCAGACCTCAAGCGTTCGCATGAGCAGGCGTGCGCGTGCACCAAACGCTGAAAACCTGCGGAAGTTCCTTGAAAAAACTTCTCTTTTCGGCGTCGAAAAAAGCGGAACTGATCCGTGTCTGTGTCGTTCAATTACCGTGGAAGCCGGTGTCGTACCGGCCAATGGAGAACGATCACGATGTTGAAATCAATCGCCACTTTCGCCCTCATCGCAGCCTTCGCCAGCCCGGCCCTCGCGCAGACGAAGGTCGTCTGTGACGAAGCCTCCATCGCCAAGGCCGAACAGCAGGTCGCGCAGATTTCCGACGGCGCGAAAAAGATCGAGTCGACCAAGGAACTGACCATGGCCAAGGACGCCATGATGGCCAACGACATGGAGAAATGCACGTCTCATCTCGATAACGCCATCAAGGGTGCAGACGCCATGTGACGCACATCGGGAGCCCGAAGGGCTTCCCTTCGAACCGGGATGGGAACGGCCAGGCCTCGGCTCTGGCCTTCCAGGGTGGCGCGACGATGCAAAGCCCGGTGCGATGATCTGCATCGTCAAACGGAGCGTCGAAACAAACCCGATGGAACCGGTTTCTGATCAATACCGAAATCAGGAACCAATAATCTCCGGCCGGGTTTGAACCGTGCCTGAGATGGCCTGAGAACAAGGAACCAAATACCATGAAAAATGTGCTGCTCGCCGCGGTTTTCCTCGGCGCATCGACCCTTGGCGCGCTTGCGCAGACCGCAACGCCTCCGGCTACGACGGATGGCGATACGCCGGCAGTTGCAACGCCGGATACGACCAACCCCACGGCGCCGGTCGCCGGCGCCAACAGCTTTACCGAGGCGCAGGCCAAGGATCGCATCACCGAGGCCGGTTACACCGAAGTGACGGGCCTCAAGCTCGACGACAAGGGCGTCTGGCGCGCCACCGCGTCGAAGGACGGCAAGCCCGTTGCGGTCGCGCTCGACTACCAGGGCAACATCGTCGCCAACTGACTTTCTCCCAACTTGACTCCTCAAGGAGACCCCTGATGAAAACCATTTCCGGACTTTTCGATGATTATGCCGACGCCCGCGCTGCGGTGAGCGCGCTCGAAGACAGGGGCGTGTCGTCGGACGACATTAGCATCGTCTCCAACAATGTTGGCGATCGCTATGGGAGCGATCATGAAAGCAACGCCGCCGAAGGTGCGGGCACCGGCGCCGGTCTCGGCGCCGCCGTCGGCGGCATTGGCGGACTTTTGACCGGGCTTGGCGTCATGGCCATTCCGGGCGTCGGGCCAGTGGTGGCGGCCGGTTGGCTGGCCGCCACGGCTGCCGGCGTCGCGGCGGGTGCGGCGGCAGGTGGCGCTGCCGGCGGCATCATCGGCGCAATGACCGCATCGGGGGTCCCCGAAGAACATGCCAATGTCTACGCCGAGGGCGTGCGGCGCGGCGGTGCGGTCGTGACCGCCCGTGTCGACGACGCGCTCCAGGCCGATGCCGAAGCCGTTCTTCGCCGCGGCAGCTGGGTCGATCCCGTTCAGCGTCGCGCGTCCTACGCCGAGCAGGGCTGGACGCACTTCGATGATACGCTCGACCCCTACACGACCGACGAAGTCGAAAGGGAACGCAGACGCTATCGACTCTAACTCGATCGTGTCAGGCCGGACGTCGGCCGATCGGCCCTGAAGTTCCGGCACGGCCCCGTCATGGGGCCGTGCCGGCATGGCGCCCACATCATCCTCTACGCGCTGGCGCGCAGCAGAGCGCCGCTGGCAGACACAACGGTTCGGCAGGTTGAAACTTCGAGGCCGCCCCTTCCCAGAAAATTCTCCATTATGATCAGCGTCCGCTGGCGCGTCAGGCGACGGCGGTATCCGGAAAGCGGGCGCGGCGCTTACGCCCCCCGTTTCCGACCGGCCTGTCGACGGCAGCATCCTCCGATCCCCGCCGCGCGTCTTTCGGGATCGAGGACCGCCTGGCGGCTACGCTTCCGATCGCATCTGCCCTCGTCCGGGCATGGACCAAGATCCGCAAACACCCCGCCCCGTGCGCTTACCAAGCTGGCTGCAAACATCGCAGTGCGGTCGACGAGCCCGCGGGGAAAACCGCTTCCATGGGCGGGCAGGTTTTTCGGGATCATAGAGGGATAGGCGAGCGCGACATCAAGGCCCGTCATGGCGGCTTGAGGCACCGGCGATCGCACGAATTTTCCGATGTCATACGAGAGATCCCGCCGTGCGTGGTGAACTCCCCGCTTTTCATATTCAGCCATTTTCCAGCGTTGCGACCCGATAGGCCGTTCCTTGCGTCGCCAATTGTCGTATGCCAGCTGGCCCGAACCCGAATTTACGTCCGCCAGGTTACGGCCCTTTCGCACATGCGACGCCATGAGGAAGGCGCGGTCGTCTCCGCCCATGCCGGGCCGACCCACATATTGCACCCGGACGGTGGCCGTTCCCCGACGCTTCAGATCCAGCATCTCCGCTGCCTTCCCGGAAAGGTCGATCAGGCGGCCGTCGTGATAAGGACCACGATCGTTGACGCGCACAATCAGTGACGCACCGCTTTCGAGGTTCGTCACCCGCACATAGCTTGGCAAGGGAAGAGTGGGGTGGGCTGCGGAAAGATAATCCGCATCATAGGTTTCCCCATTGGCAGTCCGGCGCCCCTGAAATGCCGACCCGTACCAGGAGGCGACTCCGCGTCGATCGTAGCTCGGCTCTTCCTTCGGATAGTAGCGTTTGCCCTTCATCGAATAGGGCTTGCCGACGACATATTGGCCAGCGCGCTTGATAGCCGGCCTTTTGCCGGATGCCCCTTCGGCATGGACACGTCGTACATTTTCGAAAGAAGAGGCCTGGCTCTCGCTCATGGCTGCCGAATGCGCGGCAGCACAGCAGGTGCAAAGCACCGTAATCGCCAGCCAACGCAGGCACCTGACGGTCGCATCTCGCTTATCTGCCATCCCTACACCGTGCGCGAAATCTGGCAACGTGTCCGATGCAAGTTGCATTTGAGCGGCGTGCCATCATTCGCTCCTTCCATGATAAAGTGCTAAATGAGGCCCGAAACCAAAGGTTCCCGCCGCGCCGATCGTTGACGCATCACGATCCGGTGCATTGCTGCGTTCGCTCAGCCTCGGGCGTGTTCGCCCGGCCGCCTACTCGCCCACCCTGCTCTTCAGCAAGGCCGTTTCCAGATCTTTGGCAAGGTCGTCTCGGGCCGCTTTGCTTTCGCCCGGATCTCGAAGGCGAAGAATGTACGATGGGTGCCAGGAGACGAGCACGGGCCCGCCATGGAGGCCTGTCTCGACCCCGCCTCGACGCTCCGCCATCGGCCGGCTGTCCCCCGTCAGAGCGAAGGCCGCGGATGCGCCAAGGGCGAGCGTGATGCGCGGTTTGACGAGGGCAAGCTCCAGCCCCAGCCACCAGCGGCAATGGGCGATTTCACCGCGGTCGGGGTTGCGATGCAGCCTTTTCTTGCCGCGCGGGCTGAACTTGAAGTGCTTCACCGCATTCGTCAGCCACAACGCCTTCGCGTCGACACCGGCGGCAGCAATCAACTCCCTCAACACCTGTCCGGCTGGTCCCGTGAACGGGCGTCCCTCGAGATCTTCGCGATCACCCGGCTGTTCGCCCACGATCATCAGGGACGCGTCTCTCGCACCTTCGCCCCAGACCGTCTGCGTCGCCGCCTCGCAAAGCCCGCACCGCCGGCATTGCAGCGCTGCCTCGCGCGCCACTTCCAATGTCGCAATATGCACTGCCGGTTGCGGCAGTGAGGCGCGGTAGCGATCAGAAACGATCGAAGCACCCGCTCGCGGAGCAGAGACACCCGCATCATGCATCCGTTTGACCCGCGCCTCTGCGTCGGCAAGCATCTGCGGGATCAGGCGGGTTTCGGGTAGATTGCTCCAGTATTTCTTCGGCATCTCCGACCGCATCGCGTTGAGCTTGATGCGGGCCGGATTGAAAATATGGGTGAAGTAGGCCGCCCAGAGTTCTTCAGTAGCATCGTCTGGAAGCTCGGGCTTGCTGCCTCCGGGGCCGAAGGCAAGCGCGCCATCGACGAAGCGGGCGGTCGACCGGGGCGTCACGATCATCCAGTCCATGTCGGCAAAGCGATCCGCGAAGAAGGTGCTTCCCGGCTCCAGGGTGTTGTGCGACGGTTCGAACCAGGCGGCGAAGCGCCGGCGCGGACCCGCCGCCGACACCTCCCGAAAGCGCACGAAGGCATGCATCTTGTGAATATCGCGGCGGACGGATTTTTGCATCAGCATCAACGTGCGCCCGAGCGGATCGACCGGTGAAAGCGGCTCGCCCTCGCAGCTGTCGAGACGCCACAGGGCGCGATAAAGCAGCGCCAGCCGATCCGGCACCGAATGCCAGATCACCGAGCGGGCGAGTTCGACGAAGGCCTTGGGCACGCGCGCCGCATGCGAGCCCGCGACGTCTGGAAGCGGCGCCGCATCAAACAGTCCGCCAGGACCGTTCCAGACGATGTGTTCGGGCGCAATCCGGTGACTGATGGCGCGCCGGGCAGCGTCTCGCCAGGCGTCGAAGATCCCGCTTTCAGGAAGGGAGACGGCATAGCTCACAGCAGTTGCAGCTGCTGTGCCGGCGGCGCAAAGCGCGCACGCAGATCCCGGCTATCCGTCAAGCCTCCGGGGCTCCAGCCCGGAAGCGCCACGAAGGGGCGCGCCTTGCGCGTCAACGCGCCGATGCGGGCGAGATCCTCCACCCGCAAGGCTCGATGTCTGCGCGCGGCGACGATGCGATCGACCACGCGCACGCCGAAACCGGGCACGCGCAACAGCATGTCGCGGGGAGCGACATTCACGTCGACCGGGAACAGACCGCGGTTTTTCAACGCCCAGGCTGTTTTGGGATCCACCTCCAGGTCGAGAAAGCCGTCTTCCGTCCCTGTCGCGATTTCCTCGGCGGTGAAACCGTAATGTCGCAACAGCCAGTCCGCCTGGTAGAGGCGATGCTCGCGCAGAAGCGGCGGCCGGATCAGCGGTAGGGCCGCCGACGTATCCGGGATCGGCGAGAAGGCCGAGTAGTAGACGCGACGCAGATTGTAGCCGCTGTAAAGACGGGTTGCGCAAGCCAGTATGGCCGTGTCGTCGGCGCCGTCGGCGCCAACGATCATCTGCGTGCTCTGCCCGGCGGGCGCGAAGCGTCGAGGCTTTCGCCCCGTATGGGTCCGGTCCTGCGCAGCCTCACCCTCGAGCCGGACCTGCGCCATGGCCGCGCGAATGGTTTCCGGGCGCTTTTCCGGCGCCAGCTTGCGCACGCTCGCATCCTTGGGAAGCTCGACATTGATCGACAGCCGGTCGGCCCAGAGACCTGCTTCGCGGATCAGTTCGGCCTGAGCGTCGGGAATGGTCTTGAGGTGGATGTAGCCTTTGAAGCCGTGGACTTGACGGAGCGTGCGGGCGATGCGGACCATGTCGGCCATGGTCTGATCGGGCGAGCGGATGATGCCGGACGACAGGAACAATCCCTCGATATAGTTGCGGCGATAGAACTCCAGCGTCAGCGTCACCACCTCCTCGACGCTGAACCGCGCGCGCTCCACATTCGAGCTGACGCGATTGATGCAATAGGCGCAGTCGAAGATGCAGAAATTGGTCATCAGGATCTTCAGGAGCGAAATGCATCGTCCGTCCGGCGTGTAGGCGTGGCAAATGCCGCTACCACCCGAAGATCCAATCCCGCCCTGTCGAGAATCGCGTTTTTCGCCGCCGCTCGAGGCACATGAAGCGTCATACTTGGCCGCGTCCGACAGGATCGCCAGCTTCTCGCGAAGTGTCAGTTTCGTCATGGTCAGCAGGGTATATGTTCATGTTATGTTCGTCAAGTTTGCCGCCCACGGATCCGCTCGTCCCTCGCACCCCGCGGTTCATTTTGACGCAAGGAAATGATCGAGGGGCCGCAGGCGGGTCGGGAGGCGGTGACGTGTGGTGCCCACTTGTCCTTCCGCCAAGCTCGAAATACCCTCCATGGCAGGGAGCGACCATCCACGTGGATACCAATGTCGTCATTGTCGGCGCCGGACCGGCGGGCCTCGCGGTTGGCGCCTGCCTCAGACAGGCGGGGCTCGACTTCGTCATCCTTGAAAAGGCGCACGAGATCGCGCCGGCTTGGCGACGCCATTACCGTCGGCTGCATCTGCATACGGTCAACACGCTCTCATCGCTGCCTTACATGCCCTTCCCGAAGGACTACCCACGTTACGTGCCACGCGAAATGATGGTCGCCTATCTTGACGCCTATGCCGAGCGGTTCGGGCTTCGACCGCACTTCGGCGAGGCGGTCAGCGCGATCCGCCGCGACGCGAGCGGCTACCAGGTTTCGACCGCGACCAGCACGTTCCGCGCGCGTCATGTCGTGATCGCCAGCGGCAACAATGCCGAGCCCGTCGTTCCCGATCTGCCGGAGATCGAGACCTTCACGGGCAGGCGATTGCACAGCGCCGACTACCGAGAAGCGACGCCGTTTGCCGGCCAGTCGGTGCTGGTTGTCGGCATGGGCAACACCGGCGCGGAGATCGCTCTCGACCTTGCCGAGCACGGCGCCCGCCCGACCCTTTCGGTGCGCAAGGGCGTCCACATCGTGCCGCGCCAGTTGTTCGGCGTGCCGATCCAGGTCGTCGGCATAGTCACCCGGCCGCTGCCGCGCGCGCTGAACGACAGGGTGTTCCCCGCTATCCTCAACCTTGCGCTCGGCAAGACCGAAGACTACGGCATCGTCAGGCCGAAAGAGGGTATTCTCGAGCAGATCGATACGGGACGGATCCCGGTCATCGACGTCGGCACGCTGGACGCGATCAAGTCCGGCGGCATCACGGTGGCCCCTGACATCAGGCGCTTTACCGAGCGCGGTGCAATCTTCGTTTCCGGCAGGCAGGCGGAGTTCGACAGCATCATCCTCGCCACCGGCTACCGGCCCGATTTCGAGACATTCCTGCCGGCTGAACTTAGCCCCGGCAAGAGCGGCCTCACCCGCGAGGCATCCAGGCTCGGCCTTTATCTCGTCGGCTTCCACAACCCGGTCACCGGCCTGCTCAGGGAGATCGGCCGGGAAGCGGCGGCCGTCGCCGACGAGATCAAGCGGCAAAGCCGCACACAGTAATTGCCACGCCGTCAGGGCCAATCGTGATAGTCAGACGACGTCTGGATCGCCGCATCGCTCGTCCTCTTGATGGCGAGCGCCCGGTATCGCGCTGGCGATAGGCCGGTCTTGCGCTTGAAGAAATGGCTGAAATTGCCGGGGTCGCGAAAGCCGAGGCTGTAGGATATCTCCTGCACGTCGCGCGCAGATCGCTCCAGCCTTTGCTTGGCCTCCTGAACAAGCCGGTCGTGCACGAGTTCAATCGGCGAGCGCGACAGCGTGCGCTGGCAGATCGCGTGCAGCCGATCGGTGGTTATGCCGAGTTCGGCTGCATAGTCGGCGATGCTGCGGTGGCGCCTAAAGCCGATCTCCACGGACTGTCGGAACCGCTGCAGGATGGCGCCGGCGCTCGCCTGGCGCTCCTCGGCGGCTGGCGAGCGCTGCAGCCGCCAGACCGTCATCAGGATCAGCCGCATATAGGCAGAAACGACCATGCGCGAGGTGCGCGTTTCCATCGCCAATTCAGCGAGCGCCCCTTCAAACAGCGGGATCATCTCGCGCAGGCTTGTGGGTTCCAGCGCCTCCGTCACTGAGAAACCGGCGGAAAACACCCTGAGTGCGGTCGACTCCGCATGCTCGCCGATCGCCTCGCCGATGATCTCGGGCGATACGCCGATGAGGTAACCTCGGCTGCCGGCCGCAACCGTGATCGTGTCTTCCGCGCTCGGCGGAAAAAAGGCGACGGCCGGAGCGGTCACCGTCGCGGGGCCTTCGCTGCGCGCAAGGTGGAGATTGCCACCCGTGAGCAGCAGTGCGTGATGGAACCAGCGCTGCGCCGGCCGCCCGATGCGCAGAACACGGGATTGGATGGCGGGCTCGATCGCTTCGCCGTGTGCATCATGGTGGATGGCTGGATCGGCAACCATGGACGTAGACACCAAAAAACAACAAGTATTGGCCAGAAAATCACATTCTCATTTCCGGTGCAACGCGTAGCATTTTCCAATGAGCCTTTGGGAGGAGGCAAATATGACGGCTTTGAGCAATCCTCACGTTGGAAGCGACCGCGTTTTCGACAGGCCGGACAGTGGCGCGCCCGCGCCGGTTCGCCGTGTGCCGATGCTCGTCGGCGGACGCGATGTCGAGGCCGCGAACGCGGCGACCTTCGAACGCCATAGCCCGGTCAGCGGCATGCTCGTGACGGTGGCGGCCGCCGCAACCGTTGCCGATGCCGCGGCGGCCGCCGATGCGGCCGCTGCAGCCTTTCCCGAATGGTCAAAAACGAACCCCGGTGTTCGCCGCACGCTTCTGGAACGGGCAGCACAGCTCGTCCTTGCCCGCGAGGAGGAACTCGCGGCAGCAATGACGGCCGAGACCGGCGCGACCCGCGAGTGGTGTGCCTTCAACGTGGCGATTTCGGCAAAGATCTTCCTGGAGACTGCGGCGATGACGACGCAGATCGGCGGACAGGTCATCCCGACTGATTGCGCCGGCAGGACATCGATGGCCTTTCGCCAGCCGGCGGGCGTCTGCTTTGCAATCGCTCCCTGGAATGCGCCCGTCCTGCTCGGCGTGCGTTCGATCGCGATGGCGCTTGCCTGCGGCAACACCGTGGTGCTCAAATCGTCGGAGCTTTGCCCCGCGACCCACAGGCTGATCGGCGACGTGCTCGCCGAGGCCGGGCTTCCAGCGGGCGTCCTCAACATCGTTTCGAACGCGCCGGCCGATGCCTCCGCGATCGTCGAGACATTGATCGCCCATCCTGTCGTGCGTCGTATCAACTTTACCGGATCGACCCGTGTCGGCCGGATCATCGCCCAGAGCGCCGCCAGACACCTCAAGCGCTGCCTGCTGGAACTCGGCGGCAAGGCAGCGTTCATCGTCCTTGATGATGCCGACCTTGACGAGGCCGTCGCTGCTGCCGCCTTCGGCGCCTTTTTCAACCAGGGCCAGATCTGCATGTCGACCGAGCGCATCATCGTGCTCGACGGGATCGCGGACGCTTTCGTCGAAAGGTTCCTCGCCAAGGCCAGGTCGTTGCGCGCCGGCGATCCGGCGCTGGGTGACTTGCCGCTCGGGGGCCTGGTGACGGCGGAATCGGCGCGCCGCGTCCGCGGCCTCGTCGACGATGCCGTTGCCAAGGGAGCGGTCGTGCTTTCGGGCGGCGACAACCACGACGCCTTCATGGATGCGACCGTGATCGACCATGTCACGCGCGCAATGCGCCTTTATCACGAGGAAAGCTTCGGGCCGGTCGCGGCGATCATCCGGGTCGGCTCGCTCGAGGAGGCCATAACCGTCGCCAACGACTGCGAATACGGACTTTCGGCCGCAGTCTTCAGCCGCGACATCGGCCGGGCGCTCGACGTCGCCCGGCAGATCGAATCCGGCATCTGCCACATCAATTCGGCGACCGTGTGCGACGAGCCGCAGATCCCGTTCGGCGGCGTCAAGGCGAGCGGCTACGGCAAGTTCGGCGGCCCGGCCGCACTCGACGAATTCACGGAACTGCGCTGGATCACGATATCCGGCGGCCAAGAGGAGTATCCGATCTAGTCAGGGAGAGACGGATCGGAGGCGTTCACCAAGGGAGGATAACAATGACGACGAAACAAAAGCCTGCCGGATTGACCCGGCGCGAACTGCTGGCGGCGGCAGGTGCGACGGCAGCAGCGGTCACGATCGGCATCAGGCCGGCCACCGCGGCCGACACGCTCAAGGTGGGTTTCATCAGCCCGCGAACCGGTCCGCTCGCCGGCTTCGGCGAAACCGACGGCTATGTTCTGGAGGTGGTGCGCAAGGCGCTCGCCAGCGGCATCGAAATCGGCGGCAAGGCCTACGCGGTCGAAATCTTCGACCAGGACACGCAATCCGACCCCTCGCGCGCCGGACAGCTTGCCAAGGATCTGATCAACAATCAGGCGATCGACCTGATGCTGGCGATATCGACGCCGGAGACGATCAATCCAGTCGCCGACGCGTGCGAAGCCGCCGGCGTTCCCTGCCTTTCGACCGTCATGCCGTGGGAGGCCTGGTACTTCGGCCGCGGCGCAAAGCCCGGGGAGCCGTCGCCCTTCAAATGGACCTATCATTTCGGCTTCGGCGTCGGCGAATTCCACAAGACCTATGTGTCGCAATGGAAGCTGATCGAGACCAACCGCAAGGTCGGCGTCATGTATCCGAACGATGCCGACGGCAACGCCATCCGCGCCAATCTCGCGCCGCTCCTGGAAAAGGATGGCTTCACGATCGTCGACCCCGGCGCCTACGAGACCGGCACCACGGATTTTTCCAGCCAGATCGCGTTCTTCAAAGAGCAAGGCGTCGAGATCATCAACACCTTCCCGATCCCCCCGGACTTCGCCACCTTCTGGCGCCAGGCGGCGCAGCAGGGGTTGCACCGGCAGGTCAAGATCATCCAGGTCGCCAAGACCGGCCTCTTCCCGTCGGGCGTCGAAGCGCTCGGCAATCTCGGCGTCAATCTCGGCAGCGCCGCCTATTGGCACAAGGCGTTTCCCTACAAGTCCTCGGTGGCAGGCGTCAGCGGCCCGGAACTGGCCGACGGCTATGAGGCGGCGTCCGGCAAGCAGTGGACGCAGCAGCTCGGCGCGACGCTGTCGCTGTTCGACGCCGGCTTCGATGCCCTGAAGAAGGCGTCCGATCCGAAGAGCAAGGATGCCGTCGCAAAGTCCCTTTCAACGCTCAACACCGTGACCATCGCCGGGAAGGTCGATTTCACCTCCGGTCCGGTCCCGAACGTTTCCCCCGGCCCGATCATCGGCACGCAATGGGTGAAGGCCCAGGACGGCTCGAAATTCCCGCTCGATTACGTGGTTACGGAAAACGCGACCGATCCGAACGTTCCGGTCGGCGCACGGCTGCAGCCTTACGGCGGATGAGCTCGATGTTGATGAATCCAGCAGTGGGTGCAGGCCGGTTCTCCGGAAACGGCCTCACCAAGCGGTTCGGCACCCTTGCCGTTCTGGAGAATGTCGATTTCTCCATGGGCATGGGCGAGGCGGTGGGCATCGTCGGGCCGAACGGCGCCGGCAAGACCACGCTGATGGCGACGCTTTCGGGCGCCTATACCCCAACTGCCGGCACGGTGTCCTTCGGCGGGCAGGACGTGACGCGGCTTCCCGCCGCGTCACGCTGCCGCCTCGGCCTGGTGCGCACGCACCAGGTGCCGAAGCCGTTCTCGGGCATGACCACGTTTGAAAACGTCTACGTTGCGGCCGCCCATAGCGACGTTGGCAGCCGCGACGAGGCCTATGAACGGGTGATCGATTCCCTTGAACTCTGCGGCATGCTTGCGGTTGCCAACCGGCGCGCCGAAACGCTCGGGCTTCTCGATCGCAAGCGTCTCGAGCTTGCCCGTGCCCTTGCGACCGGACCGAAAGTCATCCTGCTCGACGAAATCGGGGGCGGCCTGACGGATTCCGAAGCCCAGGACTTGGTGCTCACGATCCAGGAACTGCGTCGGCGCGGCATCGGCATCGTCTGGATCGAGCACATCGTCCACGTGCTCTTGCAGGTGGTGGAAAGGCTGATCTGCATGGATTCCGGTCGCATCATCGCCGATGGCGAGCCGCAGGCGGTCATGTCCGACCCCGACGTGGTTCGTGCCTACCTCGGAGGAAGTGTGCAATGACCGCGCTTTCAATCGAAACCCTGACGGCGCGCCATGGCCTGCTCGAGGCGGTTCGCGGCCTGACCTTCAGCGTTGCGAAAGGCGAGACGCTGGCTTTGGTCGGCGCCAACGGCGCCGGCAAGACGACGCTTTTGCGCACGCTCGCCGGCGCTCATCCCGTCCATGGCGGCTCGATCGCCGTCAATGGCGAGGACGTGACGCGCCTTGCCTCCCATCAGCGTGTCCGGCGCGGCATCGCGCTGGTGCCGGAGGGGCGCAAGATGTTCGCCACGATGACGGTCGCTGAAAACCTGAAGCTCGGCGCGATGGCGGGGCGAAAGGGAGAATGGTCGATCGAGCGCATCATCGGCATCTTTCCCAATCTCGAAAAGCGGCTCCACCACAAGACGGGGCACCTCTCCGGCGGCGAGCAGCAGGCGACGGCCATCGGCCGCGCGCTGATGAGCAACCCCGAAATCCTGCTCCTCGACGAGGTCTCGCTCGGCCTCTCGCCGCTGATCATCGACCGGGTCTACGCCTCGCTCGACGGACTGATGACATCCGGCACCACCATCATCCTGGTCGAGCAGGACCTCTCACGCGCCATGGCCGTTGCCGACCGGGTCATCTGCATGCTCGAGGGCAAGGCGGTGCTCGAAGGCCGGGTCGACGAACTGACGCGCGAACAGGTGACGGAAGCCTATTTCGGCCTCAATCGAACCAGAACCGAAAAGGTGCCGGCATGACGAACCAGATCATTCAGGGGATCCTGCTCGGCGGCTATTACGCGCTGATCGCGTGCGGCCTCTCCTTCATGTTTTCGGTCATGCGCATCATCAATCTCGCGCATGGCAGCCTGGCGGTGTCGGCCGCCTATCTCATCTTCGTGCTTTCCGAGCGGGCGCAGTTGCCGCTTTGGGCCTGTTTCCTGATCGCGATGGCGGTCATGGCCGCAGCCGGCTGGCTGATCCAGCGGCTGATCCTTGTCCGCGCCGCGCGCGGCGGACACTTGCTGCCGATTCTCTCCACCTTCGGGCTGTCTATGGTCATCGAAAACGCGCTGTTCGAGCAGTTCGGCGCCGATACGCGGTCTCTGGCCAATGCGATCGGAGATCTGTCCTGGGACAGCTGGGAGCCGATCAGCGGGCTCTATGTCGGCAAGCTGCCGGTGCTGATCTTCGTCACCGCTGTCGTGATGCTCGCCGGCCTGCAGCTGATGCTCAGCTACACCCGCATCGGAAGGGCCATCCGCGCAACGGCCGAAGATCCCGATACCGCGGGGCTCGTCGGCATCGATGCGCGCCGGGTCAATGCGGCAGCCGCGGCGATTGCCCTTGTCACCGTGACGGTCGCCGGCATGGTTCTTGGCATGCGCGCCACCTTTGAGCCCTATTCCGGCGCACCGCAGCTGCTCTTCGCCTTCGAGGCGTCCGTCATCGGCGGCGCGGGCTCGCTCTGGGGCACGCTTGCCGGCGGCATCATCCTCGGCCTTGCCCAGACCTTCGGAGCAGCCATTCATCCGCTCGGCTTCCTCATTGCGGGGCACGCCGTTTTCCTCATCATCCTGTTTGCGCGGCTGATGGTTCCGGATCTGGCATCGATGCCGGCCCGATTGATCGGCCGGGGAAGTGTCGCATGAGCACCGTCGTCTCTCCTGATATGGTCCACCGCTGGACCCGTTCTTCCCGGCATGCCGCCGCAGCGTCGGTGATCGTGCTTCTCGGCCTTGCCGCCCTGCCGGCCGTCCTTGGCGCCGGAGCGATCGATCGGCTGACCGCGCTGTTCATCTATGTGATCATGGCGGCGATGTGGAATGCGCTCGCCGGTTACGGCGGCCTGGTTTCCGTTGGCCAGCAAGTGTTCTTCGGCCTCGGCGCCTATTTTACCGTGCGCCTTGCCGAGACGGGGTTCGATCCCTTTCTGGCGATGGGCATCGCGAGCCTGCTCGTCGCCGCGGTCTCCTTCCCCCTGTCGCTCGTGATGCTGCGGCTGAAAGGGGGCGAATTCGCCATCGGCATGTGGGTCGTCTCGGCGCTCACCCATCTCCTGGTCAACCTCGACGGACTGATCCAGGGCGAGACCGGACGCTCGCTGATTTCGCTCAATGCCTATGCGGCGGATGCCCGTCGCGACATCATCTACTGGCTAGCGCTTCTCGCCATGGCCGGCCTTCTCGGCGGGCTGTTCGCCCTCTTGCGCAGCCGCACCGGCGCATCGATCCAGGCGATCCGCGACAACGAGGAGGCGGCAAGTTCGCTCGGTATCGACGTCACCCGTACCAAGCGGCTCCTCTTCGTGCTCGCCGCCTTCGGCATCGGCGTGGCGGGTGCACTGTGGCTCGCCAGCGCCACCACCTTCCAGCCCAAGACCTACTTCTCGGTGCAATGGACCGCCTACATGATCTTCATGGTGCTGGTCGGCGGCATCGGCCGCTTCGAGGGTGCGATCCTCGGCGCGGTGATCTTCTTCGTCATCGAGACCTGGTTCGGCGCGCTCGGTGTCTGGTATCTGATCGGTCTCGGCGCCGTCGCGCTTCTCTTCTCGCTCTTCATGCCGCTTGGCCTGTGGGGCGCGATCGAAACCCGTTTCGGGATTTCCCTGATGCCGGTCGGCTACCGGCTGGAACTCCCTTCCCCGTCCAGAAAGGAATAGGCATGCTCGACGGCAAGACCATCGTCATCACAGGCGTATCATCCGGCATCGGCGCCCGCACCGCGGAACTGGCCATCGCTCAAGGGGCCGATGTCATCGGCATCGACGTCAGCGAGCCTCCGGCTGTCCGTGGAGCCTTCCTCAAGGGCGACATCTCCAACCCCGATGGCATCGCGGCCATCGTCCGGCAGCTGCCGCAGCGTCTCGACGCACTGCTGAACGTCGCCGGTGTGTCCGGCACGGGGGGTGCATCGATCACGCTGGCGATCAATTTCTATGGGCTGCGGCTCTTGAGCGAGAGCCTTGCGCCGCGCATCCGCGAAGGTGGCGCTGTCGTCAATGTGGCTTCCGTCGCCGGCTACGGATGGCGCGCCAACCTGGCACGCGCCAAGGCGCTGGTCGGCATGGCCGGGTTCCCCGATATCGCCAAGGTCCTCGCCGACAACGACGTACCGAACGAGATCGGCTATCCGCTGTCGAAGGAACTGTTGTTGCTCTGGACCCAGATGGCCGCGCATCAACCCCTGTTCAAGGCGCGCGGGATCCGGGTCAACGCCGTCAGCCCGGGACCCGTCGAAACGCCGATCCTCACGCAGTTCCGTGCGGTGCTCGGCGACGCCAAGGTCGATTCCGACATCAACAGAACCGGACGGGCGGCAACCGCCTCCGATATTGCCCCGGTGATCCTGTTTGCAGCCTCAGACGCGGCACGCTGGATCAACGGCACGAACCTTGCCGCCGATGGCGGCCTCGAAGCGTCGATCAATGCCGACGTGCTCGAATTCTAGGAGAAAGCAATGACCTTGGATATTCAACAGATCATCGGCGGCAGGTTCGTCGGCGCGAGATCCGGCAGGACTTTCGACCGGCGCGATCCCTTTACCGGACAGGTAGCGACCCGGTCGCCGGCCTCAGGCCTCGACGACGTGGCCGCCGCAATTGCTGCCGCGCACGGCGCTTTTCCCGCTTGGTCGAAGACCGGCCCCGGCGAACGTCGGGCGCTGTTGAACAAGGCCGCCGACGTGCTTGCCGCAAGGGCCGGCGAGTTCACGGAACTGATGATGACGGAGACGGGCGGCACCGCCCCATGGGCCGGCTTCAACACCATGCTTTCGGCAAACATCCTGCGCGAAGCGGCCAGCATGACGACCCAGATCCAGGGTGAGATCATTCCCTCCGACAAACCCGGAACGCTGTCCATGGGCATTCGCCAGCCCGCCGGCGTCTGCCTTGGGATCGCGCCCTGGAACGCACCCGTCATCCTCGGGGTGCGGGCGATCGCCATGGCGCTTGCCTGCGGCAACACCGTCATCCTCAAGGCTTCGGAGGCCTGCCCGGGCATCCACGTCACCATCGGCAAGGTGTTTGTCGAAGCCGGCTTCCCGGACGGCGTCGTCAACGTCATCACCAACGCGCCGGAAGACGCCGCAGGCGTGGTCGAGGCCTTGATTTCTGCGCCTGAGGTCCGGCGCGTGAACTTTACCGGCTCGACCAAGGTCGGCCGGATCATCGGCGAACTTGCCGGCCGGCACCTGAAGCCGGCACTGCTGGAACTCGGCGGGAAAGCGCCGATGATCGTGCTCGACGACGCCGATATCGATGCCGCCGTCAATGGCGCGATCTTCGGTGCCTTTGCCAATATGGGCCAGATCTGCATGTCGACCGAACGGCTGATCGTGCATGAGAAGGTCGCGGACGAGTTCGTCGCAAAGCTTGCCGCTCGTGCCGACAGGCTTCCCGCCGGCGACCCGCGCGGCCACGTCGTCCTCGGCTCCCTCGTCAGCCCCGAGGCTGCGGAGAAGATGGAAGGCATCATTCGCGACGCCCGGGACAAGGGTGCGAAAGTGTCCGCGGGGGGAACCAGGGCCGGCAGCGTCGTTGCCGCCACCGTGCTCGACGACGTCAGGCCCGGCATGCGCGTCTATGACGAGGAAAGCTTCGGCCCGGTGAAACCGGTGATCAGGGTAAAGGACGAGGACGAGGCGATCGCGGTCGCCAACGACACGGAATACGGCCTGTCCGCCTCCGTCTACAGCCGCAACATCCAGCGCGCCATGGCCGTTGCCGCCCGCATCGAAAGCGGCATCTGCCACATCAACGGACCGACGGTGCACGACGAGGCGCAGATGCCGTTCGGCGGCGTCAAGAACTCCGGCTACGGCCGTTTCGGCGGCAAGGCGGCGATCTCGGAATTCACCGACCTTCGCTGGATAACGGTCGAAGACCCGCACCAGCATTATCCGTTCTGACAGCCCCTGGAAGCCCGTGCCGGCCAACAGGGGAGGCACGGGCTTCCGAACGCGCTCAAAGATGCTCAAACCGCCCGACGGAACCGTCTGCGAGTGGCAAGAAAAATATTTTGGAGCCGTGGAACTATTTTCGTCTCCGTGCGTTTCTGCACGCTTGGGAACGGTCATGTCTCGGCGTGTCCAAGCCGCGTGCCACCAGCGTTCCTTGTCAGAGTGATAGGTCTTCTTGGCCCATGGGAGGGTCCAATGGCAGAAGCAGCTGCAGGTGCGTTCGATCGTCAGATCGGACAGTCGGAGCTGGAAATGCTCCAGCGTACACTCGATCGCGTTTGCCTCTGGCGTGATATTCCAAGGGATGGCAGACGGGCTGAGCGTTTGGCCGGCTATCTGACCGGGCAATTCCGCAACGGCGTATGCGACGAAGCGACGTTGTTCGAAAATGCGATGTGGCTGGAGCGACCGCGCTCGACGGTCGTGCCACTAAGGCGGGGCATGCCGCTGCGAACGCTCGACTGAGGGCTCTTCAGATCGCTGTCTGCGCGGACGGCCGCGGGGCGGAGCATGGCTGGCACAAAGCGTTGCCTCGGTCACGTGAACGACGTGCGGCATCGGCAACGGCCTCAATGCGCGCGGACCTGTGCGCCTCTGGGCCGCGCGACAGCACGTTGCGCCTTGAAACCATGGGTCAATTCAACCCGTAAGGGCTTTCTGCGTGGATGATCGCGAGAAGCTCGTGCAGCCACAGGTCAAGCGACTGCGTGCGAGGTCTGCCGGCCACCAGCAAGATGGCGCGCGCCAGGGTCCGCTCGACCAGGGTATCGGCCGCTTCGACGCCGGGCATCAACAGGCGGGCTCTCAGGCGCAGGCCCGGCAATAGCTCCATCACCGACTGGTCCGAAAGCCCTAGACACATCGGCGCCAGCGTCGACAGGTTTTGCAGGTACTGTTCGAACACGGCGCTCACGAGTTCGGAAGGAGCCGCGCATTTGCTCAAGCGTGTCGCGTCCCTGAAACGCTCGGGAACGACCAGACTGTCGTAGCCGCTGTAGAATATGAGCGGGATCGAACGGCGCGCGAGTTCGTCCGCCACCGGGAAGATCATCTCGCCGTTGAGGTTGATGTCGAGCACGGCGACCTGAATGTCGTCGGCGCCCGCCATTGTCTCCAGCGTCGTTTTTACCGTGGGCGTAGGGCCGACAATGGTCGCCCCGGCGCGTTCCAGCCACCAGGAAACATCGTTGGCGATGAGATACTCATCCTCCGCCACGAGAACGCGTAGATGCTGCAAGTCCGGCATCATGTCTCGTCCAACCTTCGTGGAACCTCAGTTCTTACTCCCGGGCATCCGTTTGGAGCGCGATGTCCTGGCTCGCCGGGCATCGAGGGCCTTCTGCAACCGGGTCGCCAGGATGAGCAATCGATCCGGAATATCCTCGAACCTACCCGCGTTATCCCCGGCTGCTGCCGTCTCTGCGTCGGGAACCTGACCGGCCGGCACCGCGGCTCCGCCTCCGTCGTCACGGTCGCTTTTCGATGACATCGCGTCGATCCTCGCCGTTTCTCGGGCGTACCCGTCGCATTCGCGCTGAGGATAGCAGCCTACGCCGCCGGTGCTGATAAACCAAGCCTTTCCCAATTAGTGGAGCCGGGGAACCTTGACGACGGTGGCAAGGTCCTCAGCGACCAGCTCGCTGATCGAAATCAGCACTTCCTCGACGGAAAAACCGGACGCGATCGTGTCACGGATCAGGTCCTGAAGATCGGGACCGAGCACGTCGCGACAGTCCTCCAGCCGTTCTTGCAAGACGGTGATACTGTGTAGCTCTTCCATGTCGGACCTCCGGAAATGAGCGATGTGCCAGGCGGCCTGCGCCGCTGGACCTCCCGAATTCGTTCCCTTGCCTAACGCCGGTACAGGCTTTGAGTTCCCGTCGAGACGCGAACGCGTGTTGTCGCCTGCATGGCCATACGATCTTCGGAACCGCTGATAGCCGAACGGGGTTCTACGTAGGCGCAGAAAAGGGGCGCAGAAAAGGAAAGCTCACAAAAAGCACAAGGAGACAAACGCCATGAACATCATCGGACAACAGGTGCTGACGGACGCCGGAGGGGTGATGACCGTCGAATGGGTCGCGGAAGGCGGAGATGTGATTTCCGTTCGCCTGCAAAGCACTGGTGGCGCGCGTGGCGTCGATGCGGCTGTGGCGAAGGCCAAAGCGATGATGGTGCAGGTGGCCGCGTTTGAAGCGGGTAATGAACCCGGAATCGCCAGTGGCGACGACACGGGATCGCCGGCGGTGGAGTCCTTGCAAAGCGCGCGGAGCGCAAAGGATGCGGGCACGCTCGAAGAACAGCTCGACGAGGGTCTTGAGAATTCTTTTCCCGCCAGCGACCCGGTCGCCGCGACGACCAGCTCCATTCCGACAGGGCGGTCCGAACCTTCCGAGAGCTGAAAGTCTGGACCGTAGCCCTTGCAACCTCGGCAGATAGCGCAATGTCCACTCACCATGAATGGCTTTTCCGCCGCCTTTGGATGATGAGGCCATGTCACGCGGATTGCGCGGTGGACCGGAACTTAAGCGCAGCCGGCGCATTGTTAGAACAGCACGTTCCGCGATTGCGAAAGGCAAATCTCAATGCCTGCCATCCATCACACGGCCCAGCGGCCATCGCCGCTGGAAACAGAAGTCATCGACCTCATTCCGGCCCTTCGGGCATTTGCCCGCACCTTTGTCTCATCCAGTTTCGAAGTGGACGACCTGCTGCAGGAAACGCTTTTTCGGGCGTTGCGCGGCATTGATGGTTTCCAACCGGGTACGAACCTCAAGTCCTGGCTCTTCACGATCATGCACAATGCTTTCAGGACCCAATACAAGCTGCGCCGACGTGAATCCCCGGGCGTCGTCGATTGCGCCGAGCTGCCCATTCCGACGCCAGCCCCACAGGATTGGTGCGTGCAATCCGTGGAACTGCGCAGTGCGCTGAAGCACCTGGCGCCGGACCATCGCGACGTGCTGGTCCTCGTTGCGGGCTACGGCCTGAGCTACAAGGAAGCCGCCGACATTTGCGATTGCGCGGTGGGAACGATCAAGAGCAGGCTAAGCCGGGCGCGTGACGAACTGGCCGGCCGGATGGGTGGCGCTTCGATCGACTGAACCGGCGGCATCATCAAGACCCGCCGTCGACGAACACGTGAGGTCGGAACTTGCCGTCATCTCCTGAGCGGGCTGGAACATTTCCGTCGCTCTTCAGTTTACGCAGGCACCTTTGACGTGCGGTTGCGTTAGGGAAGGAATGCACCATGAGATGGCTTCCAATCACTGCGGTTTTCCTCGCGGGCTCCGCTTTTGCCCAGAGCCCGGAGCTTGAGCAGGCCTGCATGTCCGTCGCAAAGAACTTCTTCATGACCGACACCTTGAATTTCGGTGTCGTGCAGTCCTTCCCGGAAATCAACCCGCCAGGTGTCCGGTTCAAATACTCCGAAAGGGCCGATACGAAAAAAGTCGAGATGTCGGACACCTTCGACTGCGAATTCGACCAGGCCAAACCACCGGTGAAGATCCTCCGCTTTTGCGTCTCGCGAATTTGCTACTCCACCGACCAGGAGGATGGCGAACGAAGGCGCCGGTTCGAAGAGATGCAGATCCTGATGCAAAGAGGCGCCAAGCCGTAATCGAGGCCAGAGACGGTCGCAGGCCGGATGGGTGGGGAGCTCGACTGCCATTGCGTCGGCCAAAAGGAGAAAACGGAAAAATCCTGATGTTCTCCATCTCCATCGCGTCCGCTTGACACGGCCTGCGACCTCTTGAGGAAATGCCTCGCTCTCGTGAATGTTCCGCCGCACCTCGATCCGCGACTGCCTCATGCGCCGTCGCTAGGACGAGGGACAGGCAGCGCCGGTCTCGACCCAGGCCTTGATGATCTTGCCGAACGCCTCCTGCGTGCCTGGAACCGGCTCGCGACCGTCGCCCGGCTGCCATCCCCATCCGACGAGATCGTCGTGGGCCATGTGTTCGACCATCTGTGCCATGGTTTTCTCGCCGTTGCGCTTGGGATCCTTCAGCTGCTCGCAAATCTGGCCCAGGGTCTTGCCCTCCCAGGCCATCTCGATCGGCGCGAGGTGCCAGGCGGGATTGCCGGGAATGCTTTTCAGCGTGTCCGCCTGACCGATCACCGGCGTGTTCTTGTCGCTGTGACAGGTGTTGCACTGCATGCCTGCCACGCCCATGCCGCCATCGCCGCGAACCACCGGCGGCTGATGGGGATGCATGGACATGCCCTGAAGCGGTCGCTCGGTTGCCGGATGGCAATTGACACACCTTGGGTGCTGGATGACCTTGCCCGCCTCTTCGAAGAGGGCAACCGAGCGCGCCCGCTCGTCGGATATGGACTGGAAGGATTCCACGGTCCGCAGCGTGGTCGTGGTCTGAGCGCGCAAAGGCGGCGCGAGCGTGATCCCGGCAGCGACGAGGAGACAGTTGGCGGCAAGGCCCGCAAAGAGCAGTTGGGTCTTCATCTGGCTGTCCCCTAGGATGACACGACACTGACGATCGGAAGCTGGCGGACCGGCGCGCCGGTGAGCTTTCGCCAGGCATTGGCAACCGCCGGACCTATCGGCGGCACACCAGGCTCGCCGACGCCGGTCGGCTTTTCTTTCGACCTGATGATCTCGACGGCGACCTCGGGCATTTCGTTGATGCGGATCGAGCGATAATCGTGAAAGTTCGACTGCATGATCTTGCCGCCCTTGCCGAGCGTGACGGCATCAAACAGCACCGCACCCAGACCGTAGCCAATGCCGCCTTCCATCTGTGCCTTGATGATGTTCGGGTTGACGGCAACCCCGCAATCAACCGCGCACCACACCTTGTGCACCCGTGGTGCGCCATCGGCGCCGACGGAGATTTCCGCGACCTGGGCGACGAACGAGCCAAAGCTCTCGACGACGGCAACGCCGCGGGCGCGGCCCTCCTCTATGCTTGCCCCCCAGTCCGACATCTCCGCCGCCTTGCGTAGCACGCCGGCGTGGCGCGACGTCTTGTCGAGCAGGGCAAGCCGTCCTTCCACCGGATCCCGGCCGACCCGGGTCAACAGTTCGTCGACGAAGGTCTCGACGGCAAAGCCGGTGTGGGTGTGGCCGACCGAACGCCACCAGAGAGGCGGGATCGGCAGCGTGATGTTGTGGGACGTCACCTTGAGATTGGGGATCTGGTAGGGAAGGTTCGATGCGCCTTCCACCGACGTCTGATCGAGGTCCGCCTTGGCCATGATCGACTGTCCGACGATCACCTGTTCCCACGCCGTGATGCGGCCGCCGGCATCGATTGCGCCCCGCATCTTGTGCGCATACATCGGACGGTAGAAACCGCCTTGTATGTCGTCTTCGCGCGTCCACATATGCTTCAGCGGCCTGTCACCGCCGCTCGCGGCATAGACGGACGCCGCTTCCTGCATGTAGGGCGACCCGAACTGCGCCTTGCGGCCGAAACTTCCGCCTGCAAGCTGGGTGTTGACGCGAACCTTCGTTTCGTCGAGCGACAGGATCTTTGCCGCGACCTGCTGGTCGAAGCCCGGAAACTGCGCGCCGTTGTAGATGTCGACCGAGCCATCGGCCGCCTTGATGAACACCGCATCAAGGGGTTCCATCGGCGCATGGGCGAGGAAGGGAAAAACGATCTGGGCCTCGACGGTCTCAAGCCCCTGTTGCCGGAACGCTGCGTCGACATCGCCGGTTTTTGCCGCTTCAAGGCCGGGCTTGTCGAAATGCCGGACGTATTCGGCGGCCAGCTCCGCGGACGAGCGCGTTTCCGCTTTCGAAAGATCCCACTTGATCTTGAGCGCATCCCGTCCCTTGAGCGCCGAGAACGTGTTGTCCGCGATGACCGCGACGCCCTGGGGCACCTGCTTGACATCGACCACGCCCCTCACCTTGCGCGCATCCGTGTCGTCGAAGGATTTCACGACGGCACCGAAATGCCTGGGGTGGGCAACCACGGCCGTCAGAAGACCGTCTGGCACGATGTCGAGCGTGAAGATCGCGGTGCCATCGGTCTTGCCGCGTGTGTCGAGCTTCGGCAGATCGGTTCCGATCAGCACGAAGTCTTTCGGATCCTTGAGCTTCGGATCGGCGGGCGCCGCCTGTTTTGCAGCCTTGTCGGCAAACGCGCCGAAACCGCTTTCCTTGCCGGAAGCGGCATGTCTGATCCGGCCCTTTTCGACCGTGATCTCCTGCGCCGGAACGTTCCACTCTTCTGCTGCGGCCGCGACCAGCATCGCACGGGCGGTGGCGCCCGCCTTGCGCATCTGCTCATAGGCATTGGCAATCGAGCTGGAGCCGCCCGTGCCCTGCAGCCCGAAGGCGAGGTTGGCGTAAATCTTGTTGTCGGTGGGCGAATGCACTGCGCGCATCTGGCCCCAGTCGGCATCCAGTTCCTCGGCAACCAGGGTCGCCAGGCCGGTGAACGGCCCTTGGCCGAACTCGATGTGCTTGCACAGAACGGTGACCGTGTCGTCGGTTCCGATCTTGACGAAGGCGTTCATCGCCTTCAGTTCGCCTGGTCCGCCGGCAGCGACACCGGTCGGAGCTGCCGCGACGAACCTGGGCGCGATCGCCACGCCGATGACGAGCCCGGCGCCCGCGAGGAATGCGCGGCGGGTGGGTGCTATGTCGTGAAGTGTCATGGCTCAACCCTCCATCGATTTGGCGGCATCGTGGATGGCGGCCCGTATGCGATGGTAGGTGGCGCATCGACAGATATTGCCCGTCATCGCGCCGTCGATGTCATCGTCGGTGGGGCTTGGCACCATCTGCAACAATGCCACCGCCGACATGATCTGACCGGATTGACAGTAACCGCACTGCGGCACATCAAGCCCGTTCCAGGCGGCCTGCACGGCTTCGGCCTCCTTGCCGGAAAGGCCTTCGATCGTGACGACGTCCGAGCCGTCGATCATGGCGACCGGCGTGATGCAGGAGCGGCGCGGCATGCCGTCGAGGTGCACGGTGCAAGCGCCGCATTGCGCCACGCCGCAGCCGTATTTCGTCCCCGTGAGTTTCTCGAAGTCCCGGATAACCCAAAGGAGCGGCGTTTCAGGATCGCCGTCAAACGTGCTCTGCTTCCCATTGAGCATGAAAGTCACCATGTCCGTGCGCCCTTCTAACGGAGCCGGGAACCGGCTCATGTTCAAAGAATGTGCCGACCGGCGTCGAAAACGGCACGAAACGGTCGGGAGGTGATAAAGCCAGACAAGCGCCATAACCGCGGCAGATCAATTCAAGTCCATGTGATCCCCGCTGCAGGCTTAAAGCCGGAGGCTTTGCCAGAACGCATGCGTGGCGGCATTGTTCCAGATGCGCCGCGCGTTTGAACGACCTCATCCCCGGAACGGGCATGCTGCCCGAAACCGCGCGCGCCCCGTCTGGCCGGAACAAACCACAGGCCTGGACGTTCCCCGCGGAACCGGAGGCAACGCAAATGCAAACCATCATCTGGGATCATCCCGTGAGGCTCGGCGTGGCAGGCGAGCGCAGCATCAACGGACCGCAGGATGCCCTGCAGTACCTGAACGAAATGCCGCAGGGCGGCTGGTTCTTCGAGCGGGCCAGAAATCGCTGCCGTGAGGCTTTGGAGCGCGGCGAGGCGCTTGGACTTTCACGCAAGGCCTTTATCGGCGCGGCGATCGAATCGTCGTTCCCGATGTTGGACGACGACATCCAGGCCTGAGCGGGTGCGGGCTCCGTTCGCTCGTGCGTGCACCCGTCGCGCCTGACGGGGCATGAGATTTCACGAGAACAACATGCCTCCCTGAGGCAGTTTGGCCGGCAGACGGCGGCGTAAGCCCGAGCAAGACCGGCGTGCCGAAGCGCACGGCAATGGCGCAAAGCCCTTCCTTGGCCGCGCATATGCGGTCTTACAAATATTGCTGGAGGACCGGCTTGACTCTGTCTTGGCGCACTCGTATCAAGTTGTAGGCCTAACCCTACAATTGGATGCCATGCACCAGTCTCAGTCAAAACCAAATGCCACGTTGCCGCTGACGGACCTTCCCGGTCCCGATGTCGCCATCCGGCCGCTGAAGCACCCCGGCCGCTGGATCAGCGGCGGTCTCGTCATCCTGCTCCTCGCCGTGATCGCTCGCGCGTTTGCCGTCGGGCAAATCCAGTGGACCGTGGTCGGCGAGTTCCTGACCGCCGGCGTGATCATCACCGGCTTCGGCTGGACGCTGCTCATCTCGGCCTGCGCGCTGGTGCTTGGCGTATTGCTCGGCTTTGCCTTCGGCATCATGCGCCTCTCGGAAAATCCGATCCTGCGCTTTGCCGCCTGGCTCTATGTCTGGATCTTCCGCGGCACGCCGGTGCTGCTGCAGCTCCTGATCTGGTTCAATATCGCGCTGGTCTTCCCGAAGCTCTACATCCCCGGTCTTATCGATGCCCGCATGGTCGATGTGGTGACGCCCTTCGTCGCCGCAGTCCTCGGTCTCGGCGTCAACGAGGGGTCGTACCTGACGGAAGTCGTGCGCGGCGGTATCGGTTCGGTCGACAAGGGCCAGAAGGAAGCGGCCCACACGCTCGGCATGACGCCCGGCCAGACGATGCGGCGCATCATCCTGCCGCAGACCTTGCGGTTGATCCTGCCCGTGCTCGGCAACAGCGCCATCGGCATGCTGAAGTTCTCCTCGCTCGCCGCCACCATCGCCATGGGCGAGATGCTGAACGCCGCCCAGCGCATCTACTTCATCAACGGCGCCGTCATCGAACTGCTGTTCGTCTGCGCCGTCTGGTACCTGGCCGGAACCACGGTTCTGTCCATTGGCCAATATTATCTCGAACGCCACTTCGGCCGCGATGCCGCAACGACAACCACCGAACGCCGCTGGTTCAAAGCCTGGGCGCGTCGTCCGGCCGTCACGGGTGAAGCATGACACTTGCAGTCAAAGCGGTCGGTATCCGCAAGAGTTTCGGCAGCCACGAAGTCCTGAAGGGGCTCGACCTGGACGTTGCCTATGGCGAGGTTCTCTGCATCCTCGGCCCCTCGGGCAGCGGCAAGAGCACGTTCCTGCGCTGCATCAACCATCTCGAAACGCCCAATGGCGGTTACGTCTGGGTCGACGGGGCGATCATGGGCTATGAGCTCAGCCGGGGTGCGTTGCAGGAACTGCCGGTCAAGCGGCTGCGCGCCCAGCAGAGCCAGCTCGGCATGGTGTTCCAGCATTTCAATCTGTTCGCGCATCGCACCGTTCTCGGCAACGTCACCGAGGGGCCGATGGTGGTGCGCGGTCTCAGCCGCACCGAGGCCGAGGCCCGCGCCATGGCCCTGCTCGAACAGGTCGGCATGGCGGCCAAGGCATCGAGCTACCCGTCGCAGCTTTCCGGTGGCCAGAAGCAGCGGGTGGCGATCGCCCGCGCGCTCGCAATGGAACCGCGCGTCATGCTCTTCGATGAGCCGACCAGCGCGCTCGACCCGGAGCTCGTCGGCGAGGTGCTGGAAGTCATGCGCAATCTGGCGCGCGGCGGCACGACGATGATCGTCGTTACCCACGAGATCGGCTTTGCCCGGGAGGTCGCTGATCGCGTCGTGGTGATGATCGATGGCGAGATCCGCGAAAACGGCGCGCCGCAAGACGTTCTCAGCAACCCCGGCGATCCGCGCGTGCGCACGTTCCTCAGCCGGGTGCTTGCCTGACGACAAGAGTTCAAAAAAGGGAGAACAGGAAATGAAACGACTGCTGCCGATGGTTCTGGCGCTTGCCTCCGCCACCTTCCTCAGCCTTGCCGCAGGGGGCGCGGCCCATGCCGCCGACGAAAAGCTCGCCGCCGCCCTGCCGGATGCCGTGCGCGACACCGGCAAGCTGAACGTCACGATCAGCCTTGCCTATCCGCCGATGGAATACAGCGACGCCGGCTCGACCGAACTGAAAGGCTTCGATATAGACCTCGCCAAGGCAATCGCCGAGCGGCTCGGCCTGACGGCGGAGTTCCAGAACGTCGAGTTCCCGCAGCTGATCCCGCAGGTCGTCACCGGCCGCTCCGACCTGATCATGACCGCCTTCTCCGACAAGGTGGAGCGCCAGACGCAGCTCGACTTCATCGACTACTTCAAGACCGGCAACGTCTTCTATTCGACCGCCGACCACCAAAGCGAGATCAAGGCCGAGGCCGACCTCTGCGGCAAGACGGTTGCGGTTGCGACCGGAACGAGCTGGGTCACGTGGGCCGAAAACCTCGGCAAGTCGATCTGCCCGGCCGACAAGCTGATCACCGTCATCCAGATCCCGACCCAGGCCGAGCACATCATGCAGATCCGCCAGGGGCGCGCCCAGGCCTCGGTCATCGGGCTTGAAGGTCTGCTCGACCTGATGAAGCAGGAGCCGGACAAATTCTACCAGATCGGCGAGGTCGGCGAGATCAACCACTATGGCATCGCCTTTGCGAAAGCCAACACGCAACTGCGCGATGCAATCAAGGGCGCGCTCGACGCCATGAAGGCCGATGGCACTTATGCACAGATCCTCGACCGCTATGGCTTGAAACAGGCCGGTGTCGAGGAGTTCAAGATAAACGGAGCCACGAAGTAACGGAACCGCGCCGGAGCCTGCCTTGACCCAACCTTCCCTACCAGACGCCTCAACCTTAAGCAGCGAACGCCCTGACGATCGCCTGTCGCGGCTTCGGCTCGATCTCTATTCGAGCGAGCAGCTTTACCGGCAGCTCTATCGGGCGCTGCGCGCCGCGATCCTGAGCGGTGACTTCTCCGAGGGCGAAGCCATTCCCTCGGAGAACCAGTTGCGCGACCAGTTCGGCATTGCCCGCACGACCGTGCGCAATGCGATGTCGCTCCTGGTATCGGAAGGTCTGGTCCAGCAGGTTCGCGGCCGCGGCACCATCGTCTCGCACCGGCCGATCAGCCACAACATCTGGAATTTCGGCAGCTTCACGGAGCTCGCCCGAAAACAGGGCCAGCGCCCGCTGACGCGGGTGCTGGAACACCGGGTGGACAACGGTCAGCTCGTGCTCATGCGCGCCCGCGGACTTGCCAACGGCGACAGTGTGACCTGGCTGAACGTCGACACGTCCGAACTCGATCTCGCCCTTTATCCGGGGCTCGATCAATACGATTTCGCGTCGCAATCTCTCTACGAGGTGTTGCGCCGCGACTATGACCGTCACCCCTTGCGTTCGGAACTGCTGCTGACCGTCGTGCCGGCCTCCGATCGTCTGCGGGAGGTCTTTGCCCCGGCGCAGGACGTGCCGGGCTACCTTTGCGCCAGCGGGGATGTGCTCGATGCCGACGACCGGTTGGTTGAGCGCACGTCGATCGTCTACTCGCCGGCAGTCCAGATGAAATTTGCAACGCGCTGGGGGCGCGAGACCGCGCCGCACGGCGTGCAGGAGACATGACATGAGCCGCTTCGGCGACACCTTCATCACCCAGAAACCGATCCTCGGCATGCTGCACCTTGCCGGCGAAGGCGCTCAGGCCAAGCTTGCCCAGGCCGAAGAGGAAGCCCGCATCATGGCCGGCGAAGGCGTCGACGGGCTGGTGGTCGAGAACTATTTCGGCGATGCCGAGGATGTCGAACGGGTGCTGGAGCGGATCTTCCGTCTGGACCTCGGGACACGCATCGGTGTCAACGTCCTGCGCGACGACGCCCGCGCCTTCGCGCTGGCAAGGACCTATCCGGTCTCCTTCATCCAGGTGGATTCTGTCGCCGGCCACCTGCCGCCGGACGCGGATGCCCCCTTTGCGACCGAACTCCAGAGCCGCCGCGACGGTGTATCGGCCCTGTTGCTCGGTGGTGTCCGGTTCAAGTATCAGCCGGTGCTTTCGGGTCGTGAAGAGGCGGAAGACGTGCGCATCGGTGCATCGCGCTGCGACGGGCTGGTCGTCACCTCGGACGCGACCGGCCAGCCGACCGACATGGACAAGGTTGCGCGCTTCCGCACTGCAACGCGTGGAGATACCCCGCTGCTGATCGGCGCCGGCCTCACCGAAGCCAACGCCCGTGAGCAGCTGGCCTACGCCGACGGCGCCGTCGTCGGCAGCTGGTTCAAGCATGATCACAAGGACACCGGCCGGGTCGAGGCCGCCCATGTCGCCGGATTGATGCGTGTCGTGCGCGCGATCAGGAGCGCGGCATGAGCGCCACCGACGCCGTGCACGCCCGCCCGGTGACACCGGACAATTTTTCGAGCTACGGCCGGGTCTATGATCTGACCGGCGACACGGACGGCAAGGTCGTCTGGACCGTCGGCGACGGCTGGAACGACGGCTTTACGAAGACGCCGTTGATCGACGGCGGCGGCCATCTCGGCGTCACCCGCGGGGGCCAAGCGCCCTGGGATTGCCGGGCGATGGAGCGGCATCCGCTGACCGAAGAGGCGATCTTCTGCCTCGCCGAGCCCGTTATTCTAGCGGTGGCGCCGGCGTCGGATGCCGACCAGCCGCATCGCGACGAGATCGAAGCCTTCGTGATCGCGCCGGGACAGGCAGTCGTCATGGCGCGCAATGTCTGGCACGATGCCTGCCGGGGCGTTTCCGGCCCCGCACCCTATTACTGGATGGCCGTCTGCGGCATTGGCGAAAACCCCTGGGTGCCAGTCTCGGGCGGCCCGATAAGGGTCTCCGCGGTCGCGGGCACGGGATCGACAGCATGACCGCGTTCTTCATCGGCGACGTTGCGCTTGACGAGTATTATACCGCCGACCGCTGGCCCGGCCGCGCCGACAAGGGCATGGTCAAGGAGCTTCCAGCCGAAGCGGGCGGCTCCATCGCCAATGCCGCCGTCGTCCACGCAGGCCTTGGCGGCGAAACGCAGTTCATGTCCCTGCTCAACAACAGCCCGCTCTCCGAGCGCCTGATTGCCGATCTCAGGCAGAACGGCGTCGGCGTCGACCACATGCTGATCGATCCGGCCATCCCGGAATCGCGCAACTTCATCTTCCTCGTCGATGGCGAGCATATCGTGCTCACCGTCGAAATGGGCGAGCAGCCGATGTGGCTCTCAGACGAAAGCCTGACGGCGTTGCGCCAGCCGGGTTACCTCTACACCACGCTCTATCGCGTCCGCCGGCTTCACGCCCAGGAGCCGGACGGCGTGTTGAAGCAGGCCGAACTCCTCAAGGATCTGCGTTCCCATGGCCGCCGGACGATCTTCGACCTCGACGTCGGTGGATGCACGCCCGAGGACATGCCCTATCTGACCGGCGCGGCTGTCGTCATCTTCAACCAGATCGGCTTTCACGCCGCCTTCGGCCACGACGACATCAGCCTCATCGGCGACTGGATGCGCGCGCACCGGATCGACCGGGTGGTGCGCACGCTGGCCGCCGATGGCGCAGAGGCACGCGACCAGGAGACTGTTCTTCGGGTGCCGGGCTTTGCCGTCGATGTCGTCGACGTCACCGGCGCCGGAGACACCTTCGGCGCGGCGCTGACATGGTGCCTTTCGATAGACCAGAGCTTCGAGGACGCGCTCTCTTTCGCCGTTGCCGCTGCGTCACGCGCCGTCACCATCCATGGTCCGCGGGCGGGCAAGGCCAGTCCAGAAGAGATCCGCCGCTGGCGGCAGGACGCTCGAACGCCTCTGCGCCGCTGAACGACAGCCGCCGTCGGCCACTGTACGACCCGGTCGTGAGCCTTGCTCGGACCCGGTGCCTCCCCGGCGCCGGGCCCGATTGACGGCGGTTACGATTTGGCCCTCAACGCCCTTGGGTCATAGGCAGGCGCCAGGTGCACCGTCGCCGCGTGCCGAACGCCCGCGAGATCGATCTCGAAACGACCGGACTCGAGGAAGGCCTTGTCTACGCCCTTGCCGTTTTCGATGAACCCCAGCGCGACCGAGCGGCCGAGCGTGTGACCATAGGCGGCCGAGCGGACTTCGCCGACCGGTTTGCCATCCCGCAGGATCAACTCGCCGCCCCAGAGCATGGGTAAGGGGTCGTCGAGCGTCAGCTGGACGACGCGACGCGATGGCGTGCCTTTCGCCTTGGCGGCGACGAGCGCATCCCGGCCGATAAAACCGTCGGCCTTTTCGAGCGCGACCGCGAAGGAAAGGCCCGCCTCGTAAGGCGTCACGTCCGGCGTCAGCTCGCGGCTCCAGGCGCGGTACCCCTTCTCCAGCCTGAGGGCCTCAAGCGCGTAGTAGCCGCAATCCGTCAGACCGAAATCGCGGCCGGCCTCGTGCAGCGCCTCGTAGACGCCGACCGTGAACTCGGTCGGCACGATCAGTTCCCAGCCGAGTTCACCGACATAGGTCATGCGGTTGGCATAGGCAGTTGCGTAGCCGATGTCGATTTCCCGGATCGTCCCGAAGGGAAAGCCTTCGTTGGAGATATCCGCCGAGGTAAGGCGAGCGAGGAGGTCACGGGATTTCGGCCCCATCAACGCCAGCACCGAATAGGCCGACGTGACGTCGGTGAGTGTTACGTGGGCATCAGTGGCAATGTTCTTGCGGATCCAGTCCGCATCGTGCACGGCCTGCGCCGAACCGGTGATCAGCAGGAAGCGGTCGGTAGCAAGACGCATGACCGTGAGGTCGCTTTCGTAACCGCCGCGCTTGTTCAGGACGCCGGTATAGACGGAACGGCCGATCTCGACGTCGACGTCGGCGGCGCAGATGCGGTTGAGCGCCGTTGCTGCATCCCGCCCCTGGACGAGCAGCTTGGCGAACGACGTCTGGTCGAAGATGCCGGCGGCTTCGCGTGTCGCCTTCATCTCGCGCTTCACCGCCTCGTGCCAGTTCTGCCGGCCGAAGGCGTATTCCGTCACCGGGCTTTCGCCGCCGACTGCAAACCAGTTGGCACGCTCCCATCCCATCTTGGAGCCGAAGCACGCGCCCCTGGCGGCAAGCCGATCGTAGAGCGGCGAGCGACGGAAGGGGCGCGCCGTGTCCAGCTCCCGGTTCGGCCAGGGCATCGCGTAGTGGAGACCGAGCGTCTCCTTGACGCGGTCGTGCAGCCAACGCGGATTGTTGTTGAAGCCGGCGAAGCGGCGGATATCGACCGGCCAGAGATCCATGGTCGGGGCGCGGTTGACGATCCATTCGGCGAGCGCCCGCCCTGCTCCGCCGGCGCTGGCGATCCCCATGGAGTTGAAACCCGCACCGACGAAGAAGTTTCTCAGCTCCGGCGCCTCGCCAAGAATGAAGTTGTTGTCGGGGGTAAAGCTCTCCGGCCCGTTGTAGAACTTTTTCACCTCAGATGTCGCCAACTGCGGTACGCGCTGCAGCGCATTGTGCATCAGGATCTCGAACTGGTCCCAATCATCGGCCAAAAGGGCGAACTCGAAATCATCGGGAATGCCGGCCATGCCCCAGGGCTTGGCCTCCGGCTCGAAGCCGCCCATGACGAGACCGCCGACCTCTTCCTTGAAATAGATATAGCCGTCGGGATCGCGTATGACCGGCAAATCGGGATGCACGCCTTCGATCCGGCCGGTGACGATATACATGTGTTCGGCCGAGTGCAGCGGCACGGTGACGCCGCACATCTGGCCGACCTTGCGCGCCCATTGCCCCGCGCAGTTGACGACGATCTCGGCGGCGATCGCGCCACGGTCGGATTCCACGCCGGTGACGGCGCCGTTCTTCGTCGTAATCCCGGTGACCCGGACGCGCTCGATGACCCGAGCACCGCGGTTGCGCGCACCCTTGGCAAGCGATTGCGTCAGGTCGGTCGGATTGGCCTTGCCGTCACCCGGCAGCCAGACGGCGCCGACGAGATCGTCGATGGCCATGACCGGCCAGAGATCCTGCGCCTCTTTCGGCGAGATCACCTCGATCTCGACCCCTTGCGCACGGGCGGACGCCGCCGTGCGCTTCAGCACGGTCATGCGGTCCTCGGTGCGCGCAACCGACAGCGAGCCGCAATTCTTCCAGCCGGTGGCAAGGCCGGTCTCGGACTCCAGCTCGCTGTAGAGCTTGGTCGAGTACTTGATCAGGCTGGTCATGTTGGCGTGGCTGCGCAACTGGCCGACGAGCCCGGCTGCGTGCCAGGTCGTGCCGCCGCTCAGCTGCCCCTGCTCCAGAAGGACGATGTCGGTCCAGCCGAGCCTGGTCAGGTGATAGGCGACCGAACACCCGATGATACCGCCACCGACAATGACGACCTGTGCCTGCGTTGGAAATTCCTGCGCCATGAAACGACCTCCCGAAACCATGGAAGGCCACACGGTAACAAAACATCGCCAAAGAACAAGACAAAAAGTTACAAAATATTACATTACGACTCGGCAACGATCAGCGCCGGGCCTTTGCGCTCCAGCGCCTCACGGATCGCCTCGGGCGGACGCCGGTCGACGATGACACCGGCCGCAGCCTCGAAGCGCGGAATGCGCAGCGGCGTCAACCGCCCGAACTTGGAGCTGTCGAGCACGAAATAGGCTTTGGCGGCCGTCACCACCATGCGGGAGCGCTGCTCGGCGCCACTGCGGGTAAAGTCGGTCACTTCGCCGTCGGGAGACAGACCGCCACCGCCGAGAAAGGCGACATCGACGCGGAAATGATTGATCGCTTCGAGCGCGTCGATGCCGACGGCTGCCTCCTCGTCCGGATCGATCTCGCCGCCGAGCATATGGACCCGCACTAGCGGCTGCCGGCACATCAACAGCGCGATTGACAGCGAAGTCGTACAGATCGTTAGGTTTTTCCGTCCGGACAAGGCATGGGCGACCGCCAGCGTCGTGGTGCCGGAATCCAGGAAGATCACCATGCCATCGCGCACCAGCTCCGCCGCCGCACGACCGATCGCCGCCTTGGGCCCGGCGTTTTCCTCGCGCCGCTCGACAAAAGCCGCCTCGGTCGCCTCGAACAGGGTGGCGCCGCCATGGACCAGGTCGAGCTGACCGCGATCGGCAAGCAACTTCAGGTCCCGGCGGATCGTCTGCCGCGACACGTCGAAGAAGTCCGATAGCTCAGTGATGCTGACGGTGCCATCCGTGGCGAGGCGCCTGAGGATTTCGCCGTGGCGGCGTGGGGCGAGAGCGCGGGCGCTTTGGGGATCCGACATGTCACCATCTGTGTCCATTTTTGTCTTCTTGACAAGCCAACCGTCCATTTCGCCAGCCGATTTCGCCCCAAACAGGTTAATTTCGCCCAGGTCTCTGCTGCTCGACTACAGATTCACCGCATGCCCCTTCAGAATACGCTTGGAAATGTTCTTTTATGTTGCATAATGTAACAAACTCTTCCATTCAAAGACGAAGGCTTCCTTCGCGACCAGGGGGATACGATGCAGGCAGGCGCACGCAGCCACCATTTTACCTTCTATCTGCTTGATGGCTTCGCGTTGTACGGGTTTTCGGCGGCGATCGAAGCGCTGCGCCTGGCCAATGACGTGGCCGATCGCCCGGTTTACGGCTGGCGCTTCGTCACGGTGGATGGCGCACCCGCGACCTCATCCTGTGGCACGAAGGTTGCCGCGGCCGGGCGGCTCTTGGATGAGCGAGACCGGTTCCGGCGAAACACGGAACCGGGCTTCGTCGTCATCTGCGGCGGCCGCACGAAACCGCCCGCTGACAGGGCGCTGGAGGGCTGGCTGCGATCGTGCGCCCGCAGCCATGTGCGCCTCGCCGGACTCGCCGGCGGCGTCTACAGTCTTGCGCGCGCCGGCCTGCTCGACGGGCGCCGCTGTGCCGTGCACTGGGAGCATTTTCCCGACTTCTCCGAACGGTTCTTCATGGCTGGGGCCCGCCAGACGGCATTCGAGATCGATGGCAGCATCTACACCTGCGCCGGCGGCAATGCGCCCTTCGACATGGTCTTGCGCATCATCGAGGCGGACCTTGGCCAGGAGGTGACCAACCGCATCTGCGAGGCGGCGCTCTGCGAACGGTTGCGCGAGACGGGCGAGCGCCAGCGTCTGCCGCTTCAGGCCCGCCTTGGCATCGACAACCCGTCACTGATCCGGATCGTCGAGCAGATGGAAGCCAACATTGTCGAACCGGTGAAGCTTGCCGACATGTCGCCTGCGACCGGCCTTTCAAGGCGCCAGATGGAGCGCCTGTTTCGCAAGGAAATGGGCCGCACGCCGGCGCGCTACTATCTCGACCTCAGGCTCGAGCGCGCCCATCTGCTGATCTTGACCTCGTCTCTCCCGATCATCGAGATCGCGGTCGCCTGCGGCTTTTCCACCGCCTCGCATTTTTCCCGTACCTACCGCGAGCGCTATGGACTGACGCCGCAGCGCACGCGCCTTGCCGAAATGGAACGCCTGCGCGCGGGCAACGAACGCAGGGGCCAGATTGAAGAACGGCGCGTCGCCTAATCGATCAAAGCAAAGCGCCTGCCTTCGTGCAGGAAGGCAGGCGCATCGAATTGGGGGCCGGGAACCGGCTAGCGCCAGGCCTGGGTGCGGGCGAGCAGTCCGCGCGCGATCAGCGCATGGACGAGTTTCGCCGCGACATTGGTGTAGAAGATCATCATGCCCATGGCCGCGGCAGGCGCGATGTCACCGGCATCGTCCATGTTGAGCACCGCGACCGAGGCAAGCTTTGTATCCGTCGAATAGAGGAACACCACCGCCGAGACCGTCGTCATCGCGTTGACGAAGAGATAGATCGCGATGTTGAGGATCGCCGGCAGGCAGACCGGCACCGTGACCCGGAAGAACAGCCGGTGAAAGGGCTGCTTCAGCGAGGCGGCAACCGATTCGAACTCCGGGTCCATCTGCTTCAGCGCCGTCAGTGCCGTCAGATGGGCGACCGTGTAGAAGTGCGTCACCGTCGACACGACCAGGATCGCCATCGTGCCGTAGATCGGGTGCAGCGGATTGGCGGGATTGTTGAAGAAGAAGATATAGGCAAGGCCGAGCACCATGCCGGGCACGGCCATCGGCATCATCGCCAGGAAATGGAAGACCCCGCGGCCGAGCCGGAAGCCGTCGGCCTTCTCCACCATGTAGGCCCCGGCAAAGACGACGACCGAGCCGAACAGCGCCGTCAGAAGTGCCAGCCGGATCGAGTTGCCATAGGCGGCCCAGCCGCCGCCGTCCATCAGGTCGAAGGCGAAGTTCTTGGCTGTCAGCGTCAAATCATAGGGCCAGAACTTCACCACCGCCGCTATCTGGCACATGGCGATCATGCCGAGGATGAAGAGGCTGACGAGACAGGCAAAGGCGAAGCAAAGCCCATCGGTGCGAGCATTGCGTTTCGGCTGGTAGGGTACGGCGCGCGCCGACAGCAACGCCACCTGTCGCTTCTGCATGTGCCGGTCGACGTAAAAGGCAAGCACCGCCGGCACCAGCAGGATGACGGAAACGACCGCGCCCATCTCGAAATTCTGCTGGCCGATCACCTGCTTGTAGATGTCGACGGCGAGCATGCCGTATTGCCCGCCGATCACCTTGGGCAGGCCGAAATCGGTGATGACAAGCGTGAAGACGACGAAGGCGGCCGAAACGATGCCGAAGCGGGCGCCGGGCACCGTAACGGTCGTAAAGGTCCGCCACTTGCTGGCTTTCAGCGACGCGGCGGCCTCGTAGTGGCGTGCGTCCGCAATGGAGAGCGCCGTCAGGATGATCAGGAAGGCATGCGGCAGGGTGAAGAAGATCGAACCGATGACGATGCCGATCGGCCCGTAGATCGAATGACCGAATAGCCAATCTCTGAAGATGCCCTGGTTGCCGAAGAGATAGACGAGCGCGATGCCCGGCAAGAGTGACGGCACGAGGATCGGGATCGTCAGGATGCCGCGAAACAGGCCCTTGAGCGGCATGCAGCTGCGCGTCAGGCCATAGGCAAGCGCAAAGGCGATCGAGATCGTGAAAACAGTGCTGATCACCGCCATCAGCACGGAATTGTAGATCGACTGCGCAAGCGCCGGCGTCGAGAAATAAGTCGTGAAATTCGTAAAACCGAGCGCGCGCGCGGGTCGCAGCACCACGCGTCGGAAGGTGCCGGAATCGTAGTCTCGCCACCCCGTCCCTTTTTCGAGCGTGGAGCCGACCAGGAAGGCGGCATCGTCGGTCGTGCCGCGAATGCGGTAGTGAACGGGGCTGCGGAACTTGAAGTCCGGGAAGAATTTTGTGGCCGCCAGCCGTCCGTCGGAACTGCTGGAAAGCTCGGGCTCCGTCACCGCCTGGAGCTCCCGGTTGAGGTCCGCCGCACTGACCACCGGTCCCCAGTTATCACCCGTCTCGTCGCTCACCTGGAACTCGAAGGCCTGGAGATCGAACCGATAGGTCGACAACGACTTCGACAGCATGACGAAGAGCGGGGCGCCGAGGGCGACGACCAGATAGAGCCCGATGACCGCCATGAAGCCGAGCTTGATGCGGTCGTCCCGCGAGGCTTGCTGGCGCAGGCGCTTGCCGATCACGGGAAGATGCGGCGCTTCGAGGACCATGTTCATCGTCAGGCACCCCTTGGATAGAGCAACAGGCGCTCGCGCGGGATTTCAACCTGGATGGCGCCGCCCGTCTCGATCCTGAGGCGCCGGACGGCGTTGACCGAGAAATCGGCGACCAGCGTGCGCTCGCCAAGGCGGGGTGCTGTCAGGCGCGTGCGCCAGAACATGCCGAGGAACTCCATTTCCTGCACCTCGGCGTCGATCAGGTTTTGCGGCGTTGCCGGCCGATCGATGGCGTTGGCGGCGTGGGCATCGGCGCCGTGCGGGATGATGTCGACCGGGCGCACGACGGCCGTTGCCGCGTGGCCGGCGCCAAAATCCTCGGTCGAGCAACAGAAGGCCGAATGACCGATCTCGACCTCGCCCTCCCCGATGACACGGGCTGGAAACTGGTTGGTCTCGCCGATGAAATCGGCGACGAACAGCGTTTCGGGGTGGCGATAGATGTCGGTCGGCGACCCGACCTGCTCGATGACGCCATGGTTCATGACGACGATCCGGTCGGCCATGGCGAGCGCCTCCTCCTGGTCGTGGGTGACCATGATGGTGGTAACGCCGAGTTTCCTTTGCAGCGCCTTGATCTCGTGGCGAAGATGAACGCGCACCTTGGCGTCGAGCGCCGAAAGCGGCTCGTCGAGCAAGAGCAGCCCCGGCGAGATGGCAATGGCGCGGGCAAGCGCGATGCGCTGCTGCTGGCCACCCGACAGCTGGGCCGGATATTTCTTGCCGTGCGCCGACAGGCCGACCGTCTCCAGCAGTTCCGAGACGCGGGACGCGACCCCCGCCTTCGACCGGCCGGTGTTTTCGAGACCGAAGGCGATGTTCTGCTCGATCGTCAGATTGGGAAAGAGCGCATAGGACTGGAAGACGATGCCGTAGTCGCGGCTGGAGGCCGGCAGCGTCGAGATGTTGCGGCCATCCTGCAGGATGGTGCCCTGCGTCTGCAGATCAAGGCCGGCGATCGCCCTGAGCAATGTCGTCTTGCCGCAGCCGGAGGGACCGAGGAAACAGATGAACTCACCCCTGGCGATCGACAGCTCGATGTCGCGCAGCGCAACGAAATCGCCATAGGTTTTCCAGAGATCCGAGATCTGAAGATAGGGGGCCGGCTCCGCGGCCGCGTCATCGGCGAAGTGCTGACGGCTGGTGGGTGTCGGTTCGATCGACAGGGCATGCCTCATCTGCAAGCTCCGCTGGCTTGAGGGATTTCTTTCAGAGAATGCGAGGTGGGCGCAGCGCGTTGGCGCCACGCCCGATCGGTCCGGATCAGCTCTTCGGCTCCGACTTGGCGTCGTAGCGCTTCTGCCATTCCTTGAGGATATCCGCCCGGTTGTTGGCGGCCCATTCGAAGTCGTTGACGATCATCCGCGACGCAATGTCGTCGGGCAGGTGCTCGACCTGCTTGGCCACCCCCGGATAGGCAACGACGGCATAGCCGGCATTGTACATCTCGTTGGCTTCCTTGGTGACCGACCAGTCGACCAGCGTCTTTGCGGCTTCGAGGTTGGCCGTACCGGCGACGATCGCCGTTGCCTCAGCCTCCCAGCCCGAACCTTCGGCGGGGAAGATGATGTCGATCGGTGCGCCGGCGCTCTTGGCCTTGGCGCCCGGGAACTCGAAGGAAACGCCGATGACGGCTTCGCCGGCGCCGGCCATCTTGCACGGCTTGGAGCCGGAATGGGTGTAGGCCGAGATGTTCTGATGGAGCTTGTCCATGAAGTCCCAGGCCTTCTCCTCGCCCCACATCTGCATCCAGCCGGAGACGTCGAGGAAGCCGGTGCCCGAGGATGCCGGGTTCGGCATCACGACATGGCCCTTGTATTCCGGCTTCGTCAGGTCTTTCCAGCTCGTCGGCGGCGTGAGGCCGAGCTTCTGCCCCTCGACGGTGTTGTAGCAGAGGGCTGCGACATAGGCGTCCATGCCGACCCAGCTCGGCGGCGTGTCCTTGTCGACGAATTTCGGGTCGAGCGCCTCGACGCCCTTGGGTTGGTAGGGTTCCAGCATGCCTTCGGTCTTCAGCAGAAGCAGCGAGGTTGCGGCGAGGCCCCAGACGACGTCCGCCTGCGGATTGTCCTTTTCGGCAAGGAGCTTGGCGGTCATGACGCCGGTGGAATCGCGCACCCAGTTGATCTTGATATCCGGATGCGCCTTCTCGAAGGTCGCCTTGTAGCGGTCGAGGTCGACAGCTTCGACGGCGGTGTAGACCGTCAATTGGCTTTCAGCGGCAGCGACGGCAGGAAGCACAGCGGAAGTGGCGCCGGCAAGCAAAAGCAGCATGCGTCTGTTCATGTTGAAGTTCTCCTCTGAAGACCTGGTATAACCGGGGAAGCGCGGCGGGCAATCTTGTCGTTGCCCTGTGATATTCGGCTTCGGAAAGCATTCTGCGCAGCGCTTTCCTGTAAGTAAAATTTATTATTCTTATCGTTCAAAAGATAAAAACTATGGGTCAGATGCCGTAAAACCGAGCAAATCGGCAGCCAAATGGCTAAAGCATCGGCGCTTTTCGCTCAGACTGGAATTGATCTGCCGCATGCGAAGGCAAAGGGCTCGACGTCGACCGGATGGATCGCGCAGACGCGTATCCGCCAACAAAAAAAGGGAGCCGACATCGCGGCTCCCAGGAGGGCGAGAAGCGGGGAAAGCGCTTCAGATCACCATGGCAAGGAGAATGTCTTGACGTTGGTAAAGCTCTTCATCGCCTCGATGACGCCTTCCTTGTAGCCGTTACCCGAATCCTTGATGCCGCCGAAGGGGCTCATCTCGATGCGGTAGCCCGGCACTTCCCAGATGTTGACCGTGCCGACCTTCAGCCCTGCGATGTATTTCTGCATGCGGCGGAAATCGTTGGTGCAGACGCCGGAGGAGAGCCCGAAGGCGGTGGAGTTCGACAGCGCGATCAGAGCATCATCGTCGTCGGGCGCGCGCACGATCGGGATGATCGGCGCGAAGGTTTCTTCCATCACCAGCTCGCTCGAATGCGCGACGCGGTCGACCACGATCGGCGGCAACAGCGCACCCTTGCGGGCGGGATGATAGAGGATCTCCGCCCCTTCTTCCGCGGCCTTCAACACACGCTGTTCGAAGACCTCCGCCGCGCGGGCATGGACCACCGTACCGAGTTCGGTTGCCCTATCCATCGGATCGCCGAACTTCAGCTTCTTTGCTCGCTCCAGCACCAGCGGTACGAAGCGGTCGGCGACGCTTTCCTGGCAGAGGATGCGCTTGACCGCCGTGCAGCGCTGGCCGGAGTTCTTGGTTGCGCCGGCCACGGCGAGATCTGCTGCCCTGGCGAGATCGTCGTCGGAGAGATCGTTGAGGATGATCAGCGGGTCGTTGCCGCCGAGCTCCAGCACCTGTCGCTTGTAATGGGCATGCGCGGCGATCAGCTTGCCGACCGGAACGCTGCCGGTAAAGGTGATGAGGTCGAAGTTCGGATTGTTGATCATCTCCATGCCGATATCGGCGGGCCAGCCGGTGACGACGGACAGCATCTCCGGTGGCAAGCCGGCCTCGTAAAGAATGTCGGCGAAGATCAACGCCGTCATCGGCGTGAGCTCGGTCGGCTTCAAGACGACGCAATTGTTGGTCGCCACCGCCGGCGCCACCTTGTGCGCCACCATGTTGAGCGGATGGTTGAAGGGGGTGATCGCCGAGATGGCGGTCAGGGGCTCGCGGGTGGTGAAGATCTTGCGCGCCTTGCCGTGCGGGGTGAGGTCGCAGGAGAAGATCTCGCCATCGTCATGGATGCACATCTGGCCGGACAGCGTCAGCACGTCGAAGGCGCGGCCGACCTCATAGAGCGAATCCTGCTTGGAGATGCCAAGCTCCAGCGTGATCAGGTCGGAGATTTCCTCCTTGCGGGCAACGAGCAGGTCCGCGGCCTTGAGCAGGATGCGCTGACGCTCGTAGCGCGTCAGCTTCGGCTGGTAGGCCGCCGCGATCTCGAAGGCCTTGCGGGCATGTTCGGCGTTGCCTGCCGGCACCGTGCCGATCACGGCATCGTTGAAGGGATAGCGCACCTCGATGCGCCCCTCGGTATCGACCGCCTTGCCGGCGATCCGCATCGGCTCATGGCGAATGGCGAATGTCGTTTCCACCTTGGTCATCGCGTCCTCCCTAGTGCGCAACTTGTGCCGCGGCGACGAGCGCGTAGAAGAAGGCGTCGAAATTGCGCAACGTGCCGGCCGAAAGCAGCTCGGGCAGCTTGCGGTTGGCGATGAACGGCACTTCCTGCTCGGTGAGGCCGCCATGCGAGCGCAGCGGTTCGTTGAGGGCTGCGAGATCGTGGCGATGCTCGCTGGTGCCGAGCGTCTTGTTTTCGGTCGAGATCAGTACGAGGTCGCCGATGCGGTCGTCGGGAAGTTCGAAACGCACGCAAGCTTCCGGGCGGGTGAGCACGACGTCGATGCCCTCGATCGCCTTCAGGCGTTCGATGATCTCTTCCTTGTCGACGCCTTCAGGCAGATAGGCCGTGGCGAAGGAGCCGAGCGCACCGTGGTGCACGACATAGGGGTCGGTGATCGGCAGGATCACCCGGGCTGCGTCCTTGCCGAGCCATTGGTCGAGCAGATCCTGGATGTAGACGACATCGGGCGAGCCATCCGCCTTGTGCTTCGGTTTCATGCCGTGGTCGGCGGTGACTATGATCGCCGCACCGAGTGCATCCAGTTCGGTCAGGTACTTGTCGAACATCTCGTAGAAGGCATTCGCCTGCGGGACGCCTGGCGCATATTTGTGCTGCACGTAGTCGGTGGTCGTCAGGTACATGACGTCAGGACGGAACTCCTTCAGGAGCTTGACGCCGGCGGCAAAGACGAACTCGGAGAGATCGGCGGAGTAGACTTCCGGCACGGGACGGCCGAGCCAGGCCGAGGCATTGTCGAGACCGTTTTCCGCCTTGCTCGTCTTGTCGGACTTTTCCGAGGAGAAGCAGATCGCCCTGCCCTCGTCGAATTTCAGGCCGTGGCCGAGCAGCGCCCGCAGCTTGTCCTTCGCCGTCACCACGGCGACCTTCGCACCGGCGTCGTAGAACGCCTTGAAGATGGTCGGCGCGCGCAGGAAGCGCGGGTCGTTCATCATGACTTCGTTGCCGGTCTGGGGTTCGTAGAGGTAGTTGCCGCAGATGCCGTGGATCGCCGGCGGGCGTCCGGTGGCGATCGACAGGTTGTTCGGGTTGGTGAAGCTCGGGATGACGCTGAGGGCCGTGCGTTCCGTTCCGGTCTTGCGGATGCGTTCGAGCGTCGGCATCAGCCCGGCCTTGATGGCTTCGTCAAGATAGGCCGGTTCGCAGCCGTCAAGGCAGATGGCAATCGCGGGAACCTTCGGCCAGGGATAGGTGCGGCGGTTGGCGGTGACGGTGATCTTGGACATCTGGTTCATTGGAATTTCCTTTCAGGCAGCGAGACGGCGGCGTTCTTCAAGCGCGACGGCCGGCGGGGCGGCGCTGTCGACGCCCATTTCATTGAGGGAAGTGCGGGCGGCTTCGACCACGCGGCGCATGACGTGTTCGTCCATGCGGCCGATGCAGCCGACCCGGAAACTGTCCACGACGGTCAGCTTGCCCGGATAAATGATGAAGCCCTTGTCCTTCATCAGGTCGTAGAAGCGATCGAAGGCGAAGGCGGGATGGGCCGGGCTGAAGAAGGTGACGATGATCGGCGACAGCCACTGGTCGGCTAGCAGCGTCTCGAAGCCGGCCTCGCGCATGCCGGCGACCATCACGTCTCGGTTGCGGGCGTAGCGGGCGCCGCGGCCGGCAACACCACCCTCCTCGCGGTGCAGCCGCAAGGCTTCGAGGAAGGCCGCCACCACATGGGTCGGCGGCGTGAAGCGCCACTGACCGGTCTTGTTCATGTAGTCCCACTGGGCGTGCACATCGAGGCTGAGCGAATGGCTGCGGCCCTTGGCGGCCTCGAGCTCGTTTCTGCGGGCGATGACGAAGCCGAAGCCCGGAACGCCTTCGATGCACTTGTTGGCCGAGGACACAATTGCCTCGTAGCGGAAGTCGTTGACGCCCGCCGGTACGGCGCCAAAGGCGCTCATGGAATCGACCAGCAGCTTGCGACCGCGGGAATAGACGGTGTCGGAGATTTCCTTCAGCGGGTTGAGAATGCCGGAGCTGGTCTCGCAGTGGACGACGACGACGTGGGTGATGGCAGGGTCGGCGTCAAGTGCTGCGGCAATTTCCGGTCCGCGGGGCGGCATGTAGTCCCCCTTGTCGATCGTCACGTGGTCGCGGCTCAAGTAAGTGAGCGTCTGGGCGATGCGCTTGCCATAGGCGCCATTCATCAGCACCAGGACCTTGCCGTCCTTCGGAACGAAGCTGCCGAGCATCGCTTCCACGGAAAACGAGCCGCTTCCCTGCATCGGCACGCAATCGAACTCTCCCTTGGTATCGCCGGCGATGTCGAGCAGTTCGCGGCGCAGTTTCGCCGTCATCGCCCGGAAGTCGCCATCCCAGGACCCCCAGTCCCGAAGCATGGCTTCCTTGACCGCGTAGGCCGTCGTCAGCGGGCCGGGCGTCAAGAGATAGGGCTCGCCGAGCCTCGGCGTTTCGAGCGGCGCGATGGTTCTCTCAGAAGCGGTGTTTGGCATTGTCCGTCCTCGCGGTTGGCGTGTTCGAGAACGACAATGGGGCGGAAACATCTATCTGTAAAATCGTTCTTTTGTATCAATCTATCGTTTCAATTTATACAACTAGGCAGCGGGCACCAGCCGGCTTTCAAGCAGGTCGCCGCTCTCGCGCAGGCGCGGATAGGCCATGGTCGTGACCAGCGAATTGACCTCCTTCAGCGCCCGCACGATCTCCAAGTGCATGTCGCTCGACAGGATGCTGGCGGCCACGCCCTGGCGAAGCCGCTCCAGATGGTTCTTGCTGCTCTCCTCGACGAGCCGGCGGATATGTTCCTTCTGCCGGACCATTTCGCGGGCAATCACCGGATCTGGCGACACCAGAAGACTGGCCGCAAGCCTGACGTTGGAAGACACGGCCGCGTGCAGCAAAGTGAGTTCCTGCCACCCATCGTGTGAGAAGGCACCCGCCCCTTCCAGCCGCTCCTCGGCCATTTGCAGGAGGTTCTTTGCAACCACGTCGCCAGCATATTCGAGATGGATTGCCGCCTCGGTGAGCTCGATGCCACGTCGCGATTGATCTACTGTGAGAATGCCGCGGTTGACGGCGGCGATGTAGAGCTTGATCTCGCTGTGTGCCCGATGGATATCGCCGTCGATGCCGCGTAGCGCCTTGACCGCCTGCGGTGTCGGCGAGGCAATGACGGTCATGACCGGGTCCAGCATGCGGGCGATGAGATCGCCCATGTGCAAGACCTCGCGCGCCGCGGCCGCAAGCGCCTGCGGCGGTTTGTCGATCAATGCGCGGTCAAGTGCGCTGACATGGGTCGATTGGTTGGCGTTGCCAACGGCATCGGGCGCAAGCAGACGAAGGAGGCGCGCCATCGGGCCGCAGGAGATCGTCCCTACGACGACAAGCGCAGCGTTGAAAAGCACATGCAGGTTGACAAGCTTTGCGGCCGCAGTCGCTCCGGGAAGCCAATCGAATGGGACATGCAGCGAAAAAAGAGCGAAAATCAAGGCGCCGAACAGCGCACGAAACAGCAGGTTTCCAAGCGGCAGCCGCCGGCCCTCGACCGGCAGACCGCGCGTCAGCCAGAGTGCTATCAGCCCGCCGCCGACATTGACGCCGAGAACCAGGGGAATGCCGACCTCGACGGGCACGATGCCCTTGGCGGCAAAGGTGAGGATCAGCAGGATCGCCGCCACGCTCGAATGCAGCGCCCAGGTGAAGAACGCTGCGAGGATCATCACGCTCAACGCGTCCTTGCCGATAAAGGCGACGATGGAGGGCAGCAGCGGGCTCTGCGCCAGCGGCTGCGTGGCATGGCCAATCATCTGCAGCGACAGGAGCAGAAGCCCGATGCCAAGCACGGCGCGCCCGCCTTCGACCGTCTTGCGGGCCGATGCCTTGAGGTGCGCAAGGCCGCCCGTTGCGATCAGAAGCGGCGCCAGCCAATGCAGGTCGAAGGACAGGATCTTGACGACGAGGGCCGAGCCGAGGTCGGCGCCGAGCAACACCGCAAGACCGATGTCGAGCGCCAAGGCACCACTGACCGCGAAACCGGCGGCAAGCATGGCGACGGCCGTCGAACTTTGCAGGGCGATGGCCACCAGACAGCCGCAGGCGGCAGCCCTAGGACGCCCACCGGCTCCACCGACCGTTCGCGCGACGATATCCCCCGCGGCCGCCTCGACGCCTTTCTTCACTAGACTGACGGCGTAGAGCAACAGGACGGTGGCGGCGGCAAGCTCAAGGGCGACAGCCGGGAGGTTCATGGGCGCGCTCCGGAAAAGATGCAATCCAAAAACTATCCTTTGCTACTTTACATAAATCAAATCGTTCGTTCTAATGAACCTATCAATCAAATCTATCCATGTGAGGCATCTCCCGCATGCGCTATGTCCAGCTCCGCGCCTTCCACAATGTCGCGATCCACGGCGGCTTCTCGCGCGCGGCAGAAGCGCTGTTCCTCACCCAGCCTGCGGTTTCCGACCAGGTGCGAAAGCTCGAGGAGGAATACGACGTCCTGCTCTTCAACCGGAACAAGAAGCAGGTCACGCTGACCCAGGCCGGCCAGCAGCTTCTGGAAGTGACCCGCCGCATGTTCGACGTCGAGCAGCAGGCGCTGGACCTGCTGTCGGAATCGCGGGCGCTCCGGGCCGGAAAGCTGCGCATCGTCGCCGACGCCGCCCACCATCTGCTGCATATCCTTGCCGCGTTCCGGCGCACCTATCCGACGGTTCAGGTCTCGATCGATTCCGGCAACACCGAGACGGTGATCACCAGCCTGCATGCCTATGAGGCCGATATCGGCGTGCTCGGCGAGATCCCGCAATCGAGTGATTTCGACATCCTGAAACTGAATTCCACCCCGATCATCGCTTTCGCCAGCCGCGACTACCCACTTGCGGGACAGGAAACCGTGACTTTCGCCGACCTCGCCAAACACCCGCTGGTGATGCGCGAACAGGGCTCCAAGACCCGGCAGAAACTGGAAGCCATGGCCGAGCAATGCGGCGTGCCGCTGACGCCTCTCATCGAAGCCGAAGGGCGCGAGGCCGTGCGCGAGATCGTGGCCGCCGGTGGCGGGGTCGGCTTCGTCTCCTCGGCCGAATTCGGCCAGGACAACCGTCTCGTACCCATCCGCATCGCAGCACCGGAAATGCTGATGGACGAGGCGCTGATCTGTCTGCGCGAACGCAGCAACGGCAAGCTCGTCAGCGCCTTCTTCGACATCGCGCGCAGCCTTGCAAAGACCGCCTGACCAACACTTACCCTCTTTCCGCCACCCCACCCGATTGCCCGCCTGAAGCCTGGACGACGGTCACCGCGATCATGTGGAAGACATCATCGACATTGCAGCCGCGCGAGAGGTCGTTGGCCGGTTTGGCGAGCCCCTGCAAGATGGGGCCGATGGCGGCGGCGCCACCGATCCGCTGGGCGATCTTGTAGCCGATATTGGCCGCGTCGAGGTTCGGGAAGACGAAGACATTGGCTTCGCCGTGCAGCGCCGAATTGGGGGCCTTGGCGGCACTGACCGCTTCGACGAAGGCGCTGTCGAACTGCAATTCGCCGTCGATGGCCAGATCAGGGGCTGCGGCATGGGCAAGCCTTGTTGCCTCCACCACCTTGGAAACGCGCTCGTGCGCCGCACTGCCGGCGGTCGAAAATGAGAGCATCGCCACCTTTGCAGGTTTTCCCGCAAGCGCCTCGAAGGATCCCGCCGACGTCACCGCGATATCGGCAAGGCCCTGAGCATCGGGGTCCACCACCAGACCGCAATCGGCAAAGACGAAGGCGCCCTTCTTGGCGTGATGCGGCGCGCAGAGCATCATCAGGAAGAAACTCGATACCAGGCCGACACCAGGCGCGCGGCCGATCGTCTGCAGCGCTGCGCGAACGGTGTCCGCCGTGGTCGCGACCGCCCCGCCGACCGTGCCGTCGGCCTCATCCTCCCGGACCATCATCGCGGCGAAGACGAGGGGCGATCGCACAGCCTCGGCTGCCGCCGCCTCGTCCACGCCCTTGCCTCGGCGCAGCTGATGGTAGGCGGCGGCAAGGCGCGGGGTCAGCGACGATGAAGCCGGATCCTCGATACGGATTTCGTCCGATCCTGCGCCAGCGTCTGACAGCCGTTCCTCAACGACATCGCGACTGCCGACGAGCGTGATCTCGGCAAGGCCGGCCCGCACCGCCCGCAAGGCGCCTTCGACGATGCGCGGGTCCTCGCCCTCGGCAAGCACGATATGACGGGGCGCGGATTTCGCGGCTTCGAGAATGCGATCAAGCGGTTTCATCAGGCGTGCCCCAGATAGTGAATGCCGACGAGGATGAAGAGGGCGATGAAGACGGTTTCGGCGACGATGAGCGCGACCGCGTCGCCACCGACGTCAAGAACACGGCGAAGCGAGGTGCGCATGCCGACGGCGACGATGCCGGCAAGCAGCGCCCAGCGCGAAGTTTCCATGCCGGCCTTCGCGACGAGTTCCGGCACGAAGCCGAAGGAGTTGAGCGCTGCAAAGATCAGGAAGGCGACGACGAAGCCCGGCAGGAGTGGCGGGCGCTTGCCGGTCTCGCCCTCGGGCTGCGGCACCTTGCGCAGCGACAGCGAAAAGATGAGCACGACGGGCGCCAGCATGGTCACGCGGATCAGCTTGACGAGCGTCGCGGTTTCGCCGGCCTCCGGCGAGACCGAGAACCCGGCGCCGACGACCTGGGCGACATCATGGATGGTGCCGCCGAAGAAGATGCCGGTCGCCCGCGCGTCGAGCCCCATGGTTTGAGCGATGATCGGATAGGCGATCATCGCGAGGGTGGAGAGCACCGTGACGGAAAGCACGGTAAAGATCAGGTTGCGTTCGGAAAACTCGTTCTTCGGCAGCACCGTGGCGATCGCCATGGCCGCCGACGCACCGCAGATCGCGACCGAACCGCTGGTGATCAGCGCCAGCCGCCAGCCGCGGCCGAGCAGCTTGGCAGCGAGCAGGCCGAAGCCGATGGTGGCCGCGATCGCGGAAATGAGCAGCAGGATCGTGCCGGCGCCGAGCCCGATCAGAAGGTCAACGCTGATGCGCATGCCGAGCAGTGCCACGCCGATGCGCAGCACCTTCTTGGCGCAGAAATCGATGCCGGCAACGCAGCGCCCCTCCTCGGACAGGAAGTGAAAGGCAATGCCGAGAAGCAGCGCCATCAGCATGGCCGGCGCGCCGTAGTGATCAGACAGGAACTGGGCGGCGACGGCGACGGCCGCGGTGACGGCAAAGCCCGGCCAATAGGCCGCAAGGCCCAAGGGCACACTTCGGAAACGTTCGTGGACGGTGGTCGTAAAGGTCATGATATCAATCCGGTCGCTCGCGGGACGCTCTGCCCGCCCGGTTTTCCCGGGCGGGCATCTGGCAATCGGGTGTTCTCAGCTACGCTTTTGCGGGCGCATGTCGGCGCGGTCGATGCCGGCAACCGGCACCGGCTTCTTCATCGCGTCGCGCCGGAAGGGCTCGCCGAGCTCCTGGTTGAGGATGACTTCGATGAAGGTCGTGACACCCTTCTTCTGGTCGGCGATCGCGTTGGAAAGCGCCTCGGTGAGTGCCGTCGTCGTGTTGACGGCCACGCCCTTCAGTCCGCAGCCTTCCGCCACCTTGGCGTAGGAGAGGTTGGGGTTGAGCTCGGTGCCGACGAAGTTGTTGGAATACCAGAGCGTCGTGTTGCGCTTTTCGGCACCCCATTGGTAGTTGCGGAAGATCACCATGGTGATCGCCGGCCAGCCCTCGCGGCCGATCGAGCCCATCTCGTTCATGGAGATGCCGAAGGCGCCATCGCCGGCAAAGCCGACCACCGGCACGTCAGGGCAACCGATCTTGGCGCCGACGATCGACGGGAAGCCGTAGCCGCAGGGGCCGAACATGCCCGGTGCCAGATATTTCCGGCCGGCCTCGAAGGTCGGATAGGCATTGCCGATCGCGCAGTTGTTGCCGATGTCGGTCGAGATGATTGCCTCCTTCGGAAGCGCCGCCTGGATGGCCCGCCAGGCCTGGCGGGGCGACATGCGGTTCGGCTCGCGCGAACGGGCGCTCTCGTTCCATTCGGTGCCCGGATCGTCGTCCTCATGGTCCATCGAGGAGAGCTGCTGCTGCCAGGCCGACCGGGTCTGGTGGATCGTCGCCTTGCGCTCCTCGCGGCCGGCATCACCGGCCTTGGGCGACAGCAGTTCGAGGATCTGGCGGGCGACCTGTCTGGCGTCGCCGCAAATGCCGACCGAGACCTTCTTGGTCAGACCGATCCGGTCGGCATTGATGTCGACCTGGATGATCGAGGCGTTCTTCGGCCAGTAGTCGATGCCGTAGCCGGGAAGCGTCGAGAACGGGTTGAGGCGGGTGCCGAGCGCCAGCACCACATCGGCCTTGGAGATCAGCTCCATCGCCGCCTTGGAGCCGTTGTAGCCGAGCGGCCCGACCGACAGTCGGTGGCTGCCGGGGAAGGCGTCATTGTGCTGATAGCCGCAGCAGACGGGCGCATCGAGGCGCTCGGCAAGCTTCATGGAATCGGAGATGGCATTGCCGATGACGACGCCGGCGCCGTTGAGGATGACCGGAAATTTGGCCTCCGACAGCAGCTTTGCAGCCTCCGCGATCGCCTGCGGACCGCCTGCCGGACGCTCGAAGCGGACGATCGACGGCAGATCGACGTCGATCACCTGGGTCCAGTAGTCGCGCGGGATGTTGATCTGCGCCGGTGCGCAGCCCCGCCAGGCCTTTTCGATGACGCGGTTGAGCACTTCCGGAATACGCGAGGGATCGCGCACCTCTTCCTGGTAGCAGACCATCTCCTCGAACATCGCCATCTGGTCGACTTCCTGGAAGCCGCCCTGGCCGATCGTCTTGTTGGCCGCCTGCGGCGTCACCATCAGGAGCGGCGTGTGGTTCCAGTAGGCGGTCTTGATCGCCGTGATGAAGCCGGTGACGCCGGGGCCGTTCTGGCCGATCGCGACCGACATCGTGCCGGTCGCACGACTGAAGCCGTCGGCCATCATGCCGGCGTTGGTCTCATGGGCGCAGTCCCAGAACTTGATGCCGGCCTTCGGGAACAGGTCCGACACCGGCATCATGGCCGAGCCGATGATGCCGAAGGCATGTTCGAGGCCATGCATCTGCAGAACTTTGACGAAGGCTTCCTCGGTGGTCATTTTCATGGGGTGGTTCCTTTCCTGGCAGTGATTTCAGTGAGTTAGAGGATCTCGTCGCGGAGGTAGTACCAGCGGTACATTCCCCATTGCCCAAGCCTTCGGAACGGCGTCAAAAGCCCGTGGCCCGGCAGGGAGGAGGTGAAAATCGGAAGGTCGAGGCCGCCGCCCTTGCCGGCGACCATCTGGGCCATGCGGCGTCCGGCCTGGGCCGAATACATGACACCGTTGCCGCCATAGCCCATGGCGTAGAACAGGCGCTGGTCCGGATCCGGCTGGAAGATGCGCGGCATCATGTCGTGGCTGACATCCACCCAGCCCCACCAGGAGTAGTCGATGTCGATGCCGCGAAGCGCCGGGAACTTGCGGTAGAGACCGGCGAGAAGCAGTTCGAGATGCTTCGGGTTGCTGGCGTCGCGTCCGGTGATCGCACTGCGACTGCCGATCTGCACCCGTCCATCCGGCAGCATGCGATAGTAGTGACGCAAGGTGCGCGTGTCGGTCAGCGGAATGCGGGCCCTGAAATTCAGCGCCTGCTTTTCGCTCTCCGTCAGTGGCCGGGTGACGATCGAGTTCGACAGGATCGGCATCAGCCGGTGACGGGTGAGCGCGTTCATGCCGGGAGACGTATAGCCGGCAGTCGCGATACAGACGGCGCGCGCCCTGACCGTACCACCCGGCGTCCTCAGATAATGCACGCCGCCCTTTGCGGTGCAGTCGAGCACCGGGCTCGAGGTGTGCACCTTTGCGCCCAGCCTGCGCGCGAGCCTCAGATAGCCGAAGGCGAGCTTGGCCGCATGGATACCCATGCCGTCGGGCTCGTACATCGCGCCGCGCGCTTCCTCGTCGCGGACGAAATCGCGATGGATCTCGTCGCGCGAGACCATGCGGGCGCGATAGCCGAAGGTATCGTTGAGGACACGGACCTCGCTTTCGAGTGCCGGCAGCATCTTGTCGCGGTGGGCGATATAGAGGTGGCCGCCATCCTGCGGGTCGCAGTCGATCTCCGGTTCCCGGATCAGCGCGCGAAAGAGGTCGAAGCCTTCGGAAATCTCGGCGTGCATCTTGCGGGCAATGTCGACGCCCCAGCGGGCGATCCATTGCGAGCGCTTCAGCCGGCCGGCCGAAATCTGCGCCTGCCCGCCATTGCGGGTGCTGCAGCCCCAGGCAACGCCGTTGGCTTCAAGCACCGTCGCCTTGATGCCGTGCTCGCGCGCCAGATGGATGGCGCAGGAAAGACCGGTGTAGCCGGAGCCGATGATGGCGACGTCGACATCGATGTCGCGGGTGACCGGGCCGTCGTCTTCCGGTTCCTGCCCGGCAGTGCCGATCCAGTAGGTCGGCGCATAGTCCTTGCCCGTGCCGGGGCTGCGGGCATGGTTGGGGTCGTAGGCCGGATCGAACGGCTCTCGTGCAGGCTTCAAGGGAGTGGCGCGCAGTTGCATGGCTTTCGCTCCAGCCGTCAGTAGCGGGGTTGCAGGACCGGGCGGTTCTTGCGGAACGCCTGCTTGCGCACGATCTTGCCGTTGCGGAAGGTGAAGAGGTCGCAGCCCTCCGCCTCGATGCGGCTGCCATCGGCGGCCGTACCGGAGAAGGTCCATTCCGACACGCCGCGATCGCCCTCGACGAAGTGGCTGTGATTGCCCCACTCGGCATCCGGCATCGATGTCCAGACGCCGCTGAAGGCATCGGCGATCGCCTCGGTGCCTGTGAAACGGTTGCCGTAGACTTCTGGTCCTCCGACCGCGTTGAACACGCAGTCCTCGGAAAAGAAGTGCATGACCCCATCGATGTCGTGCCGGTTGAAGGCATCGAACAAGGTTTTGAGATCGGTTGCAGAGAGTGTCATCGTCCTGTCCTTTGGCTAGTCGCGAGGCATGGCTTCGCCGGAGACGGGAAACGCCGTCTTTCAGGGCTGCCAGGCCGGAGTACGAATGGAGTGTCGAAGCGGTCGCTTGGGTTAGAGGCGGCCCTTCCAGGGGATCAGCACCTTTTCAAGGTAGCGGATCAACAGATCGAAGGCGAAGGCGAAGATGCCGATGATGAAGATGCCCATGATCACCGTGTCGCTTTCGAGGTTTTCGGCGGCGTTCAGAACCATGAAGCCGAGGCCCCGGTTCGCGGCGACCATTTCGGCCGCCACCAGCGTGGTCCAGCCGACGCCGATGCCAATGCGCATGCCGGTGAAGATCTCCGGCAAGGCCGCCTTCATGATCACCTGGCTGATGACCTGGCCGCGGGTGGCCCCCATCGCATAGGCCGCGTGGATCTGCTCGGTGGAGACGGAACGTACCCCTGCCCTTGCGGCAATCGCCATCGGCGCGAAGATCGCCAGATAGATCAGGAACACCTTCGGAAATTCGCCGATGCCGAGCCAGATGATGACCAGCGGCAGGTAGGCGAGCGGCGGCAGCGGACGGTAGAATTCGATGATCGGATCGAACAGGCCGCGCACGACACGGTTCACACCCATCAGGACGCCGATCGGCACTGCCGTCACCAGCGCCAGCAGGAAGGCGCCGAAGACGCGGCCGATACTGGCGAGCGTATGCTCGACCAGCGTCGAATTGGAAACGCCGTCGGTCAGCGCCAGCATGAACTTGTCCCAGACCGAAAGCGGCGACGGCAGGAAGAGCGGCTTGACCCAGCCGCCTTCGGTCACGAGAAACCAGAGGGCGACGATCACGAGCGTCGTTGACAGACTGATCAGGCCGCTGCTGCCGTCCCCCGGAGCGCCGAAGATCTTGCCGGCCTTGACCGGCTTTGCGCGTGTCACTCTGTCAAGCATGGGCCATCTCCGGGTTGCCGGACGCACGTTCGTCGCCATAGATGATGCCGAGCACCTCCTCGCGCATGCGGATGAATTCCGGGCTGGACTTGATCGCGCGGGCATTGCC
>NZ_DASYGZ010000218.1:0-1584 GCF_035999135.1 Ensifer sp.
GTGGATGATGGCGAAGCCGGGCACATCCCGCTCCACCTGAACTTGCAAACCGGAAAATACGCCGCGTCCCGCGAAAGTCTACCGGGGTCCCGGCGGTTTCTTCCCGCGTGCAAGATAAGGATATCGTTCCTGAACGGGACATGAAGGCGCTATTTCCAAGGGTACAACCTCCGTGGAAAATTTTTGTCGGCTATTGATCAACAGCGGTTGCGGCATTCCAAAAAAAGACAAATGATACAAACAAGCCGATGGATCCGGGAGGAGTGGGTCCTTGGCGAAGGGCATCGATATCAGTTGGCGCGTACTTAGTCGCGTGAACCCATCTCACCCGACTTTCCGGCCGCGCTCGTGTTGGCATTGACCGACCCCGGAGGAGCGAAATGGCGAAAGTAACAATGACGGTCAACGGCCGTCAGGTGAGCGGTCATTGCGACGACCGCACATTGCTGGTGCAATTCATACGTGAAAATCTCGGACTGACCGGCACCCATGTCGGCTGCGACACGTCGCAATGCGGCGCCTGCGTCATCCATATGGACGGAAAATCGGTCAAGAGCTGTTCCATGCTCGCCGTGCAGGCGTCGGGCTCTGATATCACCACCATCGAGGGGCTGGCCGCAGACGGAGAGCTTCACCCGGTGCAGGCGGCGTTCAAGGCCAATCACGGCCTGCAATGCGGCTTCTGTACGCCCGGCATGGTGATGACTGCGGTCGACATGATCCGCAGGCACCAGGGGCAACTCGACGAGGCAACGGTGCGCGCCGAGCTCGAAGGCAACATCTGTCGGTGCACCGGTTACCACAACATCGTCAAGGCGATCCTTGCCGCAGCCGCCGAAATGAGCGGCGCCCGGGTGGCCGCGGAATAGCGGGCGCACGTTTGGGCGGAGAAACCGCCCAGGGCATGTCATCGAAGGACTGTCGCTGGATATCTCGGGAGGAGATCGGCAATGGGAGTTGAAGGCATTGGCGCCCGCGTGGCGCGCAAGGAGGACAAGCGGTTCCTCACCGGCAAGGGCCGCTATACGGACGACATGTCCGTGCCGGGCATGAAATATGCGGTGTTCGTGCGCAGCCCGCACGCGCATGCGAAGATCATCAAGGTGGACGCCACAGCCGCCAAGGCCATGCCCGGCGTGATCGGCGTGCTCGACGGCAAGCAGCTTCTGGCCGATGGCATCGGCAACCTGATCTGCGGCTGGATGATCCATTCCAAGGACGGATCGCCGATGAAGATGGGCGCCTGGCGACCGCTCGCGCACGAGACCGTGCGCTATGTCGGCGATGCCGTGGCGATCGTTGTCGCCGACAGCGTCGCCGAGGCGCGCGATGCGGCCGAAGCCGTGGTCGTCGACTACCAGGAGCTTCCCGTCGTCATCGATGCGTCAAAGGCGCTTCGCACGGGTCAGCCGCAGCTGCATCCCGAAGCACCCAACAACCTGATCTTCGACTGGCAGATCGGCGACGAGACGGCGACCGACAAGGCGATCGCAGCGGCGGCGCACGTCACCGAAGTCACGATCCACAACAACCGGCTTTCGCCCAACCCGATGGAGCCGCGCGCGGCCCTTGGCATCTACGACG
>NZ_DASYGZ010000219.1:0-44072 GCF_035999135.1 Ensifer sp.
AAGTACATCTCCGACGATGGCAAAAAGATCGACGGCTACATGAACAGCGATGCGGCCGCGCAAGTGCTCGACATGTTCGCCGACATGGCCAAGACGCAGGAAGCGATCACGCTGAACCTCGGCGACGACACGTCGGGCAGCACGCTCTTCAAGGGCGGCAAGATCGCCATGTTCCAGAGCGCCATGTGGTCGAAGTCGGGCATCGACGCATCCGGGATCAAGTATGGTGTCGCACCGCTGCCGAAGTTCGGCGACAAGACCGCCCATTCGGCACTTGGCGTCTCGGCGATTTCGATCGCCAAGGATGCGGCCCACCCGGATCTCGCCTGGGAGTTCGTCAAGTTCTTCTCCTCGCCCGAAGCCGTCGCCATGCGCATCAACGATCTGCCGGTACGCACCAGCGTCGCGGAAGAAAAGGGCATGACCAAGGACCCGATCTACAAGCCCTTCTTCGACATTCTCGCGACCTCCAACACCGAGACCCACGCGTTCCTGAAGAACGCCAACTGGGGCAAGGTCCAAGACAATCTCGCCCGCGCCATCGAGGCGACGATGATCGACCAGGGCAATGCCAAGCAGCATCTCGACGATGCGGTCAACCGCTCCAAGCGTCTGATCAAGTAAGAAAAGGGAGTACGGGGAGATGGATATGACCTATGCCGGTGCAGAGCCAAAGGTGGCAAAGCGCAAGCGCTCCGCCATCGCGCGCTATGCAGCGCCCTATCTGTTCATCTCCCCGTGGATCCTCGGGTTCCTGTTCTTCACGCTCGGCCCGCTCGTCTTTTCCTTGACGATGAGCTTCTACGACTGGCCTGTTGTCGGTGAACGCACCTTCGTCGGGCTCGAGAACTATCGTTCCATGCTGTTTGAGGACCCGCAGTTCTGGGAGAGCCTCTGGATCACGGTGAAGTTTGCGGCAATCTATGTGCCGTTCAACATCGTCATGTCGTTCCTCCTGGCGCTGATGCTGCATCACATCACCTTTGCGAGCGGCTTCTTCCGCACGGCCTTCTATCTGCCGAGCGTGATTTCCGGCGTCGCACTCGTGACGATCTGGAGCTGGATCTACAGCCGCGAATACGGCCTTTTGAACTTCATGCTCTCCTTCATCGGCATCGACGGACCGAACTGGCTCGGCGATCCGAACCTGGCGATCGTCGCGATCATCATCGCCAGCCTCTGGGGCCTTGGCGGCACCATGCTGATCCTCTTGACCGGGCTGAAGGCGATCCCGAAGGAACTTTACGAGGCGGCGACAGTCTCGGGCGTTCCCGGCTGGGCGCAGATGGTGTTCATCACCCTGCCGATGCTGGGGCCGATGCTGCTCTTCACCTTCATCACCTCGATCATCTCCGCCTTCCAGCAGCTGACGATCGCGCTGCTTCTGACCAAGGGCGGGCCGCTCGGTTCCACCTATTTCTTCGCCATGTACATCTACGACAACGCATTCAAATATTTCGACATGGGTTATGCCGCCGCCGGCTCCTGGGTGATGTTCATCATCGTGCTTCTGCTCAGCCTTGGCGTCATGCGCTGGTCTGCCGCCTGGGTCTATTACGAAGGCGAAGTCCGCGAGAATGATGGAGACCGCAATGCGTAAGACGCTGCTCTATTCCGCGCTCATCCTGCTGTCGGCGCTGTTCATCGCGCCGTTCTACTGGACCTTCATGACGGCGATCAAAAGCTCGGCCGAGCTTTACCAGTTCCCGCCGGTCTTCTGGCCGTCGGAATGGCACTGGGAGAATTTTGCCGCCGCCTGGAACAAGCAGCCGTTCGGCACCTACCTGACCAATTCGCTGATCGTGGTGGCGCTGTCGACCATCGGCCAGCTGATCTCCTCGTCGCTGGTTGCCTATGGCTTTGCCCGCTTCCGCTTTCCCGGCCGCGACCCGCTGTTCATCCTGCTGCTCGCCACCATGATGATCCCGTGGGACGTGAAGATGATCCCGCTCTACATGGAGTTCAACCTGCTCGGCTGGATCAACACGCTGAAGCCGTTGATCGTGCCCGCCTACTTCGCCGATGCGTTCTTCGTCTTCCTGCTTCGCCAGTACATCATGACCGTGCCGATGGAGATCGACGAGGCGGCCCGCATGGACGGCGCCAACGCCTTCGACATCTACTGGCGCATCCATCTGCCGCTGATGATGCCGGCGCTGGTTCTGGTCGGTACCTTCCACTTCATGAACGCCTGGAACGACTATCTCGGCCCGTTGATCTTCCTCAACGACCAGTCGAAGTACACGCTCACGCTCGGCCTCTCGATGTTCAAGGGCCTGCACGAGGTGGACGTGACTTCGATCGCGGCGATCACCGTCATCCTCTGCCTGCCGCCGCTCGCCCTCTTCTTCGTCGCCCAGCGCTACATCATGGATGGCGCGGTCGGCTCGTCGGTGAAGGGATAACGGCATGCTGTTTGACATCGACACCGTGCCCTTCAGCCGCAGGGGCCGCTTCCTGACGCTCTCGATGATGCGCGTACCCGGCCGTGACGGCGAGCGTGCGCTCTATCTTCGCCACGTCGCCGGCGGCGACGAGCGGCCGTCGCTCGGACGCCTCTGCCGTGTCGAGTTCCTTGACGCGGATGGAAGCACCGCGACACCCGTGCTCGTGCTTTCGCCGGAACGGCTCGACGCCCGCATAGGCGAGGGCGAAGTCACCTTCGTCATCGGCGAAGGGGAGCGACTGCACGTATCCGGCAATCGCGCCGGCGTGCGCTTGCATCTCGAAGGCTCGCGCTACGATTACGTCTACCGCACGCCGACTGGCGAGGATTGCCTTGTCGCGGCGGTCGAAAACGTCAAGTTCGTCCCGCGGGCGATCACCGGCGACCTGAAGGTCACCGGCGCGTGGCAGCGAGACCATTCCGAAGACGTGTCCTTCGCGTTCTCGGGGACCGGTGCCTTCGAGGGCAATGTCGATTTCTTCCGCACCGTGCCGCCGGTGGATCGTCCCGGTGACTTCGCTGCGGCGCTCTCTGGTTCGTCAGCCGAATTTGCCGAATGGCACGCACGTGTTCCCAGGGGTGTCGAAGGCCAGGACGAGGCGCATCGGCTGGCGAGCTATCTGCTCTGGGCGAACGGCGTTCCCGCCGGTGGCGCGCTGACGCGGCCAGCGATCTACATGTCCAAGAACCACATGATCAACATCTGGAGCTGGGACAACGCCTTCTCGGCGCTTGGCGTCGCCGCTTTCGACCAGGACCTGGCCTTCGACCAGTTCGCCGCGATCTTCGACCATCAGGACGCGTCAGGCCTGCTGCCGGATTACATCAACGACCGCGACGTGCTGTTCGCCTTCACCAAGCCGCCGGTGCATGGCTGGGCGATTTCGCTGATCGCAGCTGCCGATCCGGGCTTCCTGACCGCGGAGCGCAAGTCTTACCTGCGCGATGCCATCGGCAAACAGGTCGATTACTGGCTGACCCATGGCCGCAAGGATGCGGCGAGCCTGCCCTCCTACTTTCACGGCAACGACAGCGGCTGGGACAACGCCACCTTCTTTGCAGAGGGCGGCCCGGTCATCTCGCCTGATCTGCCCGTGTTCCTGATCCTTGCCTGTGAGGCGCTGGCGGAATTGCTGGAAGACGACGCGGATCGCCGGGCGATGTGGCGGCAGAAGGCCGACGACCTGCAAGCCCTGCTGTTCGAGCGACTCTGGACCGGCGAAACTTTTGGCGCGCGGTTGGCCGCGGATCCGCAGCGCGTGCTGCCCGGCGACAACCTCATCCAGTTCATGCCGCTGCTTTTGGGTGCGCGGCTGACGACTGGGATGCGCGAGAAACTTGTGGCGCGGCTTGCCGCCGGCGGCTTTGTCACCGAATGGGGTCCGGCAACCGAAAGCCCGAAGAGTTCCTTCTACGAGGACGACGGTTACTGGCGCGGGCCGATCTGGGCGCCGACGACGATGCTGCTGTGGGACGGCCTTCGCCGGCAAGGGCAGATTGAACTGGCCAATGAGGTCGCGGAAAAGTTCTGTTCACTTGCCAGCAAAAGCGGTATGGCCGAAAACTTCGATGCGCGCTCGGGGAGGGGGCTTCGCGACCGCGCATTCGCCTGGACATCCGCAGTCTATCTTCAGCTGGCGGCATCGCTCAGCCGACCCAAATCTTCGTGATCTAGCAACCCGTGACGAACCGAGACGCCATGCAGAGACCGACGATCAAGACCATCGCGCAGGAGACGGGGCTTTCCATCGCCACCGTGTCCAAGGCCCTGAAGCATTCGCCTCAGGTCCGCCCGGAAACGCGCGCGATCGTGATCGAGGCGGCGGAGCGTGTCGGCTACGAGCTCAACATGCACGGCGTGCAGTTGCGTACCGGCAAGACCTACCAGGTCGCCGCGATCATGACCGCGCCGGGCCCGAAGCAGAACGAATGGGAAGGCGTTGAATACGCCCAGCTCCTGAGCGGCATTTCCTGGGCACTCGAAGACAGCCCCTATCGCGTTTCGCTCTATGCGGTGCGCAACTTCGAGGAAAGCCAGGCGGTCATCAAGCAGATCGTGTCGCTGAAGAAGGCAGACGGCATCATCATCTCGGGCACCCGCGCCGACGACCCGCGCATCCGCACCATGCAGGCGGCGGATTTCCCTTTCGTGACCTATGGCACCAGCATCCACAACGCGCCGCACGCCTATGTCGATGCCGACAACGAGCAGATGATCCGGGTGTCGATGGCGCGGCTGGTCGAGCGCGGCCATCGTCGGATCGCGCTGCTCAACCCGTTGTCCGATTTGAGCTACGGCATCACCCGGCTCGAAGCCTACAAGCATGCCCTCGAAGTGGCAGGCCTTCCCTACGATCCGGCGCTTGTCGCCCACGGCCGGCTGACGCCGGCCTTCGGCCGCGAAAACGTCCTGACGATGTCCGAGCTCGGCAATCCGCCGACCGCCTATATCTGCGCCAACGAAGCCTCGGCGCTCGGCGCCTTCTCGGGTTTTCACGAGCGCGGGCTGGTGCATGGGCGCGACGCTGTCATCAACGCCACCGACGATCTCAACGTCAGCCAGTATTTCGCGCCGCCGATCACCACCTACTATTTGCCGATCAGCGAGCCGAGCAGCCTGCTCGGCGCCTATATCCTCAGGCGCATGGAGGGTGAGCCGCCGGAGGCGCTGCAGGCGCTTTTGATGCCGAACCTCGTCGAGCGCTGCGACGACCGCCTGAACCCGAACCGTTGACGATATCTCGCCCAATCTGGGCGCCCTTTTCATGCCTTTGGATATAAACGTTTATATTCGAGGCGACGCCGATAAAACCCGAGGCCGAAACCAACCGGCTGACAGAATGACGAAGGACCGGACCCGTGCACATGCCCATGACCAGAACGAACCGCTTCAACGCTAGAGAACAGCAGACCGACATGCTGGAACTTGGCGTCTGCTACTATCCGGAGCAGTGGCCGCGCTCGAAATGGGAAGAGGATGCGGGCCGCATGGTCGAGCTCGGCCTTGCCTGGGTGCGCATCGGCGAATTCGCCTGGGCGAAGATCGAGCCACGGCCCGGTGAATTTCACTGGGAGTGGCTGGATGAGGCGATCGAGGTGCTTGGCAATGCCGGCCTCAAAGTGATCCTGGGCACCCCGACCGCCGCACCGCCGAAATGGCTGATCGATCGCCACCCAGACATTCTGCCCGTCGACGTCAAGGGCGTGGTGCGCAAGTTCGGCGCGCGCCGCCATTACTGCTTCTCTAGCCGTCGCTACCGCATCGAGGCGGCGCGGATTTCCGAGGCCATGGCCGAGCGCTACGGCAACAACATCTTCGTGCATGCCTGGCAGACCGACAACGAGTACGGCGACCACGACACGATCTACAGCTATTCCGACGAGGCCCTGCGCGCCTTCCGCGAATGGCTTGAGGCACGCTATGGCACCGTCGAGGAACTCAACCGCGCCTGGGGCACCGCCTTCTGGGCGATGAACTACCTGGGCTTCGATGAGATTGAGCTTCCGAACAATCTCGTCGAGGAGCCGAGCCCGACCCATATCGTCGACTACATCCGCTTCTCGTCGGATCAGGTGAAGAGCTTCAACAAGGCGCAGGTCGACATCATCCGCAAGCACTCGCCGGGCCGCCCGGTGACGCACAACTTCATGTCGCAGAACACTGACTTCGACCACTACAAGGTCGGCGAGGACATCGATATCGCCTCCTGGGACGTCTATCCGATGGGCGGGCTGCTGAACGGCCGGCTCTCCTCGGAGGACAAGGGGCGCTACCTGCGCGTCGGCGACCCGGATCAGCCGGCCTTCAACCACGACCTCTACCGCGCCGTTGGCAACGGTCGCGTCTGGGTGATGGAACAGCAGCCGGGGCCGGTCAACTGGGCTTCGCACAACCAGTCGCCTGCCGACGGCATGGTGCGGCTCTGGACCTGGCTCGCCTATGCCCATGGCGTCGACATGGTCTCCTATTTCCGCTGGCGCCAGGTGCCGTTTGCGCAGGAGCAGTTCCATGCGGGTCTCCTGTTGCCGAACAGCGAGGCCGACCAGGGCTATCTCGAAGTGGCGCAGGTGGCCGAGGAAATGAAGCGGCTGCCGAAGGGCGAGCACCGCGAAAAGGCGAAAGTCGCGATCCTGCTCGACTACAATTCGCGCTGGGCCACCCGGGCTCTGCCGCAGGGCCGCACCTATCTGGCGTCACAGATCGCGCTCGACTGGTATTCGACCGTTGCCCGTTTCGGTGTCGATGTCGATATCATCGGTCAGCACTCAGACCTTGAGGGCTACCAGCTGGTGCTCGCGCCCGATCTCGTCATTCCGGATCAGGCCTTCGTCGAAAAGCTTGCAGCGTCGGGCGCCAAGGTGCTGTTCGGACCGCGCAGCGGCAGCAAGACCGAAGACATGCACATTCCCGAAGGCCTGCCGCCGGGTCCGCTCGCCGCGCTGATCGACGTCAGCGTCGCGCGCGTCGAATCCCTGCCGGAGTTCCATGCCGAAAGCGTGCTCTATGGCAACGAGACCTATTCGGCTGGCGTCTGGCGCGAGACGGTTCGCAGCAGCGAAACCGTGCTTGCGACCTTCGAGGGCGACTATCGCAACGGCGCCCCGGCGCTCGTCGGCAACGACAAGGCGCGCTATCTGGCAACCGGCGCGCGTGGCGGCTTGCTCGACAAGGTGATCGGCGATGCATTGGGCTGGGCTTCGGTCGAGGCACTGGCGGATCTCGGCGATCTGCGCATCACCCGCCGCGGCAAGCTCGCCTTTGCCTTCAACTACGGCAAGACGGCTGTCGACCTGCCGGCACCCGCCGGCGCGACCTTCCTTGTCGGCGGCCGCAAGCTCGGTGCCGTCGATGTGGCGATCTGGACCGAATGACGACAGTGCCGTGGGCGGAGCTCTCCGCCCACGGCCCTTCCATGATCATTTCGCGAATTCAGAAGCAAGCATGCCTTCGAGGCGGTCGTAGCCGATCGCGATACCGCTCTCCATTGGCGACTTCAGCACCGCGTCGCGCGTCTCGGTCGAAGAGTAGATGACCGTAGTCGTGACCGTGGTGCGCCCGCCAGCCTCGACGAAAAGCGTCGTCACCTCGGTCTGGCCGCCCGTCCAGTCCTCGTCGAACAGTTCTTCATGGACGATCCGGTCCGGCGCGTCGATCTCGCGATAGGTGCCGCCCATGCCCATCTCGGTGCCCTCGGTGTTTTTCCAGACATAGCGAAACGTTCCGCCGGGCCTCAGGTCGATCTCGCAGACGGGCAACGACCAGCCGTCCGGCCCGGTCAGCCAGCGCCTGACAAGCGCCGGCTGGGTGAAAGCGTCGAATACCAGCCGGCGCGGCGCGTCGAAGGTCCTGACGATGCGAACCTCGCGATCGCCATGGGCCGTCACCAGAAGTTTGTTCGATGGGGTGTTCATGTCAGTCCTCCTTTGTCGTCAAATCGGTGGGATGGGTGGTCGACGGCTGTGTCGCGGCATCGGCCTTCAGCTCCTCAAGCAAGGTATCGAGCCGCGCGAAATTGGCTTCCCAGAGCTTGCGGTAGTCCTTCAGCCAGTCAGTTGCCTCGGCGAGCGGATCGAGTTCGATGCGGCACGGCCGGCGTTGCGCGTCGCGGCTGCGAGACACCAGCCCGGCGCGCTCCAGTACCTTCAGGTGTTTTGACACCGCCGGCTGGCTCATGGCGAAGGGTTCTGCGAGTTCGAGAACCGATGCCTCGCCGAGAGCAAGGCGAGCGAGGATGGCCCGCCGTGTCGGATCGGCGAGGGCTGCAAAGGTGGCGTCGAGGCGTTCGGATGGCGTCATTTATATAACCAAGTAGTTCTAGAACTTGTTGGTTATCTTATGGCGCGCGGGAAGAGTCAAGTCGGCTGCGTCCGACGTGAACATGAGCATCCTTTAAGTTGTGGAGGAGGCATGTTAGCGCCCCGTTTGCCTTCCAGGCGGGCTATGGCTGGATCGGCGCCGGCGGCCCGGATTTTGGCCGGCCGGCAGCGGACAGGAGTACCAGACCATGAAAATCATTCGCATTGCCAAAACTGCAGCCGTCGCTGCCATCGCCTTGTTCTCGACCCTCGTCGCCTTTGGCAACATCACCGACTACGCAACGAACTTCGCCTTCGTCCAACATGTGATGATGATGGATACGATCTTTCCCGATGCGGCGATCAAGTATCGCGCGATCACCAGTCCGGCACTGCACAACCTGTTCTATATCGCGATCATCGCGGCCGAGACGCTGACGGCGCTGCTCTGCTGGCTTGGCGCCTACAGGCTGGCCACGAATCTCAACGGTGGCGCGCGCGAATTCAATCGGGCGAAAACCGTGGCGATCGCCGGCCTGACGCTCGGCTTCCTCGTCTGGCAGGTCGGCTTCATGTCGGTCGGCGGCGAATGGTTCGGCATGTGGATGTCGAAGCAGTGGAACGGCGTTCCCGACGCCTTCCGCTTTTTCATCACCATTCTGCTGGTGTTGATCTTCGTGGCGCAGCGCGACGAAGAAACCGCGTGACGAGAAAGGGGAGCCGTCCCAAGACGGCTCCCGATCTGCTTCGGTTGGTGCCTGGCGTTATGCAGAACCGGCCAGGCCCCGTTGCCTCAGAGGCTTCAGACCCTCTCAAGCGCGATGGCGATGCCCTGGCCAACGCCAATGCACATGGTCGAGAGCGAATAGCGTCCGCCCGTCTCGTGCAGTTCGAGCGCCGCCGTGCCGGTGATGCGGGCGCCGGACATGCCGAGAGGATGACCGAGCGCGATCGCGCCGCCATTGCGGTTGACGCGCGCATCATCGTCGGCAATGCCGAGATCGCGCAGCACCGCGAGCCCTTGAGAAGCGAAGGCCTCGTTGAGTTCGATCACATCGAACTGCGACTGCTTGAGACCCAGTCGCGCCATCAGCTTCTTCGATGCCGGCGCCGGCCCCATGCCCATGATGCGCGGCGGTACGCCGGCGGTGGCACCACCGAGGATGCGGGCAATCGGCCGCAGGCCGTATTTCTTGATGGCCGCTTCTGAGGCGATAACCAGCGCCGTTGCGCCGTCGTTGACGCCCGACGCGTTGCCGGCTGTGACTGAGCCGCCATCCTTCTTGAACGGCGTTCCGAGCTTGGCGAGCGCTTCCATGGTTGTTGCGCGCGGATGCTCGTCGCGCTCGACGATGACGGGCTCGCCCTTGCGCTGCGGGATCGTCACCGAAACGATCTCCTTGGCCAGCCGGCCATTGCCTTGCGCTGCGGCCGCCTTCGCCTGGCTGCGGACGGCAAAGGCGTCCTGGTCTTCGCGGCTGACATGAAAGTCGGCGGCGACGTTTTCGCCCGTCTCCGGCATGGAATCGACGCCGTACTGGTTTTTCATCAGCGGATTGACGAAGCGCCAGCCGATGGTGGTGTCATAGATCTCGGCATTGCGCGAAAACGCGGTGTCGGCTTTCGGCATCACGAACGGCGCGCGCGACATGCTCTCGACGCCGCCTGCGATCATCAGCTCGGCTTCGCCGGACTTGATGGCCCGCGCCGCGGCGATCACCGCGTCCATGCCGGAACCGCAGAGGCGGTTGATCGTGGTGCCGGACACGCCGACCGGCAGGCCCGCCAAGAGCGCCGACATGCGCGCGACGTTGCGGTTGTCCTCGCCCGCCTGGTTGGCGCAGCCGAAGATCACGTCGTCGACCGCGTCCCAGTCGACATCGGCATTGCGTTCGATGAGCGCCTTCAATGGGATCGCGCCGAGATCGTCCGCCCGGACGGAGGAGAGCGAGCCGCCGAAGCGGCCGATCGGGGTGCGGATGTAGTCGCAGATGAAAGCTTCGGCCATTATGCAGCCTCCTTGTCGCCCTGGTGCGCCTTCTTGGTGCGGGCATTGATATCGCGAAGGGTCGCAAGTTCAAGCTCTGTCGGCGCCGGCGTCTCGATCACCTGATCGGCGAACCGGATGGCCCAGCCGCAGTTCTCGACGATCTGGTCGCGGGTCACGCCCGGGTGGATCGAAACCACGGTCAGTTCCTTGGTCTCAGGATCCGGTTCCAGGATGCAGAGGTCAGTGATGACGCGGGTCGGCCCCTTGGTCTTCATGCCCAGCCGTTCGCGGTGGTTTCCGCCTTCGCCGTGACCCATGGAGGTGATGAAGGGCAGCTTTTCGACGAAACCGCGTTTCGACAGCGCCATGGTGATGAAGATGCGGCCGCAATTGGAGGCGATCTCGGGCGCGCCGCCGCCGCCGGGCAGGCGGACCTTCGGATGGTCGTAGGGGCCGACGACGGTGGTGTTGAGGTTGGCGAATTTGTCGATCTGGGCGCCACCAAGAAAGCCGGTGGTGATGCGCCCACCCTGCAGCCAGTAGCGAAACATTTCGGGCACGGGGACCGTGAAAAGGGCGGTGTCGCAGAGTTCGCCGTCGCCGATCGACAGCGGCAGCACGTCCGGCTTGGTGCCGACGGTGCCGCTCTCGTAGATGAGCGTGATGTCCGGCGCGTGGGTCAGTCGGGCGACGTTGCAGGCGGCGGAAGGTGCGCCAATGCCGACGAAGCAGACGTCGTCGTTGGAAAGCGCCCGCGCAGCGGCGATCGTCATCATTTCGGTGGGGGTAAAGTCGCTCATTCCTATCCTCCTCAGGCCGCTTTTGCCGACTGCTTCCCGGCATGCTTGGCGAAATCGTCAGGCGTGGCGTCAAGTACGTTGGCCTTGATCCAGGCGGTAAAGCTGTCGCGGTCGCGGGCGATCTCGTCCCAGCCGATGTAGAAGGCGTTGGAGCGCGGATAATAGCCGTGCGCATAGGACGGGAAGGCGCCGCCCGGAACCTGGGCAACAGCGGTCACAGCCCAGCTCGGCAAAACGAGCGAATTCGGCGACGGTGGGTTGAGCTCGTCGACGATTTCCTCGACAGTCACGATCGAGCGCCTGGCTGCAAGCACCGCTTCCTTCTGCACCCCGACGATGCCTTCGATCAGCACATTGCCCTTTTTGTCGGCGCGCTGCGCGTGGATGATCGTAACGTCAGGGCGGATCGCCGGAACGGCGGCGAGCACTTCGCCGGTAAACGGGCAAGTGACCGACTTGATGTTGGGGTTCACCTTCGGCAGGTCGGCGCCGATATAGCCGCGCAAGGTCGCAAACGGCAGGTTGGCAGCGCCCGCCTCATAGGCGTTGGCCATGGCCGCGTGCGAGTGCTCCTCGATCTCGAGCGGCCGCGGCCACTGGTTTTCGACCGCATCGCGGAAGCGGTGCAGCGAGCCGACGCCGGGATTGCCGCCCCAGGAGAATTTCATGCCGCGCGCCGCACCCACACCGATCAACTGGTCATAGAGAATGTCGGGCGTCATGCGCACGAGATAGAGATCCTTGCGGCCCTGGCGGATCACTTCGTGACCGGCAGCATAGGGTATCAGGTGGGTAAAGCCTTCCATGGCGACGGTGTCGCCATCCCGGACATTCTCGCCGACGGCCTCGGCGAGCGAAACGATCTTCGCCATGTTTCCTCTCTTGGTCGTTGTTGTCGGCACCTGCAGTCCCGGTGAGGCGGCGGGCACCCGTTCTTTCGCGGGCCAGTAAGCGCCGATCGGTCGAGCGGGTCAAATATTTTGTGCGATATTTGACTTTTGTTCTTATATCGCACAAAATGGCGGCTGATATCGAAAGGGAGTGGCGATGCGTGAGACCGATTTCGTCAGTGGATTTGCGCGCGGGCTGACGGTGATCGAAGCCTTCGATGAAGAGCGGCCGAAGCTGTCGATCGCCGAGGCGTCGAAGATCACCGGCCTCGATCGGGCGACGGTGCGACGCTCGCTTCTCACCTTGTCGGAGCTTGGTTATGCCGATTACGACGGCAAGTTCTTCGCGCTGACGCCGAAGATCCTGAGACTCGGTCACGCCTATCTCTCGGCAACGCCGCTGCCGACGATCGTCCAGCCCTATCTCGATCAACTCTCTGACCGCGCCGGCCAGAGCGCTTCGGCCTCGGTGCTCGATGGCACTGAGATCGTCTATATCGCGCGCGCCTCCCAGAAGCGGGTGATGTCGATCAATCTGACGACCGGCTCTCGTCTGCCCGCCTACTGCGCCTCCATGGGTCGCGTCTGGCTGGCCGCACTGCCGGAGCAGGAGGCCCGCGCGATCCTGTCCCGCTCGAACCTGAAGGCGAACACGCCCTTCACGAAAACCGACCCCGAGGATCTGACCGCCGAGTTCGGTCGGATACGCGCGCAGGGCTATGCGCTCATCGACCAGGAACTGGAGCTCGGCCTCTGCTCGATCGCCGTGCCGCTTGAAAACGATCGTGGCCGGATCGTTGCTGCGCTCAACATCGGCGCGCCGGCGGCGCATGTACCGGCGACGGAGATGGTCGAGCGCTATCTGCCGCTGCTCAAGGAAACGCAAGCGGCGCTGCGGCTGGTGCTGAGATAACAGCCTTCTGCGTCGGCGCCCGGTACCGCAAGAACTGGAACATCTTGGTCGGCGCTGATTTCCCGTACTCGAACGACTGGCGACGGACGAGGATGGTCAGCGCCGGCGCGCCCTTGGCCGGCGCGCTGTCTCCCGGCAGGCAGCTCCACGTGTGCAAGCCGGTCTTTCTGCTCTGATCCATTGGTCCGCAGCGCGTCCACAGCTGCGGCGGCCGAAGGTCGGTCACTGACCCAAAAATGGGTCTCGAGTTGATGCAGTTTGCACTTGCATTCTTTCTACCTACAAATTCTAGTGGTCCACGCGAGCGGATGCTGGCGGCGAAAAGAAGCGCCGGCTGACGACGATGGAGGGGGCCATCGCACCGCAAGAGCCAGTTATTTTGTCAAATTTTGCCCGGCGCGGCCTCCCGGCGACGTCTGGGCGTTGCTGCCGTTTTACGACCCGGACTTCCGGGAACCCGAATTTTCACAGACCGATTTTCATTTTCCTGTTTCGATATTGTGACCGTAATGAATGAGCGATTGCACCCGTCCGACCATTCCGCCAGCTTGCCCCCTTACGAACTGATCGCGACGACCGAGCCGCCTTGCATGGCCGCGGGGGCACACGACTGGGCCTATCTGGCCGCCACCCACCTTATCGGAATGCCGGCCAAAGCGGCGATCACCGCGATCCTGGAGGAAACCGGCAAGCTTGCCGGCGCGGATCGGGCGTGGATGTTCGAGTACAGCGACGATCTTCTGCGCTTCCGCAACACGGAAGAATGGGTGCGGGGCGATGTGTCGTCGCATGTCGACGACCTGCAGCAGACGCCGGTGACGATGATCGGCTGGCTGCATCAGTGGCTTGTCGCCGGCAAGGCTGTGATGATCAACGATGTCGCCAGGCTGCCGCGTCCGGCACGCGCATTACAGGCGGAGATGCTTCGCCAGAACGACAAGAGCGTGCTCTGCGTGCCGGTCTTTCACGAGGGCAGGCTGCGTGGCTGCATCGGTTTCGATACGACGATAAGAATGCGTCGATGGCCGGTCGAGGAAATCCACGAACTTGCCCGCTGCGCGACGCTGATCGCGATCGCGCGCTATGGGCGCACGCAGGCCCGCGGCGAGCGGGATCGGGGTGACGCCGCGACACCGTCCACCGGGGGCGACCCGCTCGTCCATCTGCATATGCCGGGGCGCACTCGCGGTGTGCCACTATCAGCAATCCTTGGGCTTCGTTCCGCCAAGGACTACACCCAGATCTGGCTGAAGGACGAGGTCGCGGTTCTGGATCTGCGCCCGCTGTCATTCTGGATCGGCCTGCTGCCGAAGTCGAACTTCCTGCGCATTCACCGGACCGCGGTGATCAACCTGTCGCACGTGACCGAACTCGACCGGCATTCCGGTCCGACGAAACAGGCCTGGGCCGTGCGTCTTCGCAAAACAGACGAATCCTGGACCGTATCTCGCCCCTACAGGCAGGAATTGCGCAGCCGTCTCGGCATCTGAGATTTTCCACAGAAGGCCAATATCGCGCTTTGTCGCTTCGTCGAACCCGTAGGTTGTTTCGTCGATCAGACGTTGCCGCTTTAGAGTTGCTATGCGAGCGAGCTTCCTGGGACACTTTTTAGACGATGGCGGGGGGCAAGCCTTTGAAAAAAATCAATTGTCAGAATCAGGGCTTGGCCGGGGGCTTTTACAGCGACGCGCTTCCGCTGCGTAGGCGTCGGCCTCTGCTCTTGAGCGGCACGGCGCTGTGGATGTTTGCCGCATCCGGTCTTGCGCTCGGCATGGTTGCTTCCGCACCGGTCGCGCAGGCGGGCGGAAAGGGCGGCAACGGCGGTGGCACGGTCAACAGCGGCGGTGGTGTCGACGGAAACCTGCAAGGTACGCCGGGCGCCACGTCGTTCGCTCTCGGCAACGGCGGCGGCGGCGGTGGGCCGGGCGCAGCCGGTGGTGCGGGCAGCCAGAGCGGCGCCGGGGTTGCCGGCAATGGCGGCGCCGGCGGCACGAGTGTCAGCCCGAACGGGACGTCGGGCAGCGCCGGCAGTGGCGGCGGTGCAGACTTTGGCGGTGGCGGCGGCGGGGGTGGCGGTGCGCACGGCAGCGTCGGCATTGCCGCCGGTCGCGGTGGTGACGGCGGCGCCTCGTCGAACGGCGACGGCGGCGGCGGCGGTGCCGGCGGCTACGGCCGGATTGTTGCCGCTGGCGGCACGGACACCATTAGCGGCTCCAATATCTCCGGCGGCGCCGGTGGACATGGCGGGGCCGGATCCGGCGGCATCGGACTGGGCGGCAGCGGCGGTGACGGCGGTGATGGCGCGGCACTCGTCAATGGTGGAACATTGACGGTGAATGCAGACGTCACGGGCGGCGCTGGTGGCAACGGCGGCGTCGGTGGCAGCTCGACGCGCGGTGGCGACGGCGGTCACGGCATCAGCGCGCTGAGCGGCGGTACGGTGATCGTCAACGGCAATGTCAGGGGCGGGTCGGGAGGGACCGGTAGCACCAACGGCGCCAGCGGAGCCGGGATCTTCGGACGAGATCTGGACATCACTCTCGGCGCGACAGGATCGCTCAACGGTGCCGGTGTCGGTGCGAACGCCATGATTTTCGATGGCGGCGTCAACACCTTCCGCTTCGTGACAGCGACCCCGGCTCTGTTCGGCAACGTTGCACTCAACAATTCCGCCGGCCTGACGATTGACCAGGCCGCCAACGGGCGGTTCACCAACGCGATTACGGGCAACGGTTCGCTGACCAAGACCGGCAGCGGCACGCTGACGCTCGAGGGGATGAACACCTATACCGGCGCGACGAGCATCGCGGCGGGCGGTACGCTCGCCCTCGTCGGCCAGGGCCGGATCAACGCCTCGAGCGGGTTGACGGCCAACGGCATCTTCGACGTCTCTGGTGCGGCCGCGCCGTCGGTCAACTCGCTTGTCGGTAACGGTCAGGTGGTGCTCGGCACCAAGTCACTGAGCATCAGCAACGCCACCGGCACGTTTTCCGGTGTTATCAGCGGCACGGGCAGCATTTCCGTCGGTGCCGGCACCCAGGTTCTGACCGGTCCCAACACCTTTTCCGGTCAGGCTGGGATCAATACCGGCGCGACGCTGCAGATCGGCGATGGCGGCGCGGGTGGCTCGCTCGTCTCGAACATTCTCAACAGCGGCGCAGTGGTCTTCAACAGTTCCAGCAATGCGACCTACGGCGGCTCGATCACCGGCAACGGAACGTTTTCGCAGGTGGGCAGCGGCACGCTGACGCTGACGGCCAACAACAGCACGGCCGGTGCGGTGACGATCGGCACGGGTAGCACGCTGCAGCTCGGCAATGGCGGCACCACCGGCTGGATCGGCGGGTCCAGCAATTTCCTCGGCCCGATCACCAACAACGGCACGCTCGTCTACAACCGCTCGAACGATATCAGCCATGCTGGCACGATCAGCGGAACCGGCACGATCACGCAGGCGGGAACGGGCAAGCTGACGCTGACGGGCAACAATTCGCTGTTCGCTGGCTCAACGTCGGTGACGTCGGGTACGGCGTACATCAACGGTCAGCTTGGCGGCAACGTCAGTGTCGGCAGCGGCGGTACGCTTGGCGGATCGGGCCGGATCGGCGGCGACGTCGCCGTTAACGGCACACTTGCTGCCGGCACCAGCCCGGGCACCCTGACGATTGGCGGTGACCTGACGCTCAATGCCGGCTCCACTTCGGTGTTCGAGCTGAACGCACGCGGCCTCGTCGGCAGTGCTGGCAACAACGATCTGGTGAAGGTCGGCGGCGACCTGACGCTCGGCGGCGTGCTGAATGCTCAGGTGGCGCAGGCCGGTTATTACCGGCTGTTCGATTATGCCGGTTCGCTCACGGGCATTTTTGCGACGACGACTGCCACATCGACGGCGCCGAGCTTCACGGTTGCCAGCCATCTGGTCGAGACAGGCATTGACAAGCAGGTCAATCTCTCCGTGCTCGGCACCGGCCAGACGATGCACTTCTGGGATGGCACCGACACGACCGGCATCAACGGTGTCAGTGGCGGCGCTGGCACCTGGTCTTCGACAGGGACCAACTGGACCGGCCCGGCGGCGCGTTCCGATATCAACGGCCGTTTCGGCGGATCGGTCGGCGTGTTTGCCGGTGCAAACGGCGGTGTTGTCACCGTCGACGGCACGCAGAGCTTCGATACGCTGCAGTTTTCTGCCACGACCGGTGGCACCGGTTACACCCTCAATGGCGGCGTGCTTGCCTTCAACCCGGCTAGCGGCACGGCGGCAACGATCAATGTCGATAGCGGCGTTTCAACCACGATCGGTTCGGTGCTGCAGGATGGCGGCACCGGTAGCGGGCTCACAAAGGCCGGCAACGGCACGCTGACGCTGACGGGCGTGAACACCTATACCGGCGCGACGACCATCAACGGGGGCGGTACGCTGGCCCTGTCCGGCGCAGGCAGCATCGCCACGTCGAGCGGCGTGATGGGTGACGGTACCTTCGACGTCTCCGCGGCGACAGCGGCGAATGTCAAGTCGCTGACCGGCGGCGGCCGGGTGGTGCTCGGCAGCAATAATTTGAACATCAACAACGCCACGGGCACGTTCTCGGGTGTGATCAGCGGTGCCGGCGGCGTCAGTATCGCGGCCGGCACGCAGGTTCTGACCGCCACCAGCAACTATACCGGCGCGACGACGGTTGCAGCGGGCGGTACGCTCTCGCTTTCCGGCCAGGGGAGGATCACCACTTCGAGCGGTCTGACGGCCAACGGCACGGTGGACGTCTCTGCAGCGGGCGCGCCGATTATCAATTCGCTTGTCGGCAGCGGTCAGGTGTTGCTGGGTGGCAAGACGCTGGTCATCAACAACGCCGCAGGTACGTTCTCCGGTGCGATCAACGGCACCGGCGGCGTTCTTGTCAGTGGCGGCACCCAGGTCCTTTCCGGCGCCAACACCTTTACCGGCACTGCGGTCACCAATACCGGCGCGACCTTGCAAATTGGCGACGGCGGTGCGGGTGGCTCGATCGTATCGGATATCAACAACCACGGCGCGTTGGTCTTCAATCGCGCCGGTAATTTGACCTATAGCGGGGAGATCAGCGGCGACGGTGCGGTCTCGCAGGTAGGCAACGGCACGCTGACGCTGACGACAGACCACAGCACGGCCGCCGCGGTCACGATCGGCACGGGCAGCACCTTGCAGCTCGGCAACGGCGGCACGACCGGCTGGATCGGCGGCACCGTCGGTTATCTCGGATCGATCGCCAACAACGGCGCGCTCGTCTATAACCGCTCGAACGATGTGACCTATGCCGGTGTGGTCTCGGGCAACGGCACACTGACCCAGGCAGGCACGGGCAAGCTGACGCTCACGGGCGACAATTCGCAGTTCAGCGGCGCGACGTCTGTGACGTCGGGTACGACCTACGTCAACGGCCAGCTTGGCGGCAACGTTAATGTCGGCACCGGTGGTACGCTCGGCGGATCGGGCGAAATCGGTGGCGACGTCACGGTCGATGGCACGCTCTCGGCCGGCAACAGCCCGGGCACGCTGACGATCGCCGGCGATCTGACGCTCGGCGCCGGCTCCACTTCGGTGTTCGAGCTGAACACGCCCGGCCTCGTCGGCAGCACGGACAACGATCTGGTGAAGGTCGGCGGCAACCTGACGCTCGGCGGTGCGCTGGACGCTCGGGTGGCGTCGGCGGGCTATTACCGGCTGTTCGAATATGACGGTTCGCTGTCGGGCAACTTTGCAACGACCACGGCGACATCGACGGCTCCTGGCTTCACGGTTGCCAGCCACCAGGTCCAGACCGGCATCGCCAAGCAGGTTAACCTGTCCGTGCTCGGCACCGGCCAGACGATGCAGTTCTGGGACGGTGCGGACACAACCGGCAACGGAGCGGTCAACGGCGGCGCCGGCACCTGGACGTCTGCCGGCACCAACTGGACCGGCGACCCGCTGAATGCCGGCGTCAACGGCAGCTTCGGTGGATCTGTCGGCGTGTTTGCCGGCGCCAGCGGCGGCACCGTCAATGTCGTCGGCACGCAGAGTTTCGACACGCTGCAGTTTTCCGCCACGACCGATGGCAGCGGCTACACCATCGTCGGCGGTGTGCTCGCCTTCAATCCGGCAAGCGGCACAGCGGCGACGATCAATGTCGGCAGCGACCTTTCAACCACGATCGGCTCGGTGCTGCAGAACGGCACGACCGGAACCGGCCTCAACAAGGTCGGCAACGGCACGCTGACCTTGACGGGCATGAACACCTATACCGGTGCGACCAGCATCGGTGCCGGCGGCACGCTTGCGCTGTCCGGCCAGGGGCGGATCAACGCCTCGAGCGGCCTGACGGCCAACGGCACCTTCGACGTTTCGGCGGCGGCCTCCGCACAGATCAAGTCGCTCGCCGGTAGCGGCCAGGTGGTGCTCGGCAGCAACACGCTGCTTATCAACAACGCCACGGGCACGTTCTCAGGTGCGATCACAGGCGCCGGCGGCATTTCCGTCAACGCCGGCACCCAGGTCCTGACCGGCACCAACACCTTTACCGGCGGTGCGGGCATCTCATCCGGCGCGACGCTGCAGATCGGCAATGGCGGTGCGGGCGGAAGCCTGGCATCCAGCGTCACCAATTTCGGTGCGCTCGTCTTCAACAGCTCGGGCAACTTGACCTACGGCGGTTCGATCACAGGTCCGGGCTCGTTCTCGCAGATCGGCACGGGCACCCTCACCCTGACGGCCGACAGCAGCACGCGCGGTGCGGTGACGATCGGCGCGGGCAGCACGCTGCAACTCGGCAATGGCGGCACCACCGGCTGGATCGGCGGCACCGGCAGCTTCGTCGGTTCGATCGCCAACAACGGCGCGCTCGTCTACAACCGCTCGAACGACGTGACCTATGCCGGCGCGGTCTCGGGCAACGGCACGCTGACCCAGGCAGGCAAGGGCAAGCTGACGCTCACGGGCGCAAACACCTTTACCGGTGCGACCGACATCACCTCGGGCGAGCTGATCGTCAATGGTTCGCTTGCGAACTCCAGCCTGACCACCATTCGGCGCGGCGCACGTCTCGGCGGCACCGGCACGCTCGGCAACACGACCGTCCAGGCGGGCGGCGTCCATGCGCCGGGCAATTCGATCGGGACGCAGACGATCATCGGCAATTACACCAACAACGGCGTTCTGCAGATCGAAGGCACACCCACGAGCACCGACAAGCTGATCGTATCGGGCAACGTCAATATCTCCGGCGCGACCCTTGATCTCCTGCTTTCACCCGCCACGGCGGCGAGCTGGAATCCGATCAACGGCCCGTTCATTCTCATCGACAAGACGAGTTCCGGCGCGATCACCGGCACCTTTGCGTCGATCGTCGATAACCTGGTGTTCCTCGATCCGACGGTCGACTATAGCGGCGGCGACGGAAACGACCTGTCGCTCAAGCTGACCCGCAACGACATCAGCTTTGCCAGCATCGGCCAGACCCGCAACCAGAAGGCCGCCAGCGCCGGTGTCGATGGGCTCGGCCTCGCCAACCCGATCTTCAATGCAGTGGCGTTTTCGGCAACGCCCGAGGCGGCGCGCAGGGCCTTCGATCTGCTTTCCGGCGAAGTGCACAGCTCGTTCCAGTCGATCCTGATCGAGGACAGCCGGTTCCTGCGCGATGCCGCAAACGATCGTCTGCGCACGGTGCTCGGCACGGTGGCGGCGAAGCAATCGAGCGAGATCACCGGCGCGATCGACAGCGGCGAACTTGCCCTCTGGAGCCAGGGTTTCGGTTCCTGGGGACGGATCGATGGTGACGGCAATGCCGCCAAGGCGGACCGCTCGATCGGCGGCTTCTTCGTCGGTGCCGACACGCAGGTGGACGAGTGGACCGTCGGCGCGCTTGCCGGCTACTCGCGTTCCTCGATGGACATCGACGCGCGGTTCTCTTCGGCAACCTCCGACAACTATCATCTGGGGCTCTATGCCGGCGGGCGCTGGGGCGATGCATCGCTCCGAACCGGCGCTGCGTTTAGCTGGCACGACATCGAGACGACGCGCTCCGTTTCCTTCCCCGGCTTCTCGGACAGCCTCAATGCCGACTATGACGCAGGGACAGGCCAGGTCTTCGGCGAGTTCGCCTATGCCTTCCAGGCCGGCGCAGTCGACCTGGAGCCCTTTGCCAACCTTGCCTATGTGCACCTCAACCGCGATGGCTTTGTCGAGCGGGGTGAGGCCGCCGCGCTCTTCGGCAAGGACGCGTCGCAGGACACGACGTTCACGACCCTCGGCCTGCGCGCGGCGTCCAGCTTCGACCTTGGCGGCGTGCTGGCGACAGCTCGCGGCACCGTCGGCTGGAGGCATGCCTTTGGCGACACGCTGCCGTTGTCCTCGAACGGGTTCTCTCCGGCGAGCACGTTCGTCATCGCCGGTGTGCCGATTGCCGAGAACGCAGCGCTGATCGAAGCCGGCCTCGATTTCGCCGTCGCACCGGAGGCGACCCTCGGCCTGACCTACACGGGTCAGTTCGGCGGCGGTGTCAGCGACCAGAGCGTCAAGGCCAATCTGAGAGTCAAGTTCTGATTGAACGCAGTCGATGCGAACAGCCGTCCGCCGGGGTCCTCCAAGGCCCCGGCGGGCGGCTGTTTCGCTTTCAGCGCTGGTTGGAGCAGCGAGCCCCAGTGCCGAGACCATGCGCTCGACGAGCCCCGGCGGTCCCTCAGCGCCGCGTATCGGTGCTTGACGTTCTGCCGTTGCGCGCCTCTTATTTCCGCTTGGCGTACGAATTCGGGCTGGGGAGTAAAGGGTCATGACCGACGAGACGCATCCGCCGGAAATCAAGTTGACCAAAACCAAGCGGCGCTGGGCCGCCGATGGCAAGTTCCTGACCGGCAGGATCACGCGGCCTGAACAAGAGCGCCTGCCGCCGGGGCAGCATCTCGTCAAGGACTGGCCGGTCCTCGATCTCGGTCAGCAGCCGGTGATCCGCCCGGAGACCTGGCGGCTGGATATCACCGGCCATATCGAACATCCCCTGTCGCTCGACTGGTCAGGCTTCAAGGCGCTGCCGCAGAGCGACCGTCTCTCCGACATGCATTGCGTCACCACCTGGTCGCGCTATGACAATCGCTGGCAGGGCGTGGCGACGCGCGACCTTCTCGATCAGGTGATGCCGAAACCCGAGGTGAGCCACGTGTTCCTGACGAGCTACGACGGTTACACCACCAACATGCCGCTGGCGGATTTCGCCGCCGAGGATGCGATCCTTGCGACCGACTGGGAGGGCCAGCCGATCAGCCGCACCCATGGCGGGCCGATGCGGCTGGTCGTCCCGCATCTTTACCTCTGGAAAAGCGCCAAGTGGTTGACGCGCATCGATTTTCGCGAAGGCGACATGGCCGGGTTCTGGGAACGCAACGGCTACCACATGCGCGGCGACCCGTGGCGCGAGGAGCGTTATTCGGACGATTGACCGGGGCCGGCGGTTGAAACGCCGCCTTGCTGCTGTTGCGGGTTCAGCAGCGACTGCAGCCCTGCAAGCTGGTAGCGCCAGAAGAGCGATATGGCCGCCTGAATGGACGCGGCGTCCCGATATTCGGCAAGCGTGTCGGCGATGGTGTCCATCGTCCGGGTGAAGGTTCGCGCGAGCATGAAGCGCAACAGGGGCGTGAGTGCCTCCGGGCCCTGACGTTCAGCCACGTAACGCGCGGCGAGCCGCAGCATCTCCCCGATCATCAGGCCCCTGACATGGGCGTAGCGTGTGCCTTCGGCGCCGCGAAGGAGGATCAGCACCACGTGTCGCTGCTCGATCCAGAAAGACAGCTGCGCGCGGGCGTGACTGGATCCGGCGGCGTCGGCTTCGAGCCAATTGCCGATCGACTGCAGTTCGCGCACCCGCGCCCGCAACAGGCGCAGCAGCTGGCCTGCAAGCGCCGGCGTCACGATCTCGTGGAAAAGCGCTTCCTTATCAGTGAAGTACTTGTAGATATTGCTTGTGCTTGTCCCCGCCAGCTCTGCCATGTCGGCAAGTTTTGCCTTCTCGAAGCCTTGCACGGCAAAGACTGCGGCCGCCGCTGCAAGCAGCCGTTCGCGCAATTCTTCCTTCAGGCGCTGAGGCATGACAGACCTTCTGCAAGTTCGCTCAAGCGAGGCAACCAGGGGGCAGCTTCTTCCAGCTGGAAGGCCAGCGAGAACAGCAGGGCGTCCTCACCCGTTGCCGCCGCGAAGTGGCATCCGACCGGCAAGCCATCCTCCGTCCAGTAAAGCGGCACCGACATCGCGGGCCACCCGGCGAAGGATGCGACATTGGTGAAGCCTGCGAGGCGTTGCGTGAAGGCGATGAGCTGATCCGGATCCTCCGTCGGACCTCTCTGGCAAAGGGGAAAGGCGGGAAAGGGTACGGTTGGCGAAAGAAGCACGTCATGGTCGACGATCGTGCGGTTCGCGGCCGCTTCACCCGCATGCATCGCCCGGATCGCCCCGGCGACGGCGGCCCCCGGCATGCGCCGGGCACGACGGACAAGCTCGACCGTGTAGGGCTCGAAAAGGGTCTCATCAAAGGCGGGGCCCATCATGGTCGCGACGTGATCGAACAGGCCGCTGAGAGCAATCCCGGTCAGCGCGAAAAAGGCATCGCTGGTGTCCTCGGCGTTGACACCCGGTCCGTCACATTCGACCACGTGGTGTCCCAGCGCCTCGCAGAGGGCGATGGCGGTGTTCAAGGCTTCCTCGGCCGGCGCCGTGACGCCATTTCCAAACGCGTCGCGACGGTAAACGCCGATGCGCAGGCGCCGCTTCAGCCCTTGCCTCAGGACATCGATTGCAGGAAGCGCGCGCTGCAGATTTTTTTTCTCGGTCACGGCAAGCCATGTCGCGCTGTCGCGCACCGACCGGCTGACGCAATGGTCGCTGATCAGCCGCGCCGTGGGCATCGTCGGCGGCAGACCGGCGGAAACGGTGCGGTCGCGGCTCGGCTTGAAGCCGAAAAGCCCCGAGAATGACGACGGCCCGCGGATCGAACCGCCGCCGTCGGAGGCGTGGGCGATCGGCACCATGCCGGAGGCGACAGCCGCGACCGCTCCGCCGGAAGAGCCGCCGGTCGAAAGGGTGGGGCTCCACGGATTTCTCGTCGGCCCATGGGCCAGCGTCTCGGTCGTCCCGAGCAGGCCGAATTCCGATGTCGTCGTTTTCCCAAGCACGATCAAGCCGGCGGCGTCGATCGCCGCCGCATAGTCCGATCCACCTTGGGCGGGTTGTCCCTTGAACATGCGCGAGCCGAAGCCTGTCGGGTGGCCGGGATAATTGAACAGATCCTTGACGAGGGTCGGGACACCGGCAAAGGGCATCGCAGCCTTCCGCTCGCTATCCCTTGCGCGTGCGCGGGCCAGATCGAAATCGACGGATGCCACGGCGTTGAGGTGCGGATTGAGCCGCTCGCCGCGCGTTATCGCGGCGTCAACGAGTTCGAGCGGCGAGATCTCGCCGGCTGAAACGAGCTGCGCCTGCGCGGTTGCGTCGAGGGTCAACAGGCTGCTTGTTTCGCGCGCCGAGGTCTTCCTGTCCTTAACGTCCATCGTCGGGCCTCCTTGACGTTGAAAAGAGAATTACAGATTCTTTTTTTACGATATCAAGGAAAGGTTGCGTCGCCGGATGCCCAGTTGCAGCCTCCTGCCTCCTGCAATGCTCGTGCAACCAACTCACCGCAAATCTCGTCGCAACGCTTCAAACGAGGAGGCTGTCGATGCGATTGGCCGTTTTGCCGATGTGGCTGGTGCTGTTTGGGGTGAGCCCAGCCCGTGCCGATGATCAAGGACTGTGGATTGCGGACAATCCGCAGCCGAGCGTCCGACAGCTGTACGATCCCTGTCGTGATGGTCGGATAAGTGATGGTGAGCCGCATAGCTGCGCTGAAATAAGACGCAGACATATGCGGGAACGTTGGGGCGCCTGGTCCGAGCCGGATAATCGTGCGTCCGTGGAGGCGTGCTCCGACGGACGGGTCAGCGACGGCCGTCCGCGGACATGTCGCGAACTGCTTGAATGGATGGAGCATCGTTGATGGTTGCAGACGGCAAGAGCGGCAATGGGGGAAGGGGAAACACGCTGAAACGGGTACTGGAAGGAACAGCCTGGCCGCTGGTGTTTTTCTGCGGGCTGCTGGGTTCGTCTTTTGCGTTTTCGAGCGCGCATCCCGTGAGCGTCTTTGCGGGCGTGTATGCCGTTGCGGTGCTCGTTCTGTTTTTCCTCGAGCGTTACATACCCTATGAAAAAAGCTGGCTTGTTTCCGATGGCGAGACGGTGAACGATATCGGACACACGCTTGCGACAAAGGGATTGTTGCAACTGGCCGGCCTGGTCGCCGTTGTCTTTCCAATGTACGCGGCCAACATCCTGCAGCCGCTCGCGGCCCTGAAGTTCGGGCTCTGGCCTTCGGATTGGCCGATGCTGCTGCAGGTCGCGCTCGCCGTCATCATCGCCGAATTCGGCCTCTACTGGTCGCATCGCATCGCCCATGAAAAGCTGTTCTTCTGGCGCTTTCACGCCCTGCACCACAGCGTCACCCGACTTTGGGTCATCAACACCGGCCGGTTTCACGTCGCCGATTCGCTGTTCAAGGTGGTGATGAGCCAGATCCCGCTCTACTGCCTCGGCGCGCCGCTACCGGTCTTCTGGTGGCTTGGCGCGGTCACGGCCTTTATCGGCATCCTCACCCATTGCAATGTCGACATGCGCACCGGCGTCTTCGACTTCGTCTTCAGCACGCCGAGGCTCCACCGCTGGCACCATTCGAAGGATCTTCGCGAAGGCAACATGAATTACGGCGAGAACGTCGTCGTCTGGGATCTCCTGTTCGGGACCTACTACAATCCGGACCGTAGGTCCTCCACGGACATCGGCATCAAGGGCCAGATCGCCAAGGGCTTCCTGCGGCAGCTGACCCAGCCTTTCACCAAACAAGGGGTTCGCGAAATCCTCGGACGCACCAACCGAGGCTCGTGACAGCAATGGCATGCGGAAAACTGCTAGATTTCGGCCAGTCCCCATTGTTCGAGCCACAGGCAAAAGCCCTCGGGCGCCCCGGTCGCACCCCGCCTTGTGATTTCATAGGCGCCGACAACGGGTGATACCGAGGGGAGAAGGGCGATCAGCTGGCCGCTTCGCAATTCCCGTTCGATGAAGGCGGGGCTTGCCTGGGCGATGCCGAGGCCGGAAATGCAGGCGTCGATCGCCGCTTCGTCGGTGTCGAAGCAGATGCTTCCGCCTTTCGGCGAAAAACCGGTGCCCGCCGCTTCGCACCAGCGTCTCCATGACCAGGCGTCGGCGGTGTCGAGCAGGATCGGCAATCCCAGGATATCGCCGGGCCCGATCCCGTTTTCCGATCTCGAGAAGAAGCGCGGCGAGCAGACAGCGACGGTTCTGTCGACCAGAAAGGCTGAGCCATGGTCGTCCGCATCGCCGCAGCGACGGTAGGAAATGGTGATATCGGCCGCCTCGCCGGCTCCGAGTGCCAGCGACTGGATGACGAGATCTTCGCTCGGATGCTCCTGACGGTAGGAGCCGATGCGCGGGATCAGCCATCGCCGCGCAAGGGTTATCGGCGCCTGGATAACCAGCCGGGATCGCTGCGGCCCGATGGCGCGGGCGCCCGTCTCAAGCGTTGCAAGCGCGCCGTTCACATGAGTCAGGAATTGTCGGCCGGCGGTGGTGAGCGTGATGGCGTTGTGGGTCCGGTGAAACAGGGCCGTCCCGAGCGCGTCCTCGAGCGCCTTGATCTGGCGGCTGACGGCGCCCGGCGTCAGGTGCATTTCGTTGGCCGCCAGCGTCAGGCTGCCAGTGCGGGCTGCTGCGGAAAAGGCTGGCAGAACGCTCAAGGGCGGCAGTTTGGGACGTTTGGATTGCGAATTTTTCATGCCGGTTTGAGAACCTTTCGCTTGCAAATAACTTGAGCATAAATATCAACAATCCTCCATATTGGAAGGCGAAACCGCCGTCATCGGGAGGTTTGTTCATGGCTGTCGAGAGATTTTTCCGACCGGTGACGCGTGGTCGCGGTGTCCGGTCGTGGCGGTCACTGCGCCATCGGGCGTGCACGGTCTTCAATCAGAACGATACGGTTTACCGCGCCGAAATTTGCGTCCAGCCAATCCACCTCTTCATCGCCCAAGGAGCTCCCATGTCTCGCCCACTCATACCAACGGCGCGTCGCCGGATGATCGGCGCTGTCGTTCTTGCCGGCTGCCTGCTGGGTCAGGCGATCGGCGCGCGCGCCGACGACGGCATGACCTTCAACGTGATCGATGATCGTGGTGTTGCGGTCGCCATCCCGGCCAAGCCGCAGAAGATCGCGGCGGTCTCCTACTTCGCCGCCGACGTCGCTTTGGCGCTCGGCCTGAAGCCGATCGCCACCACCTATATGGTCGAGGGACGTCATCCCGATTTCCTTGGCGGTCATCTCGATGACGTCAAGCAGATCGGTCAGCGGGCGACGCCCAACGTCGAACTGCTCGCCGAAGCAAGGCCCGACCTGACGGTTGCCATCCGGCGCTACACGGAAGGCAATGCACAGCAGTACGAAAAGGTCGCGCCGTATCTGGCCTACGATCTCGAGCTTTATGCCGACAGCGATCGCACCATCGCGCAGCTTGCGACCATCCTCGGCCAGCCCAAGCGCGGACCCGAGCTCAACGCCCAGTTCAAGCAGGACCTCGAAAGTTTCGCCGCCAAGGCGCCGAAAAATACCCATCCGCGCTTCGTGGTGATGTGGGGCGGGGACATTCCCTGGGTCTTCCGGTCGGAAAACATGACAGCCGCGATCCTGGTCGCGCTTGGCGGCGACAACATTGCCGGGCAAAATCCGACGCCTTCGGTCCCTGGAAACTGGGGCATGGAGATGAGCCTCGAGACCATGCTGGAGAAGGATCCTGAGGTCATCTTCGTCTACGACTACGGTCCGGAGCGGCCGCAGGAGAGCAATCCGATCTGGCAGCAGCTCTCGGCGGTGAAGAACGGACGCGTTCACTATGTCGGCGACCATTGGGTCGAGGCGCATGGCCCGATCGCCCGTGAGATGGTGCTGCGCGAGGCCGCCCATCTGCTCTATCCGCAGACCTTCCCCGCCGTCGATGTGAAGGCGGAAGCACGCAAGTTCATTCCCGCAGCCATTCAGTAGCAGGTGAGCCGGCCCCTCCCCAAGTGCGGCCGGCGAATGTCATGTCCGGATCAAACATCGAAGTTTCCGAAGCACGCCGTATCGTGGAGTTGGCGACGCCGCTCGCCCTGGTGCAGCTTGCCCAGGTGGCGATCTCCACCACGGACATGGTGATGCTCGGCTGGGCCGGCGGCATCGCACTGGCCGGCGGCGCCCTCGGTCTTGCCGTGTTCAACCTCATGCGCACGATCGGCTTTGGCCTCATCGTCGGCACCTCGAACCTTGTCGCCGCGGCGCCGGGCGACAAGGTGCCGGCCTCGCACCTGCTCGCAGCGCTCCTCGTTGCTGCCGGGGCGGGGGCGTTGGCATGGATTGCGATGGTCGCCGGCAGTTCCGGGCTTCGGCTGCTCGGCCAGGATGCCGGTGTCGCCGAACTTGCCCGGGATTATCTCATCCATCTCGCGCCCGGCATCCTCCCGCTCTTCGGATTTTACGCCTATCGCGGCGTCGTCGTCGGCCGGCGCCGGGCGCGTTTTCTGCTCGCAATCACGATTGCGACCATCTTCGTCAATGCCGTGCTCGATTACGGTCTGCTGTTTGGCGCCTTCGGCCTGCCGAAGCTCGGGGTTTCGGGCGTGGCTGCCGCAAGCTCCCTTGCGTATCTCGCGCAGTTCGCGGCGATTGTTCTGGCAACGCACCGCACCATCGCATTTTCGCCCGTTTCAGCGGCGGCGGAGATTGTTGCCACCATCCGCCGGTTGCTGGCCATCGGCTTGCCCACGGCCGGGTCCTACGGGTCCGAGGCCGCCTTCACGGCGCTGATGACACTGATGATCGGCACCCTGGGCGCCGCGGCATTGGCGGCGCAGGCCGTCGTCAGCCAGATCACCTACGTCGTTTTCGTGCTTTCAGTCGGGCTTTCGCATGCGACGTCCGTTGGCGTCAGCGAGGCGCTGGGCGCTGGCGATCCCGGGCGCGCCCGGCGTGTGGGCGTGACCGGCCTGGCACTCGGGGCAATCGTCGCCTCTGCATTCGCCGTGTTCTTTCTGTTGTATGCAAGCGCGATCCTGTCGCTGTTTTCCCTGTCGGCAAGCGGGAACGAACGCGAGATCCATCTCACCGCCCAGACCCTGCTTGTTGTCGCGGCTTTCGTGCAACTGCCGGATTTCGCCCAGAACATCGGCATCGGCGCCCTTCGCGGAGCCGGCCATGCGCAAACGGGCTTCTGGATCACTCTCCTCAGCTATTGGGCCGTCGGGGCGCCGTCCGCCTGGCTCTTCGGCATGGTCCTGATCCCTGGCGCGTCTGGCATCTGGCTCGGCATGGGCTTGGGCTTCGCTGCCGCAGCGATCGGTCTCTATTCGGCGTTTTTTCGCGCGACCTCCAACTCACCGGTCGATCTCGGCCGTTCGGAGCAACGGGCATGAGCGCGCATGCGCGATCGGCGTCCTGGTTTGGTGTCCTCCTGGCGCTCGCAGCGGCCGTCAGCATCGCGGCGTTGATCTTTGGCGCCAAGCCGATGACGATCTCGCAGGCGTTGAACGCGCTTTTGTCGCCGCGCGGCGGCACCGACGCAATCATCGTCTGGACGCTGCGCATGCCGCGAAGCATCGCTGCCTACCTGGCCGGCGCGGCGCTGGCGGTCGCCGGCTATCTCCTGCAGTCGATCACCCGCAATCCGCTCGCAGCACCGGACTTGACCGGCGTCACCGCCGGTTCCGTGACATTCATCGTTGCGAGCTTCGTCTTTTTTCCCACTGTTTCGTCGGCCCTCTATCCCGTCATCGGCATGACCGGCGGGCTTGCCGCTGCCCTGTTGACACTCTGGGCGGTCCGCGGCGGTCAGGCGCCGCCGCTGCATCTGGCGCTCGGCGGCATCACGGTGGCGCTTTTCCTCAACGCGATCACGACCTACGTGCTCGTCCGGGGTGGGCCGCAATCGCCATCGCTGCTGTTCTGGCTCTCCGGCGGCTTTCAGGGCAGGTCCTGGTCGCAGGTTGCCTACATGCTGCCCTGGACGATTCTTGGCATTGGTCTCGCGCTCCTTTGCCACCGCGCCATCTCCCTGTTGTCGCTCGGCGATGATGCCGCGGCCGGTATGGGGGCGAACCCGGGGCTGTGGAAGCTTCTCTTGCTGATGGCCGCCATTTGCCTCGTGGCCGGCGTCACGCCCGTGTCCGGTCCTGTCGCCTTCGTCGGACTGGCGGCGCCGCATCTCGTTCGGCTTCTGCGCCCGGAAAGCGCGCGATGGTCCATCCTTCTGAACATTGCGCTCGGCGGATGCCTGCTTCTGGCCGCCGATGCGCTCGCGCGCTCGGTCGCGGCCCCGAGGGAAATCCCGGTCAGCATCTTCACGGCGCTGATCGGCGGGCCGTTGTTCATCTACCTGACGCAGCGCGGCGCCGGTGCGGGAACCGGAGGCCGGAACCGATGAGAACTGCCCCTGTGTCGCCTGTCCTGAGCACTGTCTTTCTTGCCGTTCTCTTCCCTGTCCTGCTGCTCGTCGCGATCCTCCTGGGCGTCGCCGACCTGCCGGTTGCGGACGTCCTCGACGTGCTTCTCGGTCGCGGCTCGGACAATGCCCAACTGATCATCGGCACGATCCGCATCCCGCGTATCCTCACCGGCATCCTCGCCGGGATCCATTTCGCCGTCGCAGGTGCTCTCTTGCAGACGGTCATGCGCAATCCGCTGGCTGACCCGACGGTCATGGGCATCTCGCAGGGGGCGACATTGGCGGTCACCGTGTTCCTCTTTTTCGCCGTTTATGGGGTCAGTGCGGATGCCAACACGCTCTATGCGCTGCCGGTCGCCTGGTTGCCGCTCGCCGGCGCCGCGGGCGGGCTCGCGGCCGGCGCCGCGATCTACGGCCTTTCCGTCAGCAGGGGCTTGAACCCCTTGCGCATGACGCTCTGCGGCATCGCTATCGGCGCGTTCCTGCATGCGCTTGCGATGGGCCTTATCGCCGGCTGGGGGAGTGCACGCTTCGAGATTGTCCTGCAATGGCTTTCGGGCAGCCTTTATGCCCGCGGCTGGGAACACGTGCTGTTCCTGCTGCCGTTCACGGCCGCGGGTCTCATGGCGCTGCCGTTCCTCCATCGATCGCTCGGTCTGTTGCGTTTCGAGGCGGACGTCTCTCGGTCCTTCGGGCTTAACTACAGCCGCCAGTTCACGCTTGCGCTCGTGATCGCCTGCGTGCTGGCCGCAAGCGCCGTCGGCGTGGTCGGTCCGCTGATTTTCGTCGGGCTGATCGTGCCGCACCTCGCGAAAGTGCTGGCCGGCCGGCATTTCCGAGCGGTGCTGCCGCTGACCGCGCTCATCGGCGCGACGCTCGTCACCGGGGCGGATCTTGCGGGCCGGTTGCTCGGCGGCGCCGAGGAGATACCGATCGGGGTCGTCACCGCTTTCGGCGGGGCACCGTTCCTGCTTTTCCTCCTTCGCCGCTACCGATGAGGCTACGATGCTTTTGAAAGCCGATGATGTGACCGTCCGCTACGCCGGGCACTGCGCGCTCAAGACCTTTTCGCTCGGTCTCGGCCAGGGTGAGATCGTCGCCCTGATCGGTCCGAACGGTTCCGGCAAGAGCACGGCGCTGCATGCGCTTGCCGGCCTTACCAGGCCCGACACCGGTGACGTGAGACTCGACGGCCGGTCCGTCCGGGCCTGGAAGCGCCGGCATCTGGCGCGCCGGCTCTCGTTCCTGCCGCAGGCGCCGCTTGCGCCCGAGGGGCTGACGGTGGCGCAACTGGTCCGGCACGGCCGCTTCGCCCATGTGGGGCTCTTCGGCAGCTTTACAGCTGAGGACCGGCGGGCGGTCGAGTGGGCGCTGGAAAGCACCGATCTCGTCGACCTCGCCGACCGTGACTTGAGAGCGCTCTCCGGCGGCGAGCGCCAGAGGGCCTGGATCGCCGCGGCGCTGGCCCAGGAAGCCGCCTTTCTCCTGCTCGACGAGCCGACCTCCTTTCTCGACATCGGCCATCAGGTGGAAGTGCTGGAATTGCTTTGCCGGCTGCGGCGGGAGCGGCAGATGACGGTCGTCGTCGCCATCCATGATCTCAACCAGGCGATGGCGATCGCCGACCAAATCATGCTGCTTGCCAGAGGCGAAACGGTCTTTTGTGGCGGAGCGCGTGCTCTCTCCGGCAGCGGGCTGATCGAGGCAACCTTTGGCGTGAACGGGGCGTTCGAGCATAGGCAAGACGGAGCGGGGCGCGTCTCTTTCAACGCGCATATCGCCATCTAGTTTTTGGCAACGGCCGGGTTTCGGTCGTCAAGTTGCCTGTGCCCGGTTGCGGCCTTGCACAGGCACGGATCAAGGCGCAAAGGCCGGCTTGCGGGCGCCGATTCGAAGGACATAGTAGATGGCGCCGCCGATCGCCACGCCGAAGAACCAGCCGTAAATCCCCCACCAAGCGGGCAGGATGTTGGTAAAGGTCGGCAGGATCGACGAAAACAGCGCCCCGATCGCAAAGGCGATGAAGGCGTTGCCGTGCCATCCGCCCTGGAAGCGGAACTCGCCATCCTCGTGATAAAGCGCCTCGACGTTCAGCTGTGCCTTTCGGATCAGATAGTAGTCGACCATCATCACCCCGAAGATCGGCCCCATGGTCGAACCGATGAAGTTGACGAAATGGGCGGCTCCCGTTTCCCAGGGCGCGAAGGGGTAGAGGATGAGCGCGATCAGGGCGGCGATGTACCCGCCGCGCTTGAAGTTGATCTGCCGCGGAAAGACGTTGGCGAAGTCGAAGGCCGGTGAAACGAAATTGGCGACAACGTTGATGCCGAGCGTTGCCACCGCGAAGGTCAGCGCCGCTAGAAGCGCGAGGAACCAGCTGTCGAATTTCGCCGAGATCTGGTCCGGGTGCAGAAGCACTTCGCCATAGACGGCAAAGGCGGCCGTCGTCGTCACGCCGGCAACGAGGCAGAAGGCCAGAAGGTTGATCGGCAGGCCCCACAGGTTGCCCTTGCGCAGCGTCTTTTCGTCTGTCGCGTAACGCGAGAAGTCGCAGAAGTTCAGATAGAGTGCTGCAAAATAGGTGATCCAGGTGGCGGCGACCGCGGCAAGTGCCGGGAAGGTGCCCGGTTCCCAGGGAACGCCGGCGTCCCTGGTCTTTTCGATCAGCACGTCGCGCGGGATCTCCGAGCCGAAGGAAAAGGTTCCCGATTTCACGATCAGGTAGACGGCCAGGATCAGCATCATGATCCAGACGGCCGGACCCGCCCAGTCCTGGAACTTGCGCACGGTCTCCATGCCGCGCTGGATGATGAGCAGTTGCAGCGACCAGACGATCACGTAGCAGATGACTTCGAGCGTCGAGTGGCCGAGCATGTGGCTGTTCTGGTGGAAGGCAAGCAGGCTGTCGTTCCGGATGAGCAGCGCGACGATGGCGCCGGAGGCGGCTGCCGTCTGTGCGCCGTACCAGAAGCAGGCGACGACGGCGCGCACCAGTGCCGGGACGTTGGCGCCGAACGTGCCGAAGGAGGCGCGGGCGAGCACGGGAAAGGGCACCCCGGTGCGCACGCCGGCATTGCCGACCATGCTCATCAGCACGAAGATCACCAGCGAGCCGATGCCGATGGCGATGACGAAGTTGATGAAGCTGCCGCAAAGCAGGAAAAGGCTGGCTGCGAGGTAATAGCCCCACAGGCTGTGCACGTCGGATGTCCACACATTGAAGATGCTGAAAGCGCCCCACCGGCGCTCCTCGGCCGGTGCCAGATCCTCGTTGTACAACGAGGGCGACGGATCGCGTACTGCCATGTCTTCCTCCGTATTTCCTGCGGGCCCCCCTCGGACCCGCAGCCTTGATTCTGCTCCCGTTTTGAGTCGTTTCCAAAAGCTTTCTGGATTGTATGCAATCGCTCGCGGGCCGGTCGCCGATAGCTCCTAGGCGCCGAGCCGCGCACGCTCGGCCAACCGCCAGGCGCGGGGCGTCATGCCGGTCTGGCGCAGGAAGAACCGCGAGAAATAGGCGGGATCGGCGAAGCCGAGGCGAAAGCAGATTTCCTGGACGCTCGCCCGCGTAAACACCAGGTCTCGTCCGGCCTCCGCGACGAGCTTTCGCGTGATCATCTCGTGGGCGCTGAGGCCGGTTGCCGTCCGGGTGATCCGGTTGAGATGGGTCAGCGAGAGATGAAGTTCCCGGGCGTAGGCCGCAGCCGGCCAATGCGAGCGGTAATGCTTCTGCAACAGCGCCTCGAAGCGCTGCACCCTGTCGTCGTTTTCACTCGCGTCGGGGTCGTCATCGTCACGATCCGCTTCGCCCAGACGTGCAGTCAGCGTCAGGGCGGTGGTGAGGTAGGCGTCCAGCAGATCGGTGCGATGGCTGCGGCTGGTTTCCCATTCCGCGGCAAGGCGGACGAGGGTGCCGGCGACGTAGGTGGCGTGCGCGCTGCCGTCGAGCCGCGTCAGTCGCGGCGTTGCGATCCATGCGCCGAGCCGGCTGCGCTCGCCCGGGGACACCTTCAAATGCGAGGCCAGGATGGTGAAGACGAAGCCGTCGATATCGCGGGAAAAGCGGAACCCGTGATCGTGCGCCGGCGGAACGGTGATGACGACAGGCGGCTCGATCGTGTGGACCGCACTGCCGAAGACGGCATCGCCAGAGCCGCCGGCAATGTACAAAATCTGAAAGAAGCTCTCGTGCCGATGCAGCCCGATTTCCCAGTGGTAGAGGCTGCTTCGCGAGGGGATCGTCTCGCAATGAAGCCAGAAATCCGGCCGTTCCCCGGTTTTCTCGCCATAGAGCTCGTAGGTCGGAACCGTCTTCTTCATGTCGCGTGTCCTGAAGCAATGTTCGATTTGTGCAATTTCATGGCGGATTTGTCCATTGAGGGCGAGGCCGGTCCGGCGCAGATTTTGCCAAAAGGCAGGTCTGGAGGAGAGCATGCGCACCAAGGTCGCGATCATCGGTTCGGGCCCGTCAGGGCTTTTGCTCGGGCAATTGTTGAGCGAGGCCGGGATCGACAACATCGTTCTCGACCGGGTCAGCCGCGACTACATCCTTGGTCGCGTGCGCGCCGGCGTGCTGGAGGAAGGCACCGTCGGGTTGATGGACCGCGCCATGGCGGGCGCGCGGATGCACAGGGAGGGGCTGCCGCATAACGGTTTCTCGCTTGCCTTCGACGGCCGCGACCATCGCATCGATCTCATGCATCTGACCGGCGGCAAGCGCGTCATGGTCTATGGCCAGACCGAGCTGACGCGCGACCTGATGGAGCATCGGGAGCGCTCCGGCGCGACGACGATCTACGAAGCCGGCGATGTCGAGCCGCATGATTTCGATGGCCGGCAGCCCTATGTGACCTACAGCAAGGATGGCGCCGGCCACCGCATCGATTGCGACTTCATCGCCGGTTGCGACGGCTTTCACGGCGTCAGCCGCAAGTCCGTGCCCGAAAAAGCGCTCAAGACATTCGAGAAGGTCTATCCCTTCGGCTGGCTCGGTATTCTCGCCGACGTACCGCCGGTCGATCACGAGCTGATCTATGCCAACCATCCGCGGGGGTTCGCGCTCTGCTCGATGCGTTCAGCGACCCGCAGTCGCTACTACATCCAGTGCGCCTCCAACGAGAGGATCGAGGACTGGTCCGATCAGCGCTTCTGGGACGAATTGCGCAGGCGGCTGCCTGAACACCATGCCGAGGCGATGGTGACGGGGCCCTCCTTCGAAAAATCGATCGCGCCGCTTCGTTCCTTCGTCACCGAGCCGATGCGGTTCGGCCGCCTGTTCCTTGTCGGCGATGCCGCCCATATCGTGCCGCCGACCGGCGCGAAAGGGCTCAATCTGGCGGCCAGCGACGTGCACTATCTGTTCGAGGGGCTGCTCGAGCACTACCAGGATCGCTCGGATGCCGGCGTCGACGCCTATTCGCAACGGGCGCTCGGCCGCGTCTGGAAAGCGGTGCGTTTTTCCTGGTGGATGACGACGATGCTGCATCGCTTTCCCGACACCGGCGATTTCGACCAGCGCATCCAGGAAGCCGAACTCGACTATCTCACCCACTCGATCGCCGCCGAGACGGCGCTGGCGGAAAACTATGTCGGGCTACCGTTTTGATGCCTTGGCTTGGCGTCAGGTCCATTCGGTCCTGAGCAGCCCGTAAAGTGCCGTGTCCCACCTGGCGTCGCCGACCTTGACGGAGGAGCGCCGCACGCCTTCCTCGCGAAAACCGAGGCCGTTATAGGTGCGGATCGCCGTCTCGTTGAACGTATAGACATTGAGTTCCAGCCGTTCGAAGGCCGAATTGGCGAAGAACCGGGTGGTGACTTCACGCAGGAACGGCTGAGCGAGACCCTGGCCGCGCATCGAGGGATTGATGGCGACGCGGGCGAGGCGTCCGACGCCGTTTCGCCAGTCGAGCGCGACTTGAACATGACCGGCGAGCCTGTCTCCGACGAGGCCGGCGAACATCCAGCGCGACGGTTCGGCTCCGGCCGTCTCGGCCAACATCGCCTCGATCTGCGCCGTGTCCAGCGGATAGGACAGATCAGGGCCGCCCCACTGAATGAGGGCTTCGCGGCTCGCAAACCAGTCGAGCATCGCGGCGGCGTGTTTCCGGGTAAAGGTCTCGACGGTCAGGGCAGAGGGGTCTGGCATCGGGTCACCGGTCTGTTGGAGCGGCAATCTCGGTCGCGGGCTTGCGCTTGTAAAGCCTTTAATCGCCGCACGGTTTCGTCAGGCTTGAGCTGCAACCTCGGCTGCGGCCTCCCGAATGGTCTGTATCAGGATCGAGAGCGCTGCCGAGGGTGCCGCGTCGGCGCGCATCGTCAGGCCAACGGGTCCCTTCGTTTCACTGGTGTCGATTGGCAGGATGGCGATTGTTCCGTCTCCGACGTCGCGGGCAACGACGCCGGCCGAAATGATCCAGATCGCATCGCTTGCCCGCACGAAGGCGCGGCCGAAGGCATCCGAGACCGTTTCGATCTGGTTCGGCAGGCTGGCAATGCCGCTGGTGATCAGGAAACGCTCGACGAAGGGACGGATGATCGAGGCGCGTGTCGGCATCAGCACCGGAAATTCGGCAAGGCGCGCGAAGACCGAACGATCGCCTGAAAGTAGCGGGTGGCCCGCCCTGACGGCAAACACCACCTGTTCCGAATAGAGGTGCTCGAAGGAAAAACCGGTCATCTTGTCCGGCGCCGCCAGCCGGCCGACGACGAGGTCAAGGTCGCCGACCCGCAACTGTTCGAGCAGCACGGCATTTTCGCCGGTGACGATCTTGATCCGCGCGCCAGTGTCTTCCTGCAAAAAGAGCGTCATGGCGTGCGGCATGATCCGGGTCGAGACCGTCGGCAGGGCACCGACACGCACGGGAACGCCGTCGCCATCGCGTTCCTGCGACACGGAATCGAGCCCCTGCCGGAGCGCCGTCAAGGCCGCGCCGGCGTGGCGCAGGAAAACCTCGCCGTAACGGGTGATCTTGATGCCGCGACCGTCGCGCTCGAAGACGGCGACGCCCAGAACCTCCTCGAGCTCGCGGATCGTCTTGGTCACGGCCGGCTGGCTGACATGAAGCAGCTCGGCAGCCTTCATCACGCTCTTCTGCCGGGAGACCTCGACAAAAGTCTGCAGATGGCGAAACTTGACCCGGGAGTCGATCATCGAATTCATAACCCTCAAGTTAATGAAAGCCTGTGAAATATCATTTTACCTAACCAGATTAAATATCCAATTTGAGGACGGAGGAGAGAGCCCGTGCAGTTTGCCCGCATCAACGACATCACCATCCATTATCAGGTCATCGGCGCCACGGCCGAACGGCCGGTGCTGGTCTTTGCCAATTCTCTCGGCACCGACTTCCGGATCTGGCGGGATGTCATCGTGCGCCTTGCCGGGGACTACGCGATTGTTCTCTACGACAAGCGCGGCCACGGCCTCTCCGACATCGGCCCAGTTCCCTATGCGATCGAAGATCACGCCAATGACCTGGCGGGACTGCTCGACATGCTCTCGGTCAGCCAAGCGATCATCTGCGGCCTTTCGGTCGGCGGGTTGATCGCCCAGTCGCTTTACCAGCGCCGCCCCGACCTCGTGCGGGCACTGGTACTTTGCGACACGGCCCACAAGATCGGCACACCGGAATTGTGGGCGACGCGCATTGCGGCGATCGAGGAACGCGGCATCGAGGCGATCGCCGACGGCATCCTCGAGCGTTGGTTCACGCCGGCCTTCCGGCGCCCCGAGAACGCGGCCCTCGTCGGCTACCGCAACATGCTGATCCGCCAGTCGGCAACGGGCTATGCCGCCACCTGCGGCGCGATCCGCGATGCCGATTACACCGAGGCTGCCGCCCGGATCGCGGTGCCGACGCTGTGTGTCGTCGGCGATCAGGACGGTTCGACGCCGCCGGATGTCGTGCTGACAACAGCGCGGCTCATTCCCGGCGCCCGCTATGAAGTCATTGCCGACGCCGGCCACATCCCTTGTGTGGAAAAGCCGGAGGCGCTGACGGCGGTGCTTCGGGCCTTCTTCGAAATCGTTATGCAGGGAGACAAAGCCCATGGATGAAGCTTCCGCGCCCTCCGACCGCCATCGCCAGGGCATGGCCACCCGGCGGGCCGTGCTTGGCGACGACCACGTGGACCGGGCGCAGTCGGTGATGACCGATTTCGATCGACCGTTTCAGGACCTGATCACCGAGGCGGCCTGGAGCCATGTCTGGTCGCGGCCGACGTGGACGAAACGGGAGCGCTCGATCGTGACGATCGCGCTGCTTGCTGCCCTTGGCCAGGACGATGAAGTGGCGATGCACGTGCGCGCGACCCGAAACACCGGCGCGAGCCGCGACGACATCTGCGAGGCGCTGCTGCATGTGGCGATCTATGCCGGCGTGCCGGCGGCCAACCATGCGATCAAGATCGCCAAGCGGGTCTTTGCCGAAATCGATGCCGGCACGGCGACCTGATGGGAAAGGATGACGGGAGAGGATGATGTCGGACAGAACCAACGGAAAGCCGGAGACCGGTGCGTTTTTCCCGCGCGACCGCGCGTGGCACGCACCGGCGCTGACGCCGGGCTACAAGACCTCGGTGCTCCGCTCGCCGCAAAAGGCGCTGCTCTCGCTTGACGGCACCATCTCGGAAATCACCGGACCGGTGTTCGGCCATTCGCTGCTCGGCGAACTGGACAATGATCTCATCCACAATTTCGCCCGTCCCGGGGAGAGCGCCATCGGCGAACGCATCATCGTGCACGGGCGCGTGCTCGACGAGCGGGGTCGCGCAGTGCCGGGCGCGCTGCTCGAATTCTGGCAGGCCAACGCCGGCGGCCGCTATCGCCACAAGAAGGAAAGCTATCTCGCGCCGCTCGATCCGAATTTCGGCGGCTGTGGCCGAACCATCACCGACGAGGACGGCGGCTACGCCTTCCGCACCATCAAGCCCGGCCCCTATCCCTGGCCGAACGGCGTCAACGACTGGCGCCCGGCCCATATCCACTTCTCGGTTTTCGGCCACGGCTTTGCGCAGCGCCTGATCACCCAGATGTATTTCGAGGGCGATCCGATGATCTGGAAGTGTCCGATCGTCAACACGATCCCCGATCGCCAGGCGGTCGAACAACTGATCGCGCCGCTCGACTGGGCAAACACGATCCCGTTCGATGCGCGTGCCTACAAGTTCGACATCGTGCTGCGCGGTCGCCGCTCGACCCTTTTCGAGAACCGGCTGGAGGGCAACTGATGGTACAGCCGTTGAACTATCTCAAGGAAACGCCGTCGCAGACAGCCGGCCCCTATGTGCATATCGGCCTGACGCCGAATTTCTGCGGCATCGGCGGCGTATACGAGGTCGACCTCGGATCGCGCATGGTCAACGACCAGACCCGCGGAGAGCGCATCACTGTAACCGGCCGCGTCATCGACGGCGCCGGCATGCCGCTCAAGGATGCGCTGGTCGAGATCTGGCAGGCGGATGCGAGCGGCCTCTACAATTCGCCGACCGAGATCCGCGGCGCCGCTGACCCGAACTTCTCCGGCTGGGGGCGCTGTTCGACCGGTGCCGAAGACGGTGTCTACCGCTTCGAGACGGTAAAGCCCGGGATCGTGCCTTTCAGCCGTGACAGGCAGATGGCGCCGCACATCACGTTCTGGATCGTCGCGCGCGGCATCAATGTCGGGCTGCACACCCGCATGTATTTTCCCGACGAGGCTGAAGCCAATGCCGCCGACCCGCTGCTTATGCGGATCGAGCACCGCCATCGCGTGGCGACGCTTGTCGCTGCTGGTGCCGCGCCTAATTATGTCTTCGACATTCACCTGCAGGGTGAGAAGGAAACGGTTTTCCTCGACATCTGAACAGGAATGTCACGCCTGGACATCGCGGGCCGCTTGAGGCGGCCCGGTGCAGCAGGTGGCATTTCGTTCGGGAAAGCCGGCATCGGCGACAACAAGCGGGGCAACCATGACCTATTCCGCCTTTGACCATCCCTATCTCTCCGGGCTTCTGGGAGACGAAGCCGTTGCTGCCGAATTTTCGACCGCCGCCGATATTCACGCCATGCTTGCCTTCGAGGCGGCGTTGGCTCGCGCGGAGGCCGTGCACGGGATCATCCCGGGCGGGGCTGCCGACAGGATCAACGAGGCCTGTCGCGCCTTCTCTCCCGACGTCATCGCGCTCAAGCGCGCCATGGGGGTGGACGGCGTCGTCGTCCCGGAATTTGTCCGGCAATTGCGTGCGTCCGTCGGCGGCGGTGCAGCCGAATACGTGCATTACGGCGCCACCAGCCAGGATGTCGTCGACACCAGCCTGATGCTTCGCATGAAGGCCGTTGCCGAGCTTTTCGCCGTCCGTCTCGGCAACATCGTCTCGGTGCTCGAAGAATGCGACGGCGCGTGGGGGAATCGCGCCCTGATGGGCCGCACCCGCATGCAGGCGGCGATCCCGATCACCGTCTCCGACCGGCTGCGCAGCTGGATCGAGCCGTTGCTCGACCACAAGGATCGGCTGGAGGCGATGGACCGCGATCTCTTCGCCGTCCAGTTTGGCGGTGCGGCCGGTACGCTTGAAAAGCTGAAGGACCGTGCCGACGAGGTGCGCGCGACGCTCGCCGAAGAGCTCGGCCTTGCGGACTTTCCGCAATGGCACAGCCAGCGCTCGGAGGTGGCGGACTTCGCCAATGCGCTGTCGCTGGTGACCGGCAGCCTTGGCAAGTTCGGTCAGGATATCGCGCTGATGGCGCAGCTGGGCGACGAGATCGAGCTTGCCGGTGGTGGCGGATCCTCGGCCATGCCGCACAAGCACAATCCGGTGGCGGCCGAGACACTGGTGTCGCTGGCCCGCTTCAACGCAACCCAGCTTTCAGGCATGCATCACGCCCTGGTGCATGAGCAGGAGCGCTCCGGCGCCGCCTGGACGCTCGAATGGCTGATCATGCCGCAGATGGCCGGAGCGACTGCGGCGTCCCTTCGCCTCGCCGCCGAGCTTGCGAGCAACATTCGCCGGCTTGGCAGCGACTGAAAACCTTGCGCGTGTCAACGCGCGGCGCGCAGCATCGACCGGTAGCGCAGCTGACTGTTCTTCAGGTGCTGACGCATTGCCATGCGGGCCTGGTCTTCGTTTCCATCCTGAATCGCGACCAGGATCGCTTCGTGCTCGGAGACGAGCCGTGTCAGGTCGGCGGCGGAAAGCGCTGCCTCTTCCTCTGTCTGTGAAACCGCCCGGCGCGGAATGAGGGCGGGGCCGAGCACCTGCAGGAATTCGCTGAAGCGCGGGTTGTTGGTGGCCTGCGCGATCGCCAGGTGGAAGTTGAAATCGGCCTCGGCGCTCGGGCGACCCTCGGCGGCGCTGGCGCAAAAGGCATCGAAGGCTTCGGCGATCTTTTCCTCCTGCGCCGGCGAGCGGCGAAGGGCGGCAAGAGCGGCAGCGTCGCCTTCGACGGCGGTCCTCAGTTCCAGCATTTCGATCAGCGACGAGACGCGGGCGAGATCGACGCCGTGGAACGGGAGCGGTGCAGATGGCGCCGGCTCCAGCACGAAAACCCCAATGCCGTGCCGGGCCTCGACGAGGCCGCCGGAGCGCAAGGCCGCGATCGCTTCGCGCACGACCGTGCGGGAGACGCCGAATTCCTGCGTGAGCTGCGCTTCGGAGGGCAGCCGGTCCCCGGGTCGGTAATGACCGCCTGCAATCTGCGCCGTCAACGCATCCGTCATCTTGGCGACCAGCGTCTTGGCCGGCGGAGCGATGTTGTCGGGTGCGGTTGCGTTGGTCATGATGATGGCCGTTCCAGGACTTCGTTTGACCTTCTCGATACGCCATCGGCAAACTCTGGCGCAATCCGTTGCTGGTTGCGATCGGCGCGAGGGCGCTCCATGATGCTAGTCCTTGTGGATCGGGTCGTCGACGAAAGCGCCACCCTGAAAGCGGACGAGCGAGTCCGTCGGGTTTGGCTTCGGCGTGTTAGCAAGGATCTTTTCGCGGTAAACCTCCGCATTGTCCTTCGGGTGCCAGCCGAGCCAGCCGATGTGGGAATTGTCCCACCAGCCGGCGTCGTTGGCCGACGCACCCCAGACGACCGGGCAGCCAAGCACCGGTGCGCGAAAGACCGCCTCGACCAGCGAGACGAAATCGTCATGGGACAGCCAGGTCGAAAGCATGCGGTAGTTGAGCGGTTCGGTCATGCAGGAGCCGATTCGCACCAGCGCCGTCTCCTGGCCGAATTTTTCGAAATACATGCGCGCCAGCGCTTCCCCGAAGCATTTCGAGACGCCGTAGAGCCCGTCAGGCCGATAGGGGACGCCGGCTGTCAGCCGCTCGTCCTGCGGATAATAGCCGATGGTGTGGTTGGTGCTGGCAAACAGGATACGTGGCTGCCCGTTGGCGCGGGCTGCTTCATAGAGATTGTAGAGGCCGAGGATATTGCCGTCGAGGATTTCCGAAAACGGCCGTTCAACGGATATGCCGCCGAGGTGCACGATTGCGTCGCAGCCCTTCACCAGTTCGTGCACGGCGGCAGCATCCGCGAGGTCGCACTCGACGCACTCCTCGTTGGGGGCCGGCGGATCGAGGGGCGCGCGATCCGAAAGCCGGATTACGGGCGCAAGGCTTGTGAGTTTCTTGCGCATGACGCTGCCCAGCTGGCCCGCAGCACCGGTAATCAGAAGCCGTTCCATCGCTCGTCCTTTTCCGAAGGCGAAACGTGCCTGGCACGGCTCTCGCCAAAGAGATCATACAATAGCAGCTAACATATATTATGTGTTCCTCGCAATATGAATGCTCGTGCGGCAGCGGAACATTAAGAGGGGCGCAGCGTATGGCCTCGATCTTATATGATAACTTGTATTATGACGTGTTGACATGTGTGTGATGACTTGCTTAGCTAGGCCTGTCGAGATTGAGGGAGGATCCGCACGACATGACCCCAGAACAGATCAAGGCCGCGCTTGGATCGGGCCTGCTTTCCTTCCCGGTGACGCATTTCGACAAGGAGGGCCGCTTTGCGCCCGACAGTTACAAAGCCCATGTAGAATGGCTCGCTGGTTACAAGGCACCGGTACTGTTTGCCGCCGGCGGCACGGGCGAGTTCTTCTCGCTGAAGCCGGATGAAATTCCCGGCATCGTCGCCGCCGCCAAGGAAGTGTCCGGCGAGACCGCGATCGTATCCGGGTGCGGCTACGGCACCGAGATCGCCATCGACATCGCCCGCTCCGTCGAAAAAGTTGGCGCGGACGGCATCCTGCTTCTACCGCACTACCTGATCGATGCGCCGCAGGAAGGCCTCTACGCCCACGTGAAGAAGATCTGCCAGTCGGTCGGCATCGGCGTCATGGTCTATAACCGCGACAATTCCGTTCTGCAGGCTGACACGCTCGCAAGGCTCTGCGACGAATGCCCGAACCTCATCGGCTTCAAGGATGGCACCGGCGATATCGGCCTGGTACGCCAGGTCACCGCCAAGATGGGCGACCGGCTGATGTATCTCGGCGGCATGCCGACAGCCGAGCTTTTTGCCGAAGCCTATCTCGGGGCGGGCTTTACCACCTATTCCTCGGCCGTCTTCAACTTCGTGCCGGCGCTCGCCAACGAATTCTATGCAGCGCTGCGCAGTGGCGACCGCGCCACCTGCGAACGCATCCTCAACGACTTCTTCTATCCGTTCATGGCGATCCGCAACCGT
>NZ_DASYGZ010000221.1:0-8935 GCF_035999135.1 Ensifer sp.
CCGTTGACGGCGCGGAAGGGACCGGAGGCCGTCTGGAATTCGACGACCAGGTTTTCGATTTCGAGAAGCGCCATGATCAGGACCTCTTCAGCTTGGGATCGAGCGCATCGCGCAGGCCGTCACCCATCAGGTTGATCGCCACCACGGTGATCAGGATCGCGATGCCCGGCAGCGTGACCACCCACCAGTGGCTGCTGATGAATTCGCGTGCTTCGGCGAGCATCGTGCCCCATTCCGGTGTCGGCGGCTGGGCGCCCATGCCGAGGAAGCCGAGGGCAGCCGCGTCAAGGATGGCGCTCGAGAAGGAGAGCGTCGCCTGGACGATCAAGGGGGCCATGCAGTTCGGCAGGATCGTCTTGAACATCAGACGGCCATGGCCGGCACCGGCAACCTTGGCGGCAACCACGTAGTCACGGGTCTTTTCGCTCATGACGGCGGCACGCGTCAGGCGCACGAAGTGCGGCTGGAAGACGAGTGCGATCGCGATCATGGCGTTGACCAGGCCCGGGCCGAGAACCGCGACGAGCACCAGGGCAAGCAGCAGCGACGGGAAAGCGAGGATGATGTCCATCACGCGCATGATGACGGTGTCGACCCAGCCACGGAAGTAGCCGGCGATGACACCGAGTGCGATGCCGCCGACGAGCGACAGCGTCGTGACGATGACGCCGACGAACAGCGAGAAGCGCGTGCCGTAGATCAGGCGGGACAGCATGTCGCGGCCGACGGCGTCGGTGCCAAGCAGGAACGCGGCTCGGCCGCCCTCCTGCCAGGCCGGCGGAACCAGCACCGCATCGCGGTACTGCTCGACCGGATCGTGCGGCGCAATCCACGGCGCGAAGATCGCGAGCAGAACGAGGAACAGGAAGAACACGAGGCCGATGACGGCGCCGCGGTTCTCGGAGAAGTAATACCAGAACTCGGCCAGACGCGCCCGGCGGGACGGATCGGTCGAAACGGCGCTTGTTGCAGCAGTTTGAGACATGACGCCCTCCTTAGTGCCGGATGCGCGGATTGATGAGACCGTAGAGCAGGTCGACGATGAGGTTGACCAGCATGATCACCGCAGCGATGACCAGAAGGCCGCCCTGGATGACGGCGTAGTCGCGACGCGAGACCGAATCCACCATCCACTTGCCGATACCCGGCCAGGAGAAGATCGTTTCGGTGAGGATCGCGCCGGCGAGCATGACGCCCACCTGCAGGCCGATGGTCGTGACAACCGGGATCATCGCATTGCGCAGCGCATGGACACCGACGACGCGGAAGGTCGAAAGACCCTTGGCGCGTGCGGTGCGCACGTAGTCTTCGGAGAGAACTTCGAGCATGGCCGAGCGTGTCTGGCGCGCGATGACCGCGAGCGGAATGGTGCCAAGCACGATCGTCGGCAGGATCAGGTGGCTGACCGCCGACTTGAAGGCGCCGGCCTGGCCGGACAGCAGAGAGTCGATCAGCATGAAACCGGTGACCGGCGGGAAGAAATACATCAGCGAGATGCGGCCCGAGACAGGCGTCCACTGCAGCATGCCGGAAACGAGCATGATCAGCAGCAGGCCCCACCAGAAGATCGGCATGGAGAAGCCGACGAGAGCCGTGCCCATCATGGCCTGGTCGACGGCCGAGCCGCGCTTGATGGCCGCGATGACGCCGGCAGGAATGCCGAGGATGACGGCAAACAGGATCGCGCAGAGCGAAAGCTCGACGGTTGCCGGGAACAGTTCGAAGAACTGGTCGATGACCGGCTTCTTGGTCACGATCGAGGTGCCGAAATCACCATGGAGCACGCCCCAGAGGTAATCGAGATATTGCACCACGATCGGCCGGTCGAATCCGAGCGCATGTGAAATTTCCGCGTGTCGCTCCGGCGACATGACGCGCTCGCCCGAAAGCAGCGCAACCGGATCGCCGGGAAGCAGGCGAATGAAGGAGAAGGCGATGATGGAGACGCCGACAAAGGTCGGAATCAGGACAGCCAATCGCCCCAAGAGAAATCGGAACATGTTAAACCCCGCGCCATGTTGCCGCGGCATTGTATCCCGCCGCTGGCACCACTGCATGCTTTCACACATTTCGGAGAAGCATACAGCAAGTCGAAATGCCACAGCGACCTTTTGCGCTCCAGGTGGAACGGCGGGTCGCTATAGTGGATGCAAAGAGGGGCGCTTGCCCTTGGCAAACGCCCCCTTAAGGTTCTGTTAACTAAATTACTCGGTGATGTCCACGCCGTCGAAGGCAAAATCGCCGAGCGGGCTCTGTACGAAGCCTTCGACATTCTTGCGCATCGGAACGACCGAGAGCGAGTGGTCGATGGTGGCCCACGGCGCTTCGCGCTTGAAGACGACCTGGGCTTCTTCGTAGAGCTTGGTGCGCTCTGCCGGGTCGGAGGTTTCCTTCGCCTTCTTCACGAGGGCGTCGAATTCCTGGTTGCACCACTGTGCGCGGTTGTTGCCGCCGACAGCGTTGCAGCCCAGCAGCGTGTCGAGGAAGTTGTCCGGGTCGCCGTTGTCGCCGGTCCAGCCGAGGATGACGGCACCGTCACGGTCCTTGGCCTTCGACTTGTCGAGGTATTCGGCCCACTCGTAGGAGACGATCTCGACCTTGACGCCGATCTTGGCGAAGTCCGACTGCATCAGTTCAGCTGCGCGGCGAGCGTTCAGCATGTACGGACGCGACACCGGCATCGCCCAGAGCTTCATCGACAGGTCCTTGACGCCTGCGTCCTCGAGCATCTTCTTGGCGACTTCCGGCTCGTAGGTGTCGTCTTCGATCTTGTCGTTGTAGGACCACATCGTCGGCGGGATCGGGTTGACGGCCGGCTGGGCAGCGCCCTGGAAGACGGCGTCGACGATTGCCTGCTTGTTGATCGCCTTGTTCAGCGCCTTGCGGACTTCCGGCTTGTCGAACGGAGCCTGGGTCGTGTTGTAGGCGAGGTAGGAGACGTTGAGGCCGGCCTGTTCCATGACCTTCAGGTTCGGATCGGCCTTCATCTTTTCAACGTCGGCAGCGTTCGGGAACGGCATCAGGTGGCATTCGCCAGCCTGGAGCTTCTGGAAGCGAACCGAAGCGTCCGAGGTGATCGCGAAGACGAGGTCGTCGATCTTCTGCTTGCCACCCCAGTAATCCGGGTTTGCCTTGTAGCGGATGACGGCGTCCTGCTGGTAGGCGACGAAGGCGAACGGACCCGTGCCGAGCGGCATCTGGTTCATCTGCTCCATCTTGCCGTCAGCCTGCAGCTTGTCGGCATATTCCTTCGACAGGATCGAAGCGAACGGCATCGCGATGTTGGCGAGGAACGGCGCTTCCTTGCGCGTCAGGGTGAACTTGACGGTCAGGTCGTCAACCTTCTCGACCGACTTGATGACTTCCGGGAAGCCCATGCCAGCAGCATATTCCCACGAAGCGCCGGTGATGTACTTGTTCCACGGATTGTCGGCCTTCAGCTGGCGCTCGTAGGAGAACACCACGTCGTCTGCGGTGAGCTCGCGGCTCGGCGTGAAGAACTCGGTCGTCTGGAACTTGACGCCCGGACGCAGCTTGAAGGTGTAGACCAGACCGTCGTCGGAGATCGTCCAGCTCTCAGCCAGGCCCGGCTCGACCTCGGTCGTGCCCTTCTTGAACTCGAGCAGGCGGTTGTAAACCGTGTGGGCAGCCGCATCGAAGGTCGTGCCGGCGGTGTACAGGCCCGGGTCAAAACCCTCTGGCGAACCTTCCGAGCAATAAACGAACGTCTTCGACCAGGCGGAGCCGGCCATCAGCGTGGCAAGCGCCGTCGCTGCAAACAGAGTAGTGAGCTTTTTCATGAGCTTTGCTTCCCAGATTTGTTTTTGTTCTCGTGTTTTCCTGACGCGGAATGCCGTCGCCCCCCGGTCAAGGCCGGATGGAACGACATTTGGCGTCGCATTGCAATAAGTCGCCGCATAAATTTGTCTATGCGAAAAATTCGTCCGCAAGTAGAGCCGGGTTATCTGTCCACTGTTTTAGAATCGCCTGACAAATGCGCACGCTGCAACGCCTTCGCCGCCCTGCGCCGCGCCTGCGATTCGCCTCTCTCAGTTTTCCGTCAATCCCAAGATAGTATGGTAGAAATCACCTGCAGGATTGTGCAATAAAATCTATACAAATCTCGGGGGAGACATTCGACATGCCAAGCCGTCCTTGGGAGGGACCGTCACTTGCCTTTTGCAGGGCTCGGGCATGATACCCTTCGCCATCGGGGCCGACATCACTCTTTGTCTGTTGATCGCGGCCACACGCGCGATAGACTGCCGCGCGACGATAAAGGGATAGCGATTCCGTGGCGGCATTGCTGGACAATCACAGGCGATACGACCTCAGCGACGAACTCGAGAAAGCGCTGAACCGCGTCGATTTCTTCCGCATCTTCCACACCATGGCACTGCGGTACGGCTTCAGTCATTTCGGCATCCTGCAGCTCGGCAACGAGAATGACGCCTGCATGCTGTCGAGCCGTCTGGTGCTGCACGACCTTCCATCCGGGCTTGCCGAAGAATACGACAAGCGCCATCGCTTCGGCGACAGCCTGTTCTACAAGACGCTGCACCGCTCGGCGATTTCGTCGGTCTGGCGAACGGATGATCAGGGCTGCGATGCCGGCCAAAACCTCTTGGTGCAACTCGGGTTCGACCTGCTCGTCAGCGTGCCTGTGCATGCCGCCGCCACCTCGGCCCGCTATGCCGTGCTCTTTCTCGGCGACGGTGACGATATCGGCCGCGCCGAGCATATCGGGCTCGCCTATGACGCGGTCAGCGCCTTCGACTACTTCTATCGGGTTGCACTGGCCAACAAGGCCGGCATGGGGCTGACGCCGCGAGAGACTGAAATTCTCAAGTGGATCTCGCACGGCAAGACCGCGAGCGAGATCGCACTCATCGTGTCCGTGTCAGAGCACACGGTGAATTCGCACACTGCAACGATCCTGAAGAAGCTCGATGTCGTCAACCGCACCCAGATGGTGGCCAAGGCGATCCGCGAGCAGATTATCCAGTGACAGCCGATGCCCGGCCTGTCGCGCATCGCCAGACCCAACGAACAGGACACCCGCAATCAGCAAGGGTATCGGTCATGACGCGAAAAGCCCACATCCTGCTCGTTGACGACGATCCGGCCGAAAACCTGATCCTGCGCGCACTGATCCGCAAGGTCAGCAATGTCGAGATCGAACTGCACTATTGTCAGACGATGGAAGGCGCGCTGGAATTCCTGCGCTCGGGCCGGCCGGTATCGATGATCCTTCTCGACAACCGCCTGAAGCCGCAGGTTGATTTTCGCGAGACGGTGCCGACGTTGCGCCACCAGGGCTACATCGGGCCGATCGGCGTGATCTCGGCGTCGCTCGCCGATGCCTATTTTCAGAATATCGAGGAGTTTGGCGCCGATTTCCGCATCGACAAGGCCGAGATCGATCCGACCGCCATCGATTTCATCCTGCGGGAATACCTGCCGCCGTGACACCTGTCGGCGGCAGTCCTGTTCTTCGCGGCGTCAGGCCGCGGTGGTCTGCGGGCGCTTGGTTTCCTCGAGGCCGAGCAGGAAGTTGATCTGCGGACGCGCCTTGACGAGATCGTCGATCGTGTAGCCCTGCAGCACTTCGAAGAACGCGTTCAGCGCCTTGCGCAGCGCCGAATTGAGGCCGCAGCTGTCGACCAGCGGGCATTCGATCTCGCCCGCCTCGAAGCACTCAGCCATCGCGAAGCTGTCTTCCGTGACCTTGACGACATCAAACAGCGTGATGGCCGATGCAGGCTTCGGCAGGCGCACGCCACCGTTGCGGCCGCGAACGGTCTCGACGAGGCCGGCCTTGGTCAGGGGCTGCAAGATCTTGAACAGAAACAATTCGGAAACGCCATAGGCCCTGGCGATTTCGGGAATGCGGCTGAGCTTTTCTCCGTTGGCAGCGCAATACATCAACATGCGAACCGCGTAGTTCGTTTGTTTCGTCAGACGCATCATTCACTCCGGCAATCGAGAGGTTTACGAACTCTTCATATAGGACGGATTGCAGTTTGGAACAATTCCAAAAACCCGAAAGATCACTTCTTCTTGAGCGTTTACGGTTAGTCGATTGACTGTTGACGACGCTGCGGCCAAGAAAGATGAGCATTTTTGTTAACTTAGCTCAGACAAGAAAATGGAGGAAGCGATGTCCGTTTCAAGAGCAGCAGTGGGCGTTCTGTCCCTAACGGCAACCCTCTTTGCGACGACGGCCGCATGGGCCGATGGTGAGGTCAACATCTATTCCTACCGGCAGCCCGACCTGATCAAGCCGCTGCTCGACGCCTTTACCAAGGAAACCGGCATCACCACCAATGTGCTCTTCCTCGACAAGGGCCTCGTCGAGCGCATCCAGGCCGAAGGCGCCAACTCGCCAGCCGACGTGATCCTCACCGTCGACATCAGCCGCCTCACCGAAGCCAAGGACGCCGGCGTCACCCAGCCGGTCGTCAACGAAACGATCAACAAGGACATCCCGGCGCACTTCCGCGATCCAGAGGGCAACTGGTTTGGCCTCACGACCCGCGGCCGCGTCGTCTACGCTTCCAAGGACCGCGTCGCCGAGAACGACATCACCTATGAAGACCTTGCCGATCCGAAGTGGAAGGGCAAGATCTGCACCCGTGATGGCCAGCACTCCTACAATATCGGCCTGTTCGCCTCGATGATCGCCCACCACGGCGAAGCCGAGACCGAGAAGTGGCTGACCGGCCTCAAGAACAACCTCGCCAAGAAGCCCGATGGCGGCGACCGCGACCAGGCCAAGGCGATCCTCGCCGGCGAATGCGATCTGGCGCTCGGCAACACCTACTATGTCGGTCTGATGATGACCAACGAGAAGGAACCAGTGCAGAAGGAATGGGCTGCTGCCATCAAGGTGCTCTTCCCGAACGCAAAGGACCGCGGCACGCATGTCAACATTTCGGGCATGGCGCTTGCCAAGAATTCCCCGAACAAGGACAACGCCCTCAAGCTGATGGAATTCCTGTCGGAAGGCGAAGCCCAGAAGATCTACGCCGAGCAGGTGTTCGAATATCCGGTCCTGCCGGGCGCCGAACCGTCCGACGTCGTCAAGTCCTTCGGCACGATCAAGCCCGACCAACTGCCGCTCGCCGACATCGCGGCGAACCGCAAGAAGGCTTCGGAACTGGTCGACAAGGTCGGCTACAACGACGGTCCGCAGGACTGATCGCGAGCCACATTGCAAGACGCGGACAGCGGGCCATCGGCCCGCTGTTTTCGTTTGTGGCCGGCGTTGACGACGCCATCCGCCGCACCCTCTCCAACAAAAAAGGGCCTCCCGAAGGAGGCCCTTGAGGCGGGAGGATATCCCTTTGTCCGTTACTTCATCGTCGGCATGACGAATTCGGCACCGTCCTTGATACCGGACGGCCAGCGCTCGGTAATCGTCTTCGTGCGGGTCCAGAACTTGATGGAGTCCGGGCCGTGCTGGTTGAGATCGCCGAACGACGAGGACTTCCAGCCACCGAAGGAGTGGTAGGCGAGCGGGACCGGGATCGGCACGTTGACGCCGACCATGCCGATGTTGATGCGCGAGGCGAAGTCGCGGGCAGCGTCACCGTCGCGGGTGTAGATCGCGACACCGTTGCCGTATTCGTGCTTCATCGGCAGATCGAGGGCTTCCTCGTAGGTCTTGGCGCGAACGACCGAGAGAACCGGTCCGAAGATTTCCGTCTTGTAGATGTCCATGTCGGGCGTGACGTGGTCGAACAGGCAGCCGCCGACGAAATGGCCGTTTTCATAACCCTGCAGCTTGAAGTCGCGACCGTCGACGACGAGCTTGGCGCCCTGCTCGACACCGCTGTCGATCAGGCTCCGGATACGCTGCTCGGCTTCCTTGGTGACAACAGGGCCCATGTCGGCCTTCTCGTCGGTGTAGGGGCCGATGCGCAGGCTTTCGACCATCGGCGTCAGCCTGCTGATCAGGCGGTTGGCGGTGTCTTCGCCGACGGGGACGGCAACCGAGATCGCCATGCAGCGCTCGCCGGCCGAGCCGTAGCCGGCGCCCATCAGGGCGTTTGCGGCCTGGTCCATGTCGGCGTCGGGCATGATGATCATGTGGTTCTTGGCGCCGCCGAAGCACTGGGCGCGCTTGCCGTTCATCGCCGCGGTGCCATAGACGTAGCGCGCGATCGGCGTCGAGCCGACGAAGGAGACGGCGGCGATATCCGGATGGGTCAGGATCGCGTCGACAGCGCCCTTGTCGCCGTTGACGACGTTGAGAATGCCGGCCGGCAGGCCGGCTTCGATCATCAGTTCGGCAAGACGGATCGGAACGGACGGGTCACGCTCGGACGGCTTCAGGATGAAGGCGTTGCCGCAGGCGATTGCCGGCGCGAACATCCACATCGGGATCATCGCCGGGAAGTTGAACGGGGTGATGCCGGCGCCGATGCCGACGGCCTGGCGGATCGAGTACATGTCGATGCCGGGGCCGGCGCCTTCGGTGAACTCGCTCTTTTGCAGATGCGGGATGCCGATGACGAATTCGCAGACTTCGAGGCCGCGGATGAGGTCACCCTTGGCGTCTTCGATCGTCTTGCCGTGTTCGCGCGACAGGATCTCGGCGAGCTCGTTCATGTTGGCGTTCAGGAGTTCGACGAACTTCATGAACACGCGGGCGCGGCGCTGCGGGTTGGTGGCCGCCCACTTCGGCTGCGCTGCCTTGGCGCTTTCGACGGCTGCTGAAAGTTCCGCGTCGCTGGCGAGCGCCACGGTGCCCTGCACTTCGCCGGTTGCCGGGTTGAAGATGTTGCTGACTCGGCCGCTCTTGCCGGCGACGCGCTTGCCATCGATGAAATGACCCAGTTCGTACATGAATGGTTCCTCCAGACCTTGATTGTGGCGGCATGATCGCACTACGATTTCAACAAATCAATTTCCGATATTCAGCAACCGTTGT
>NZ_DASYGZ010000037.1:0-156125 GCF_035999135.1 Ensifer sp.
ATAGGACCGCTGCATTTCCTCGATGATGGAAATCGGCTCGATGCCTGGCGGAGTTTTTCCGCCGCCGGGGGTGCTTTGCTCAGTCAATGGTGATCACGATCTTTGTTCAGAATCAGTCGGATATTTATAGCGGATTGCCACCGGAAGCGCCAATCTGCGGCCCTTCGCGCCAATCGCCCGCCGGCACGTGAAGATGTTTCTGTAACGCGTTGATTCGCCGCATGATTCGCCAGATTTTCCCGGGTCTGGCCAATTGCGCCATGCAGCAGTTGTGAACAGTCTTTTGCCGGCGTAGCAGGCTTTTCTAGGGCATGGCGCGCGAAATCGGAAGCCCCCATCCGCCAAAGGCCGGCGCGCGGCGGATTTGAGGCCGCAACGAGCGCAGCGAATGCTCATTAAGTCATTGCTGAGACTTTGTTTGCCTCCCTCTTCCCAAGGCCCGGCCGCTTGCCTAACAATGCGCTGACGCCACCGGGAACACCCGGGGCGAGAATCCGGAAGGGGAAACGGATGTTCAATGTCGACCTCCTGGTCAATGCGCTGACGACACTTCTCGTCACGCTCGATCCGCCGGGCCTTGCGCCGATCTTCCTGAGCCTCACGGTCGGCCTCAGCCGGCAGGAGCGCTTTCAGGTCGCCACACGCGGCTCCCTGATCGCGTTCTTCATTCTCGCGGCCTTCGCGCTCTTCGGCAACAGCATCCTCGGCCTGCTCGGCATCTCGATCGGCGCCTTCCGCATCGCCGGCGGCCTGCTGCTGTTCTGGATCGCCTTCGAGATGATCTTCGAGAAACGCCAGGAGCGAAAGGAAAAGACCGGCGAGAACGCGACGGTCAAGGACCACATCCACAACATCGCGGTCTTTCCGCTTGCCCTGCCGCTGATTGCCGGCCCCGGAGCGATCTCGGCGACAATCCTGCTCGCCGGATCGTTCCCGACGGCCATCGAGCGCATGCAATTGCTGATCGTCATCGCCCTGTCGATGCTCAGCCTCTTCCTGGCGCTGGTCATCGCTGAACGCGTCGATCGCTTTCTGGGTGTCACTGGCCGCGCCATCCTCACACGCCTGCTGGGCGTCATCCTGGCGGCGCTGGCGGTGCAATTCGTCGTCGACGGGGTGAAGTCGGCGATGGCGGTTTAGATCGGGACCCTGGCCAACGTCCCAGCGGAAGCCCCAACGAAAAACGCCACGTCGCAAGGACGTGGCGTTTTTCGTCAATAGGATCTGCGTGTCATCAGAACGGAATGTCGTCGTCCATGTCGCGCGAGAAGCCGCCGCCCTGGCCACCTTGACCACCCTGGCCGCCGCCGGAACGGCCGCCGCCCGAGGACTGGCGCGGCTGATCGTAATCGTCGTAACCACCGCCGCCGCCGTAGTTGCCGCCGCCGCCGAAGTCGCTCGAACCGCCACCGCCACCACGGCTGACACCGCCGCCGCCTTCGCCGCGGCCATCAAGCATCGTCAGCGTCGAGTTGAAGCCCTGCAGCACGATTTCCGTCGAATAACGGTCGTTGCCGTTCTGGTCCTGCCACTTGCGGGTCTGCAGCGCGCCTTCGATGTAGAGCTTGGCGCCCTTCTTCACATATTGCTCGACAACCTTGCACAGGCCTTCGTTGAAGACGACGACCGTGTGCCATTCGGTCTTTTCCTTGCGCTCGCCGCTGTTGCGGTCGCGCCAGGTCTCCGAGGTGGCAATGCGCAGGTTGGCGATCGGCCGGCCGTCCTGCGTGCGCCGGATTTCCGGGTCTGCCCCGACATTTCCGATCAAGATCACCTTGTTGACGCTTCCAGCCATGTTGCTTTTCCCGTGGTTTCACCGGACCAACGGTCCGGCTTGGAATTTCAAGAGCGCGCATCTTAGCGGTCAGAACCCGCCGATACGCCCCGCCTCAGACATAATCCACAACAGTTTTGGTCGTTTTATGGATGTTTTGTTCTTTATTTGTTCTAGTATTTGGCTATGATCCTGTCAACCGACTCGAATTGGCCGCCTGTTTTGCCGATTGCGCCTCGACATGGGCGTTAGCGTCATTACATAGGGGGCTTTCAACCGACATGCAAAAGCTGGCTTCCGATGAGTGAACTCAAGACCATCTCCATTCGTGGTGCGCGCGAGCACAATCTGAAAGGCATCGACCTCGATCTGCCGCGCAACAAGCTGATCGTGATGACCGGCCTGTCCGGTTCGGGCAAGTCGTCGCTTGCCTTCGACACGATCTATGCCGAAGGCCAGCGCCGCTATGTCGAGAGCCTCTCGGCCTATGCGCGCCAGTTCCTGGAAATGATGCAGAAGCCGGATGTCGACCAGATCGACGGCCTGTCGCCGGCGATCTCGATCGAGCAGAAGACGACCTCGCGCAATCCGCGCTCGACGGTCGGGACCGTGACCGAGATCTACGACTACATGCGCCTGCTGTTTGCGCGCGTGGGCGTTCCCTATTCTCCGGCAACGGGCCTTCCGATCGAAAGCCAGACGGTCAGCCAGATGGTCGACCGGGTGCTCGAGTTTGGCGAAGGCACGCGCCTCTACATCCTTGCACCGCTCGTGCGCGGCCGCAAAGGCGAGTACAAGAAGGAACTCGCCGAGCTGATGAAGAAGGGCTTTCAGCGCGTCAAGGTCGACGGCACCTTCTACGAGATCGCCGAGGTCCCGGCCCTCGACAAGAAGTACAAACACGACATCGACGTGGTGGTCGATCGCGTGGTCGTCCGGCCGGACCTCGCCTCGCGCCTTGCCGACAGTCTTGAAACCTGCCTGACGCTCGCCGATGGGCTCGCCGTCGCGGAATTTGCCGACAAGCCGCTGCCGGCGGAGGAGACCGCCGCCGGCGGCTCGGCCAACAAGTCGCTCAACGAAACGCACGAGCGCGTGCTGTTTTCCGAAAAATTCGCCTGCCCGGTGTCCGGCTTCACCATTTCCGAGATCGAGCCGCGGCTGTTCTCCTTCAACAACCCCTTCGGCGCCTGCCCGACCTGCGACGGCCTCGGCAGCCAGCAGAAGATCGACACGGCGCTGATCGTTCCGGAAGAACACCGGACGCTGCGCGATGGCGCGATCGCGCCCTGGGCGAAATCCTCGTCTCCCTACTACAACCAGACGCTGGAAGCGCTCGGCAAGGTGTTCGGCTTCAAGCTCGGCAACCGCTGGAACGAGCTTTCGTCCGCGGCGCAGAACGCCATCCTGCATGGAACGGAAGAAAAGATCGTCTTTCACTATGAAGACGGCGCACGCTCCTACAACACCACCAAGAATTTCGAGGGCATCGTGCCCAACCTCGAGCGCCGCTGGAAGGAAACCGACAGCGCCTGGGCGCGTGAGGAAATCGAACGCTACATGTCGGCAGCCCCCTGCCCGGCCTGTGCCGGATTCCGGCTGAAGCCCGAAGCGCTGGCCGTCAAGATCGACAAGCTGCACATCGGCCAGGTGACCGAGATGTCGATCCGCATCGCGCGCGACTGGTTCGAAGCGCTGCCGGAGCATCTCAACGCCAAGCAGAACGAAATCGCCGTGCGTATCCTCAAGGAGATCCGCGACCGTCTGCGCTTCCTCAACGACGTCGGGCTTGAATATCTGAGCCTGTCACGCAACTCCGGCACGCTGTCGGGTGGTGAAAGCCAGCGCATCCGCTTGGCGTCGCAGATCGGCTCCGGCCTGACCGGCGTTCTCTACGTGCTCGACGAGCCGTCGATCGGCCTGCACCAGCGCGACAACGCCCGCCTGCTCGAGACGCTCCGTCATCTGCGCGACATCGGCAACACCGTGATCGTCGTCGAACATGACGAGGACGCGATCCTGACGGCCGATTACGTCGTCGATATCGGGCCAGCCGCAGGTATCCATGGCGGCGAGGTCATCGCGCAAGGCTCGCCCGCCGATGTCATGGCCAATCCGAAATCGCTGACGGGCAAGTATCTGTCTGGCGAACTTTCGGTTTCCGTGCCGGCCGAGCGCCGCAAGCCGAAAAAGAAAAAGGAAATCACCGTCGTCGGCGCGCGCGCCAACAACCTGAAGAATGTCACCGCGTCGATCCCGCTCGGGGTCTTCACCGCCGTCACCGGGGTTTCCGGCGGCGGCAAGTCGACCTTCCTGATCGAGACGCTCTACAAGGCAGCCGCCCGCCGCATCATGGGTGCCCGCGAAAACCCTGCCGAGCACGACCGCATCGACGGTTTCGAACATATCGACAAGGTGATCGACATCGACCAGTCGCCGATCGGCCGCACGCCGCGTTCGAACCCGGCAACTTATACTGGCGCCTTTACCCCGATCCGCGACTGGTTCGCCGGCCTGCCGGAAGCGAAGGCCCGCGGCTACCAGCCGGGCCGCTTCTCGTTCAACGTCAAGGGCGGCCGCTGCGAGGCCTGCCAGGGCGACGGCGTCATCAAGATCGAAATGCACTTCCTGCCGGATGTCTACGTCACTTGCGACGTCTGCCATGGCAAACGCTACAACCGCGAAACGCTCGATGTGCATTTCAAGGGCAAGTCGATCGCCGACGTGCTCGACATGACCGTCGAGGAAGGCGTCGACTTCTTCGCCGCCGTCCCCTCGGTGCGCGACAAGCTTGTGACGCTCAATCAGGTCGGTCTCGGCTACATCAAGGTCGGCCAACAGGCCAACACGCTTTCGGGCGGCGAAGCCCAGCGCGTCAAGCTCGCCAAGGAATTGTCGAAGCGTTCGACCGGACGCACGCTCTACATCCTCGACGAGCCGACAACCGGCTTGCATTTCCATGACGTAGCCAAGCTGCTTGAAGTGCTGCATGAGCTTGTCAACCAGGGCAATTCTGTCGTGGTCATCGAGCACAATCTCGAGGTCATCAAGACCGCCGACTGGATCATCGACTTCGGTCCCGAAGGCGGCGACGGCGGCGGCGAGGTCATTGCCAAGGGCACGCCGGAGGAGGTCGTCAAGGAGAAGCGCTCCTATACCGGCCAGTTCCTGAAGGAGCTTCTGGAGCGCCGGCCGATGAGAAAGGTCGAGGCGGCGGAATAGCCGCATCGACCGGTGCGGCCACCGGAAGGAGTGATCCCCACATGATGCGGCTTGCTCGTCCGGACGATCTGGCAGCGGTTCTCAGCGTGACTTCTGCCGCCTATGAGCCCTATCGGGCACTGCTTGGCAGCCCACCCTTGCCAATGACCGAGGACTATGTGCCGCGCATCGGGCGCCGCGAAGTCTGGGTGTGTGAGGACGAGGCAACGATTTCGGCACTTGCGGTCATCGAACGCCATGCCGACCACCTGATGATCTTCAGCCTCGCCGTTGCGCCCGCCTTTCAGGGCCAGGGACTTGGCGTCGGTCTGCTGAAATTCGCGGACGGCAAGGCGGCCGACTGGGCGTTGCCGGAAGTGCGGCTTTACACCAATTCGCGCATGGAGCGTAACATCGCGCTCTATCGCGCCCATGGATTTCAAGAAACGGGTCGCCGACCCAATCCGCATCGTCCAGGATGGTTACTCGTGGACATGGTAAAGACGATCAAAGATTGAACGAAAGCAGCAATATACCGGCTGCGCTTGAGGAGGACGGCATGGCAAATTCCGCAAAGATCCGCGTTGGCATCGGCGGCTGGACCTTCGAGCCCTGGGAGGGCACCTTCTATCCCGAGACGCTCGCGAAAAAGCGGCAGCTCGAATTCGCCGGCAAGGAGCTGCGCGCGATCGAGGTGAACGGCACCTATTATTCCTCGCAGAAGCCCGAGACCTTCGCCAAATGGGCCTCCGAGGTGCCTGACGATTTCATCTTCTCGCTGAAGGCCAGCCGGTTCGTCACCAATCGCAAGGTGCTTTCGGAAGCCGGTGAATCCATGGAGCGGTTCCTGACGCAGGGCCTGACCGAACTCGGGCCGCATCTTGGGCCCATTCTCTGGCAGTTCGCGCCGACGAAGAAGTTCGATCCGGATGATTTCGAAGGCTTCTTGAAACTGCTGCCGGCAAAGCAGGACGGCCTGCCGCTTCGCCACGTGGTCGAGGTGCGCAACCCGACCTTCCAGACGGCGGAGTTCGTGGCGCTGCTTGAGAAATACAAGGTCGCCGTCGTGCTTGCCGAACACGCGGATTACCCGATGATCGCCGATGTCACCGCCGACTTCGTCTATCTGCGCCTGCAAAGGGGCAGCGACGACATCAAGACCTGCTATTCAACGGACAAGCTGGACCTCTGGGCCGAGCGCGCCAAGGCGTTCGCGGCGGGCGACGAGCCGAGCGGTCTGGAAAAGAGCGCACCGGAACGCAAACCCGCCAGAGAGCCTCGCGACGTCTTTGCCTTCTTCATCACCGAGGGAAAGGTGAATGCGCCAAACGGCGCGCGCGAACTGCAAAAGCGGGTGGATTGATTCCGGCGACGAGGCAGCGGAGAGCGTAATATTGGGGTCGGCGCGCAGTCGTGCAGCTGGCCCCATTGCCGTCGCTCCCTTCCATATGCCGCACGTGCGGACCCGTGAGACCTCGGCAATCCTTGAGTTCGGCTTGATCCTCGCTGATCCAAGGACAAAATCGCGCAGCAAATCATACGATTGCAGCGACCCCTTGCGTGCCTTTAAGAGCGCCTGTGTCCGCTGGGGCGTCCTCCACATCCAACCGGCTCACGGGTCCCCGGCAGGTGACGCCGGCGTTATGGCGGAGGCCGGACAAGCGAGGTTTGGCCACGCCAGAAAAGCGAATCACCAGCCCACCCCATATTGCCCTTGCGGGAGCAACCGAGCTTGCCGCTACGGATGAATTTTATGCGGGTTTTTACCCGTCAATTTTTTGATCGCGTGCCGACCGTTGCGTCAGTCTCACAGGCAACCTCCGGAAGTGCCTGATTTTCATGGTGTTGGCCAATGTCCCCGTTTTCCACAGCTGACCCACACAACATCTAGCGCTCAAACTTCCGTCACAAACCACCCCTTGACGCCCCCGGACGATTCACGGTTAATGGATTTCACGTTGCGACGGCGGCGGACCGGATTGTTTAGAGCCCGGTTCATCTCACCAAATCGGCGGTTCTGACAGGCGGCAGTCATGGATTCCTCCATGCGGTCGCCGTGAGGATTTATGTGCGATTTTTGAGGCCCGCCGGGGCAAATTTTGGCTGGCATAAAGATGCTGTTAACACTATATTTAGTGCTTGCAGCCAGCCTATTCCACAAGATACAGGGTCACCCAGATATGGGTTTCTCTCCAAGGACGGAAGCTGAGACTGGCTGCGGGATGCCCTCGCGGCCGGGCGGGGACAACTGCGCCTGTGGCGGGCGCAAGGCAACACGAAGGACCAGGGACAATGAAGATCGAACGTCGTTTCACCAAGGCCGGGCAATCCGCCTATGCGGAGATCGAATTCCGCAAGGCTACGAGTGAAATCAAGAACCCGGATGGTTCGATCGTCTTCCGTCTCGCCGACATCGACGTACCGGCGCAGTTCAGCCAGGTCGCGGCCGACATTCTCGCCCAGAAGTATTTCCGCAAGGCCGGCGTTCCCGCCAAGATGAAGCGCGTCGAGGAGAACGATGTCCCCTCCTTCCTCTGGCGCTCCGCTCCCGATCAGGACGCGCTGAAGGCGCTGCCGAAGGAAGAGCAGTACGGCTCCGAAACCGATGCGCGCCAGGTTTTTGATCGCCTGGCCGGCACCTGGGCCTATTGGGGCTGGAAGGGCGGCTATTTCGACACCGAAGAAGACGCCTCCGCCTTCCAGGACGAACTTGCTTACATGCTCGCCACGCAGCGCGTCGCGCCGAACTCGCCGCAATGGTTCAACACTGGCCTGCACTGGGCCTACGGCATCGACGGCCCCGGCCAGGGCCACTTCTACGTCGACCCCTTCACCGGCAAGCTGACCAAGTCGAAGTCGGCCTATGAGCACCCGCAGCCGCACGCCTGCTTCATCCAGTCGGTTGCCGACGACCTCGTCAACGAGGGCGGCATCATGGATCTCTGGGTGCGCGAAGCGCGCCTGTTCAAGTACGGCTCGGGCACCGGCTCCAACTTCTCGCACCTGCGCAGCGAAGGCGAAAAGCTCTCGGGCGGCGGCAAGTCCTCCGGCCTGATGTCGTTCCTGAAGATCGGCGACCGCGCCGCCGGCGCCATCAAGTCGGGCGGCACAACCCGCCGCGCCGCCAAGATGGTCGTCGTCGACATCGACCATCCGGATATCGAGGAATACATCAACTGGAAGGTGAAGGAAGAGCAGAAGGTTGCAGCCCTCGTCACCGGTTCCAAGGTCGTCGCCAAGCACTTGAAGGCGATCATGAAGGCCTGCGTCAACTGCGACGGCACCGACGACGCCTGCTATGACCCGAAGCAGAACCCGGCGCTGAAGCGCGAGATCCGCGCTGCCAAGCAGGCGCTGGTTCCGGAAAACTATGTGCAGCGCGTCATCCAGTTCGCCAAGCAAGGCTACAAGGACCTCGAGTTCAAGACCTACGACACCGACTGGGATTCGGAAGCCTATCTCACGGTTTCCGGCCAGAACTCCAACAACTCGGTCTCGATCAAGGACGACTTCCTGCGCGCCGTCGAAACCGATGGCGACTGGCACCTGACCGCCCGCAAGGACGGCCGCGTGATGAAGACGCTGAAGGCCCGCGACCTCTGGGAATCGATCTCCTACGCCGCCTGGGCGTCGGCCGATCCGGGCCTGCACTTCAACACGACGATGAACGACTGGCACACCAGCCCCGCCGCCGGCCCGATCCGCGCGTCGAACCCGTGCTCGGAATACATGTTCCTCGACGACACCGCCTGCAACCTCGCCTCGCTGAACCTGATGATGTTCAAGGATGCGGCGACCAAGCGCATCAACATCGCCGACTACGAGCACGCTGTCCGCCTCTGGACCATCGTTCTCGAAGTCTCGGTCATGATGGCGCAATTCCCATCCCGCGAGATCGCCGAACTTTCCTACGAATACCGGACGCTCGGCCTTGGCTATGCCAACATCGGCGGCCTCCTGATGTCCTCGGGTATCCCCTATGACAGCGCTGAGGGCCGTGCGATTGCCGGCGCGCTCACCGCCATCATGACCGGCATCTCCTACGCGACATCGGCCGAAATGGCCGAGAAGCTCGGTCCGTTCCCGGGCTTTGCCCCGAACCGCGACAACATGCTGCGCGTCATCCGCAACCACCGCCGCGCCGCCTATGGCGAGGCGACCGGTTACGAGGCGCTGTCGGTCAACCCGGTCGCGCTCATCCATGGCGACAACCCGGACCAGGATCTCGTCATCCACGCCATGAGCGCCTGGGACAAGGCGCTGGAACTCGGTGAAAAGCACGGCTACCGCAACGCCCAGGCAACCGTGATTGCGCCGACCGGCACGATCGGTCTCGTCATGGACTGCGACACGACCGGCATCGAGCCCGACTTCGCGCTCGTCAAGTTCAAGAAACTCGCCGGCGGCGGCTACTTCAAGATCATCAACCGCGCTGTCCCCGATGCGCTGCGCTCGCTCGGCTACGGCGAAAGCCAGATCGCCGAGATCGAGGCCTACGCAGTCGGCCACGGCAACCTGAACCAGGCGCCGGCGATCAATCCGTCGACGCTGAAGGCCAAGGGCTTCACCGACGAAAAGGTGGAAGCGGTCAATGCCGCGCTGAAGAGCGCCTTCGATATCAAGTTCGTCTTCAACCAGTGGACGCTCGGCGCCGACTTCCTGAAGGGCACGCTGAAGGTCACCGACGAACATCTCGGCGCGATGGACTTCAACCTTCTCGACCACATGGGCTTTTCGAAGAAGGACATCGAAGCGGCCAACATCCACGTCTGCGGCGCGATGACGCTTGAAGGCGCGCCGTTCCTGAAGAACGAGCACCTGCCGGTGTTCGATTGCGCCAACCCCTGCGGCAAGATCGGCAAGCGGTATCTGTCGGTCGAAAGCCACATCCGCATGATGGCGGCTGCCCAGCCGTTCATTTCGGGCGCGATCTCCAAGACGATCAACATGCCGAACGAGGCAACCGTCGAGGACTGCAAGAGCGCCTACATGCTCTCGTGGAAGCTGGCTCTGAAGGCCAACGCGCTCTACCGCGACGGCTCCAAGCTGTCGCAGCCGCTCAACGCCTCGCTGATCGAGGACGACAAGGACGAGGATGCGCTTGAGGATCTGATCCAGGCGCCCGCCGCCGCCCAGGCCGTTACCATCACCGAGAAAATCGTCGAGCGCGTCATCGAAAAGGTGATCCGGGCCCGCGAAAAGCTGCCGAACCGCCGCCAGGGCTATACCCAGAAGGCCGTCGTCGGTGGTCACAAGGTGTATCTGCGCACCGGCGAGTTCGGTGACGGCCGCCTCGGCGAGATCTTCATCGACATGCACAAGGAAGGCGCCGCCTTCCGTGCGATGATGAACAATTTCGCCATCGCCATCTCGCTCGGCCTGCAATACGGCGTGCCGCTCGAAGAATATGTGGAGGCCTTCACCTTCACCAAGTTCGAGCCGGCCGGCATGGTCCAGGGCAACGACGCGATCAAGAACGCGACGTCGATCCTCGACTACGTGTTCCGCGAACTGGCCGTGTCCTATCTCGGCCGCCACGACCTTGCCCATGTCGACACCTCCGACTTCGGCAACACGGCGCTCGGCAAGGGCATCCAGGAAGGCAAGACCAACCTGATCTCCACCGGCTGGACCCGCGGCTACAAGCCGACCATCGTCGGCGGCACGGCCGACCGCTCGGCAAGCGAGCCCAAGGGTTCCTCGACCGCAGCCCCTGCCCGCGCCTCCTCCGGCGCAACGATCACGGCGATCGCCGGCAACACGGTGCGCAAGATCGAAACGACGACCGCGATCGCAACGTCCGAAATCGTCGCCTTCAAGCGCGACTACGAAGAGCGCGCTGCGGAACTCGCAGAAGAGATCGCAGAGGAAACGACCGAGACGGTAACGGATGTGACCGCCCTCTTCTCCGACAAGGCAGCCGCGGAAGCCGCATCAGCCAAGTCGGATGCCAAGAAGGTCGAGGCCGAGCGCCGCGCCCGCTCGATCATGCAGGGCTACACCGGCAACATGTGCACCGAGTGCCAGAACTTCACGATGGTGCGCAACGGCACCTGCGAGAAGTGCGACACCTGCGGCGCGACCAGCGGCTGCAGCTAAGCTCTCGGCGCTTTGGGCTGCTGTGGCTGCCCACATGCCGCCGCTCGCCGACACCGACCACCTTCATCGACCCGAAGCCTGCTTCGGGTCGACTTGCTTTCAGGAACCGGCCGCGAATACGCTGCTGACGCGCAATGCGCGCCGCACGCATGCCCAACCGCCAACCGAGTTCCTCTCATGTCCGTCCCTATCATCGATGTCGTTCTCACAGACCCCTGCAGCGAAGACCTGCGCGGCATCGTCGCGCCGCTCGACGCTTTCAACGATGCTCACAGCGGCATGGCCGACCTGCCCGGCTTTGCCATCGTGCTTCGCGATCCCGAGACCAAGGCCGCCACTGGCGGGCTCTACGCGACCGATGGCTATGGCTGGGCCTTCATCCGCTATCTCGCCGTTCCCGATGAGTACCGTGGCCAAGGTCTTGGGCGACGCCTGATCGAGGAGGCAGAGAAGATCGCGCGAGAGCGCGGCTACATCGGCCTCTGGCTCGACACCTTCGAATTCCAGGCACGGCCGTTCTACGAGAAGCTCGGCTTTAAAGTCTTTGGCGAGCTCGAAGGCGGCGACGGAGCGATCGCACGCTATTTTCTGAAGAAGCGATACTGATGCGCCGCGCTCCACGCTCGATCCGTTGCCGACGCCCCCGCTCCACGCTCGAGCCGCCTTTCTGCTCGGGGATACGGGAGCGATGGAACCAGATTTGGCTGATCCGATGCCCCTTGCAATGACGTCGGATTGGTTCATGATCCCGCGGGAACGGGGCCGTAGCTCAGTTGGGAGAGCGCCGCAATCGCACTGCGGAGGTCGAGGGTTCGACTCCCTTCGGCTCCACCATCCCATGGTGAACTCGTAATTATCTATCAAAATCAATTAGATAGAAGAACAGCACCGGGACGTGAGTACCCAAGAAAGTACCCACTGTGAGTACCCATTTAATCCGTCCGTCGATGGTAGTGTCGGACCAACACGACATGCGGGAAAGCCAGAACCCGTTCCACACCGCGCTCCCTTAGTGCTTGTGGAGCTTCGACGATCTTGTAGAGGCGTCCCATGTCGAACGACCGGATGACCAAGGCCTCAATGTCGTTGCCGAGATAGGTGATGGGGTCGTCAAGCCTGTCGAATACGTCAGGAAACCTTCTGGAGAAGTAGCCGTAGACGGTGTCATACTGGACCGGGACACCTAAGGATTGGAGGTTATTGAACTTGCGGGGTGACACCGGCTGGACCCGCTGTGTGGGCTTCGCGATCTTCTTCCGCATCTTCAGAGCCCCCTGCAATCGACCTCGATGGCCTCGCTGTTCAGGCTGCGGTCGATCCAATCCGATGCACTCAGCCCCGTCGCCGTCCATGTGCGAAATGTTTGGTAACGCCAGCGCTTCCCGAGGTTGATGCCGAGGAACATGCTGTCGTGCGAGACCTCCAACTCGAAGCCGCCGATCTTGATGAGCATTGCGTCGTCTCCCTGTTCGCAAATCACTTGGGGGCTTTCCCCCGATCGCACCTATCCGTCCATTGGCAGCTTCGTCAATCTCCACATTAGTAAATGATTTCAATAATTTACTCCACTGACGGAACCATTCCGCTGGTGGAAACATCTCGCTCTTCTATCAAGCCGAAGAAACGCTTTGCGGTTCAGGCTCTTGCGAGGGGTGGGACTTTCCTGAGGCTCCACAGAATTGCTTCGGTGGAACGAAATTCGGACCTTGGAAAAAACCATTGGACGATGGGCTTCATAAGAGGGCATTCCTGCCCCCTGTCCTTGAACAAAACGCGAAGCTCGGGTTAAGCACGGGAGTTGGATGCTTCTTACGATTGCAGGAGCCACCGTGTTTAACTTGCTAATTGCCTACGTAGACAGCGAATGGGACGGCACCGATTGGGAGGTCGAGAGGTCAAGGGTTGCGGTCGAATACACTGCCGAAGCGGTCAGTGAACGCTACCGTGATTTGAGCGAGGCGGCGGTGGCCGAGCTGAAGAGCTTTCCCTGCCTCTTCGCCGTTGAACATGAACCCGTGCCGACGCGAATTGGCTACCTTACGGACGTCGCGGTTTCAGGTGAACGCGTAGCGATCAAATTCGAGTTCGACCCCAATCTCCCAGCCCTCCCGAGTGGGGCGCTGAACGACATGCGCTCAGAGATTGAACTCGGAAAGCTCGAGCTGTATCGGACCCACTGGGCCGTCAAGGACCAACCTTTGTGGGAAATTCTGATCGACAAAGGATACTTGACGCCTGAGCAGGTGAGCGCGGCTCTGAAGGTCCGTAGTCCTGCTCCGATGCCCCTACCTGTGGCAGAATCCAATCCGTCAGGAGCGGAAGGACTGCCAAGGGAAGTCTTTATCGTCCATGGACAGGACGAGATTGCGAAACTGGACGCCGCGAGCTTTATACAGTCGCTCGGACTTGTTCCGATCATTTTGCATCAGCAAGCCAGCCTTGGCATGACAATCATCGAGAAGATTGAGCACTACACGAACGTTGGCTATGGCATCGCGCTATACACGGAGTGCGACGAAGGGCGGCGACGTGGCGAGCTTAACTCGCGCTACCGCGCCAGACAGAACGTGGTCTTTGAACATGGCTACCTCATTGCTCGGCTTGGTCGAAAGCGAGTTGCTGCGATGGTCAAAGGCCACGTTGAAACACCCAACGACATCAGCGGGGTCGTTTACGTGAGCATGGATGACGGCGGGTCTTGGAAGGACACCATCCGCTTGGAACTCAAACAGGCCGGTTACAACGTCTGAAATTCATGACCTCCATGGCCTTGAACACCAGCTCGTCCTCGGTCATCGCCCCGGAGACCACATGCTCCTCGCCGTGGATGTAGCCGCCGTCCTTGCGGATCGCCGGGAGAACCACGCGGGTGACCCAGTTCTGGAAGTCCTTGGCCTCGGGCTTGTCGGAGCGCATGACCAGCTTGTAGAGGCCGCTCTCGGAGACCACCTTTGTTTTGACCCGGCGCGTTCCAACGATGTGTTTGGTCTCAATCTGAATGAAACCAACCTCGGTGTCGCTCAGGGATGCGGTGGCCATGGTCACGTTGACCTGACCTCTGGCTGAAACCGCAAGGCCAAGGGCGCGGCAAGCATCTGCAGCCACGAACCACGGCTCACAGTCGATCATCACCGTGCGAACCTCGCGGTCCTTGAACTTGAAGAGAGTGGTGTCTGTCATCGCTGCCTCCTCAGTTCGCAGCCGGGGTAGCCAACGGGCTCGGCGTCGGGATCGGGGCAACAGCCGGGACCTGCGGCTGCTCCTTCTCGTCATCCCCGAACAGCCAATTGTAGGCACCCATGCCGATCATCGTGCCGACGATGTTTGAGAACATCCCGCCGCCCGAGCGCTGCTGCTGGATGACCGTGGTCGGCGCTGGGCTGTAGCTGGACGCTCCGCTGGGGCGATAGCTCGGGGTGTGGCTCCTGGCCGGTTTCTTGATCGGCGTTACCCGAACCCTCCTATTGGAGGGACTCAGAATGGGATGTCGTCATCTGCTACGACAAACTGGGAATTGCCTTTCTCCGGCGCCGGTAACGCCTTAGGAACCGGAGGTGCGCCAAGCCGCTTGGCCTCGGTTTCTTCGGCCTCTTTGTCGGCCCCGATGATGCTGGTGATAGTCGCTATGGCTTCTGGCGCGTCAGCAAGGAAACTCGTGCCTGAGGTAATCACAACGCTCACCGCTGCAAGGATTGCCATGGTCTTACCAAAGTTAAGGCGGTTGCGACTAAGTTCCTCCCTGAACTCTGCAATTCGATTAAGCAACGCCCGTCTCTTCGCATCGCTCATTTCAGCTTCGCGGATAAGCTGCTCCAACCGACGAAGTTGCAACTCTATTTTGCCCTTCGATCTCTCGCTCAGCCGTACAGAACCGGCCTTGGACGCTGTCGTGCGCAATCGTATTCGTGTGACTATTGATGCTGCCTCCAGCATGAAGCCGTTGAAGGCTGCGTGAGGTTCATCAAGATGGGAGGGATACGACGGGCCTTCGACTCCCAATTCAGCAGCAGCCGCCGACACCACAGACATGTACTGCATTTGGATCAACTGATCGAACTGCTGTGGTGTATCTTGCGAGATGGCCTCATTTAACCTCCTTCGGCAAATCGCTTCAAGGGCAACGAACTTTAGAGCCGGGTCTTCGGGAAGTTCATCGTAGTCCTGCTCGGTCATCAACTCGTATTGCATTTGTCAGCCCCTCTTTCGCAACCCACCGTATATTTAGTAGTTGCAGCGCAATAGTAGAAGTGGATCGACTTAGGAAAAGACACCGATAAAGACCCCAAAGGACAAAACAAGCTGATCCAGCGACAGTTGCCCCGACAGGGTAGCCAGCGTGTTACCGCCAGCCCCCTCCAAGGAAGCGTTCAAAGTCTTCTGGCTACCAGTGCCAACCGAAGGCGCTAACCTCTCTGAAATGCGTCTACCGCAACAGGGAATGGCCTATATTTCTGGACAACCACCGACCGACCCTCACTCTCGACGCAATCGAGGTCAGCCCAAGTCTTCAACGCTCGGTCTCTTTGGAAGACGGGAATGTGTCCGTCGCTATCCAACGCCTTGCGGATGACGTGGACCTTCCCGCTCGGGTCATGCCCGAGGTCAACGAGCTTCCGGCACAACGGGGAGATTGGGCCTCGGGTGGTGCTGCGGTTTCGACGGGACGTAAGATCGACCGTGAGGTCGCTTTCGACATGACGGGCGACAAACGAGCCGATCAATTCAATGGTGTGTATGGCGGTGATGACCGCAGGGATCAATGCAGGATACCTTTCCTGTTGGTGGTGATGTGTTGACGATGAACAGGGCGCACCGCGTCCAGCCGCTGCGCTCAGACCGACAATCTTTCTGATGCGGTGGAGGCGATTTGCGAGCGCCGGGGGTTTGGCTGGGCGTCAGCACCGGAGACGAGCCTAAGCGTGTCTGGTGGTCGCCTTCCGAAACAGTGTCCGTGCCCGTCACAGATCGCCCAGGGCGAAGACAGACGGTGCAACTCCGGTGGACCTTAGGCTGACTACTGGTCAGGAGGGGATCGCTGATCCTCCTCATTACGGATTAGACCTCGGTGCGAGCGATTGAATGCTCTCGCGTGGATGCCACGGTGATCACCTGCGAGAGGGAGCCTCAGGACAGCCCAAGGCAATGCCGCAGGTGCGGACCGTGGTTACCGCAGTGAGGCTCTGGTCATGGGAGGAGAGGTGATGACACCCTCCCCTCTGAAGGAGCGCCTTTGGTCAGGACCTGAGCCCACCATGGTGTAACCATAGTGTATAACTATAGGTGAACCCCCGGCGTACCTACTGTTGTCCCTATTTGCCCGGAGCGGTGCCAGTGCGCCTCTCGCAACTCATCGAAGTCTGCGCCGTTGATCTCGACAAGTTCCATTCGGTCGGCATTGAGCGGCATGTTTGATCGAGCGATACGCTTGGCACGGCACAATCGTTTCGAACGGAAGACGGACTGACGGCCATCGCTCAGGGTCTCGTCCCCGTCGAAGTATGTCACCGCGAAGTAGCGCACGGGCCGGTATTCGCTGTTTCTGCTGGAGGGCATTGGTTCTCCTAAATGAAAAAAGGCCCCGGAGATTATCCGAGGCCGAACTTGGGTTTAGTCGTTGAGGACGGTGTTCCCGACCTTGATGCTGGGGAGTAACGATCCCCAGAACTTGCGCCGCTCTGCCGCAGCACGATCATGGTCGTCTTCCCACTTCTTCATTTCCTGACGGTGCTTCTTGAGGTCGGAACCGCTCATCCGCCCCCAGAACTTGCCCTTCTCGTAGCCCTGAAGCACGAAACCGCCGTCCCCATCGACCACTTTGGCACGCTTGTAGCGCTTCCCGGTCTTTCGCCAGATAGGCATATTGTCCTTCTCGGTGTACTGGAAGGAATAGACCTCCTTGGTCTTGGGATCGATCCACGCTTTGGAGCCGTCAACATCTGTTGCGTACACAAACCCCTTCTGTTGGACCGAGTGATCAAACACGTGTGTCCGGGCGGTGACGTGGTTCTCGGCTGCCGTCTTGGCGTTCCACATCTTGCGGATGCCGGGTAGCGTCAGGATGGCAACCTCCTGCCGATCGTTGTAGAGCGCAGTCGCGATGTTCTCCTTCGAGACGATCTTGAAGCGCCCACCTGAGACATCGCCGCCGAGCGGAACGATGGTCAGGTCCTCGGGGTCGAGACCTGAGCGTTCGATCACCTTGGGGTTTGCGAATATAAACTGAGCGAGAGCCTCGTCCACGGCCTCAGGGAACTGATCCGGCACGTCCAGACCATTGAGATCGAGGAGCGTACCGTTGTGGACTTGGGTGTTCGCCTTGACCGCGTTCGCTGCCATCGTGATCGCATCCTTCGGCTTGACACCTGCGGCGACGATCTTGCTGGCGAGCTGGGTGACCTTGGTCCGCACGGTCGAATAGTTGCTGGGGTCGCTGTCCCATTCGATCCCGAGCCAGCCCTTGTTCGTCGCAAGGCTACCGACTGCACTGTCGATCTCGCGCTGATACTTGGCAACCTGCTCTCGGCCTGAAGCGTCGAGCGGCTGGATGACCTTGATGGCGAAGTCGAGAGCGGCGTCGTCGGACATGTCGAGATAGGATGCGCCCTCAATAAACGCCTCGGCGAAATCGCGGTCCTTCTCCTTGGTGTAGGCCATGATCGAGTTCTTGCTCTCCTGACGGAGCTGACGATAGACGTTCAGCTTGTTCATCAGGCTCGCCTTGCTCTCGGGATCGCCGATCATCTCGACGGAGGCCATGTCAGCCATGCCGGTGAGCGTCTTCTCCAGACCCGGGTGTGTCATGCCTTGGCGGCGATAATCCCGCAGCTCTCGGAACATGGTCTCGCTGGAGGTCTCCTTGCGATCCTTGGCGATGAGCTGGGACTGACGCCCGTACTCTTCCTCGACGGCCTTGCGCTGGTTCTCAGCCGTGAGTGTGACCTCTCGTCCATCCGGGGTCTTGATCGTCCGGTCCACGATCTGCTCGCCGTTTCCAGCCCGGAACAGCTCGACGTTGAAGTTGCCGATGCGTTCCTTCTCGGAGGCTTCGTACTGATCGCCGATTGCCTTCGCAGCCTGAGCCCTGATCTGCAGAACGACATCCTGCTTGTCCTGATCCCCGGCGAACGATCGGTCCATCCCATCGCGGCCCTTGCGGGTGTGATTGATGATAGCCAGGGCGACTTCCGGGTGAGTGCCGGCGATGCGCCGAGCGACGTTCAGAACCTCACCTTCGAGCGCTTCCCCGTTGACACCGAGGGTACCTTCCTTGCCGAGGAGCGGGAGCTGCTTGAACAGGTTCTTCGCAAGTTCGGTCGGCTCGGTTCCTTCAGCCTGAGAGCGGATGTAGGTGTCGAGATAGTCGAAGGCGGACTGGTTCTGGCCCTCGACGAAATGCTGGGTCTTACGGTCGGTCCTGAACTTGACGGACCACTCGCGAAGCGCCGAGGCACTCTTCACGAAGTTGGAACCGAAGTTCGGGTCGTCCTTGTACGGGCTGTTGTCGATGTAGGCGTTCATCGCGTCGGTGATGTGCTTGTCGGGATCGCCATTGTCCCAGTCGAAGTCCCGGGTCATCTGGTCCTTCAGCTCGGTCGCGAAGACGAACCCGGCCTTGCCCCCGGCGATAGCGTTGGACGACTGCTGTGCCCACTTGTCGGCGTAGACCGGGAGACGACCACTGTCCACGGCCTCTCGGACCTCGGGCAGGGTCATACCCTCGATCCTACGCTCGGCTGCCCAGATGGCTTTCTGTCGGTCTTCCTTCGAAGGCTGGACCGTCTGGGCGTAGTTGCCGATGCTTGTGGAGAAAGCGCCGAGGGCCTGAGCCAACGACGCCATCCTGTTGTCCTGCGCCGGTCGGGCCGGGGCGGCGAATGTGTCTGATTGAATGGGAGCGGGACGCAGAGCGACATTGCCCTGCAACTCCGGTGCCTGAACCCGGCCTTGTGCCATGGTGATTTCCTTTCGCGGTGTCGATGGGAGGTGGGCGCAAGATCGAAATGAAATTGCTCCTGTTGTCCCTATTCGACCCCGCATCATGTCACCGTAGCGGCCTCCTGAGCGTGTTCTGAGATTTTAGTTGGGGTAGTAGCGCGAAACGCCCCAACGAGCTGAAACTCCACTGCCGCAACGTTAAATCAGCCATTAGTTGGTTCAGTGCCCACGTCCTCGGCCCTTACTCGTTGCAAGAGACGGGACAGGGTGGACCTTGAGCAACCGGTCGCGGCAATGATGCTGGTCCAGCTTTGGCCGTTCATGAGCATCGTCAAAATGGCCGCATTGCGCTCACTGTCCTCGGGTCTACCCTTGTATGTGCCACGGCTCTTTGCGTTGGCTATGCCCTGAGCCTGACGCCTTCTGCGATCCTCGTAGTCCTTCCGAGCGATTGCCGCCAACATGTCGAGCATCATGCCATTGATCGCGTCGAGCATCCGGCCCGTGAAGTCGTCGCCAGAGTTGGCCAGTTGGTAGGAGGTCGGGAGGTCCAGCGCCACAACGCGAACCCGCTTCGCAGCTATCTCGGCCTTGAGCTTCGACCAGTCCTCGGCATTAAGGCGGCTCAGTCGGTCAACCTGCTCGACCAAGAGAATGTCGCCGGGATGGCAATCCGACAGAAGCCGGAAAAGCTCAGGACGTGCCAAGGAAGCGCCGCTCTCGTTCTCGACATACCAAGAGACGATCTTCAATCCGCGCTCACCTGCGAACCGCTGAAGGTCATCTCTGGCGCGGCTCGCGTCCTGTTCTTTGGTGCTGGCGCGGAGATAAGCACGAATATGCATCGGGAACCCCTGAGTTCGATTTAGGTGGTTCGCTTATCTTCAGTTCGCTATGGGTTGTCAATCGGTATTTATCGAACCGCCTTTGCACCGGTTCTCTTGATGCACACCCAAATTGAACTGGCTCCCAACAGGCATTGCGAACAGATGCGAAAGCGATAACCTGGGCCTTCAGTTCAAGGGGGAAGGAATGAACAGCGTCTTAGTTATTGCGGTCAGTGCGGGGTGTTTGGTTCTGGCGACCGCAAGTGGTGTCTTCGCTTACTGTTCGGAGCCGTCTACTACAATCTCGCTACCCGACGCGCCCGGGTCTTTCTCGAAGCCTGATGTACCCCACTGCCTGTCTGACTTCCGCTACTCTGGAGAGCACACCTGTTCGGATTGGGAAATCTCCAGCTACCAAGATGAGGTCGACAGCTACGTCAGGACACTCAACAACTACGTTAGCGAAGCGGCGGACGCTGCAAAGGAAGCAGCAGACTTCGCAAGCGAAGCTGAGCAATATGCCCGATGCGAGGCTGAAGAAGTTGCCACCCAACACAAGTAGCCCCCCGATCTGAGATCACCTGCCCCACCCGGGGGGGAAACTTTGTGATCTCACGATCTGAATGGCGGTCTCAAATATTTGCGTTGAAAATTACGGGCAGCTTGAAGAAAGACCTATCCGAATCCTGTGCCATCGTGCTTTCTGGAACAACCCAGAGTAGGCTCCGTTCCGCACGGCAGGGCTTCAGGTTAGCACAAGGACAGGTAAATGGTGGCGCACGTAAGGGGCAGACTGACGACTGACCCTCTGAACTTTGAAGACATCATCGCTGATATTCGAAAAGGCGAGATCAAGATTCCGAAATTCCAACGTCCGTTCGTGTGGAAAGAGGACCAAGCGATCAAGTTGGTCGACAGCATTGCTCGGGGTTATCCTGTGGGGAGCGTCTTGCTCTGGAGAACTGCTGACAAGCTCAATTCCGAAAGAGAGCTCGGGACGTTTCAGCTACCGCAGACGGATGAGATGACGCCAACCAAGTATGTCTTGGATGGGCAACAGCGAATCACTGTGGTCTACTCTGCGTTTGGTGCCGCCCCGACAGACCCGGGTTTCAAGCCCGTGTACGATTTGCGCAACGAGGCGTTTCACGTAGGCACCGACGCACTGCAAGTTCATCACTTTCCTCTTCGCTACGTTTACAGGACGACAGACCTTCTCAATTTCCGAACCGCCCTTCAGACACTTGATGATCGAGAGGTCCTGCAGGAGCGACTTGATGCGTTGATCGGGGCAATTACCGGCTATCGCATTCCCGTCGTAGAATTGCGCGACCTTACCGTTGAAGAGGTCTGCCCAATCTTTGAAAGGATCAACAGTTCGGGGACACGACTGTCCACCTTCGACTTAATCGCTGCGGCAACTTGGTCGAAGACATTTGATTTGGCCGCCCACGCGGAAGGAATAGCCAGCGAGCTCGCCCCAAAGGGGTTCGATGGGATTTCGAACGAAACGATCCTGAAGTGTATCTCTGTTGTCCTGATTGAAAGCGTGAAGAAGGAGGACGTTCTCCGCATTCGAGAGCTCGGGGAGCAGAGAATATCTGATGCCACAAATCGGACGAAGGAGGCTCTCCGCAAGGCGATTGACCTACTTCAGAAAGAGTTCTCGATCCAAGCCATGTCATTTCTGCCCTACGAGGCTCACATGATTTGCCTTACGAAGGTCTTCGGTGAGGTGAAATCGCTCGATGCGGCCCAATTGAAGCGGTTGCGGCAGTGGTTCTGGCTAACTTCGTTCTCAGAACATTTCAGGGGTGCATCAGAAGCGTTTGTCACTTCGTCCAGCAGGGAGGCTGTAAAATGGATCGTAAAGGGTGAAGGGGAGTGTGCCAGGTTCGGCAGTGCGCCCACCGCCGCAAACCTAATTGACACTAAGTTTCACTTCCGCGCCGCCGTGGTGAAGGCTTACGTGATTGCGCTGGCCAAAGCCAAGCCACGAAACATCACGAATGGCGCGACGGTGGACTTGGTGGAGTGCCTTTCTTCGTACAACGCTAAGCAGTTCCATCATATTTTCCCCCAGGCGTGGCTCAAGCGGGAGAATAAGAAGAACATCGATTCACTGGCGAACATCTGTATGCTGGCAGCAGCGGAGAATCTCGCAGTCTCGGATACGCCAGCGACGGAGTATATCCCGAGAGCGATTTCAGAGCACGGTGTGGACGTCGACGATGTGTTCTCTGCAAATCTTATGCCGTCGACAACTGAGCTCGACTACTCCGCCGTCGACTATGAGACCTTCCTGAAAAAAAGAGCTGAGAAGATCGCCACGCACATCGGGAAGCTCTGCGAAGGCTAAGTCAAGTTCGCCTGACGCGTTCGAAGTACAGATCACACCGGGGTGGCAGAGTCGGGCCACCCCGAGCTGACATCCAATTTGCTTCTGTGGGAATCAGTTGCCCATAGGCACATACCTGACCCGACTGGGACGGCCGCCGCTATGACGGATGCTCGCTGGGGCGACTGATCAAATCCGGCAGCTTCACGGCCTCAACACAGTGGCGGGCCTGTTCCAACGCTGGTCCAGCGGAATAGCGCCCAAGCGTGATACCGCTCCGCTTCTGGCCGACGACGGCGGCGATGGTACTTTCAGGCTGCCCCGCCTGTTCCGCCTTCGTGATGAACCAGCGACGGAACGAATGGAAGTTCACAAGGCTGCGGCGCTTGCCTTCCCTCTGGTCGTCCACACCAACTTCTCGCCGGTAGTCAGTGAATTGGTTTGATGTCTTGAATGAACGCTCACGCACAGAGCCCGGTTTCTTCGGTAAGGGCCATTCGGGGAAGATGTCGTCCATGTCTTCCTTGCCTTCACACCTCCTCGCGATGATCACTGCCAAATCAGGATGGATCGGACAAAGGCGCGACCCCGGCTCCTTCTTCTGAGGCTTGAAGGTGAAGGTGTTGTTCTGGCAGTCTTTCACCTTGAGGCAAACGATGGCATCCAGTCGGGCCCCCGTAAGCGCCCCAACCCGCATAACGTCGTGCATGGCTTGGGTCGCCGGACCCATCAGCAGCTTCCGCATCTCCTCGTTCGTGAACGGTCGTTCCTTGTCATCCGTCGTCTGTAGTGGCTTCTTGAACCTGCGGCCCTGCCAGATGTTGGTGCCTACCACATGCCGCCCTTCGAGCCAGCGCCAGTACACCGAAAGACGACCGATATACTTGTTCAGTGTCGCAGGGTCTGTTTTGCCAACGAGACCGGGAAGGTCGTCACAGAACCGGACCGCTTCCCGTTTTGTAATGGCCTGAAGGTATGGGGGCACACCATTCGCTTTGCACCAGTCCTTCAGATACTTGATGGCTCGTTTGTCGTCGGCGGCAGTTCGGGCCTTCACCTGAGACATCGACATGTACTTTGCATGTTCGAAATCGACGGGCGTCCTCTTTCCCTTTGCTACCGCAAGAAACTCCATCGCAAGCGTGTCGCGATCTGGCTCATAGATCGGGTGGCCGTGGTCGCCAACTTCCACCGGATCGCCGACCAATGCTTCGGCATAGTTCTCAATCGCGTCATCAACACGTTCGCGCTGCTCGGTGCCGAAAGCCACCAGTCGTTGTTGAGAGAGTCGCCGCGCCTCCTCCATGGCTTTCACCCGGGCGCTGGCAAGAGCTGCTTCCTTCGAGACATCCGGACGCCTCGCTTGATCGATGGTCGCTCGAAACTCTGCCACAACGTCCCACTTCAGGCGGTTAGCCTCGCTGAGGCTATCCGTCCCCAAAGATCGCTTCAGTTTCGTCCCGAGCTTTCTCTGGAGTTTCCTCGGGACGTTGATGACCACCCGCCACTTGCTGCCGTGTACTTCGAGAAATTTGGTATCGGCTGATGATGGGGCTGGCATGAAATCCTCGGTGAGTACCCAAAAAAGTACCCACACTTAGTCCCAAGGCCCATTGAATTTCAACAAGAATTTGAAAAGAAAAGAGAAAAGAGATGGAAAGGTTACCCTCCCTTCGGCTCCACCATCGCCTCAAGTGTTTTCATCGGACCGATTCGAAAGTGGACGATCAAATCACCGCGGCGGCATGGGGTTCCGCAGGAGCCGTCGTTTGGCAACAGGGATCCTCGACCGACAAATGTGCCCGGTCTCCACAAAGAACTGTTGAACACATGACAGTGATCGGCATGCTTGCTGGACTTCGGAACGAAAGCGCGGTTCTGATCGTTAACCTTCCGCCCATTCCCCCTTCCCAAGTGGACGTTTCCCCGTGCTAGCCGCTCTGCTCATCGCCTCGATCGTCGCCTCGCCGAATATGCCCGGTGTCAAACTCAGCGCCGCGACCGTCGACGAATTGCAGACCGATTTCGAAACGGCGGTTCCCTGCCATCAGATCGATGGGCGCGACGTCTGGAAGGGGGCCCTCGCCTACTATATCCAGTCCTTCGTCTATGACGGCGACAAGCCCGTCGCAACCGATGCGGCCGACGCGGTGCTGCCCGAAGACAACAGCGCCGAGACCGTGAAGGAATTCGAGGACGCCTGCTCGGGCGCGCAGCCGGTCTGACCCCCAAGTGATTCGCAGGCCCGTGTGATTCGCACGATGCGATTGCGGCTATCGTCAGGTTGCTCCCTGCCTCGCCACGTGTGAGCGAGGTCTCCCGTTCAAGGCCTGCTCAACAGGCAAACGCACCATTTTCGGGCATATGACGCGCTGTTCCCTCGTGTGGCGGCTCGCGCGCCCGCAATTCACGGAATTTTAGGCACTTGCGGAACACATATGGAACAGATAGTGTCTGTTCTTGATTTGTTTCATGCCTCTCTGGAGCGTGCCATGCTGACCCGCAAGCAACAGGAATTGCTTCTGTTCATTCACGAGCGAATGAAGGAGTCGGGCGTACCGCCATCATTCGACGAAATGAAGGACGCGCTCGACCTTGCATCGAAGTCCGGTATTCACCGGCTGATCACGGCGCTCGAAGAGCGCGGCTTCATTCGTCGCCTGCCCAACCGGGCGCGGGCGCTTGAAGTCATCAAACTGCCCGAGGCCTACGCCGCCGGTCAACAGCAGCCGCGCCGCGGCTTCTCGCCAAGCGTGATCGAGGGGAGCCTTGGAAAACCGCCCGCAGCGCCCCCTGCTCCACCAAAGCCGGCGCCCGTGGCGGACAACTCGTCTGTGTCCGTGCCGGTCATGGGACGCATTGCCGCCGGTGTGCCGATCTCGGCGATCCAGAACAACACCCATGACATTACCGTTCCCGTCGACATGATCGGCAACGGCGAGCATTACGCGCTCGAGGTCAAAGGCGATTCGATGATCGAGGCCGGCATTTTCGACGGCGATACGGTGATCATCCGCAACGCAACCACCGCCAACCCCGGTGACATCATCGTTGCGCTCGTCGACGACGAGGAAGCGACCCTCAAACGTTTCCGGCGCAAAGGCGCTTCGATCGCGCTTGAAGCGGCCAACCCGGCCTATGAGACGCGGATCTTCGGGCCCGATCGGGTGAAGATCCAGGGCAAGCTCGTCGGACTGATCCGCCGCTACCATTAGACGTCAGAGCGTTCGAACATGAAAAAGGCTCGCTGCGGTGCCGCAGCGAGCCTTTTTCATGCCAGGCGGTCGCGCTGGTTGCGGCCTCTATTCGTGGATGCTGTATTCGCCGAGTTCGCAGAGATCCTGCGTATCCTCGGTCGTGTCGAGGCCAGAGCCTTCCTCGAACTCGAAGCGCATGTCGTATTTGCAGACGTCGCGACCGTCGGCGATGGTGATCTCGATGTTTTCGCCGGGGTTGAGAACCTGCCGACCGAAGACATCGTCTTCCCATTCGTTCACGCCGACCGGGGAGGTGTAGAAATTTGTAAGGACGGCGCTGGTGTTGTTCTTCAGTTTGAAAACCAGGTCTTCGGCACGCGCCGAAATCGTGGTCGCAGCCAGGACGGCGAGTGCCGTCAGGACAAGTCTCGTCTTCATATGTGCATTGCCTCCGTTTCGAATGATGACGGACGCTACCGATGCGGCGGATGTCAGCGGAGCCATCGTTCCCCCTCTACCGATTTCACCGAGCGATAAGATCCAGGCGAACCATAAGGGACCTGGCTTGCGCGGGCGTGTGGCGGGGTGCGCAATCGCCTCGTCTCTGAAGGCTGCGCGAGCGCAAGAGCACATAGCGCAAAAGCTGCGGCCACAGCGAGCGACGAGGTCAGCTTAGGCGATCAGCAGCCGGGCCTTAGCAGATCGAGAGGCGATCGCGTATTCCTGGCCAGCCCTGATGATGCGACGCCCAGAATCACACGCACAATCGAGCAACGACCGAAATCGAGTGCGATGCCATCGCCAACCGAACGACGTTTGACCACTTCACTAACATTTATGGTGAGAATTTTTGGAGGCCTCGCCCGGAATTGAACCGGGGTACAAGGATTTGCAGTCCTCTGCGTCACCACTCCGCCACGAGGCCTCACCGCTCCGATAACCGAGCGTTGGCGCGGATTTAGAATGATTGCAGAAAAACCGCAAGAGGCATTTTCCGAAAAACGCGCCACTCAATTTTCAGAGTGCTGCTTTCCACAGGTTGGACGGTGCTGAACAAAATGTCTGCTCAGCACCAGGGTGTCGCATGGCCCGTCCAGGGTCGCACCAGGCCCTCGGAGATGAGCATTCGTCCGAGAGATTGATCTCCGCGGGTGACGAGGCGCAGCTTTTCGCCGGCTTTGGCATCCTGCCTTCCGGCCGCCACCAGCCTGAAGTCGCCGGCGTTCAGCAGTTCGCGCAGGCGCTGTTTGGCGTAGAAGCCGCGTGAGCGCTCCTTGTCGCAGCTTGCCTGGCGGATTCGCGGCGCATCCACGTCAGCCACGCGGATCGTCTCGCCGTGGTAGAGAAAGGTTGCGCCATCGATGACGCAGTTGTCGTTGCGAATTCCGCAGAAATAAAACTGGTCCGTCCGGATCGACGCCGTGCTCACCTGGTCCGACGGCCTGACGACGGGCGTCGGCGCATCGTGATCTCCCTGCCCGTTGCGGCTGCCCCCGACATCGACGGCCGGCACCGGCGCTGCCAGCGCCACTTTCGTCGCGGGCTCAGGCCTGTGCCTCTCCGCCTGCTGGGCAACGCGCGTCTCGCTCTCGGGTATCGCCCGGGGCGGCTTCGGCCGCGGTTCCGTTTTCGATGTGAACGCGACGACATCAGAAACCACCGGCCAATGCTTCAGCTCCGCGCGGTGATCATAGGCAACCACGCCGCCTATGGTGAGCGCTGCGGCCAGATACCACGGCGCCATCCCGCCCTGCTTACCTCCGCTTCGCCCCGAACTCTTGCGCCGACGTTTCGTAGTGGCCTTGGCCATGCGACCCCCATCCTGATTCGGGTCGCATTATGCGTTCGATGCGTTGCCGAAAGGTTTTCGGGCGCTCCCCAACGATGGGCCTGCAGGCGGTTGAGGCACTTTATCGTAGACGACCGAGGCGTCCGTGATGCCGACTGGAAAAAATTGCACTGCGAAGTGGTCATCGCCGCCTGCGGCGACCTGCGCACCGCGGCTCAGGAGCCCTTCGAAGAATCGGTACGGCCGCGCCAGCGCGCCCACCAGACCGCAAGACGGCGGCGGCGGCGGCGAACCGACGGAATATCATGCGAAAGGACGATGAGGCCGAGCGGCACCATCCAGAAGCCGAGCACCGGCAGAAATCCGAGAAAGCCGCAGAAGACCAGAACGGATCCGAGGAGAATGCGCAACAGCGGCGAGTCGGGCAGCGCGATGCGCCATTTGCCAAGTATGATCTGCCGTGTCTTCGGATCGATCCCGAAATGCGTCTGCTTCCTGTTTTTATTCATCATTCCCTATCCGGCCTGTTTTCCCACAATTGGGGACTTCTCCACAGCCTAGCAACCGACCTTGTCATTTTTTTTGAAAAAAGCGCTTGGCAAATCGGAAAAGCATGCGTATTAGCAGCCTCACTTCTGAAGCGCACAGCAAACAGCGGCGCGGATGATCCCTGGTAGCTCAGCGGTAGAGCATTCGACTGTTAATCGACAGGTCGCCGGTTCGAATCCGGCCCGGGGAGCCACTTTCGAAAAGAGCCATTTGCAGCGATGCGAATGGCTCTTTTTCATTTTGCGCCTATCTTTCCTGCGTGATCAATCCCACCCGCAAACGGTACCCATGACAAAGGCAGCCATCGCGCCCATCATCGTCTGGTTCCGCAAGGACCTGCGCCTTGCCGACAATCGCGCGCTGGCAGCCGCCGCCAGCGAGGCTTCCGTTATTCCGCTCTACATCCGCGAGCCGATGGAAAGCGGCAACGGTCCGCTGGGAGCGGCACAGCTCTGGTGGCTGCATCATTCGATCAAGGCTTTGAGCGACAGGCTGGAGAAGCAAGGCGCGAGGCTCACCCTGCGTTCAGGCGAGCCGCTCGATGTGATCAGCGCCCTTGCGCGCGAAACCGGGGCGACGACCATATACTGGAACAGGCGTTACGACCCGAGCGGCATCGCCACAGACACGGCGTTGAAAAAAGGTCTCAGCGATCAGGGCCTCACGGCGGAGAGCTTCTCCGGTCAGTTGCTGCACGAGCCCATGCGGCTGCAGACGACGACGGGTGGGCCGTACCGCGTGTTCACGCCGTTCTGGCGTGCACTCGAATCGAAAATCGGGCCGGTGGCGCCGATCGATGCGCCAGAGCAGATCGCGGCACCGAAATCATGGCCGCAGTCGGATAGGCTCGACGACTGGTCGCTGTTGCCGAAAAGGCCGGACTGGGCGGCAACGTTCACCGAAATATGGACACCTGGTGAAAAGGGGGCTGCCGATCGCCTCGAAGACTTCATCGACGGCAAGGTGGCCGACTACAAGCGCGACCGCGACCGTCCCGCGGTGGATGGCACCTCTCTGCTCTCACCTCACCTGGCTCTCGGCGAAATCTCACCGGCGCAGGCCTGGCATGCAACAGAACGGCTGCAAGGCGACGGCGTTGCAACGTTTCGCAAGGAGCTCGCCTGGCGTGAATTTTCCTACCACCTGCTGTTTCATTATCCGCAACTGCCACAACGCAATCTCGACCGCCGTTTCGACGCCTTCCCCTGGATGAACGCCGACGACGCCTTCGTCCGCTGGACCAGGGGTCTGACAGGGTTTCCGATTGTCGATGCCGGCATGCGGCAGCTTTGGCGGCACGGCTACATGCACAATCGGGTGCGCATGATCGTCGCCTCTTTCCTGATCAAGGACCTCCTGGTCGACTGGCGAAAGGGGGAAGCCTGGTTCCGCGACACGCTGGTCGATGCCGATCCCGCCAACAACGCGGCGAGCTGGCAATGGGTCGCGGGCTGCGGTGCCGATGCGGCTCCGTTCTTCCGGGTGTTCAATCCCGTTCTCCAGGGCGAAAAATTCGATCCCGAAGGCGCCTATGTGAAACGGTTCGTCCCGGAGCTCCAACGTCTTTCGCCTCGCTACATTCACCGCCCGTTCGAAGCACCCGAGGCTGCGCTCGAAGCGGCCGGAATCCGGCTCGGCAGCACCTATCCGGAGCCGATGGTCGATCACGCCGTCGCACGTGACCGCGCGCTTGCAGCCTTTCGCAAGATCAAGGGTTCCGCCGAGGAACAGTAACGGCATTAATGCCTTGCAGGTGAATTCCTCAGTTGGCGTGACGGCCGATTGCAGTTAGGCTCACGTTACGGATGCAACAGCTGAGGGGGTTGTGTATGCGTGACCAGGAAGCAGAATTTGCCGCTTTCGACGGTGCAGTGACGCTTTCCACTGCCAATCTCGCGATGGTCCTGCGGGATTTTCCGCCCAAGGCGCGACGGATACTCGGCGCGCTGGTGCATCTTCAGGTCGGCTCGCTGATGCTTGCGACCCCCGACGGCCGCAAGCTGGTGATCAATGGCGCGAGAGCAGGTCCCCGCGCGATCCTCACGCTTCACAACTGGAGCCTGCCGCAGCGAGCGATCGCAGGCGGCACCATCGGCGCTGCGGAAAGCTATATCGACGGTGACTGGGATAGCCCGGATGTCGGCGCCTTTCTCGAACTTTTCCTCGTCAACGCCGAAATTGGCCGCAACTTCCCGAACAGGGCGCGCGGCCTCCTGCGTCTCATCGACAGGTTCCTGCATTGGCGCAATGCCAACACCAGGTCCGGTGCCCGCCGCAACATCTCGGCCCATTACGACCTCGGCAACGCCTTCTACAGCGAATGGCTCGATCCGAGCATGACCTATTCCTCCGCGCTCTATGCCACGGGCGCCAACGATCTGCGCTCGGCCCAGAGGGCGAAGTACCGCGCGCTTGCCGATGCGACCAATCTGCGCGCCGGCGACCATGTGCTTGAAATCGGCTGCGGCTGGGGCGGCTTTGCCGAATTCGCGGCAAGCGAGATCGGCTGCAAGGTGACCGGGCTGACCATCAGCCGCGAACAGCTCGCCTTCGCCCGCGAGCGCATGCGCCGGGCCGGATTGTCGGAGAAGGTCGAGCTCAAGCTTCAGGACTACCGTGAAGAAAGAGGCATCTATGATCGTATCGTCTCGATCGAAATGTTCGAAGCCGTCGGCGAACGGTTCTGGGGGACCTATTTCTCCCAGCTCAAGAAGTGCCTGAAGCCCGGCGGCAAGGCCGGCCTGCAAATCATCACGATCAAGCCCGAAGCCTACGAGGAGTACCGCTCCAACCCCGATTTCATCCAGAAATACGTTTTCCCGGGCGGCATGCTGCCGACGCGCGAACATCTGGTCGACCTTGGCCGCAATGTCGGCCTGCGCATGATCAACGACTTCGGGTTCGGCATCGACTATGCCCGCACGCTTGGCGAATGGCGCGAGCGGTTCTGGTCGGTCTGGAGCAGGATCGAACCCTTGGGCTTTGACCTGCGCTTCAAACGGCTATGGGAGTTCTACTTCTACTACTGCGAAGCCGGATTCCGCTCGCGCAATATCGACGTTCGCCAGATCGTCTTCGAGTAAGTACGGTGGCACGAGAAGACTGAACGGATCGTTTTTCGGTCATGGCGTCTGCTTGAACTGGCGCATGGCTCCGCGACGAGCAGAATTTAAGCAAACCATGCAATCAGCGCGTCTTTACCGCGTGCCGCGCAACGCTTAAGAGGCGATCCGATCCAATCTGTTTTGAAGGTACCACATGCGTCTTGCATGGTTTTTCCTCGCGCTCGCGATCGCGACCGAAGTGGTGGGCCTGACGGTGATGAAAGCCGCATCTTCGAGCGGCTCCTACCTCGGCCATCTCGTCATGTATGTCTCGATTGCGCTCTCCTATGTCTTCCTTGCCAAGGCGGTAAAGACGATCTCGGTTGGCGTCGCCTACGCCATCTGGGAAGGCTCTGGCGTCGCGATCATCACGCTTGTTTCCGTCTTCATCTTCGGCCACGTGCTGACCGTGCGCGAGATGCTGGGGCTATCGATGGCGATCATCGGCATCCTGCTCGTCAACGCCGGCGAAATGCACGAGGAAGACGAAACCGTGGCAGAAGGAGCAACCGATGAGCGCGCCTAGCATCTATTTCGTCCTCGCCGTGCTTGCGGGCATCCTCGACGTCGCTGCCAATCTCGCATCGACCAAGTCGGAAGGCTTCGCCCGTCGCGGCTGGGGGGCGCTCTCGATCCTGCTTGTCCTTGCCGCCTTCGCGCTGCTTGCCGAAGCGACCAAGGGCATGGAGCTTGCCATCGCCTATGCCGTCCTGGGCGCGACCGGCATTTTCGGCACGGCCATATGCGGACGGCTGCTCTTTGGGCAGAAGCTGAAGCCGATCGGCTGGGCGGGGCTGGCGATGATCTTTGGCGCCGTTCTCGTGCTTCACACGGCCTGACGCGAACCGCCATCCGGACCGGCGTGCTTGGCCCTTGCGCCGACGTCGGGCTTGTCGGCCGTCAGCCATTTGAGCAGCCTGAAATAGAGGCCGTAGGGCAACAGTCGCATGAGCTTGGCCCGAAAAGCGAATGACCTTGGGAAGGCGATCTCGAAGCGCCTCGACTTCAAGCCGGAAGCGATGCGGTCGGCGGCATCCTCGGCGCTGAGCACGGAGGATTTCGGAAAGCGGAGTTTCGCCGCTCCCGTGGTATCGACGCCGCCGGGGCAGATGATCTGCAGGCGGATGCCGATGCGGTCGAGGTCGAACTTCAGGCTTTCCGCCATGTTGATCAGAGCGGCCTTCGAAGCCCCGAAAGCAGCGCTGCTCGGAAGCCCGCAGTATCCTGCGGGAGAAGACACGATCGCAATGTGCCCATGTCCCTGGGCCTTCATGTGGGTGACGGCAGGCAACAGGCAGTTGACGACACCACCGAGATTGACCGCGAAGGTTCGTTCGAAAGCCTCCCGCTGGAGATCGTCACCCCGGATCGGGATGGCAATTCCGGCATTGAGGACAACGAGCGACAGGCGACCATGATCGTACTCGATAGCAGCCATCACGCGCTCCATGTCCTCGGCATCCGCCACGTCACCGTCAAGCACGATTACCCGGCCCTCACCCGCCGCCTCGTGCTGCAGATCGACGAGCTTGTCGTGATTTCTCGATGTCACGACCACCGAATAGCCGTCGCGCAACAACCGGTGCACAAGGGCGCGCCCGATACCCGAACTCGCGCCGGTAACCCAGGCCAATTTCTGTTCCGACTTCTGAGCCTTGCCACTCATCACTCACTCCTCGGCACGCGCCGGGAACACGCACGCATCTCCTTTGGCCTCATCCGAACGCGACCCGACAAGATGACATGGTCTCTTTGCCGGCAGCGCGCATCGCGCCGCACCCGACATGGCTCGGAGACGTTTTTTGTTCGGGACAGAGCGGCGGCGAAACGCTATTTCTTGCCTGAAGAGCAGGCTGAGCCGAAAACACGCCAACATTTCGACGGTCCGAATTCGTTGTCGATATTCGTTGGTCGCCGCTTCATTTTTTCTGGTACGCGCCGCCCAGCTCCGGGGCTGTCCGCAAACACGAGGTTCCGAAAATGGCCATTCTTCCGTCCGTCCTCGAAGCAATCGGCAACACGCCCCTCATCCGGTTGAAGGCCGTGTCGGAGGCGACCGGTTGCACGATCCTCGGCAAGGCCGAGTTTCTGAACCCGGGCCAGTCGGTCAAGGACCGCGCGGCGCTTTCCATCATCCGCCACGCGGAACGCACCGGCCAGTTGCGCCCCGGCGGCGTCATCGTCGAAGGCACGGCCGGCAATACCGGCATCGGCCTTGCGCTCGTCGGCCAGGCACTCGGCTATCGCACCGTCATCGTCATTCCGGAAACCCAGAGCCAGGAAAAGAAGGACGCATTGCGGCTGCTGGGCGCCGAGCTCGTCGAGGTGCCGGCCGTTCCCTACAAGAACCCCAACAACTACGTGAAGATTTCCGGCCGGCTCGCCGAGCAACTGGCCAGGACCGAGCCGAACGGCGCCATCTGGGCCAACCAGTTCGACAACGTCGCGAACCGCGACGCCCATGTCGAAACCACCGCACCGGAGATCTGGCGCGACACGGACGGCAAGGTCGATGGCTTCATCTGCGCTGTCGGATCCGGCGGCACGCTTGCAGGCGTCGCGCAGGGGCTGAAGGCGAAGAACCCGGCGATCAAGATCGGCCTCGCCGACCCCCAAGGTGCAGCACTCCACAGCTTCTACACCAATGGCGAACTGAAATCGGAGGGAAGCTCGATCACCGAGGGCATCGGCCAGGGTCGAATCACTGCCAATCTCGAAGGCTTCACGCCCGACTTTTCCTACCAGATCCCCGATTCGGAAGCTGTGCCTTACGTCTTCGACCTGATCGAGCGCGAAGGCATCTGCGTCGGCGGCTCGACCGGCATCAACATTGCAGGTGCCGTGCGCCTTGCCCGGGAACTCGGTCCAGGACATACGATCGTGACGATCCTGTGCGACTATGGTAACCGCTATCAATCGAAACTCTTCAACCCGGACTTCCTCGCCTCCAAGGGGCTGCCGGTTCCCGCCTGGCTGAAGACGTCTTCCAACATTGCCGTGCCATACGAATCAGTGGGATAGGAATGCGATGACCAGAACCGTGACGGCCCTTTTCCGAGACGATTTCTACCTCTCGACCTGCGAAGCAAGCGTCACGGCAATTCTGGAAGATGGCGGGATCGAGCTGGATCAGACCTGCTTTTACGCCACCTCCGGCGGCCAGCCTGGCGATACCGGTTTCCTTGAGCGCGCCGACGGCACCCGCATCGAGATTGCCGTCGCCCGTCATGGCGAGACCAAGGATGTCATCATCCATGTTCCGTCCGAAGGACAGCCAGGGCCGGACCTTGGCGAAAAGCTCGTGCTGCACATCGATTGGCCGCGCCGCTACCGTCTGATGCGCATGCACACGGCCTGCCATCTGCTCTCCGTCGTCTGTCCCTTCCCGATCACCGGCGCCTCGGTCGGCGAAGACGAGAGCCGCGTCGATTTCGACATGAGCGAGACGATCGACAGGGATGAGGTCACGGCGGCGCTGATGAAGCTCGTCGAAGAGAACCACCCGATCTATGTGCAATGGATCACCGACGAGGAACTGGCAGCCAACCCGGGCATCGTCAAATCCAAGAATGTGCGCCCGCCGATGGGGCTCGGGCGCGTCAGTCTTGTCTGCATCGGTGAGAATTCGGCTATCGACAGCCAGCCCTGCGGCGGCACGCACGTGTCCGAGACACAGGAAGTCGGCGCCATCCACATCGCCAAGATCGAGAAAAAGGGTAAGGAGAACCGCCGGTTCCGTATCCGCTTCGGTACGCCCGAAGATCGCGTTTCAGTCTGAGTAGGAGTTGCGACCGTGACCAACACCAAAAGCGCCTTTGTCGTGTCCGCCGATTGGCTTCAGGAACGCCTCGGCGATCCATCGATCCGGATCCTCGACGCCTCCTGGTACCTGCCGGCGCAGAACCGCAATCCGAAGGCCGAATACGATTCCGCCCACATCCAAGGGGCGGTCTTCTTCGACCAGGATGCGATCGCCGACCATACCAGCGGCCTGCCGCATACGCTTCCTTCGCCGCAGGCCTTTGCTGAAGCCGTCGGCGCGCTTGGGGTCAGCGAAACCGATACGATCGTCGTCTACGACGGCCCCGGCATCATGACGGCTCCGCGCGTCTGGTGGGAGCTGCGCATCATGGGCGCCAGGGACGTCTACGTGCTCGATGGCGGCATGGACGGCTGGAAGAGGGAAGGACGCCCGGTCACGACGGAGGTCCCCTCGCCCAGGCCCGCGACGTTCAAGCCAAGCTTCACGCCGGAGGCCGTGACCTCGCTCACGGGGATGAAGGAGATCGTTGCCAACGGCACCATCCAGATCGCAGATGCCCGTGGCGCTGCCCGCTTCTACGGCGAAGAACCGGAGCCGCGCGCGGGCCTGCGTTCCGGCCACATGCCGGCCGCCCACAGCCTGCCGTCCGGCGTCTTTTCGGAAAACGGCAAGCTCAAGGATCTCGCCAGCCTGCGCCAGACCTTCGCCGACGCTGGCGTCGATCTTGAAAGGCCGGTGGTTACGACCTGCGGATCGGGGGTGACAGCGGCCATTATCACGTTGGCGCTGCAATCGCTCGGGCATACCGACAACACGCTCTATGATGGCTCCTGGTCGGAATGGGGCGGCCGTTCGGATACGACTGTCGTAACGGGTCGCGGGTGAAATCATGCGCCCTGCGAAACCCGCTCCCCTCACTGCGCATGTCACCGAACTCGAAATGACGGCTCCGCCGAAGCAGAGCCTGCCGATGCCGGTCAACATCCAGACGGCGATCCTTCGCGTCTCGGATATTCCGCTCAGCTACTACCGCTTTCTCTATCTGCGTGTCGGCAGGCGCTGGCACTGGACGGAGAGGCTGCGCATGAGCGACGAGCAACTGGCGGCGGTGCTTGGCGACAAGCGGACGAGCGTGACGGTTCTCTACGTCAACGGCGCGCCGGCCGGTTTCTTCGAGTTGCACCAGGGCGAGGACGATGTCGTCGAACTCGTGCATTTCGGTCTGATGGAGCATGCGCTCGGCCTCGGTCTCGGAAAATGGTTCCTGTTGCAGACGCTTTTTGCCGCCTGGGCGCTGAGCCCGAGCAAGCTGACGGTCACGACCAACAGTCTGGACCATCCGCGCGCGCTGCAGCTCTACCAGCAGTTCGGCTTTTCGCCGGTTTCGACCCGCGAAGCGACGGTGGAACCGCTGAAGGATGCAGAGCTACTGGAACTGGCAAAAAGCCTCTGACGCCCTCCCGACGGCAAGTTCCGGGTGTCGGAACGGCCGCCACGGGTTCATTCTCCTGATCGAACGATGCAATACGATCAAGGAGATACACGATGTCGTTGCGCTACATTCCGATGTCCGATGAAGACGCTCGTCGGATGCGAGACGGCGGGCCGGACGCCTATGGCAACGGACCGGAGCGGCAGATCTCCGATGGCGCAGGTGTGCCGTGCCGTCATTGCCTCGATTACGTCGAGGCTGGCGCGCCGTACCTGATATTTGCATTTCGGCCGTTCTCCACCGTGCAGCCCTATGCGGAAACCGGTCCGGTCTTCATGCATGCCGATGCCTGCCCGAAGCACGATGGCGAAAGCCTGCCGCCTATTCTGGGTTCGCGGGAAAACTACCTGCTGCGTGGCTACGGCAAGGACGAACGGATCGTCTATGGAACGGGCGACGTCGTTGCCAGGGAAGAGCTCGAAATTCGCGCGCGAGAACTGCTGGCCCGTCCGGACGTCGCGGCCGTGCATGTGCGCTCGACCAGGTACAATTGTTATCAATGCCGCATCGTCGGCGTTTGACGCCTTTCAAGGCGAGCGGCCCGGCATGGCACCGGACCGCTCGAATTTCCGATCAGGCGACGTTCAGGACCGCTTCCGGCGCATAGGCGTCGTAGCCGAGCGCCTCGGCGACCGGCGCGTTGGTGACGCGGCCACGGTGAACGTTGAGGCCGGCGCGAAGGTGCCGGTCTTCGGCAATCGCCTTCAGTCCCTTGTCGGCAAGCTGCAGGCCGTAGTGCAGCGTGGCGTTGTTGAGCGCATGCGCCGACGTCACCGGCACCGCACCCGGCATGTTCGCAACGCAGTAGTGCACGATGCCGTCGACCTCGTAGGTCGGGTCGGAATGGGTGGTCGCATGCGAGGTTTCGAAGCAGCCGCCCTGGTCGATGGCAACATCGACGATGACAGCACCCTTTTTCATACCGGTCAGCATTTCCCGGGTGACAAGCTTCGGCGCTGCGGCCCCCGGGATGAGAACGGCCCCAATGACGAGGTCGGCGGAGAAGACCTCCTCTTCCAGCGCGTCGATGGTCGAGTAGCGGGTATGGACACGGCCGGCGAAAAGATCGTCGAGCTGGCGTAGCCGCGCGATCGAACGGTCGAGAATGGAGACATCGGCGCCAAGGCCGGCCGCCATGCGGGCCGCATGCAGGCCGACAACGCCGCCGCCGATGACCGTCACCTTTGCCGGAAGCACGCCGGGAACGCCGCCAAGCAGGATGCCGCGACCGCCATTGGCCTTCTGTAGCGAGGTCGCACCGGCCTGGATCGCCAGACGGCCGGCAACCTCGGACATCGGCGCCAGCAACGGCAGGCCGCCACGATCGTCGGTGACGGTTTCATAGGCAATCGCAGTGACGCCGGAGTTCAGCAGGCCCTTGGTCTGCTCCGGATCGGGCGCGAGATGCAGGTAGGTGTAAAGGATCTGGCCTTCGCGCAGCTGCGCCCATTCCTGGGGCTGCGGCTCCTTGACCTTGACGATCATATCGGACTTTTCGAACACGTCCTTTGCCGTCGCGACGATCTTCGCGCCAGCGGCGCGATAAGCATCGTCGTCCGCGCCGATCCCTGCCCCGGCCTTGGTTTCCACGATCACCTCGTGGCCATGGGCAATGTATTCACGCACCGAGCCGGGCGTCAGGCCGACACGATATTCATGGTTTTTGATTTCCTTCGGGCAACCGACACGCATGTTTGCGTTCCTCTCCTGTTTTCGGCGTTCCGCCGTTTATGTCTATGCATTCAGCAAAACACGCCGCGAACCGAATGTCCTTGCAAAGTCATGATCGCGTGCGCCATGATTTCGAAGAAGATTGCGTATTTTAGCAATCCGTTGGGAGAAATCACGAATGAGCGAACTCGATGCCATCGATCATGCGATTCTGCGCATTCTTCAGCAGAATGGCCGCATCTCGAACGCCGATCTCGCCGCCAAGGTCGGGTTGTCGCCATCGGCATGTTCACGCCGTGTCGATATCCTTGAAAAATCGGGCACGATCGCCGGCTATCACGCGCGCATCGCCCACAAGGCGCTGGACTACCAGATCATGGTGATCGTCCATATCTCCCTGTCGGGTCAGTTCGCCAAGACGCTCGCCGAATTCGAGGCCGCGGTGAAGCTTTGTCCCAACGTGCTCGTCTGCTACCTGATGTCGGGCGAATACGACTACATCCTGCGCGTGGCCGCAAAGGACCTTCAGGACTACGAGCGCATCCACCGGGACTGGCTCTCGGCCCTGCCGCACGTGGTGAAGATCAATTCCAGCTTTTCTCTGAGGGAGATTATCGACCGGCCGAACGTCGGCATATGACAGACGTCAGCGGCCGACCACGCAATTGCGACCGCGTCCCTTGGCGGCGTAAAGCCTGAGGTCGCCTTGCAACAGCAGGTTCTCGATGGCCATTCCGTCCTCCGGGGTCGAGGAGAGACCGATGCTTGCGGTCACCGGCCGGCCATCGGGCGTCGTGACCTGATTGGAGATGGCAATCCTGATCTCGTCAGCCCGCCGCAAGGCGTCCGCATGGGTCATTGCGGGGCAGAGGATCACGAACTCCTCGCCACCATAGCGGTAGAGCCGATCCACCGGGCGCAGCCTCGATTTGACCGTCCCGACCAGTCGCTGAAGCACCCGGTCACCCTCGATATGGCCGAAGCGATCGTTGACACCCTTGAAGTGGTCGACATCGATGATCATCAGCGTGACGGCGGCATTTTCGCCGTTTGCCGCGCGCAGCATCTGCGGCGCTTCGATCTCGAATCGGCTCCGGTCGAGCGAGCCGGTTAGCGTATCCTGCCCGGAGCGCGACAGCAGATCCTCGTAGCGCTCCCGGAACGTCAGCGTGTTGAAGATGTCGCCAAGCGGCCGGTCGGACATTGCGAGCGAGGGATGGCGCGAGAGGTTGAGATAGAGCCCGACCGCAACCGCATAGAATGGTGCTGCCAGCATCTTTGCCATCCAGCCGCCCCAGAACACTTCGGCCGGAGCGCCGTTCCACCAGCGAAGCGCCAGATAAAAGGCCGCCTGGTCGAAGGTCAAAACCGCAACACCGCAGATCAGGAAACGGAGCGTCGCAAACCGCCGCAACCACCGGCCCAGGCGTTCGTAGAGCAGGATGATCATCAACGAATCGAAATAGAGAATCGTCGTCCCCCAGACCATCAGCCAGCCCATCTCGTCGATAAACGCGATGTCGGCGGAACGCTCGGCGACGATCGATACCGTATCGTGCTGGCGCAGCAGCAGGCTGAGGGCCACCGTCAGGAAGTTGCCGGCCAGCAACCCGTAGATCGGCTGGCGAACGGTGGCGGCGTCCTCCTTCACGTAGAGCAGCAGGATCATCATCAGCTTGCCGGAGAAGAGCACCGCGGATCCGGGCGAGATCACGCCGAACGGCAACTGCACGTAAAAGACCGCGGCGAGATAGGTCTCGATGAAATGCATCACCCCGAGCGCAGCCACGAAGACGCCGAGCCCAAGGCGCGCGCGCAGATGCAGGAGCCCGATCATCGCCGTTACGTAGATGAGCGCCTCGCCGACAAAGAGGAGAAGGTTGGCGTTTGGCATGTGCTTGAAAAAATTCCGTTTCCCCACTCAGGGTTAACCAGCAAACTTAAAGAAAACTTTATCGCCGGCAGGCAGCCGGCGCGTTTGAGAATGCGAAAATCCACCGCTTTCGAAACCGGAGACTTTCCGGCATAGTCGCCACCACCCCCCGTGGTTCGCCAGCCGGTGAACAAAACTCCGGATTGCAATTATCCCGGGCAAGACCCGCATTCTTGATAAATGGAGGACCGCATGCCATCGATGACATCCCCGTTTAACCTCACGCGCCGCTCGCTTCTTGCGGGGGTTGCGGCCTCTTCGGCATTCGTCATGCTGCATCCATTCTCCGTTCGCGCCGCAGCCAACCAGGCGCATCTTCGCATCATGGAAACGACGGACCTGCACGTCCACGTGTTTCCCTACGACTACTATGGCGACAAGCCGAACGACACGCTGGGCCTTGCGCGGACAGCATCGATCGTCGACGCCATCAGGGCCGAGGCGACCAACTCCGTTCTCGTCGACAATGGCGATTTCCTGCAGGGCAATCCGATGGGCGACTACATCGCCTATCAGCGCGGCATGAAGGACGGCGATGTTCATCCTGTCATCGCGGCCATGAACGTGCTCGGTTATGACTGCGGCACGCTTGGCAACCACGAGTTCAACTACGGCCTGGACTTCATGTTCAAGGTGCTGAACGGTGCGAATTTCCCGCTCGTCTGCGCCAACCTGACAAAAGGCACGCTGGCAGCCGACGCGCGCAAGGACGAGCTGTTCCTGAAGCCCTATGTCATCCTCGAGCGCAAGGTGAAGGATGGAGCCGGCCAGGAGCACCCGATCCGCATCGGCCTCATCGGCTTCGTGCCGCCGCAGATCATGACCTGGGATTCCAAGCACCTTGAAGGCAAGGCCAACGCGCGCGATATCGTCAAGGCCGCCGAAGCCTGGGTGCCGCAGATGCGCGAGGAAGGCGCCGATATCGTCGTCGCCCTCTCCCACTCCGGCATCGGCCAGGAGGCCTATGCGGAGAACCTCGAAAACGCTTCCGTGCCGCTTGCCGCCGTCAACGGCATCGATGCGATCGTTACCGGCCACAGCCATCTGGACTTTCCCGGCCCTAAATTCGCCGACCTTGCCGGCGTCGACAACAAGAAGGGGCTGATAGCCGGCAAGCCGGGCGTGATGGGCGGCTTCTGGGGCTCGCATCTCGGCCTGATCGACCTCCTGATCGAACGCGAAGGCGGTGCGTGGCGCGTCGTCAGTTCGACCAGCGAGGCGCGGCCGATCTATCGCCGCGAGGACAAGAAGGTCATTGCCGAGGTCGCCGACAAGAAGGAAGTTCTCGCCGCCGCGCAGAAAGAGCATGAGGCAACGCTCGCCTACGTGCGCACCCCCGTCGGCAAGACCAGTGCCCCGCTCTACTCCTACTTCTCCCTGGTTGCCGACGACCCGTCTGTGCAGATCGTCAGCCAGGCGCAGACCTGGTACATCAAGGAGATGCTCAAGGACACCGAGCACCGCGACCTGCCAGTGCTTTCGGCGGCGGCACCGTTCAAGGCCGGCGGTCGCGGCGGCGCGGACTACTACACCGACGTTCCGGCCGGTGACATCGCGATCAGGAACGTCGCCGACCTCTATCTCTATCCGAACACGGTGCAAGCCGTGATCATCACCGGCGAACAGGTGCGCAACTGGCTGGAAATGTCGGCCGGCATCTTCAATGAAGTGAAACCGGGCGCCGTGGACGCGCCGCTGATCAACGGCGGCTTTCCGTCCTACAACTTCGACGTCATCGACGGCGTCACCTACCAGATCGACCTTTCGGTGCCGCCGAAATTCGACAAGGACGGCAATACGATCAATGCGTCGTCCAATCGCATCAAGAACCTTGCATTCGACGGAAAGCCGATCGATCCGGCACAGAAATTCGTCGTTGCCACCAACAACTACCGCGCGGGCGGCGGCGGCAAGTTCCCTGATATCACCGCCGACAAGGTGGTCTTCGTGGCCCCCGACACCAATCGTGACGTGGTCGTGCGCTATATCATCGACCAGGGCACCATCAACCCGTCGGCCGACGCCAACTGGACGTTCGCGCCGCAGGCAAACACAAGCGCGACGTTTGACAGCGGACCGAAGGCGAGAGAATTCCTGGCACAGGTGAAAGGCGTCACGATCGAGGACGCTGGTGACGCCGCAGACGGGTTCGCCCGCTTCCGGATCAAGCTCTAGGCGTACACAAACAGATCGGGCCGCCGGTCGCGGCGGCCCGACTTGTCGACAAACACGAACGGAAACATCGGCGCACACAACGGGCCGCCATCCCGCCGGGCAGTTGCTTTCAGCCGAACGAGCCGATCGAAGCATCACCTAGGCGATGCTGCTCAACACGTTAAAAAAACAATGTTATGTCGGGTCAATCAGACCTGACGCGACGGAGCGTCGTCCGAAAACAGCGACGGGCCGGTCTGATCGATGATCTGGCGCCCTTTGCGCAGCGTCGCGTCGATCGCATCCTGCTCGGAAGTGAACAGATCGGCGCGGATGAAGCTGCGCAGCTTGGTGCCGCCTTCGCCCGAAGCCTTTTCGATGCTTCCCGCCAGGCGGAACTGCGATCCTTCGCGCATCGGCGTGGCGCGGATCGTGCAATCCGCATAGGCCTCCGTCTTGCCGGGCGCTGCCTGCGCCTGCTCGTCGGAGTTGCCGGAACGGCCGAAGAATTTCGAGAAAAACGATGCCATGGCCAAGACTTAGACTTGCGGGTCGGCGCTGTCAAAGCCTAAGTGCCGATATTTGACAGCGCCGCTTTCTTAACGACCTAGATAATCAGGTTCGACAGGATCTCGTTTTCAGTGATGTCCTGGTAACGCAGTCCCGCGGCGTCGAAGCGCGACTTCAGCACCGGGAAATTCTCGGCGTGCTTGGTCTCGATGCCGATCAGGATCGAACCAAAGTTGCGCGCAGATTTTTTCAGGTATTCAAAGCGCGAAATGTCGTCCTCGTCGCCGAGCAGGTTGAGAAAATCGCGAAGTGCGCCAGGCCGCTGCGCCATGCGCAGGATGAAGTATTTCTTGAGTCCAGCGTGGCGCATCGCCCGTTCCTTGACGTCGGGCAGGCGCTCGAAATCGAAGTTGCCGCCGGAGACGACCGCAACGACCGTCTTGCCGGCAAGGGCCTCAGGCCCGAGTTCCTCAAGCGCGGTGAGCGACAGCGCCCCGGCCGGCTCCAGCACCACCCCTTCGACATTGAGCATATCGACGATCGTCTGGCAGATCGCGTTTTCGGAAAGCAGCATGACCTGATCGGCAGAGAATCGACGAAGGGCTGCAAAGTTGAGATCGCCGATCCGCCCGACGGCCGCACCGTCGACAAAATTGTCGACCTGATCGAGGGTCACCACGCTGCCGGTTTCCAGGCTCTCGCGCAGGCTCGGCGCACCCGACGGCTCGCAGAAGACGAAGTGGTCCACTGCAACCCTGTCCTTCAGATAGCCGGTGACACCGGCGGCCAGACCGCCGCCACCCACCGGCAGCACGACGAGATCGGGCGTCAGACCCTCGGGCAATTGCCAGGCGATTTCGGCGGCAACACTTGCCTGCCCTTCGATGATGTCGGCGTGATCGAAGGGCGGCACCATGACGCCGCCGATCGCGTCCACATGATCGCGGGCCGCCTTATAGCACTGATCGAAAATGTCGCCGACGAGCTTGATGGTGATGAATTCGCCGCCGAACATGCGGGTCTTGTCGATCTTCTGCTGCGGTGTCGTCACCGGCATGAAGACCACGCCCGGAACGCCGAAATGGCGGCAGACGAAGGCAAAACCCTGAGCATGGTTGCCGGCCGATGCGCAGACGAAGGTCTTTCCCGACGCGCCGGCACCGATCGCCTTGCGGAAAAAGTTGAACGCGCCTCTGATCTTGTAGGAGCGAACCGGCGACAGGTCCTCGCGCTTGAGATAAATGCTGGCGCCGTAACGTGCGCTGAGGTGCTCATTGAGCTGCAGCGGCGTCGGCGGGAAGATCTCCCGCAGGGCTTCGGTTGCGGTTTCAACATCGTGCTTCATTGCGCGCGGTCTTCCATTGAAGTGAGCGATGGCCGTCGCTATTGCATATCGCAACGCATGAAGCCATCGCTTTGACACGAATCGGCGCGCCGTGAACAATGCGACCGGCATCCAATCGCCGGCTCGCCAAACACCTTCCGGGAAAACAATCGCTTGAACGCAACCCTGATCCGGCATGCTGTGCATATTTCAGCGATCCTCGGCATCTACCTTGCCTGCGCCATGCTGGTGCCGGCGATGGTCGACCTCTATTACGGCCATCCGGACTGGCAGATCTTCGCCGCTTCGGCTTTCATGGTTGGCGGCCTGTCGCTCGCGACCTTCATGGCCACCCGCATGGGTCCGCCGCCGTTTTCCAAGAAGTTCGGCTTCGTCCTCGTCAATATGTTGTGGGCGGTGTTCTCCGTCGTCGGCGCGATCCCGCTCTGGCTCTCCTCGCTCAAGCTCGATTTTGCCCAGGCGCTGTTCGAGTCGGTCTCGGCCATCACCACCACGGGCGCGACTGTCATCGTCGGCCTCGACGACGCGCCGCCGGGGCTGCTTCTGTGGCGGTCACTGTTGTGCTGGCTCGGCGGCATCGGCATCGTGGTGCTCGGCCTGTTCATCATCCCCTATCTCAGGGTTGGCGGCATGTCGTTCTTCAAGATGGAGTCCTCCGACACCAGCGACAAACCCTTCGCCCGGCTCGCCAGCTTCAGCCGCGCCTTTCTGGCAGTCTATGTCGTCATCACCCTTCTCTGCGCGATCGGCTACTTCCTGACGGGCATGAACCGCTTCGACGCGATCAATCACGCAATGTCGACGGTGGCGACCGGCGGCTTCTCCACCCATGATGCATCCTTCGGGTATTTCGGCAGCATTCCGCTTTTGTGGACCGCCACCTTCTTCATGGCGCTCTGCAGCCTGCCGTTCTCGATCCTGATCGTGCTGGTCGCGCGCGGAAGGCTCGACGCGCTGCGCGACCCGCAGATCATCGTGTTTCTCGGCTATCTCTCCGCCTTTTCCATCGCCGTCGCCGTCTATCATCGCCTCGTCAACGGCGTGGAATTCCATCTGGCGCTCGCCCATTCCTTCTTCAACATCACCTCGATCCTCTCGACCTCAGGCTATGCGAGCCAGGACTATACGTTGTGGGGTCCGTTCGTGGTCGCTGCCGCCTTCATCGCAACGTTCATGGGCGGCTGCTCAGGCTCGACGGCTGGCGGGATCAAGGCCTATCGCTTCATCGTGCTGTTCAACGCGGTCCGCTCGGGACTGAACAAGCTCGTCTATCCCAATGCGATCTATGCGGTGCGCTACGGCAAGAACACGGTCGATGCCGACACCCAGCGCGCCATCTTCCTGTTCTTCATCACCTACATCCTGCTCTGGGTTCTCGGCAGCCTCGCCATGGGCGCGCTCGGCTATGATCTGGTCACGGCGACGTCGGCGGTCATCACCTGTCTTTCCAACGTCGGTCCAGGTCTTGGCCCCCTCATCGGCCCGGCCGGGAACTTTTCCACGCTTCAGGATCCGGAACTGTATCTGCTGTCGCTGATGATGCTGCTCGGACGTCTCGAAGTGCTGACGGTGCTGGTGATTTTGACGCCGGTCTTCTGGAAGCATTGACCATTTTCATCTTGGCCCTATCGTCTTCATGGAGTGCGGCAAAAGCTGACAATCCGCCGGGGCCGGCGCTGGGGAAACGTCATGGTGAAACATCTGCTCCTTCTGGCGGCGTTGACCACCGCCACAACCCTTTATGCACATACGGGGGCTCAGGCCGGACCATTGGCCGACGCAGCGGCCGAGGCGGAGAAGCTGGCGGCGTCCGGCGACGCCCCAAAGGCGCATGACCTGTTGCGCCAGGCAATGAGCGACTTCTCCCAGACGCTGCCCTTTGCCATCGGCAAGGCGGTCTTCGTCTCCAAGGCTCCGACCGGCTACGCGATGTACGAGCCGCGCCAGGGCGCGAGCTTCCGATCCGGCGAATCGATGATCTCCTACATCGAACCGATCGGCCTCACGTGGAAGGACTCGGCCGAGAAGGGCAAACTCGAGACCCATTTCACCGTCGATTTCGACATCCTCAATCCGAAGGGCGATGTGCTTGCCGGACAGAAGGCCTTCGGCGACTTCACCTTCACTGGCTTTCTCAGGAACCAGGAAATCTATTCGACGCTGACGATCGACGTGTCCGGGGCACCGGCCGGCGATTACGTGCTGCGCTTCCATTTCAACGACATCAACAGCGGCAAGACCGCCAGCGTCGATCAACCATTCAAGATTGCCGGACCATAAAGATAATGCCCCATGCAGTAACGACAGTCGGCTTCGATGCCGACGATACGCTTTGGCAAAACGAGCAGTTCTTCCGCCTGACCGAAGCGCGGTTTGCCGAGCTTCTCAAGGATTACACCGATACGGAGCACCTGCCCGAACGGCTGCTGGCGGCCGAGAAACGCAACCTTCGCCTCTACGGCTTCGGCATCAAGGGCTTTGTGCTCTCCATGGTCGAGACAGCCGTTGAGGTGACGGACGGCAAGGTCCCATCCTCGGTGATCGCCGAAATTCTCGCCGTCGGACGCGACATGCTCGTCCATCCGGTGGAGCCGCTGCCGCACGTGAAGGAAACGCTTGATGCTCTACACGGTCAGTTCCGTCTCGTGATGATCACCAAGGGCGACCTCTTCGACCAGGAACGCAAGCTCGCCGCCTCCGGCCTTGGCGACTATTTCGACGCCGTCGAGATCGTCAGCGACAAGACTGCCGCGACTTACGAGCGCATCTTCAGTCGCCACGGCGACGGCGCCGGCAGCAGCCTGATGGTCGGCAATTCGCTGAAGTCCGATATCGTACCCGCGCTTGATGCCGGAAGCTGGGGCGTCTATGTGCCCCATGCGCTCACCTGGTCCTTCGAACACCATGACAAGCCGGAGGACCATCCGCGATTTCGCGAGATCGAGGACCTCGGTGGATTGGGCATCATCCTTGAACGATTGACCACTTGAAGTTCGGCGCCGTCGCAAGCGCCACAAATGAGCAATCAGTGGCTGAAGTCGCATCGATGATGCACGCGAATCAGTCTATTCTGCCCGCTATGGCTTGAATGAGGAGAAAAGCTTTGGCGCAATTGGTTGGGGCAGTGGTGGCAATGGTGCTGGTTGGCACGCTTATTGGGTGGTTGTTGCGAAAGGTCTCCGCCTTGAGCGTTTTCTCGTCTCGCCTGGCGGGCGTGGCGGTGCTCCTGTTTGCGGCCCCGGCCTTGTACTCGTTTAATTCAGGACGGCCCTTTGGCGAGGCATTTATCGTCTACGGCATCGGGGCGGTGATTGCCGCTGGCATCTTTTACATTCTCCAGCGGCGGGAAAGTCGCGCATGAGCTTTCTCCACCTTCGAGCGGCAAGTCACCCTTGACTGTTGCTGCCGAGTGCTTGATTTAGGCTTCAGGCGGGCGTGGCGAAACTGGTAGACGCAAGGGACTTAAAATCCCTCGGCTTTGGCTGTGCGGGTTCGATCCCCGCCGCCCGCACCAGGCAACTGATTGTCACACGCACATTTGCCGAACAACTCAAGCTCTCGCCGCACAGGCGACAGCTTAAGCGCGGAGAGCTGTCGCTCAGTTGTTGTAATAGTAGCAGTCGCATTCCGCCTGGTAGGCGTCGTCATGCCAGACGCGGACCGCGAGTTTCGTTGCGCATCCCTGGTTCTCCAGCCTGAGGCCGAGAAGCGAGACCGCTGCCGCCTTGGAATTGGGGGCGTCCACCTCGATTGCCGATCCAACCTGGTGGACTCCCTGCCGCGGGGTCCAGGTGAAGATCTGAACGCTGTAGTGCATCGAATACCCTCCGTGGATAAGATGGTGTGCACGCAATACTGTCGCAGAACCGTGTTTGGGCAGGTGTTGAGGATCGGGCCGGAGCGCCGTGGTCCCTAAGAACGCACTCAGGATGCCCAACCCTTTCTGGAGCGTCTTTCTGCCTGCAAGTATCACCGCTTGAAGACAGGACGCTCTAGCCGTCGTCTACGGTTGCTTCCGGCCGGTCGCCGCCGTCGGTGTGCTCGAAGTGCCACTGACCCTGCTCGTCCTGGAAGCTTATATCCTCATCGTCGCCACCGACCTGCTGTTCGATGGCAGCGGCTTTGGCTGCGGCAAGCGCCAGTTCGCGGCTGGGAAAAGGTTCCGAAAAGGCATCGGCAGCCTTGTAGGCCCAGCCTCCGTCATGAGGAACGATGGTGTATGTAATGCGCGCCATGCTTCCCTCCCGACAACCCGAAGACCCTCCAGCCTTCGGCGGACCGTTGCCGCACGGTCCTGATCTTCCTCCTCGTCAGTGGCATGCTCATGCCGAACGCCGGGGATAATACCACAGGTGTGGTACGGATTGCCACATTCGCGAATCACCCGGAATGGCTAGCGCCAATGAAAAAAGGCGACCCCATTTGGGGCCGCCTAAACGATTGATTCGATTGTATTCGGTCTGATCAGCCCGCAAGCTTGGCGGCGATCCTGGCGACATGAGCACCCTGGTAGCGCGCCGCCTCGAGTTCGATTTCGGACGGCTGGCGCGAACCATCGCCGCCGGTGATCGTCGATGCGCCGTAGGGCGAGCCGCCCTTGACTTCGTCGACGCCCATCTGACCCTGGAAGGCGTAGGGAAGACCGACCACGACCATGCCGTGGTGCATGAGCGTAGGGATGAAGCCGAGGATGGTCGACTCCTGACCACCGTGCTGGGTCGCCGACGATGTGAAGACCGAGCCGACCTTGCCGACGAGCTTGCCCGCCATCCAGAGGCTGCCGGTCTGGTCGATGAAGTTGCGCATCTGCGAGGCAACGGTGCCATAGCGGGTGCCAGCACCGAAGATGATGGCGTCGTACTGGCCAAGTTCTTCGACGGTGGCCACGGCTGCGGCCTGATCGAGCTTGAAGTGGGATGCCCTGGCAACCTCTTCCGGCACCAGTTCGGGAACGCGCTTGACGTCGACCTCGACGCCAGCCGACTTGGCGCCCTCGGCCACGGCATAGGCCATGGTTTCGATGTGCCCGTATGCGGAATAATAGAGAACGAGTACCTTGGCCATGAAATGCTCCTTTGGATACAAGCGATCCCACTTGATCACTGCTGGGCGGAAGATTTATCAAAATGCTGCCGGCTGCCAGAAGCCTTCGGAGAAACAGTCTGTTTCCACAGCCTGAACAATAAGCAATCACTGTTGAGCGTTTGTCTTAAACATAGGAATTACCGATGAGCAGCACAAAAGTCGTCACCGCCGCCATGGTCGCCATCGGCGACGAACTTCTGTCGGGCCGGACCAAGGACAAGAACATCGGTCATCTCGCAGACATGATGACGATGGTCGGCATCGACCTGAAGGAAGTGCGCATCGTTGCCGATGACGAGGCGGCCATCGTCGAGGCGATCAACGCCGCGCGCAGCCGCTACGACTACGTGTTCACGTCGGGTGGCATCGGACCGACGCACGACGACATCACCGCCGACGCGGTTTCACGTGCCTTCGGCGTCGAATGCGTCTATGAGCCGGAGGCCATGGCGCTGCTCGGCGCGATGTACGAACGCCGCGGCATGGAGTTCACCGACGCGCGCAAGCGCATGGCGCGCATGCCGCTCGGCGCGCGCCATATTCCCAATCCCGTCTCGACGGCTCCGGGCTTCGCGATCGGCAATGTGCACGTCATGGCCGGTGTACCGCAGGTGTTCCAGGCGATGCTCGACGCGCTCTTGCCCGGCCTTGAGGTCGGCTCGCCGCTCCTGTCGAAAACCGTGCGGTCGCCGTTCGGCGAAGGCGATATCGGCAGCCCGCTGACCGAGGTTCAGAAAAATCATCCCGAGACGAGCATCGGCTCCTATCCGAAGTTCGACGGCACGCATTTCTCGACCGATATCGTCGTGCGCGCGCGCGACCAGGATGCGCTCGCCGCCGCGGAAGCCGCGGTCCAGGCGATGATCGAGGCAATTGCCGAGGCGCGGGCGAAGGGATAAGCGCGAAACGCTTGCACTTGAGGCCTCAATGCCGTTATTGCATGTCGGCAAATCAGGATGACGCGTTTCCGCATGCCCGATCTGCCGGACGCTTCGCCTTACCCTCGTTCAGACAAGCCGGAGCCCACCCATGTCGCTGCCCGATAAAGCCTTTCCCGTTTCCTGGGACCAGTTCCACCGCGATTGCCGCGCGCTTGCATGGCGGCTCGCAGACAATGGCCAGGAATGGCGCGCGATGGTCTGTATCACGCGTGGCGGTCTGGTTCCGGCGGCCATCATCTGTCGCGAACTCAATATCCGCATGATCGAGACCGTCTGCGTCGCCTCCTATCACGACTACGATTCTCAAGGGCAGATGAAGGTGCTGAAGGGCATCGCCCCCGAGATTGCCGAGGGCGGCGGTGAAGGCGTGCTGATCGTCGACGACCTCACCGACACCGGCAAGACCGCCGCCGAAGTCCGCGCCATGCTGCCAAAGGCGCATTTCGCTGCCGTCTACGCCAAGCCGAAGGGCCGGCCTCTGGTCGACACCTTCGTCACCGAAGTCAGCCAGGATACCTGGATCTATTTCCCCTGGGACATGGGCTTTACCTACCAGGAGCCGATCGCCAAGGGGACGCGCGGCTAAGCGCCGGCATTCTCCAACGAATGAAATGCGGCCGCTGCGTCCCGTTGCGGCCGCTTTCTTTTGGCAATCAGACTGCTTCGAGCGGTGAAATCGCGCCGACCAGTGTTTCGGCTGTCAGGCCCTGCCCGGCCCTATTGCCAGCCGCGCCGTGCCGCCACACACCGGCCGCCGCGGCCTCGAAGGCCGGCATCCCCTGTGCCAGATGCGCGCCGACGATGCCGGCAAGCACGTCGCCGGAACCGGCGGTTGCCAGCCATGGCGGCGCATTGCCGTTGACGAGCGCCCGGCCATCCGGCGCGGCGATCACCGTATCCGCACCCTTGTAAATGATAACCGCGTGGCTGAGGTGCGCGGCCCGTTGCGCCTTCTCGATTTTTGAAAGCGAAGCGTCGCCGGCGATCTCGGGAAACAGGCGGGCAAACTCGCCCTCATGCGGGGTCATGACCACCCGGCCACCGCGGCTTTTGAGCGCTGAGAAAAGCTCTTCGCGATACGCCTGAAACGAGGTGATGCCGTCGGCATCGAGCACCAGCGAGCGGTCGCAGAGCGCCAGCGCGAATTCCCTCGCCTTCCTGCCGATGCCGAAGCCAGGTCCAAGGACGAAGCTGCCGAGGCGGCGGTCCTCGAGCCATTTCGTCAGCTCCCGTTTCGTGTTCACCTCGTTGACCATCACCGCCCTCAGCTGGGACGCATTGACGCCGACTGCCGCCTTTGCGCTGGCGACGGTCACCAGACCGGCACCGGCGGCAAGGCCTGCGGCGGCGGCCAGCCGCGCCGCTCCCGTAGCCTGCCGATCGCCTGAAAAGACGACAAGGAGGCCGCGTTTGAACTTGTAGGTCGACAGGGCAAGACCCTCGACGAACTCCGACCAGGCGGCGGGCGTATTGAGGCGCAAGGGACCGGCGTTCGCCATGACGATGCGCTGGGGAATGCCAATGTCGAAAACCTCGAGCGAACCGCACAGCGAACGACCGGGCAGAAGCCAGTGCCCGGGCTTCGGCGCCATGAAGGTCACCGTGTGGCAGCCAACGAAGGCGGCTCCGCGGACCGCCCCTGTGCGCCCATCGATGCCGCTCGGCAGATCGACGGCGACGACAGGCACGCCGCTGGCGTTGACCCGTTCGATGACCTGCACCACACCGGGCTCGAGATCCCGTGACAGGCCCGCGCCAAAGAGCGCATCGATGACGACATCGCCGGCACGGGGCTCGAACAGATCGATTGCCGACAGCGGACCATGCCAAAGTTCACGCGCCCGTGCGGCGTCTCCCTGAAGCGCCGCCGGATCGCCGAGGGCAAAGACGGAGACTTCAGCACCCGACTGACCCAATGCGTGGGCCGCGACATAGCCGTCGCCGCCATTGTTTCCGGGACCGCAGAGCACGGCAAAGCGACGAGCGCCCGGGAAGTGCCGCAAGGCAGCCGCGGCAACGGCCGTACCTGCGCATTTCATCAGCATGAAGCTGTCAATGCCTGATTGGGCCGCCGCCCGGTCGATTGTTGCCATCTCTGCCGGTGTGACCAACAGGTCGTGAAGTTTGGAGCCCATGCGCTAGACATATTCACGCCCGGTCGCCAGAGGCAAGAGCGTGGCAAGGCACTTCGTCGATTGGTCTATTTTTGTGCATTTGCACATATTTGTTGCTCAAATAACGTGCTTTTACCCACCTACGTCAGGCCACCTCTGCCAATGCGAGGCATCTTTCGACCGAAAATCATAAAAAATAGGCAGATCCCGCGACGACGGGAGCACTGAATTCCAGTGATCTGCCGACCGACGACAGATTTTTTGTCGTTTCGAGAGATTTTCGCAGAAAAACTGGCATGCAACGTGCATATTCAGGGCGAGCGGGCATGATCCTGCTCTCAAGGGAGAAGCGGAGAGACATTTTCTCATGAAAAAGATCGAAGCGATCATTAAGCCCTTCAAGCTCGACGAAGTGAAGGAAGCGCTTCAGGAAGTCGGCCTGCAGGGTATCACCGTCACGGAAGCCAAGGGCTTCGGACGGCAGAAGGGCCACACGGAGCTCTATCGCGGCGCCGAATACGTCGTGGACTTCCTGCCGAAGGTAAAGGTCGAAGTGGTGCTGGCGGACGAAAACGCGGAGGCCGTCATCGAGGCGATCCGCAATGCCGCACAAACCGGCCGGATTGGCGACGGAAAGATTTTCGTTTCCAACATCGAGGAAGTCATCCGAATCCGGACCGGTGAAACCGGCCTCGACGCCATCTGATCCTCAAGGGCCATCGGCCCTGTCACATTTCAAATCTCGTCATCTCACACAGGGAATTACGGCCAATGACGACTGCAAGCGAAGTTTTGAAGCAAATCAAGGACAACGACGTCAAGTTCGTCGACCTGCGCTTTACCGATCCCAAGGGCAAACTGCAGCATGTGACCATGGACGTCGTCTGCGTCGACGAAGACATGTTCGCCGATGGCGTCATGTTCGACGGCTCCTCGATTGGCGGCTGGAAGGCCATCAACGAGTCCGACATGGTGCTGATGCCCGATCCGGAAACAGCGCACATGGACCCGTTCTTCGCGCAGTCGACGATGGTCATCATTTGCGACATTCTCGACCCGGTCTCCGGCGAATCCTACAACCGTGACCCGCGCGGCACCGCCAAGAAGGCTGAAGCCTACCTCAAGGCGTCCGGCATCGGCGACACCGTCTTCGTCGGCCCGGAAGCCGAATTCTTCGTGTTCGACGACGTCAAGTACAAGGCCGACCCGTACAACACCGGGTTCAAGCTCGACTCCTCCGAACTGCCGTCCAACGACGACACCGACTATGAGACCGGCAACCTCGGGCACCGTCCGCGCGTCAAGGGCGGCTACTTCCCGGTTCCGCCGATCGACAGCTGCCAGGACATGCGCTCGGAGATGCTCACCGTTCTCGCCGAAATGGGCGTAACGGTCGAAAAGCACCACCACGAAGTGGCAGCAGCCCAGCACGAACTCGGCGTCAAGTTCGATGCGCTCGTGCGCAACGCCGACAAGATGCAGATTTACAAGTACGTCGTGCACCAGGTCGCCAATGCCTATGGCAAGACGGCAACCTTCATGCCGAAGCCGATCTTCGGCGACAACGGCTCGGGCATGCACGTGCACCTGTCGATCTGGAAGGACGGCAAGCCGACCTTCGCCGGCGACGAATATGCCGGCCTCTCGGAGACCTGCCTCTACTTCATCGGCGGCATCATCAAGCATGCCAAGTCGCTGAACGCCTTCACCAACCCGTCGACCAACTCCTACAAGCGCCTGGTCCCGGGCTATGAAGCACCGGTCCTGCTCGCCTACTCGGCCCGCAACCGTTCGGCTTCGTGCCGCATTCCGTTCGGCACCAACCCGAAGGCCAAGCGCGTCGAAGTCCGCTTCCCGGATCCGACCGCGAACCCCTATCTGGCCTTTGCAGCCATGCTGATGGCCGGTCTCGACGGCATCAAGAACAAGCTGCACCCGGGCAAGGCCATGGACAAGGACCTCTACGACCTGCCGCCGAAGGAACTGAAGAAGATCCCGACGGTCTGCGGATCGCTGCGCGAAGCGCTTGAGAGCCTCGACAAGGATCGCAAGTACCTGACGGCCGGCGGCGTGTTCGACGACGACCAGATCGACTCGTTCATCGAACTGAAGATGCAGGAAGTCATGCGTTACGAAATGACCCCGCATCCGGTCGAGTACGACATGTACTACTCGGTCTAAGACCATGCGGACCGGCAGCAAACACATTGCTTCCGGTCCTCTCGACATCGGAAAAGCCGGGGCTCTCTGATCGGAGCCGCCGGCTTTTCTTTTGCGCTCCGGCGTTCGGGCCCTGGGTCAGTGCGGCTTTGCGCAATTGTGTGATATTATGCATGGCGCAACTTTTGCGCGTCCCGGCGCAAAAGCAGGCGCTTGTGATCAACGCAAGACGGAGGGATTTCCCCTATTGATGTTTTGGGCTCGCGAACCCAGATAATCTGCTGAAAGGATGTGTTGCGTCATGAAACAAAGAAACGCCAAATTCGAGATCGGACAGGTGGTTCGCCACCGGGTTTTCCCGTTCCGCGGCGTCATTTTCGACGTCGATCCGGAATACGCCAACACCGAAGAGTGGTGGAACGCCATTCCGCAGGAGATCCGTCCCAGCAAGGACCAGCCCTTCTATCACCTGTTCGCCGAGAACGACGACAGCGAGTATGTCGCCTATGTGTCGGAGCAGAACCTGGAGTTCGACGACAGCGACCGGCCGATGCGCCACACGCAAGTCGACGCGCTTTTCGACAAGGACGGGATCGGTCACTACAAGCCGAAGACGACGACGTTCCGGCACTGAATACGGTTGAACGTTCCGATCAGCGCGTGGAACACTGGCCTCACCGTGTTGCCGCGCAAAATAAAACGCCCGGATCAAGGATCCGGGCGTTTCTTTATGAGATCGCTTGAAAGCGCTTAGTTCTGCTTGGCAGCCTTCTGGGCTTCCTCAAGCTTCTTGCGGGCGTCTTCAGCCTTCTTCTGCATTTCTTCCTGCAGCAGGCGCTGACGCTCTTCGAGCTGCGACTGTTCGATCGGCTCGCCGTCGAATACGCCGGTGAAGCCCGTAAGCGCCATCTTGATCGGGTTCGGCGCGCGCTGGAAGTTGACCGACGTGAAGACGACTTCGTTGCCCTTCTTCAGGGTGGCGATCAGCTGGTCGGACAGCGGCGCTTCGGCGACGCACTTGTCGGGCATGCAGATTGCGTAGTCGAGCTTGACGGGCTTGCCGCCGTCGATCTGCATCTGGACGCCGGTCGGGATCAGGCGCGCGGACGGTACGGAAACCTGCATGACCTTGCGGTTGACCTTGCCGGAAACCGTGATGAGGCCGACAGCGGTCACGAGCTGGCCGTTGTTGGCGGTCAGGAGGTTCTGGACGATGCAGACGTCATTGTCTTCCTGCTTGGTGCAGACCTTGAACCAGCCCTGCGGCGGCTTGCCACCTGCCTGCTGGGCGGAAGCAACACTCGGTACGCCCGCAGCAGCTACAGAGAGCGCCAGCGCTGCCAGTCCAGAGCGTTTGGTAAAATTCGACTTGAAGATCATTGTGATTCCGTCTCCTGAAATCCGGTAACGGAACACTTCGTTCCGCAGGTGAGTATCGTCAGCCGCCGTTGTCCTGTTGGCCAAATAAGGCAAATGCATGACCCCGTTTCCGGAAACACCTGTTACATTGGCTTGCTCCGATTATCCAGTGTTTCATGTCATTTTTTGACTAGCCAGTTACCGGATTTTGGCGGTTCGATCGGTTGGATTCATCGACCACCATTGGTAACGTTACGGGAATCGGCCTGTTGACGCCCCTCACGGGAGGTAACCTTGCGTGCAATTCTATCCGGTCTGGCTTTGGCCCTGACCGTCACTTCGTTCAGCCATGGCGCGATCGCCGCTCCGGTGCATGCGATAGCGATGCATGGCGAACCGGCCCTGCCGGCCGATTACAAGAATTTTCCTTACGTCAATCCTGATGTAAAGAAGGGCGGCAAGATCTCCTATGGCGTTGTCGGCACATTCGACAGCCTCAATCCCTTCATCCTGAAGAGCATGCGCACCACCGCGCGCGGCATGTGGGACCCCGAATACGGCAACCTCGTCTACGAATCGCTGATGCAGCGGTCGCGCGACGAACCCTTCACCATGTACGGACTGCTTGCCGAAACGGTCGAGTGGGATGAGGACCGGACATTCATCCAGTTCAACCTCAACCCCAACGCCCGTTGGGCCGATGGGCAGCCGGTCACGGCCGACGACGTCATCTTCACGTTCGAGCTCATGCGCGACAAGGGTCGCGTGCCGTTCAGCAACCGCCTGTCGAAGGTGGCGAAACTGGAGAAGGTCGGCGACCGCAGTGTGCGCTTTGCCTTCACCGAGGAAGCGGACCGCGAGCTGCCGCTGCTGCTCGGGCTTTCGCCGGTGCTGCCGAAGCATGCGATCGATGTTGCGACGTTCGACCAGACGAGCCTGAAGCCGCCGCTCGGGTCCGGCCCCTACAAGGTCGCCGAGGTAAAGCCCGGTGAGCGCATCATCTACAAGAGAAATCCGGATTACTGGGCGAAGGACCTGCCATCGAAGGTCGGGCAGGACAATTACGACGAAATTTCCGTCGAGTATTTCCTTCAGGAAAACTCGCTCTTCGAAGCATTCAAGAAGGGCGAAATCGACATCTATCCCGAGGGTAGTGCTACGAAATGGGCGCGCGGCTACGACTTCCCGGCAGTGCGTTCTGGCGATGTGGTCAAGGAGACCTTCACCCCGAAGACACCGTCCGGCATGCTCGGCATCGTCTTCAACACCCGCAAGCCGATGTTCGACAACCTCAAGCTCCGGCAAGGCATGGCGCTGGTGTTCGATTTCGAATGGGTCAACAAGAACCTGTTCGACAGCGCCTATACCCGCACCCAGAGCTATTGGCAGAACTCGACGCTGAGCTTCCTCGGCGCGCCTGCCGACGATCGCGAGCTCGGCCTCATCGGCGACGCGCGCGAACGAATCAACCCGGCAATCCTCGACGGCACCTATCGGCTGCCGGTGACCGATGCGTCGGGACGCGACCGCAACGTCCTTCGCGTCGCCGTCTCGCTGATGCGCGAAGCCGGATACCAGATCAAGGACGGCAAGATGGTCGATCCGCAGGGCAAGCCGCTCGCCTTCGAGATCATGAGCCAAAATGCCGGCCAGGAGAAGATCGCACTTGCCTATCAGCGGTTCCTTGCGCCGCTCGGCATCCAGGTGTCGGTGCGCACGGTTGACGATTCGCAATACCAGCAGCGCAGCCAGTCGTTCGACTACGACGTGATCATCAAGTCGTTCCCATCGACGCTGTCTCCCGGCATCGAGCAGGAGGGGCGCTGGACCTCGAAATCAAGGGACAGGCAGGGCAGCGACAATTTCGCGGGCGTGGCCGACAAGGACGTGGACCGGATGGTCAACAACATCCTTCAGGCCCGCACATCGGAGGATTTCACGGCCGCGGTGCGGGCGCATGACCGGCTGCTCGTCAACAACGCCTATCTGGTGCCACTCTATCATCTGGACGCACAATGGATCGCGCGACGCAAGCATATCGCCCGCCCCGACGTCGTTCCGCTCTACGGATACCAGTTGCCGACGTGGTGGGATCAGAACGCCCAGTAAGTGGGTCGGTTCCCTTTTGGTAACGCATTGAAAGCCGCGTGAAGGCGGCTTATCTGGCGGTCATACCGAACAAGGAAAGGCACCCGCACCATGCAAACCGTCAGCATTGATATCGTCTCGGACGTCGTCTGCCCCTGGTGTTATCTCGGCAAGGCCCGGCTTGACCAGGCGATTGCCAACGTGCCTGACGTCCTCGTTTCCGTGCAATGGCGCCCCTATCAGCTCAATCCGGACCTTCCGCCTGAAGGCGTCGATCACAAGAAGCACCTCGCGTCCAAACTCGGCGGTCAGGAAGCCGTCGACCGCGCCCACGACATGCTGCGTGATCTTGGCAACGCCGACGGCATCGACTTCGACTTCGACGCCGTGAAGATCAGCCCCAATACGCTCGATGCCCATCGACTGGTTCGCTGGGCAGCGACCCGCGGCGCGGAGGCCCAATCGGCTGTCGTCGGCCTTCTGTTCAAGGCCAATTTCGAGGAAGGGCGCAATGTCGGCGACCACGTCGTGCTCCTCGATATCGCCGAGGCGGCCGGCCTCGACCGTCCTGTTATCGCCACCCTGCTCGCGTCCGACGCCGACAAGGACGCCGTCAACGAAGAAGTCGAGATGGCGCGCGACATGGGCGTGACCGGCGTGCCCTGCTTCATCATCGAGGGCCAGTACGCCGTCATGGGGGCGCAATCGGTCGAGGTCCTGACCAACGCGCTCACTGAAATCGCGCAGATGAAGGCAAGCGGCAAGCCGAACTGACGGCGACCGCAAGCCTACAGCGCCGCGCGTCTTGTCAGACGCGCAAAGGTCGCTGTAGCACTTCGAATTGTAGTAGCCGCCTCGCACATCTCCACGAATTGTCGCCGCGCCACCGCAACCCGGTCGCGCGGCAATCTGTTATTTGGCGAGACCGGCGAGCTGCGTCATCACCATCGCGGCGCCGGAAAGCCGCTTCTCCGGCGTTGCCAGTTCGCGCTGGAAGAAGATGCTGTGGTCGGCCCGGATCTTGGCAAGCGTACCCTGCTTGGCAATGTAGCCGACGAGCGCGGCAGGGTTCGGGAATTCCTTGTTGCGCAGCTGCACGACGACGCCCTTCGGCCCGGCATCAAGCTTTTCGACGTTGGCCGTGCGGCAGAGCGACTTGATATAGACGATCTTCAGGAGATGCTGGACTTCGATCGGCAGCGGGCCGAAGCGATCGATCATTTCGGCACCGAAGCCATCGATGTCCTTGAGATCCGTCAGCTCGCCCAGACGACGATAAAGACCGAGGCGCAGATGCAGATCCGGCACGTAGTGCTCCGGGATCATGACGGGCGTTCCGACCGAGATCTGCGGCGACCAGCCGGTATCGTGGATTTCCTCCTCGCCCTTCAGCTCGGCGACTGCCTCTTCCAGCATCTGCTGGTAGAGCTCGAATCCGACCTCCTTGATGTGACCGGATTGCTCCTCGCCCAGCAGGTTGCCGGCGCCGCGGATATCGAGGTCGTGGCTGGCAAGCTGGAAGCCGGCGCCGAGCGTGTCGAGCGATTGCAGCACCTTCAATCGCCGCTCGGCCATGCCCGTCAGCGTCTTGTTGACCGGCAGCGTGAACAGCGCGAAAGCGCGCACCTTCGAGCGACCGACGCGGCCGCGCAGCTGGTAAAGCTGGGCGAGACCGAACATGTCGGCGCGATGGACGATCAGCGTGTTCGCCGTCGGCACGTCGAGGCCCGACTCGACGATCGTCGTCGACAGAAGCACGTCATAGCGGCCGTCGTAGAAGGCATTCATGATGTCTTCGAGCTCGGTCGCCGGCATCTGGCCGTGCGCCACGGCCACCTTCAGTTCCGGAACGTCGGACTTCAGGAAATCATGGATCTCCGAGAGATCGCTGAGGCGCGGACAGACATAGAAGCTCTGGCCGCCGCGATAATGCTCGCGCATCAAGGTTTCGCGGATCACCAAAGCATCAAAGGGCGAAATGAAGGTACGCACAGCCATGCGATCGACCGGCGGCGTGGTGATCAGCGACAGTTCGCGCACGCCGGTCAGCGCCAGCTGCAGCGTGCGCGGGATCGGCGTTGCCGACAGTGTCAGCACGTGCACGTCCGACTTCAGTTCCTTCAGCCGCTCCTTGTGCTTGACGCCGAAATGCTGCTCCTCGTCGATGATCAACAGGCCGAGATTGGCGAAATTGACCGAAGTGCCAAGAAGCGCGTGGGTGCCGACGACGACGTCGGTCTTGCCGTCGGCCACTTCCTTCTTGGTCAGTGCCAGCTCCTTCGAGCCGACGAGGCGCGAGGCCTGCTGGATGCGGATCGGCAGACCGCGAAAACGCTCGGAGAAGGTCTTGAAATGCTGGCGCGCGAGCAGCGTCGTCGGCACCACCACCGCGACTTGCACGCCATTCATAGCCGCGATGTAAGCCGCACGCAGCGCGACCTCCGTCTTGCCGAAGCCAACGTCGCCGCAAACGAGACGGTCCATCGGGCGACCGCTTCCGAGATCGTCGCGCACCGCGTCGATCGAGCTCAGCTGGTCCTCGGTTTCGTCATAGGGGAAACGGGCGGCGAATTCGTCGTAGACACCATCTTGCGCGACAAGCACCGGCGCATGGCGCGTGTGCCGCTCGGCGGCGATGCGGATGAGACCGCCGGCCATATCGAGCAGGCGCTTCTTGAGCTTGGCCTTGCGCGCCTGCCAGGCGACGCCTCCGAGCTTGTCGAGGATCGCATCCGTCCCCTCGGAGCCGTAGCGCGACAGAAGCTCGATGTTTTCGACGGGCAGGAAGAGCTTGGCATTGTCGGCATAGACGAGCTCAAGGCAATCATGCGGCGCACCGACGGCCTCGATCGTGCGCAAACCGACGAAGCGACCGATGCCGTGCTCGGCATGCACGACGTAGCTGCCCTCGTCCAGGCCGGCGACTTCGGCGATGAAATCGGCGCCGCGCTTGCGCCGCTTGGAACGGCGCACCATGCGATCGCCGAGAATGTCCTGCTCGCCGATGACGACGAGATCGCCGGTCTCGAATCCGGCTTCGATGCTGAGCACCGTCGCGGCCGCCTCACCCGGCTTCAGCGCCTTGACCTCTGCAAGGGCCTTGATCGGCTTGACGTTGCCGAGACCATGTTCGGCGAGCACCTGCAGCAGCCGGTCGAGCGATCCCTCGCTCCAGCCTGAAATCACCACCTTGGCGCCCTTCGATCGACGCTCGGCAATGTACTTCACCGCCTGGTCGAAAACGTTGACGCGCTCGCTCTCCGCTTCGCCTTCACTTGACGATTTCGCCCAGCGCACGCCCTGGCGCGCATCGACCGAGATCACCTGCCGGGCTTCGCCCTCATGCTCGTTGAACGGCGACAGACGGATGGCGTCGCGCGCGCTCAAGGCGGCACTGAAGCCCTGCGATGTCAGGTAGAGCAGTTCCGGCGGAGCGGGCTTGTAGGGCGTGCCCTGCGTGGCCTGCGCCTTGCCGGGGGAGGCAGACGCCAGGCGGGCATCATAGTAGTCGAGGATGAGCTTGGATCGCTCGCCGGCGGCCTCGCGCGCCAGATGATCGGTGACGATGCGGAAGCCTTCGAGATAGTCGAAGACCGTCTCCAGCCCATCATAAAACAGCGGCAGCCAATGCTCCATGCCGGCATAGCGCCTGCCCTCGGAAACCGCCTGATAAAGCGCGTCGTCGCGGTTGGTCGCGCCGAACAGCGAGAGATACTGCTTGCGGAAATGGCTGATCGTTTCGGGTGTCAGCGACACTTCGCTCATCGGATTGAGATCGAGCGAACGCACCTGCCCCGTCGTGCGCTGGCTCGCCGGGTCGAAGGAGCGGATGGTTTCGAGCGTATCGCCGAAGAAGTCGAGACGCAGCGGCTCGCTGCTTCCCGGCACGAACACGTCGAGAATGCCGCCCCGCACGGCATATTCGCCGACTTCGCGCACGGTCGCCACCCGGTCGAACCCGTTGCGTTCGAGGCGCGCGGCAATGTCGTCCATGCGCACCTGGTTGCCGGGCCGGGCGGAAAACGCAAGGCTCTCTATGACGTCCTGCGGCGAGATCTTCTGAAGCGCGGCGTTGACGGTCACGAGAACGATCGCAGCGTGCGGCTTCTTCCTGTGCGCGATCAGGGCGCTGAGCGCGGCAAGGCGCCGGGCAGATGTGTCGGCGCTGGGGGAAACGCGGTCATAGGGAAGGCAGTCCCAGCCGGGCAGCGTCAGGACCGGAATGTCCGGTGCGACGAAGCCAAGCACCTGCTCGAGATCGGCGATCCGTTGTCCATCCGATAGAATATAGGCGACCGGCTGGCCCGCGCGCGCCAGCTCGGCAAGAACCAGCGCCTCGGCGCCCGTGGGAACCGGGCCGATCGTGATCTCGCGCTGCGCTTCGACAATCTTCCTCGCGTCCAGACCCGCCAGCATCATCGCTTACTTCATCCCTTCGGGAAGCTTATCAAAATCAGGCCGGTAGGCGGCGATGCGCTGAAACATCGGGGTCCGATAGCGTTCCGGAACCGGCTGTTCGCCCGTGATCCACTTGACCAGATCGTTGTCTTCTTCGCCCATGATCGTCTCGAGTTCGTCCAGGTCCTGATCGGACAACAGCGAGAGCTCCGCCTCCGCGAACTGCCCGAGCACGAGATCCATCTCGCGGATGCCGCGATGCCAGGCGCGAAACAGGATGCGCCGTCGACGCGGATCAAGGTCGGCGCTCGTGCGCGAAATGCCAGTCATGGGAATTCCTTCCTGCCGCCCTCGGCAGCGCCGCGCGTCAGAAATGACGCGCCAGGGCGCTCCAGTGTCTTGATGCCCCGGGCGCGCCACCCGAGTTCAGTGAATCCACTCAAACGAGGGGCGCCCGAGGCTACGGTTTGTCGTTCATGCGCTCTATAAACTCTGAATAGGCGATTGTCAGCCTTGCCAAAGCCGGAATTATCGTCGCAATTTCATCGCCATGCGCCCTGCCCTGCTTGATCCGCTCTTCTCACCGCTCGACACGCTTCCCGGCATCGGCCCGAAGATCGGCGAGCTCTATGCCAAGCTGCTCGGCCGCGAAACGATTGAGGATTGCCGCGTCGTCGATCTCGTCTTCCATGCGCCCCATTCGCTGATCGACCGCCGGCAGCAGCCGGGCATCGCGCACGCGCCGCAAGGGGTGATCGTCACCATCACCGGACGTGTCGACCGGCATCAGCCGCCGCCGCGTGGCAAGCCCAACCTGCCCTATCGCATCTTCCTGCACGACGAGACCGGCGAACTGGCGCTCACCTACTTCCGCGTCAAGGGCAACTGGCTGGAGAAATCCCTGCCGGTGGACGAAACGGTGATCGTCAGCGGCAAGGTCGACTGGTTCAACGGCCGTCCCTCGATGGTCCATCCGGATTATGCGGTCCGCGCCGCAGAAGCTGAAAACCTTCCACTTGTCGAGCCGGTCTACGGGCTGACCGCCGGGCTTTCGCCGCGCACCTTGCGCAAGTCGATCGAAGCGGCCGTTGCCCGCGTCCCTGAGATGCCCGAATGGATCGATGACGCACTGGTGGAGAAACAGGGCTTTGAAACCGCTGCCGACAGTTTCCGCGCCTTGCACGAGCCGCGCGACGCGACCGACATCGATCCGCAGGCAAGGGCGCGGCGGCGCCTTGCCTATGACGAATTCCTTGCGGGGCAATTGTCGCTGGCGCTCGTCCGCCAACGCCTGCGCAAGGTTGCGGGCACGCCAGTGCATGCGACAGGGGTCCTCTCGCGTCCCGTCATCGACGCGCTTCCATTCTCGTTGACGAACAGCCAATCGTCCGCGATCGCCGACATCCTGAAGGACATGGCGGGAACCGACCGCATGCTGCGCCTGCTTCAGGGCGACGTCGGTTCCGGCAAGACGATGGTGGCGCTGATGGCGATGCTGGCCGCGGTCGAATCCGGAGGACAGGCCGTGCTGATGGCGCCGACGGAAATCCTCGCCCGGCAACACCATGCGACGCTTGCCCGGATGGCCGCTCCGGCCGGTATCACCATCGACGTCCTGACCGGCCGCACCAAGGGCAAAGAGCGCGATGCGATCCTCGAGCGCATCGCATCGGGCGAAACGCGGATGGTGATCGGCACCCATGCCCTCTTCCAGGACACAGTCAACTACCAGAGCCTGACGCTTGCCGTCGTTGACGAGCAGCATCGTTTCGGCGTGCACCAGCGCCTGCGCCTGACCGCCAAGGGAATTTCTCCGCACATGCTCGTCATGACCGCAACCCCGATCCCGCGCACGCTGGTGCTTGCCGCCTTCGGCGACATGGACGTCTCCAAGCTCACGGAGAAGCCGGCCGGACGCAAGCCGATCCAGACCGTGACCATCCCGACCGAGCGCGTGGGCGACATCGTCGACCGGCTCGACGCAGCTCTGCGCGACGGTAAAAAAGCCTACTGGATCTGCCCGCTGGTAGAAGAATCGGAAGCGGTCGACGTGATGTCGGCGGAAGAGCGGTACCAGACCCTCGCCCAACGGTTCGGCAACGCCGTCGGCTTGGTGCACGGCCGCATGAACGGGGCCGAAAAGGACGCTGTCATGCTCGCCTTCAAGAACGGCGAGATCCGCCTGCTGGTAGCGACGACCGTCGTCGAAGTCGGCGTCGACGTGCCCGACGCGACGATCATGGTGATCGAGCATGCGGAACGCTTCGGACTTGCGCAGTTGCACCAGCTGCGCGGTCGTGTCGGACGCGGCGACGAGGCATCGACCTGCATCCTGCTCTACAAGGGCCCCCTTGGCGAAACCGGACGGGCGCGACTTTCCATCCTGCGCGACAGCGAGGACGGCTTTCTGATCGCCGAAGAAGATCTGAAACTGCGCGGCGAAGGCGAACTGCTCGGCACGCGACAGTCAGGCACGCCGGGTTTCCGCATCGCCAGTCTCGAAGCCCACGGCGACCTCCTGGAAATCGCCCGCAAGGACGCGGCCTACGTTATCGAGCGCGATCCGGATCTGACGTCTGAACGCGGCGAAGCGTTGCGCACGCTGCTCTACCTCTACCGGCGCGACGAGGCCATCCGGTTCCTGCGCGCCGGCTAGGCAGGTCGCGCACGAGTGCGTACCGGTCTTGCGATGGCGACATGCGGCAAATCAGGAACTTGAAGCGCAGGGAGCGGAACTGAAGGAGACGCTGGCTCAGGCGGTCTTCTGCTGTCCGATCTTGACGGGCGCATTGGCAAGCGGCTTGTAATCGGGGGTCACAAGGCCACCGGATATCAGCAACTTGGCTGCGTCTTCGGCGCTCATGTCGAGCTGAATGATCTTGTCGCGCGGGACGAACAGCAAAAAACCCGCCGTCGGGATCGGCGTCGGCGGCAGGAAGACCGCCACCATATCCATGCCGCGATCGTCAAACTTTGCGGCGATCTCGCCCTTGACGTCCGTTGCGATGAAGACCAGCGACCAGAGCCCCGGGCTTGGATACTCGATCAGCCCGGCTTTCTTGAAGGAGGACGACTGCTCCTGCAACACCGTCTGGAAGATCTGTTTCGTCGATTTGTAGATCGTGCGGACCAGCGGCGTGCGGTTGAGCAGAGACTCCGCGAAATTGACGATCGACCGGCCGACGAGGTTGGCCGTCATGAAGCCGACGAACGTGATCACGAATATCGCGACCAGCAAGCCGAATCCGGGAATGGCGACAGGCGAATAGGTATCGGGATTATAGAAGTTCGGCAGATACGGCTTCACCCAACCGTCAGCCCAATCGATGAACGTGCGCACGAGCCAGACAGTGATCGCTACCGGCGCGCAGATGATCAGGCCGGTGAGGAAGTAAGTGCGCAGCCGGCCACCGATATAGCCGCGTTTCGTGGGTTCCGTCATGCTTCTTCCGTCTTACCTCACGCGCCGCCGAAGGCCGGATGATAGGCGACCGTGCCGGTTGCCATTGCGCCGGAAAGAGCCAGCGCCATGAAATATTGCGGCGCACAACCCGGGAATTCAAGCGCAGATTCGTTGCGGAAGCCGAACTTTTGATAGAGGGCGGGATCGCCGACGACCACGCAACCGGAAGCCCCCTCGGCACGAAGCCATTCAAGGCCTTCGCGGATCAGCAGCCTGCCGATCCCCTGCGACTGGAGGTCCGGCAGGACCGAGACCGGGCCGAGGCCGAACCAGCCTGTTTCGGCAGGCACGAGCGTGACGGGCGAAAAGGCGATATGGCCGACGATGGCCTCGTCCTTCTCGGCAACGAGCGACACGCTCAGAGCACCCGCCGCGCGCAGGCGCTCGATGATCAACGGTTCACTCTGGTCGCTGTGCGGATGCCCCTCGAAGGCGGCCGCCGTCACCTGGCCGATCGCCGTTTCGTCACCTGGGCGTTCGTGTCTGACATAGATCATTCGACGGTCACCGACTTTGCAAGGTTGCGGGGCTGGTCGACGTCGGTGCCCATGAAGACGGCGGTGTGATAGGCGAGCAGCTGGATCGGCAGCGAGAAGATCATCGGCGCGATGATCTCGTCGACATTCGGCAGCACGATCGTCGCCATCGTCTCAAGCTTGGAGGCGGAAGCGCCCTTCTCGTCGGTGATCAGGATGATCCGGCCGCCGCGGGCTGCCACTTCCTGCATGTTGGACACCGTCTTGTCATAGAAGCGATCGTGCGGCGCAATGACGATGACGGGCATGTTTTCGTCGATCAGCGCGATCGGCCCGTGCTTCAGCTCGCCGGCGGCATAACCTTCAGCGTGGATATAGGAGATTTCCTTGAGCTTCAGCGCGCCTTCCATCGCCAGCGGGAAGCTGGTGCCGCGTCCGAGATAGAGCACGTCGCGGCATTTCGACAGCTCGCGCGACAAAAGCTCGATCTGCGGCTGGATGGCGTTCAGCACCTGCCCCATGATGCGCGGCATTTCGGCGAGGTGGCGCACGAGAAGCTGCTCTTCCTCCGCACTTACCGTGCCGCGGGCGCGACCGGCGCCGATCGCAAGCGATGCCAGCACCGCGAGCTGGCAGGTGAAGGCCTTGGTCGAGGCGACACCGATTTCCGGGCCGGCAAGGATCGGAAACACGGCATCGGATTCGCGCGCGACCGTCGATTCACGGGTGTTGACGACCGCGCCGATCTTCAAACCCTGCTCCTTGCAATAGCGCAGCGACGCCAGCGTGTCGGCGGTCTCGCCCGATTGCGAGATGAACAACGCGGCCGCCTGAGGCGACAACGGAATCTCGCGGTAGCGGAACTCGGAGGCGACGTCGATTTCAACAGGCAGACGGGCATAGCGCTCGAACCAGTACTTGCCGACGAGGCCAGCGAGATAGGCTGTGCCGCAGGCCGAGATCGCAAGGCTCGGTACGGCGGCGAAATCGAATGCGGTATCCGCAGCCTTGATCCGCTTTCCGGAAAAATCGATGTAGTGGCTGAGCGCGTGCGCGATCACTTCCGGCTGCTCGTAGATTTCCTTCTCCATGAAGTGCCGGTGGTTGCCCTTGTCGATCATGTAGGCGGCGGCCGACGAGATCTGCTTCGGGCGATCGACAGCGTTGCCGTCGAGGTCGAAGATATGCACGCCGTTCGCGCCGATCACCGCCCAGTCGCCGTCGATCAGGTAGGTGATCTCGTTGGTGAAGGGCGACAGCGCGATGGCGTCGGAGCCGAGGAACATCTCGCCCTTGCCATGGCCGATCGCCAGCGGCGGGCCATTGCGCGCCGCCATGATCGTCGACGGATCGTCCTCGAAAAGCACGGCAAGCGCATACGCGCCGGTGACCTGCTTCAGCATTGCATGCATCGCCTCGCGCCGGCCGAGGCCTTCGCGGCGGAATTTCGACAAGAGATGCGCCACGACCTCGGTGTCGGTGTCGGTCGCAAAGCGGGCGCCGCTGGCGATCAGATCGTCCTTGAGCTCGGCGAAATTCTCGATGATGCCGTTGTGCACGACAGCAACGCCGTCGGTGAAATGCGGGTGGGCGTTGCGCTCGGTCGGCGCACCGTGGGTCGCCCAGCGCGTGTGGGCGATGCCGATGGTGCCGGCGAGCGGTTCTTCGCGCAGGCGGATCTCGAGATTGACGAGCTTGCCCTCGGCGCGACGGCGCTCGAGCGCACCGCCGGTGATGGTGGCGATACCAGCCGAATCATAACCGCGATACTCGAGGCGCTTCAGCGCATCGACCAGTCGCTCCGAGACCGCCTGGTTGCCAACGATGCCAACAATACCGCACATAGCCGTCTCCGAATTCATCCCGCGCCGATCACGGCGCCCTGTTCAACGAGGGCGATAAACCCGCCCGGCGCGCTGCCTTGGTAAAGCATTTGCCGGGCGAGGCAATCCGGCCCGATTTCACTTTCGGTTTCAGTATTTAACGCGACAGCATGTTTGCCCGAACCGTATCCGGTCCAGGGGTAATCCTCAGCAGCGCCCAAGCGCTGTCGCGACTTGTCCAGGCCGCGTGAAATGCGCAAGGTTGCGGCCTATTTGGCCGCCTTGACTGCCTTTTTCGTCGCCTTGATCGCCTCGTAGCGCTCGCGCAGCACACGCGCCCTGCCCGGCTTGATCTCCTGGCGGGCGCGGCCGAAGGCAACGGCATCGGCCGGCACATCCTCGGTGATCACGCTGCCGGAGGCGACGAGCGCGCCGTCGCCGATCGAAACCGGTGCCACCAGCGACGAATTCGAGCCGATGAAGGCATTTTCGCCGATCCGCGTCTCGTGCTTGTTCACGCCGTCATAGTTGCAGGTGATCGTACCGGCTCCGATGTTGGAGCCCGCGCCGACAAAGGCGTCGCCGATATAGGTCAGGTGGTTGACCTTGGCGCCGGTCCCGATCTCCGCCTTCTTGACCTCGCAGAAATTGCCGACCTTGGATTTTTCGCCGAGATCTGCTCCCGGGCGCAGGCGTGCAAACGGGCCGACAGTGGCGCCGGCGCGCACGATCGCGCCTTCCACATGCGAAAACGCATGAATGATCGCGCCGCTTTCCACGCGCACACCAGGACCGAAGACGACATTGGGCTCGACCAATACATCCTGTTCGAGAACCGTATCCCAGGCGACGTACACCGTTTCCGGCGCAATCATCGATACGCCCGAAAGCATGAGCTCGTGGCGCCGACGCTGCTGCCAGAGCCGCTCGATGAAGGCGAGTTCGGCGCGCGTGTTGCAGCCGGTCAGTTCCTCCTCGGGCGCTTCCACGGCAACGGCGTTGCCGCCGATTTCCCTGACGATTTCCACGAGGTCGGTCAGATAGTACTCGCCCTTGACGTTGTCGTTGCCGATGCGGCCGAGCAGGTCGAGCGCCTTTCGGCCGTTGATCGCCATCAGGCCACCATTGCAATAGGTGATCCGGCGTTCTTCCTCCGTCGCATCCTTGTGTTCGCGGATGGCAAGCAAGGCCCCGTCCTTGACGATCAGGCGCCCGTAACCGGTCGGGTCCGCCGCCTCGAAGCCGATGACCACGACGTCGTTGCCGGCAGCCAGCCCCGCACGGGCGGCCCTGAGCGGTTCCGGCTTGACCAGCGGCGTGTCGCCGAAAACGACGAGAACATCGTCGTAACCCTTGCCGATAGCTTCACGGGCGGCGAGCACCGCATGGCCCGTACCGAGCCGTTCCTTCTGGAGATAGGAAGAAATCGAGACACCGCCGATATCGGCCGCCGCCGACACAGCCTCGGCATCCCGACCGACGACGAGCGCTATATCGGAGATCGACGCGTTGGCCAGCGCCTCGACGACGTGGGCAATCATCGGCCGGCTGGCCACCGGATGCAGCACCTTCGACATGGATGACTTCATCCGCGTGCTTTCACCCGCAGCCAAGATGATGGCCAGGCACGTCCGTTCCATTTAACTCTCCTTGGTCTTTCCCAGGGCCGAAACCCTACATGCAATCCGTTAAATCGGAATCACCTTAAGTACAAAATCGTGCTCGATTCGGCGCGGTGGTATCGTCAAGATATTGCGAGAAGCAAAATTCGCACAATCACATCGCATTAACCGGCTTAAAACCTGGCAATGGCATAACAGGGCGCGGAGCCAGTGTCAGCCAGCAGTGCGGGTGCATCGCTCCCACGGGGGAGAACGACGCCGCCATGCATAGCCGTACCGAAATTGCCACGCCGGCAGGTTCCAGGAGCGATTTGCTCGCTTATGGCCGCTCGCCCCTGCTGCTGCTCATCCTCACCGTTGCCGTCCTTGCAGTTCTCATCTCGTTCACGATCCCGCAGCCGATCGGCCCGATGTTCTGGGATCATTACCTCTACCTCGACGCAGCCAACCGCATTCGCGACGGTCAGGTGCCCTCGGTCGACTTCTTCGCGCCGGTCGGCGCGCTGGGCTACTACCTCTTCACCGCGCTTCAGGACGTCTTTCCAAACGGGCAGCCGCTGCTGCTGGCAAGCTGGTGCCTGCTGCTCGTCACCGGACCATTGACCGGCCTCGTCGTCGTCGATGTCCAGCGGCGCTCGAAAGCGCTCGCCTACGCGATCCTGGTACCGTTCCTGGTTTTCGCCGTGCTGCCGTTCAATACCGGCGATTTTTACCCCTATCCGGGCTCGGATGGTTTCGGCATCTACAACCGGCAGGTCTGCCAGCTGCTTTATGTGCTCGCGGCGGCACTTGTGCACGTGCGCGATCGGCGGATGCTTGCGCTCACGGTCGGCGGCGCGATGGCGGCGCTCTTCTTCGTAAAGATCACCGGCGCCGTCGCCGGCACGATGATGTGCCTCATGGCTTTTGCCGCCGGACGCCTGTCGTTCCGCGCGGCGGCCGCGGCGGCACTCGTCACGTTGGCTGTTCTCGCAGCCGTCGAGATCACGCTCGGTGGGGTCTCGGCCTATCTCGCGGACATTCTGGCGTTGCTGTCGGTCAACGACGGCAGCCTGCTGCCGCGGCTGTTCCAGGCCGCGTCGCTGAATGCCGGCCTGCTCATTCCGGCCGGCCTGTTGTGCCTGCTGCTGTTCATCACGCATCTTGCCTCTTTCCTCCAGGCATTGCGCTCATTCACCCGGCGACCTTCGCTCGCAGCCGCCGGCAGGGCAATCGACCAGCCGTTCATCTGGCTTGCCGCCTTCATTCTTTCGGGGATCGTCTTTGAGAGCCAGAACACGGGCAGCCAGGCCTTCATCTTCCTGCTGCCGCTGCTGCTCAGACTCGTTGTCGATGAGATCGAAGGCGCCGGGTCCCGGCCGCTCGTCATCGGCGTGGCGGTGCTCGCTCTGGCGGCAGCCTTGCCGCCGCTGACGGCCGTCGTGCAAAAGAGTGCGCGCGCCTGGATCGGGTCGATCAACAATGTCCCGGTCGAGAGCCGGAACCTCAAGACGATGGGCGCGGTCAACGTACGGCCGATCCTGGCGTTGCGCGCCGAGCGCCTGCGCGAAATCTATGCGTCGCAGCGCCCCGCCTTCGACGCCTTTGCCGCGGCGGGAGAACTGCCGTCGTTCCTGCTCTATAGCGACTTCGACTTCCAGGCCGGCTGGCTCAGCAATGTCGACGAGGCGATCGATGCGCTCAAGGCCTACGAAAGCGCCAATGGCGTACGCTTCACGACGATCTTCAACATCGATTTCGCCAATCCCTTTCCGTGGCTGATGGACCGTAGCGCCCCGCACCATGTGGCGATCGGCGCCGACCCCTTCCGGGCCGTTCCGCCACCGGATGCCGCTGTAAGGGCGGCAATCGGCGCCGTTGACATCGCGCTGGTGCCGACCTGCCCGGTCACCAACGTCAACAGGACGCTGCTGTCGCTCTATCTTCCGAGCCTTGAGCCAAACCACGATCGGATTGCCCTGACGACGTGTTTCGATGCCTTCATCCGCAAGGGCCTGAAAACGGGAACGACGGCGGACACGAACTCCTAGCCCGTGGCTCAGGCGCCCGGCCTAAGCCGGCTTTCGCTGATGAGCCCGTTCTCCTCGAGGATCGGATAGGCGACAGATGCGATATGGGCATTGACCCTCTTCAGGTCGCGCAGCATGTCGAGGTGCAGCGAGCTCGTCTGCAGACTTTGAACCAGACCATCACGCAGGCGCTCGATATGCCGCTCGGCCGAGCGTTTCTCGAGATGCCGGACATTGACCTTCACCTCGATCAGCTGCTTGGCGAGGTCGGCATTGCGCGTGACGAAGATGGTCTGCGCGATGCGCAGATTGTCGATCGTCATGTTGAACAGGCTCTTCAGTTCCTGATAGCCCTCGTCCGAGAACTTCAAGCCGTTGTTGACCTTCTTGGTGATCTGCTCGCAGAGCCCCTTCTCGATAATGTCGCCCATATGCTCGAGATTGATGGCGTAGTCGATGATGACGATCGACCGGCGGCCATCCTCCGGCCCAAGACCGTCCCGACCCAACCGGGACAGGAAGATCTTCACTTCCTGCTGCAGCAGATCGACCTGCTTTTCGAACTTCCCGATATCGCGGATGTCGGAGAGGTCGTTGTTGTTGAATGCGTTCGCTGCCCGCATCAGCATCATTTCGACGAGATCGCCGACGCGCAGTACCTCGCGGGTCGCGCCTGACAACGCCATGACGGGCGTGTTCAGCGTGGCGACGTCAAGGTACCGCGGACCGGTGTCTTCCGTTTCGCTGTCGGGAATGAACCGGGCCATGACTCGCGACAGCAGCCCGGCAAAAGGCCAGGCGAGGATCGCCATTGCCAGGTTGAAGGCGAGATGGATATCGACCGGCAGGTTCTGCCGCGGCAGCGGCAAGCTCTGGAGAAACTCGACGCTCATGCCCGTGAGCGGTAGCGCGATCAGACAGCCGACCGCACGGACGACCAGATTGCCGAGCGCAACCCTGCGGGCCGACGGCGCCGACGACAGGGTGGCCATGACCGGCGGGATCGCGCCGCCAAGGTTCGCGCCGAGCACGAGCGCCACCGTCAGCCCGACGGTCAGGATACCGGCCGACGAGAGCGACAACACCAGCATGACGACGGCAAGGCTTGAGGACGAGGCGAAGGCGAGGCCCGCCGCAATGATCAGCGCAACCGGCCAGGCGCTGTCGAGCATGCCGAGGAAGGTCGCCAGCGCCGGGCTGTCGCGCATCGGTTCGGTCGCCGCGCCCAGCAGATGCAGCGAGAGAAGCATGAGGCCGATCCCGACAAACGCCGATCCCAGTCCCTGACGGGCATTCGAACGGCTGGCGCGATGCAGAACAACGCCGACGAGAATGACGAGCGGCGACAGCCAGGCGATGCCGGCCGCAACGATCCAGGCCGTCATCGCCGTGCCGACATTGGCGCCAAGCAGGACGATTTGCGCCATGCGCGAACGGATCAGCCCCTTCTCCACGAAAGACGCCGTCATCAGCGCCGTGGCGGTCGAGCTTTGCAGCGCAAGCGTCGCAACGAGCCCGGTCGCAAACGACCTGACGGCGCCATCGGTCCCTTGCGCAAGGCCGGCGCGAAGCCGCGCTCCGAAGGCACGCGTCACGCCTTCCTTGACCAGCGACAGGCCGAAGAGAAGCAGCGCAACTGCGCCGAACAGATTGACCATTACGATTGTCGATTGCATCGCATGCCTTCCCGAAGGGCCATGAGAATCGCCCTTAACGCCTGTAACAGAACCACATTTCCGGGGCGTATTCGAGCCAATATGACAGAAAAATTCGATTGCCGGCTAATGAATTCCCGCAAGTTTGGCCGATGGGCCGGCATTGCCGTCGCAGCCCCTTCGAACACGTGGCGATGCGCCGGTGATCTGCAGTGAAAACCGGGTGGCCGCGGTCAAGGGAACGATCCCGTGAGTGCGCGCAATTTGCGGCAAACAATGCTTCATTTCCTGTTTCGTTTGTTTTAAGGAACGAATTCATTTGGCCGATGGCCGCCGCACTGCAACGAGGTTTCTGCCCCCATGCTCGAATTCCTGAGAACTGCCGCCCAGACCTGGGTTGTCAAAGGCCTGCTAGTCATTCTCGTGCTGTCGTTCATGGTGTGGGGCGGTTCGTCCCTGACGATGACCAACCAGTCGGACGCGGTGGTCACCGTCGGCGACGTCAAGGTGAAGCCGCCGGAATTCCGACTTGCCTATGAAACGATGCTGGCCCAGGCTTCCCGTCAGCTCGGCACGCGGCTGACGCCGCAGCAGGCCCGTGCATTCGGCATCGAACAGCGGGTCTACTCGCAGATCGTGGCCGGCGCGGCACTCGACCAGCTCGCCAACGACATGAACCTCGGCCTGTCGCAGGATCGGCTTGCCAAGCTGATCGCGGACGACCCGGCCTTTCACAGCGTCAATGGCCAGTTCGACCGCCTGACGTTCTCGAGTGTGCTGCGCAATGCGGGCCTGCGTGAACAGGACTACATCAACAGCCAGAGCCAGACGGCAATCCGCTCGCAGATCGTCGACGCCCTCTCCGACGGCTACACGGCGCCCAAGGTTCTCACCGATGCCATCGGCGCCTATCGCCACGAAAAGCGCACCGTCGACTATCTGCTGCTCTCGAACGCCAATATCGATGCGATCAAGGTGCCGGCCGACGACGTGCTTTCCCCCTGGTACGACAGCCGCAAGGCCAACTACCGTGCGCCGGAATATCGCAAGATCAGCTATGTGAAGCTTGAGCCTTCGGATGTCGCCGATACGGCCACCGTCACGGAGGACGAGATCCGCGCTGAATACGACCGCCGCAAGGAGAGCTTCCGTACAGCCGCGACGCGGACGATCGAGCAGCTTGCCTTCGCGTCGCGCGCCGCCGCTGACGCCGCGTCAGTCAAGCTTGCCTCGGGCACCAGCTTCGACGATCTCGTCAAGGCCGAGGGCAAGACGTCCGCCGACGTTCTCCTCGGCGACTTCACCAAGGATCGCGTTCCCGATGCCAAGATCGGCGAAGCTGCCTTCGCCGTGCCGGCCGATGGCGGCGTGACCTCGGTTGTCGATGGCGCCTTTGGTCCCGTGATCCTCAGGGTCACCAACATCCGACCGGAAACCGTGCGCGGCTTCGACGAGGTGAAGGAAGAGCTGCGCAAGGACATCGCGCTTTCCGCCGCCAGCGAGGAAGTGATGCGCCTGCATGACAAGATCGAAGACGAGCGCGCGTCCGGCGCCCCGATGAAGGAAGTCGCCGATCAGCTCAAGCTGAAACTCGTGACGGTCGACGCAGTAGATGCAACCGGCAAGGACAAGAACGGAGACGACGTTGCAGGCCTGCCGGAACAGGCGGCCCTGCTGCAGGAAGTGTTCAAGGCCGATGTCGGCGCGGAAACGCTGCCGGTCAATGTCGGCCGGGACGGCTATGTCTGGTTCGATCTCGACGAGATCGTGCCTGCACGCGACCGCACGCTCGACGAGGCCCGCGACGAAATCGGTGCGGACTGGATGGCGGAACAGCAGCGCGCAGCGCTCGCCACGAAGGCCGGCGAACTGAAGAAGCGCGTCGAACAGGGCGCGAAGCTCGCCGACATCGCCACCGAACTCGGTCTCGTGGTCGAAACCAAATCCGGCCTGACACGCGCGACTTCGGATGCGGCCCTCAGCCCCGCGGCCATCGCTGCAGCCTTCTCCGGCGCCAACGGCCATGTCGCCAATGCCCCCGGTGTCGGTGGCGAAGGCCAGGTCCTGGTGCAGGTGACCGCGGTCGAAAATGCCGGCCCGGCAGACGTACTTGAGGACGACAGCCGCCAGATCGAGGCCTTGGCACGCGTCAGCGGTGAGGACATCCTCGACCAGATGGTCGCATCGCTGCAGGCCGCCTATGGCGTTTCCATCAACCAGACGCTTGCCGAAACCGCAATCGCGCAGCGATAGGCCCCGAGGAAAAGACCGATGAGTGATCTGAAGCCATTCGTCGCCAAGGTCGCCGCCCGTGAGGCGCTGAACCGCGATGACGCGCGCGCAGCCTTCGAAATCATCATGTCGGGTGCGGCGACCCCGTCGCAGATCGGCGGCTTCCTGATGGCGTTGCGGGTGCGTGGCGAGACGGTCGACGAGATCGTCGGCGCAGTCGGCGCGATGCGCGCCCGCATGCTGCCGGTCGAAGCGCCGGCCGATGCGGTTGACATCGTCGGAACTGGTGGCGACGGCGCCGGCACCTACAACATCTCCACGCTCGCAGCGCTGATTGTCGCCGGCGCAGGCGTGCCGGTCGCCAAGCATGGCAACCGGGCGCTGAGCTCCAAGTCCGGCACTGCCGACGCACTCTCGTGCCTTGGCGTCAAGCTCGACATCGGCCCCGAAGCCATCTCGCAGTGCATCCGCGAAGCGGGCGTGGGCTTCATGTTCGCCCAGCAGCACCATTCCGCCATGCGCCATGTCGGCCCGACCCGGGTCGAGCTCGGTACGCGAACCATCTTCAACCTGCTCGGTCCGCTCTCCAATCCCGCGGGCGTCAAGCGGCAGCTGGTCGGCGTCTATGCGCCCCAGTGGGTCGAGCCGCTCGCGGAGGTTCTGCGCGATCTCGGCTCAGAAGACGTCTGGGTCGTGCACGGCGAAGGCCTCGACGAAATCACCACCACCGGCAGCACGCAGGTCGCCGCTCTCAAGAACGGGACGATTTCGAGCTTTACGTTGACGCCCGCCGATTTCGGCCTTGAGACGGTGGCGCTCGATGCCCTCAAGGGGGGCGACGGGGCACACAACGCCGTGGCGCTTCAAGCCGTCCTCGATGGCGCGCAGAACGCCTATTGCGACATTTCCCTTGCCAATGCGGCGGCATCGCTGATGATAGCCGGACGGGCGAAGGACCTCACCGAGGGCATGGCGCTTGCTCGTCAGTCGCTGTCGAGCGGCGGCGCCAGAACGGCGCTGCAGCGCCTGATCAGCGTTTCGAACGCGGCCTGAGGAAGGATTGGCACGATGACGGATATCCTGCGCAAGATCGAAGCCTACAAGCGCGACGAGATCGCGGCCGCCAAATCGCAAGTCTCCCTGGCGGACCTCAAGGCGCGTATCGTCGAACAGTCGGCGCCGCGCGGCTTTTACAGGGCGCTTGCTGCACGCAAAGAGGCTCACGGCTTCGGACTGATTGCCGAGATCAAGAAGGCGAGCCCATCCAAGGGCCTCATTCGCCCGGACTTCGATCCGCCGGCCCTTGCCGAGGCTTACGCGGCTGGTGGTGCGGCCTGTCTTTCTGTGTTGACTGATGCGCCGAGCTTCCAAGGGGCGCCGGCCTTTCTCGAGGCGGCACGCGCCGCCTGCGACCTGCCGGCACTGCGCAAGGATTTCATGTTCGACGTCTACCAGGTGTTCGAAGCGCGCGCCTGGGGCGCCGACTGCATCCTCTTGATCATGGCGTCACTTTCCGACGACGATGCGCGCCATCTTGAAGACACGGCATTCGAGCTTAGCATGGACGTCCTGATCGAGGTGCATGACGCCGAAGAGATGGAACGGGCCCTGAAGCTCGCCTCCCCGCTCGTCGGCATCAACAACCGTAACCTGCGCACCTTCGAGGTGGACCTCGCCGTCTCGGAGCAACTTGCGCCGATGGTCCCGGACGATCGCCTGCTGGTCGGCGAGAGCGGCATTTTCACCCACGAGGACTGCCAGCGGCTTGAAAAGAGCGGCATCACAACCTTCCTCGTCGGCGAAAGCCTGATGCGCAAGAACGATGTCGAGGCAGCAACACGCGCGCTCCTGACGGGTGCCGCAAGCACCCTGGCGGCCGAATGATGGGTAAGCCGACGCTCACCCATCTTGGCGGAAGCGGCGAAGCCAACATGGTGGACGTCGGTGACAAGGCAGAGACCGTTCGGGTCGCCGTGGCGCAAGGCCATGTGCGCATGAAGCCGGAGACATTGGCGCTGATCCTCGAGGGCGACGCCAAGAAGGGCGATGTCATCGGCACGGCACGGCTCGCGGGCATCATGGCCGCCAAGCAGACGGCAAACCTCATCCCGCTTTGCCATCCCTTGATGTTGACCAAGGTCACGGTCGACATTACGCCGGACGCCACGCTTCCGGGCCTGAGGGTCGAGGCGCTTGCCAAGCTCACCGGCCGTACGGGTGTCGAAATGGAAGCGCTGACCTCGGTCAGCGTCGCCTGCCTGACCATCTACGACATGGCCAAGGCCGCGGACCGTGAGATGGAGATTGGCGGCATCCAGGTTGTAAGCAAATCTGGCGGACGATCCGGAGACTTTCAGCGCGAAGGAAACTGAGGCGATGTCACTGCTTTCCGTCGAAGATGCGCTCGGGCGGATCCTCACCAGCGCCACGCCTCCGTCTCTGAGCGAACTGGTCGATCTGCATGACGGATCGGCGCGGGTGCTCTCCCAGGATATTCCGGCACTGGTTACGCACCCCGCCTTCGACAATTCGGCCATGGACGGCTATGCGGTTCGCCACCAGGACATCGAGACCATCGGCGCCGAGCTGACCGTCATCGGCCAGTCCGCGGCGGGCCATGGCTTCAAGGGCGATGTGAAACCCGGCGAGGCCGTGCGCATCTTCACCGGTGCGCCTGTGCCCTCCGGCGCCGATACGGTGATCATCCAGGAAGACACCGAACGCCTGCCGGGCAACCGGATCCGGACGAAGTTCGTGCCCGGCCAAGGGCGGCACATCCGGATGGCTGGTCAGGATTTTACCGCCGGCGAAGCGGCACTCTTTGCGGGCGACGTGCTCGATCCCGGACGACTGACACTTGCCGCCGGAATGAACCATTCACGCCTGCCGGTCTTCAAGCGGCCGCGGGTGGCGATCCTTGCAACCGGCGACGAACTGCTGGTGCCCGGCAGTGAGCCCGGCGCCGACCAGATCATCGCGTCGAACAGCTTCGGTGTCGCGGCGATCGCGCGTGACAACGGTGCCGATGTCATCGATCTCGGTATCGTCGGCGACGACCGCGAGGCAATCACGGCCCAGGTCGAAAGGGCGCAGGCTGCAAACATCGACGTGCTCGTCACGCTCGGCGGCGCCTCGGTCGGCGACCACGACCTTGTCCAGTCGACGCTGCTTGCCTGCGGCATGACACTCGACTTCTGGCGCATCGCCATGCGACCGGGAAAACCGTTGATGGTCGGGCAGCTCGGCGAAACGATCGTCCTCGGCCTGCCGGGAAATCCGGTTTCCAGCCTTGTGTGCAGCCTCCTGTTCCTGGAACCGCTGGTGCGCAAGCTTGCCCGTCTGCCCGATCGCGACCGACAGGCCACGGCACGTCTTGCCAGCGCGCTGCCAGCCAATGACATCCGCAAGGACTATGTGCGGGCGCGGCTCTCCCGGGACGACGGCGGCACGCTGGTTGCCCACCCCTTCTCCCGCCAGGATTCGTCGATGATGAAGGTCTTTGCGCAGTCGGACTGCCTGATCGTGCGGCCGCCATATGCCGCAGAATCGCCAGCCGGAACCGCTTGCGACATCCTGCGACTGCGTTGACCGTCGATGCGCGCTCTGTGGGTGATGTCACGGCGCCGACATGAAAACGCGGTACAAGAAAACCACTTGATCGTCGCCGAGATCGTCTGACTACGGATGAACTAGCGGACCCGCGATGATCTGGAGAAAGGTCGGGCATGCCCGGCCTTTTGCTTTTTCTCCCGAGAAGCGCTGCGTCATTTCAGATGCACAATGGGCGCTGCAACACTCGGAATTTCCGCCTGTCCAGCTGGCTCCGATGACGGAGGCAAAGAGGAGCGCTCGCCGCGCGTGGCAAAGCCGGGGCGTCGCCCCGGTCTCGCGTCCGATCGGCTGCGTCAGCCGGCCGCCTCGTCGCAGCGGTTGACGAGGATCTTGTCGATGCGGCGGGCATCCATGTCGATCACCTCGAACCGATAGCCGTGGGCAATGGCGATATCTCCCTCTTCCGGGGTCTTGCGCAGTTGCTGCACCAGGAAGCCCGCGATCGTTTCGAAGTTGCCATCGGCGTCGATGCCCTCGATGCCGATCGTCAGGTGAATTTCATCGATCGGCGTGCGGCCGTCGACGAGATAGCTGCCGTCTTCGCGTTGGCGGATCAGCGCATGCTCGATGTCGTCATAGTTCGACGGCAGGACGCCGACGATCGCTTCCAGAATATCGGCGATGGTGATGATGCCTTCGGTGCTGCCGTATTCATCGACAATCATCGCCATGTTGATGCTCGACGACTTGAAGGCCTCGAGCGCCTTCAGGCACGACGCCGTCTCCGGAAGCGTGTGGATTTCCTTGATGTACTTTCGGACATCGAACGGACCGGACGCGGGCGCGTTCAGGATCTCCTTTGCGAGGACCGCGCCAAGCACGTCGCCACTCGGCCCGTCGACCACCGGATAGCGGGAGTGGCCGAACTGGGTGATCTTGCGGCCCACCGTCTCCAGGCTGTCGTTGACGTCGATGAAGCTCACCTCGGTGCGATGCGTCATGATCGACTTCACGTTGCGGTCGCCAAGCCGGATGATCCGGCGCAACATCTCGTGTTCCGATTTTTCGATGGCACCACTTTCGACGCCTTCGGCCATGATCGCGTGGACTTCCTCCTCCGTCACATGGTCCGGATCGTCAGGACGGATGCCAAGCAGGCGCATGGCGAGCGAGGCCGCGGTCTCGAACAGATAGACGACCGGTGCTGCGATGCGCGACAGAAGGTACATCGGGCGCGCGACGAACATCGCCAGCGCCTCGGAATTCTTCAGCGCAAGCTGCTTCGGAATGAGTTCGCCGATCACTACGGACAGGAACGTGATGAGGGTTACGACGAGGACGAGCGCGACCGTGTTGCCGTAGGGATTGATCCAGGCGACCTCATCGAGCAGCGGGGCAAATTTCGCAGCGATTGTCGCGCCGCCGTAGGCGCCGGCCAGGGTGCCGACGAGCGTGATACCGACCTGTACCGTGGACAGAAACTTGCCGGGATCTTCAGCAAGGCGCAGCGCCACTTCGGCGCGGGTGTTGCCCTGTTTTGCCATCTGGCGAAGCATGGGCTTGCTTGCCGAGACGATTGCCATTTCCGAGAGAGCAAAAAATGCATTGATCAAAAGCAGGACGAAAATGACAAAAAACTCGGACATGGTCTCCAAATCACCGTTGACGAAAGCCGCGCCACAAGGCGCGACCCTTCACCAGATAAGGCCAGCCGCCGATCTGAGCAAGCGAAAGCGTTGAAAACCCTGCAATCTCTTGAACATTGACAGCGATAGGGTCCGTTTTTCTGAACAATCCCCGAACCAGGATGTCAGCTGCGGCTGCCGAGCGCTCCGCGAACACGCTCGCGTCCGATCTTGATCACATTCTCCATGGCGAGCCGCGCGGCGGCTTCGTCACGCCGTCCGATCTCTTCGACGATGCGGATGTGATTGCGGGCGACCTCGTCGATGCCGCCTTTTTCGGCAACGGGCGAGCTCAACTTGAAGACGCCGACAAGGGCCGCTTCGATCAGGCCGCCGACCGTGCGCATGAACGGATTTCCGGAGGCTTCGGCAACGGCAAGGTGAAACTTGAGGTCCGCAACGGCGAGGCTTTCGGCCGTGTGTCCGAGTTCGCCCATGGCGACTGCGAGGCGCATCATCCGACTGATTTCGGCCTCGGATGCATTGCGCGCCGCGAGGGCCGCGGCATGCGGCTCGAAGGCGAGCCGCACTTCGCTCAGGTGATAGAGGAAATCCTCATCGACACCGCACTCGAAATGCCAGGTCAGGATATCGCTGTCGAACAGGTTCCAGTCGTTGCGCGGCGTCACGCGCGTACCGATGCGCGCCCGCGGCACGACCAGTCCCTTGGCGGCCAAGGTCTTCATCGCCTCGCGCAGAACCGTTCTCGACACGCGAAAGCGCGCCGCCAGTTCCGGATCGCCCGGCAGGATCGAACCGACCGGAAACTCGCCGGAGATGATCGCCTTTCCAAGCTGGTCGACGACATGCGCGTGGCTCGTGCGTTTGCGCGAGCCGGATACCACGGTTTCCAGCAATCCCCTGCTCAATCCATCTCCTCCAGGCACTCCCCTGCCTGATTCCGACCGGCGTAGCGCGCCATAACGCCCTCACGCAAAGTCCGGGCGTTCATCACAAAACTTGCGCAAATGACTGTAGTTTGAACGATCGATTCCGGAAAGCCCCAGGGCGGCGGCAACACCGTAAACCGAGCAGCGTAGGATGCGGAAGCAACCATAACGCGATCCAGAACGACAAACCCCGCCGGATCGGCGGGGTTTGCAAATTCACGCTCGAGGCGGTGCTTACTTCGGCAGTTGGTCGTCGACGCCTTCGACGTAGAAGTTCATGCCGAGCAGCGTGCCGTCGTCCGACGACGCGCCTGCAGCCAGCCATTCGCTGCCGTCCTGCTTCTTCAGCGGGCCGGTAAAGGGCTTCAGCTCGCCCGACTTGATCTTGGCTTCGGTGTCCTCGGCCAGCTTCTTCACGTCGTCAGGCATGTTGGTATAGGGCGCCATGGTCAGGATGCCGTCCTTCAGGCCGTCCCAGCTCGACGTCGTTTCCCACTTGCCGTCGAGGAAGGCCTGCGTGCGCTTGATGTAGTAGGCGCCCCAGGTATCGACGATTGCCGTCAGCTGCGTCTCCGGGCCCGCCTTGATCATGTCGGAGGCCTGGCCGAAGGCCTTGATGCCACGCTCGGCGGCAACCTGCATCGGCGCGGTCGTGTCCGTGTGCTGGGTCAGGATATCGACGCCCTGGTCGACCAGCGCCTTGGCAGCGTCGGCTTCCTTGCCCGGGTCGAACCAGGTGTTGGCCCATACGACCTTGATCTTGAAGTCCGGGTTGACCGAGCGCGCGCCGATGACAAAGGCGTTGATGCCCATCACCACTTCCGGAATCGGGAAGGAGGCGATGTAGCCCGCGACACCCTTTTGCGACATCTTGGCGGCAATCTGGCCCTGGATGTAGCGGCCTTCATAGAAGCGGCTGTTGTAGGTCGCGACGTTCGGGGCGGTCTTGTAGCCGGTGGCGTGCTCGAACTTAACGTCCGGGAATTTCTGGGCGATCTTGACCGTCGCATCCATGAAGCCGAAGGACGTGGTGAAGATCAGGCCGCAGCCCGAACGCGCCAGACGCTCGATCGCACGCTCGGCATCCGGGCCTTCCGGCACGCTTTCGAGATACTGGGTCTCGATCTTGTCGGCGAGCGCCTTTTCCAGCTCCTGACGGCCGATGTCATGCGCCTGGGTCCAGCCGCCATCGGTCTTCGAACCGACGTAGACGAAGCAGATCTTGGCCTTTTCCTGAGCACCGGCGGTCGTGGCGAAGCCGATAACCGCCGCAGTGCTTGCGAGGGCGAGCAGTAGTTTTTTCATTTTTTGTCCTCTGTCGGTTAGAGTAAACGTCCGTCTGAAAAGCTTGATTTCACCGATCCGGCACAAACGGCTTGCCGAGCGATGCCGGCGTATTGATCAAGGTCATGCGCCGGTTGTGCGAAATGAGAATGAGTACGAGGATCGTCGCGATATAGGGGAGCGACGAGAGCAGCTGAGAGGGAATGCCGATACCGAAGGCCTGGGCATGCAGCTGGCTGATCGACACGGCGCCGAAGAGATAGCCGCCGGCGACAAGCCGCCACGGGCGCCACGAGGCGAAGACGACCAGCGCAAGCGCGATCCAGCCACGTCCAGCCGACATGTTCTCTACCCATTGCGGTGTGTAGACCAGGGACAGCTGCGCTCCGGCAAGACCCGCACACGCGCCACCGAACATGACCGCAAGATAACGCGTGCGAATGACATTGACCCCGAGGGCGTGCGCCGATGCATGGCTGTCGCCGACGGCGCGCAGCTTCAGCCCGGCGCGGCTCTTGAACAGGAACCAGTTCACGCCCGCGACGATCGCGATCGAAAGATAGAAAATAATGTCCTGATGAAACAGAAGAGGCCCGAGATACGGGATATCGGAGAGCAGCGGGATCGCAATTGGCTGCAGCTTGATGCCCTGGATACCGAGGAAGCTCTCGCCCAGCATGCCGGAGACACCGATCCCGAGCAGGGTAAGCGCAAGACCCGTCGCCACCTGGTTGGCAACCAGCGTCAGCGTCAGGAACGCGAAAAGCTGCGAGAAGAGCGCACCGCACACAACACCGGCGAGCATGCCGAGATAGGGCGAGCCGGTGAGCTGGGTGACCGCAAAAGCGGAGACCGCCCCCATGATCATCATGCCCTCGACGCCGAGATTGAGTACGCCGGAGCGCTCCGTCACCAGCTCACCGATCGCGGCGAGCACCAGCGGCGTTGCCGCGGTGATCACACTCAGGAGGATCGCTTCAACGATACCCATCAGTGGCTCCCCTCGGTTTTCGTCGCGGTCAACCGGTCGAAGACCAGCCTGATGCGGTAGTGGATGAGCGTGTCGCAGGAGAGCACGAAGAAGAGCAGCAGTCCTTGGAAGACGCGTGTCACTTTCTCGGAAACGCCGATCGAAAGCTGTGCCGCCTCGCCGCCGAGATAGGTGAGCGCCAGCACCAGCCCGGCCGCGACAATGCCGAGCGGGTTGAGGCGCCCGAGGAAGGCAACGATGATGGCGGTAAAGCCGTAACCGGGCGAAATTACCGGACGCAGCTGCTGGATGGCGCCACTGACCTCGGAAATGCCGGCGAGGCCGGCAAAGGCGCCCGAAAGCAGCATGGAGAACCAGATCATCCGCCGCGACGAGAAGCCGGCAAAGCGCCCTGCCCGCGCCGACTGGCCGAGAACGGAAATCTCGAAGCCCTTCAGCGTGTATCGCATCATGAACCAGACGAGGATTGCCGCGATGATGGCGAAGGCGAAACCCCAGTGAGTCCGCCCAGAGGCGATCATTTCCGGCAATATGGCATCAACGGCAAAGGTGCGCGTCTCGGGAAAATTCATGCCGCCGGGATTGCGCCAGGGCCCGCGCACCAGCCAGTCGAGGAAGAGCTGGGCGACATAGACAAGCATCAGGCTCGTCAGGATCTCGTTGGTGTTCATGTGCGCCTTCAAGAAGGCGGGAATGGCGGCGAAAAGCGCGCCGCCGAGCATGCCCATCAGCATCATCAACGGCAGCACCAGCGGCGACTGCCAGTCATAAAACACCACCGGCAGGATCGAGCCGGCGATCGCGCCCATGATGAACTGGCCCTCGGCGCCGATGTTCCAGTTGTTCGAACGGAAGCAGACGGAAAGCCCGACGGCGATCAGAATGAGAGGGGCCGCCTTGATCGCCAGCTCATGCAGCGACCAGACTTCGCTCAAGGGTTCAACGAAGAAGCTGTAGAGCGCCATGACAGGGTTCTTGCCGAGCAGCGCGAACATGATGCCGCCGAAGATGATCGTCAGCAGGAAGGCGATGAACGGCGACAGGATCGAAAACAGGGTCGATACCTTGGCCCGTTTTTCCAGTTCAATGCGCATGTTCGGCCCCCGTACCTTCCGTCTTGCCGTACATGCCGCCCATCAACAGGCCGATCTTCTCACGTGAAAGCTCCTGCGCCGGATAGGGATCGGAGAGCCGCCCGTCGCTGATGACGGCGATTTCCGTCGCCACTTCAAAGATCTCGTCGAGATCCTGGCTGATGACGAGCACGGCGGAACCCGCCTTGGCGAGGTCGACCAGAGCCTGGCGAATGCGGCTTGCGGCGCCCGCATCGACACCCCAGGTCGGCTGGTTGACGACCAGCACGCTCGGCTGGCGATCAAGCTCACGGCCGACGATGAACTTTTGCAGGTTGCCGCCCGACAACGAGCCCGCGGGCGGATCCTCGCCGCTCTTGCGCACGTCCATCGCTTCGGAAATGCGTTTGGCGGCGCTCGCCACCGCATCGCGCCGGATGATGTTGAGGAAGCCGCCGCCGAGAAACGCCTTGGCGTCCGATCGGCTGCGGGCGAGCACGAGATTGTCCGATAGCGGCAGCGCCGACACGGCTGCATGGCCGTGTCGCTCTTCCGGAACGAAGCCTGCGCCCATCAGCCGGCGCGCGTTGATGTTCTTGACGCCGACGCTCTTCTGCCGGATCTGCACCGCATTGTCGTCGGCGACCGGATACTCCCCGGAAAGCGCGTCGAAAAGCTCGCCCTGCCCGTTGCCGGCGACACCGGCGATCGCCAGCACCTCCCCGGCATGGACCTTCAGACAGATGTTCTTCAGCGAGACGGCAAAGGGCGTGCGCGCCGGAACCGTCAGATGGCGCGCTTCGAGCTGAACCGCGCCCTTGGTGCTGGTGCCCGCAGCGCTGACGGCCGCAACGTCGCTCCCGACCATCATGCGCGCCAGGGATGACGGGGTTTCAGCCTTCGGATCGCAGGCGCCGGTGACCTTGCCGTGGCGCAGCACCGTCGCGCGATCGCAGATGCGCTGAACTTCCTCCAGCCGATGGCTGATATAGAGTACCGAACGGCCCTCGGCCTTCAACTTGTGAAGCGTTTCGAACAGGCGATCGGCCTCCTGCGGCGTCAGCACTGAGGTCGGCTCGTCAAGGATGATAAGACGCGGGTTTTGCAGGAGCGCGCGCACGATCTCGATGCGCTGGCGTTCGCCGACCGAAAGGTCGGCGACATGCGCATGGGGGTCGAGTGGCAGGCCGTAGGCATGCGACAGCCGCGAAGCCTCGTCTGCCACCTTGGCGAGCGAAATGTTGCCATCCATCGAGAGCGCGATGTTTTCGGCAACGGTCAAAGCTTCAAACAGCGAAAAGTGCTGGAAAACCATGCCGATGCCGAGCTTGCGGGCGGCGGCCGGATTAGCGATCCTGACGCTGCGACCCTGCCAGAGGATCTCGCCTGCCGTCGGCGCAAGTACGCCGAACAACATCTTTACAAACGTCGATTTTCCGGCACCATTTTCGCCGAGAAGGGCGTGGATTTCGCCCGGTTCGATCTGCAGATCGATCCCATTGCAGGCCGCAAAGCTGCCAAACAATTTCGTCAGATTGCTCACAGCCAATAGGTGACTGTTCGCCGCTACTCCCTCAACAGGCACGCTGCCCTCTTTCCCCTCTGTTGATCCGCGTCCGCCTTAAGGCTTCGATCACGGCATCAGCAGTGTTGTTCCACTCGTTTTTCTTGTCTCGAGATCCGTATGCGCTCGACCGGCATCGGACAGCGGATAAGTCTGATTGATATTGATACGCACTTTGTTGCTTTGCACAATATCAAACAGGGAATTTGCACACGCTTCCAGCGCAGGCCGCGTGGCCACGTAACCGAAGAGTGTCGGACGCGTCGCGAAGATCGATCCCCTCTGCGCCAGGATGCCGATGCTGAAGGCATCGACCGGACCGGAGGAATTCCCGAACGAGACCCACAGGCCCCGCGGCTTCAGGCAATCGAGCGATGCCGGATAGGTGTCGCGACCGACCGAATCGTAGACGACGTCGACGCCGCGGCCATCGGTCAGTTCCTTGACGCGCGCCACGAAACTGTCCGTGCGGTAGTTGATCACGTGATCGTAGCCGTGCGCGAGCGCCAGGTCGATCTTGTCCTGCGATCCCGCGGTGCCGATCACCGTCGCGCCGAGCGCCTTCGCCCACTGGCCGGCGATCAGGCCGACGCCGCCTGCTGCCGCATGAAACAGGATCGTCGTGCCCGGACCAACTTGGTAGGTCTGGTTGAGCAGGTACTGCGCCGTCATGCCCTTCAGCATCATCGCAGCCGCGGTCTCGAGCGTGATGCCATCCGGCACCTTGACGAGTTGCGAGGCATCGACATTGCGCTCGCTGGCATAGGCGCCATCGGCGGATGCATAGGCAACGCGGTCGCCGACCGAAAACAGGCTGACCCCGTCGCCGACGGCGGTCACGATGCCGGCACCTTCCTTGCCCGGGACGAAGGGCAGGCCCGAGGCGGACTTGTAGAGACCGGTGCGGAAATAGACGTCGATGAAATTGAGGCCGATGGCCACCTGCCGGATCTGGACCTCACCGGGTCCCGGCGGCGAGAGCGTGACGCCTTCGAGTTTGAGGACCTCCGGTCCACCGAGTTCGCGTACCACAATCGCCTGCGCCATTGCCTGCTCCTAATTCCGGCCGAGATTCGGGAAAATCTGCAGCACGAAGCCAATCACATAGAGATAAATGCCCGTGACCACGAAGCCGGTCACCACCCAGGCGGGCGTCGCGAAGTGCAACAGCAAAGCGTAGATGCCAAGAGCCGACCAGGCGAAGAAAATGCCGAGATTGAGCGGCCGCAGGCGCTGGACGCGCACCGGATGGAGGAAATTGATCGGAAGGAACGTCAGGATCACCGAGACGAAGACGACGATTGAGGCCGTCAGCTCGCTTGCCTGGATGACGAACAGCGTAAAGACGATCATGTTCCAGACGACGGGAAAGCCCGAGAAGAAGTACTCGTCGGTCTTCATGCCCATGTCGGCATAGTAGATCGCGCTCGAAACGACGATCGCGCCGGCGGCAACGAAGGACCAGGGCTCGCCGATCATGCCGCTCTGATAGAGCGCAAACGCCGGCAACAGGACGTAGGTGACGTAGTCGATGACGTTGTCGAGCGTGTCGCCCGACCAGTTGGGCAGCACTTCCTTGACCCGCACCTTGCGGGCGATCGGGCCATCGATGCCGTCGACGAGCAACGCCAGCCCCAGCCACCAGAACATGTCGACGAAGCGATGCTCGGCCGCGGCCACCACACCGAGGAAGGCGAGAAACGATCCGGATGCCGTCAGGATATGCACGGAGAAGGCGCGGATCTCGGCGTAGGGAACTCGTCTGTAGTTAAAGAACTTCATCAGCGGACGACGCCTACCCCTATTGTTTTCCCCGTGCGGGCACCAAGGCCCGCCTCGACCGCTCTGCGGCGTAATTGCGCGTAATATGCACCCTTTGCAACGCATCGCCACTAAAATTCAAGCGTTGCAGCCTCTGTTCGGCCCAATGTTCTGTGGACACCTGCAAATTGCTTCTGCGCTGATTCTACCCATTTATTTCGATCTCGGCCGGGACTAGAGGTATGATCGGGTCTCGATCAGGAGACATCCAAGCGCGTGCGAAAAGGTTCGTTCACATCATGGATCACTACGATATCGCCATTATCGGCGCTGGTCTTGCCGGATCGCTTGCCGCGATCGCGCTTTCCGATGCCGGCTACCGCGTCGCACTGATCGGTCCAGAACCCTCGGTGGCGGACGGGCGCACCACGGCGCTGATGGACCAGTCGATCGAATACCTGAAGAGACTGGAGCTCTGGGAGAAGGTCGAGCCGCTGACCGCGCCGCTTGCCACCATGCGCATCCTCGACGGCACCACCCGGTTGCTGCGCGCGCCGCCGGTCAATTTTCGCGCCTCCGAGGTCGGGCTGTCGGCGTTCGGCTACAACATCCCGAATGCGCCCTTCATCGACATCCTGAGAGAGCGTGCGGAAGCGAGCCCAACACTCAGCCGCATCACGACGTCGGCGCTCGGATTCGAGCTTTCCGATACCGTCGCAACGGTCGAACTTGCCGATGGCAACCGATTGAGCGCCGATCTGCTCGTCGGCGCCGATGGTCGGCGCTCCCCCGTACGCGAGGCGGCCAAGATCGCCGCCAGCACCTGGTCCTACCCTCAGACGGCGGTCGTTCTCAATTTTGCGCACACCTTGCCGCACCAGAACATCTCGACGGAATTCCACACCGAAAGCGGGCCTTTCACCCAGGTACCCCTGCCCGGCAACCGCTCCAGCCTCGTCTGGGTGCGCACGCCGGAAGACGCCGCGCAGACGCTGTCGCTCGATCCGGCAGAACTTTCGCGCGCGGTCGAGGACCGGATGCAGTCGATCCTCGGCAAGGTGACCGTCGAGGGGGCGCCGCAATCCTTCCCGCTCTCCGGCATGACGGCACAGCGCTTCGGCAAGGGGCGCGTCGTGCTTCTCGGAGAAGCCGCCCACGCCTTCCCGCCGATTGGAGCGCAGGGTCTCAACCTCAGCCTTCGCGACGTCATGACGCTTGTCGACCTCATCGGTGCGCCGAACGGGGAACGGCTTGCCGGCGACATCGGCGGCCGTTTCGACAGCCGTCGCCGCCTCGACATTGTGAGCCGCACCGCGAGCGTCGACTTGCTCAACCGGTCGCTTCTATCCGGCTTCCTGCCGGTCCAGGCGCTGCGTGCCCTCGGCCTGCACGTGCTTTCCGCGGTCGGCCCGCTGCGCAGCCTGATGATGCGCGAGGGCGTTCACCCGGGCAGCGCCCTCAATGCGCTGAAAGAGGGCTTAAGGGAAAAGATCGGGCGGAAGAGCGCCTGAACGGATCAGATAAAGCAGGCCCGTCACGGTTGCGACCGACAGCGTCGTGGTGATCAGGATCGTCGCCGACGCCCTTTCCTGCCAGACGCCATATTGATGGCCGATGACAAAGACGTTTGTCGCCGTCGGCAGTGCCGCAAGCAGCACCGCGGTCTGAACCCAGATCGGGTCATAGTTGCCCGTCAGGCTCATCGCGACGAACATGATGATCGGGTGCAGCACGAGCTTTGCCGGCACGATATAGCCGATCTCGACCGGGATGCGCTTGATCGGCCGCAGCGCCAGCGTCACGCCCATGGCAAACAGCGCACAAGGGGCCGCGCACTGGGCGAGATAGTCAATCAACCGCTGCGCCGGCACCGGCGGCTGCACCGAAAAGAAGGCGGCAACCACGCCGGCAAGCGTCGCCAGGATGAACGGGTGCAGGATGATCTTGCGGGCGACACTTGCGGCCAGCACGTGCGGCTTTTCCTGCCGGCCACCCGCAATCGCCATCATCGCAGGGGCCACGGCGAAATGCGCCGCGTTCTCGAAGCTGAAGATCAATGCGACCGGCACGGCAGCAGCATCGCCCAGCGCCAGCAGCGCGAGGCCGGGGCCCATGTAGCCGATATTGCCATAGGCCGCGCCAAAGCCCTGAATGGTCGATTCGGCGATGGAGTTGCGCCTGACATAAACGCCGACGAGGAAGATCAGCGAAAACACGATATAGGTCGCGCCGACCGTCGTCAGGATGAAATCGGCCCGCGCCAGCTGCTCGATCGGGGTGCGTGAGACGAGCTTGAAGAACAGGGACGGCAGGGCAAGATAGATGATGAAGGTGTTGAGCCACCCCATCGCCTCGCCCGGATGATGGACGAATTTCGCGGTCAGGTAACCGAGAAAGATCAGGCCGAAGAACGGCAGCACCAGGCCCGCGATTTCCGTCATGTCATTTCCCCGTCCCAGTCACTCATCGCTTCAGCCGCACCGACGCCGAAGAACGGCGACACGCCTAACGCATGAACCATGCCACGCATTAGGCTATTCCAGACGAAAAGTGATTCCGGTTTACGAGGGAATGCCCTAGCCGATTTTCATCAGGATCGGGAAGGTCTGCTGGAACCAGATGGCGACGGAACTGATGAAACCGAACAGAAAGGCGAGGCCAGCAACGACGAGCAAGCCTCCCATCAGCTTCTCGATCAGGCCGAGATGACGGCGGAAGCGGAAGAGGAAACGCATGAAGGAGCCGGAAAAGGCAGCGGCGATCCAGAACGGTACGGCGAGGCCCAGCGAATAGATGGCAAGCAGCATGGCGCCGTCGCCGACCGTATCGCGCGCCGCGGCAACGCCAAGGATGGTGCCGAGCACCGGGCCGATGCAGGGCGTCCAGCCGAAGGCAAAGGCAAGTCCCATGATGTAGGCGCCCGACAGCGTCGCCGGCTTGCCAGCACCCTGGAAACGCGCTTCGCGCGCCAGGAGCCCGATCTTGAAGACGCCGAGGAAATGCAGCCCCATGATGATGATGATCACGCCGCCGATGCGCGACAAGAGATCCATATGCTGCCGGAGCAACAGTCCGATCGAAGACGCCCCTGCCCCGAGTGCCACGAAAACGGTGGCAAAACCGAGCGTGAACAACAATGCCGCCGGCAGCACCGCGCGCCTGGTGCTGCCGATCGTTGCCGCATCACCGCTGCGGAACTGATCGACCGAGACGCCCGCCATGTAGCACAGATAGGGCGGCACAAGGGGCAGGACGCAGGGCGAAAGGAAAGAGAGCGCGCCGGCAAGAACGGCGGTCCAAATGGAAATATCGGCAATCGACAACGGCAAGAACTCCGGCATGCGGCATGTGGGCTATCCCTTAACCGCGGCATCTCCACGATACCAATCACCTTTTGGCGATCACGAAACCATGCACCCTTTGTTCGGGAAAATCACAATTTTTCGGTTGACCGGCGGGAAACACGCGTGCATATGTCCGCCCACTTCCGCCGGGCTTCAAGGGCCGCGGCCAGGGAGCGCGTAGCTCAGCCGGTAGAGCAACTGACTTTTAATCAGTAGGTCCAGGGTTCGAATCCCTGCGCGCTCACCATTTAAATCTCAATAAAATCAACTACTTACGCATACCTTCCTAATCTACCAAATGCGCCTCATTTTACGATGTTTACGGCACATTTCCGGCTTTTACGGCACATGATTGGCACATGGTACATGAATTGGCCGATTGCTTTGTACGCTCAACTCGGGGGAGTTAATGAATCGTCCAATTCCCAAACGGCATCATTTCGTGCCGGAGATGTTGCAGAAGCGATTTGTAAATGACCAAGCAGGTCTGTGGACTTACGACTCGCGTCGTGCCGAAAGCGGTGTCCGCGCCGACATGCCTAAGAATCTGTTTCTCGAGGGGCATTTATACACCCACGTTGCGAAGAGCGGGGCAAAGGACGTGAGTCTTGAAGTCGACTTTAGTCGGCTCGAAGCGTTGGCCGATCCACTCATAACTAAAATGATTGACGCGATGTCCAAGAATCGCCGCCCGCTACTTACCGCTGATGAGCGCGCTGTCTGGGACGAATTCTTCCTCCAGCAGTGGCGCCGGGTGCCTGATCTTCGAGACGAATTGATGTCTGTCGAAGCTTATCGCGACGCAATCGAAGAGGCGATTGACGATTTCAGCAAGAACGTTCGCCCAGTGAGCGACGGCGAGCGTGAAAAATATCTTGCCGCTGACAAAATGAAATCGGCGCGCAATAACCTCCACATCACCACTTTGAAGTCTCAGAGTGGCATAATCCGAAATGCGCTCGCAGGCAGAGGACTGATCTTCGCGCGCGTGACCAACCCTCGGAAGTCGTTGATCCTCGCCAGCCGGCCGGTCGTCAAAGTCACCTCAGGTGCAGTTAAGTTGTTGTCTGATGAACGAGTCCATGCCTGGTTGCCAATCAGCCCAGATCTCGCGGTTAGCCCAGGCTACTATGGTGGAGGCACGGCAGTCGTCGACCTTACCGACGGTCAGGTCCGACATATGAACTTGGCGTTTGCGGAACAGAGCCGCCAGATTGCGGGACGATCAGAGGCGTTGATTAAATCGTTGGCACCATACGTCGGGACGAACACCGATATCACGCGGCCGAGTCGATGACGGCCGCCGATTGATATTGGCATAATCCAAAATTGGATGATGCTTCCGGGGCCTGACCATTCAGAGAATCTATATCACGCAGACCGCGTTTCACCGGCCCGCTTTGCGCCAACCGGCCGCCCTCGCTTCGGATTCCGAACAGAACCAGCGCTCGCCGTACTGCGGAGAGATATTTGTTTCCGCATACCGCTCTTGGCCCGGTACGTGATAGATACGCTCGCGGGAATTGATGCTGACATTACCCTTGATGTTGCAGCTCGGCGATAAGCCCAACCCGGTTGCCAGCGATGTAAACGAGCCCGCTGAGAAAATGCCTGCGATGGCGACGGTGACCAAGCCGAACGTCAATGCCGGAGCCTTGGCGAAGAAAGACTGCTTCGGCTTTGCCTTACGGAATTGGTGATAGTTTCGCATGTCAGCCTCCCTTGCCCACAGTGTAACAACGGTGAGTTGAGGCATGATTTAGCAATCAATTAAAAAGCAAATAACCGCCGGCTGGTGAGACCGGCGGGTCGCTGTGGTGGGCTTGGAGTTACCGGCCGGCGCGCTGCTTGTGTTGGCGCAGGTGGTGATCGCGCCGGCCATTGGTATTTCTGTAGCGGGCGGTTGACGCTGTGAACGCAGCCACCCGCCCGGCTTGGCGGATCAAGCGCCTCGCCGCCCCCGCGGGGGTGGGGATAAAAGGCCCCGTCGCCATAAGGCGCTCAGGGGCAAGGGCCGGAGGTGCGGCCGGAAACTTACTGAGGCTGTAGAGCGTCGGCAGCGTTCCTCAGGGCGTGCACCTGGAAGCACAACTCGTCGAAGCCTAGATGCTCACGGAGGCCGATCTCGTGGAGACCCTCCAGAGACACTACGTTGCGTAAGACTTCATCGATCAGCGTCACCGCGATCTTCGCCATCATCTGGAGGTCGTAAACTTCGCTCCGCCAAGGGTGGTGCGGGCGACCGTCATCGGCGCCCTGCACGTTCGTTCTGCCAGTTTCGTGGGACTGGCGTCTTAATCTGCCTTCGTCGAGTTCGACTGCGACGGCAGGTTGCGGTCTTAATCTGCGAACGTTGGTCATTGGCTGGGCTCCTCGTGTTGCGATGTTACCGAAAAAGCGGTATGTCATTAAAAAACACCAACATCACATCAATGTCAACAAAAAATAATGACATTGTTGTTTTTTAATGAGGTTGACTGATGACGCCCGCTCAATGCCGCGCCGCGCGAGCACTTGTAAACTGGACGCAGCCGCATCTTGCCGAAGCGGCCGGAGTGTCGCCGTCAACTCTACGGGACTTTGAGTCCGGAAAACGCGTGCCAATCGCTAATAACCTGGCGGCTATCCGCACCTCTCTAGAATCGGCCGGTGTGACCTTCCTTGAGAACGGCGATGTAGCTCCGGGCGCGGGCGTGGCTTTGAGGTGGTGACCTAAAACTGAGGCAAGCAATATGACCCGCTCCCGAAAAAAGACTCCGATCTCTGGCGTGACGACTGCCGAGAGCGACAAGCCATTCAAAAAGCGCGAGCATCGTCGAGAGCGACGCGCTGTGGCCGACGCGCTTGCCAAAGGTGACGAACTGCCGTCTGCGAAGGCGTTTGGCGATCCGTGGAGCGGCGAGAAGGATGGCAAGCTCTATCGGCCGAACGTTCCATCGATGATCAGGAAGTAGACCCCGGCGTGCGACTACGCGACAGGCAGCCGTGAGTGATCCTCTCGGCACGATGGAAAGCCAGAAACCTAAATTTTACAAATTTGTCAAAGACTTAGATCTAATATTTTGGAATTCCGGCCTTGACCGCTCCGATTTCTGCCAATAGCTTCCACTAGCGCCCACCAAGCGCACCGCCTGTTCGGCGCCACCACCACATCGAGGAGACAACATTAACGCGGTCGGCATGCGTGCCGGCGGCATTGTCTGTTCCTCTTTTGATGGAGGGTGGCCATGGAGCCTACCGTTCCGCTCGATACGATCTACACCGCCGATGAAGCCGCGGCGCGCCTGCGCTTGACCAATCGCGGCGTGATCAAACTCGCGAAGGCGCATGGCCTGTGTTCCCGCTCCGGTCGCAACTATCTGTTTTCCGAGAGCGATCTTTTGGCGCTGTGGGAAGTTCTCCGCGAACCGCCGAAAGTGTCGAAGCTTCCGACGGTGAAGACGCACATCTCTGATTTAAGGCTCTACCAAACTCTTCAGAAGCTTACCGCCAATAAGAAGGGGCGTGGTCGAGCTAGATGGGAAGCCACCAACGCCAAAAACAAGGAAATGCGTGAGGCGACGAAAGCAGCCATCGAGAAATGGAAGGACGATGAGCCGTTGGATCACAGCAAGCGAGATCAGGACTACTGGACGCCAGAGCGGAAAGAGCGCCGCCGTCTAGAGAGCCTGGCAAAGAAGAAGGGCTGGGTGGCGCGAACATGACTAAAGATGATCTCCTCGACGGCCTACTCACCCCGGAAGAAATTGCGCGCCGTATCACGGCGTCGAGCGGCGTGCATATGACGGCTCGCACTATCTGGGAAAAGGCGAGGAGAATCGGCGTCGCCAAGAAGATAGGCAGGGCAATGCTGGTAGCGGTCGAAGATATTCCGGCGCTGCTAAAAGAAGAAAGCAAGACGGAAAAACGCGAACGTCTGATTAAGAAATCCAACCGGCCCGACGCGCTTGCCATGCTTCAGAGAGCACGCAAGAAAAGGGCGCGCGCATGACCCACAACGACAACTCCCCTCGCCTCATCGGCCGCAAAGAGGCTGCCGCGTATTGCGGCATTGCCGTGAGCACGTTTTCTTTGTGGGTCGCCAAAGGCAAAGCGCCACCGACGGTGCCTGGGACCCGGAAGTGGGATCGGCATGCGATCGATGCTTTGCTGAATGCATTCAGCGGTATCGGTGAACCGCCATCCGCCAATGCGATACCCACTAATCGCGCACGACAAGACGAGGATAAAGTCGACAGGCCACGGTTCGGTCTCGACGCCAAGAGTGAAAACATCCTGGTAGCGATGTCGTACAACACCGAACTGAACACGCTGAATCTTCTGCCTGGCGCCGGGTCGGTGTTGATGGGGCGTCTGGTCGGGAAGGGTTTGGTGAATTGCGAGACCGCGGATGGGCAGAAGCTCTATATCATCACCGAAGATGGGCACGCAGAGGCATGTAGGATCGTCGAGAGCTGGAAGAGGCGGTAGCCTGTGACCCAAAAGTTGAATGAGTCCTTGCGGCAGCGTGAGATGACCGATCCTCTCTCAAAATTACCCATGTTCGCCACGGACGACGAGATCGCCATTGCGATCGTCGGCAAGGCACGAGCATCAACGTGGAAGCGCGGCGCCCTATTGATTTTGGAGGCGCGGGGATTCCCCAAAGTCGACGCCCTTCACGGCGGCCGGCCGGTCCCGTTGGTCCGCAAGTGGTACAATCAATACATGGGCGTCGATAAAAGCTATGTGTTGCAGACCTTGGAACCAGCGAAAGACAACCCGGAAGCTTGGCGCCCCAAGCGCGAGATTCGGGCTGAACGCAAACCCCAACTGGGTCTAAGCACCCGCTGCGAGAAAGCTCTGCGCCACATGGTCGAGCACCCGGATATTCGCACCAGTGCAGAAATCTCGGGTGCTCGCGATCTAACCCTCGAGCAGTTGGCGCAGGTTGGAGCACTTAAAGAGGGAAAACGAGACAGCCAGGGCGACCGCACATGGACCGTGACCGACATAGGGCGGGAGGAAATTGCCCGCATTAATGACTGGCACAAAGGCATCACGTATCGGCCTAGCTGGCGGCGAGGAACACCGCGCGCCTGATCTCCACCTCATATTGCAATTGGGCTAGCCATTGGAAAAGGGACAACGCCATGTCAGAACAAGACCGCCAACAGCGCCTACAAGCCGCCATCGATAGGCGCGACTACACCCTCGACGAAATGTGCGAGAAATTCTCGCCAGGCACTCACGGTTGCCACGAGGCACTGCACGTCGCGAGCATGCTGGGCGATCTCGTCGACGGACGTCTCTGCGATCATCCAGCGGTGCTGATGGTGCCGGAATGGTATGCATTGGCCGAGCGGGCGCAGGAGGCGCTGTTCGACCTCTATCAGGCGATTGGGGCGGCGCATTTGGGTCGGGAGAGGTGAGGCTGTTCATCGGCCAGCTTGCATGCGACATATGAGAAAGCGAGAACCGCACTTGCGGAATGCGCTTCGCTCGACGAATGCCAAGATTGGGCAGACAAGGCGGCAGCACTGGCGTCATATGCCAAGCAGGCGAAAGACGACCAGCTTGAGCGCATGTCCCAACGCATCACAGATTGCTGGCGATGCAAGAGCTTGGTCGCGCCGCTGTAGAATGCGCAGTTCATGATGTCGATGATCTACATGCTGAACTTATGGAGATCGACGAGAACCTGGCACGGGCGGAACTGTCGCCCGCGCAGGAAGCTGCGCATATTCTGCGCAGGCAAGCGATCTGGTCGGAGATCAGGAGGCCCGTGGGTGAAACAATTTGTTCCACCCAGAAAGCATCAGAGCACAAAGACAGCATGACGCGCAGCTGCCGGCACTCTTGAAAAGCTCCGTGGAGCGGAGAAGGATGTCGCTCGAAGAGCTCAGCAAGCTGTCAGATTTCTAATGCTGCATCGAAGGGATGCCGACCTCTTGACACCCCACCAAACCAGAACATAATAAGAACATTCACGGCGTTGCGGCCGCCATCCTGACAGAACACGCTTAAACTCCGTTCCTGCGGAGAAGGAGAAGCCATGTCCGCCGCCCAGCTAGAAAACGCCACCGACACCGACGAACTCGCCGCCGCCCTCGACTGGCACAATGGAGACGCGATCGCGACCGTCCAAACGCTGCTCAACGACTGCCGGCACCTTCGCGAACAACTGGCATTTGCCGAAGCCTCAATGAGCGTTGGTTTCACTCGTGGCTGGCGGCCCAGCGAGAACGCAGGCACGTGCCCCTCCGCGTGATGATCGGCAACGTTGAACATCATGGACGTCTATCCGGATCGTTCGCACCGATCGTGCGCAACAACGGGGATCACCGGCAGCTACTTCGGAGGCGCTGCCTGCTTTGAAGAGAATTGTCTATTTTCGCAGCGGCGCTTTTGAGCATCAATGTGGCCGCCGCCCAAGAGCCCATCATCGGGCGCGCTTCGGTGATTGACGGTGATACGATCGAGATCGCCGGCGAGCGCATACGCCTTCACGGCATTGACGCGCCCGAGAGTTGGCAGAAATGCCAGGATGGCGATGGAGGCACGTACCGATGCGGAAAGGAAGCTGCTTTTGCGCTTGAAAGATTCCTCGCAGCCTCGCGGCCTACCCGTTGCGAGACAGTGGAGCGCGACCGATACAAACGCCTCGTTGGCGTCTGCTTTCGCGCCGACGGCCAGGCGGTCAACCATTGGCTCGTTGCCAATGGATATGCCGTTGATTGGGAGAAATACAGCATGGGCGCCTATGCGGCCGCGCTGGACAAGGCTCGGACGTCAGGAGTTGGTATTTGGCGCGGCGAGTTCCAGCTACCTTGCGAAGCTCGAGCGGAACGTGCGAAGCAGTTGCCGGCATGTTGACGAAGAGTGGCGTCAAACGCTCGCCTGCCAACCTGCACGCGCGCGAGGTCGGCGGGGTCTCGGAGATTCATAGGGGGGAAAATGTCTCGATTTGCGCTTCCGTTCTTGCTTGCGATGGGCGTTTCACAGCCGGTGATGGCAAGCACCGAAGAATTTGAGAAGGCCATCATTGCCGCTCTTCACCTCTCAGAATTTCAGACAATGCCCGCAGAACAGCGCAAGCAACTAGCCGAAACTTCATTGGCATATTGGAAGAATTTCGACAGTCGTATCCCCCGCAATTCCCCTGCTGATACTGCGTGGCTCCGCCGTGAACTGGATACGACCGACACGATGCGGATCAACCGAGCCGTCAACTCTCCTGCATATGCCCATGAGCAGCTCGGCGCGCTTTCTACGAATTGCATCAGCATTTTTGAGAGTTTGCTGAATGCGGTAGGGGGCGCCAAGGCTACCGAACTATACCTTTGGTTAAAATCAACCCAATGCTACTCAAATACAGGTACGGCGCACTACCAGCTGCTGGCTGGCCTCTCAAATGGACGGTACGATGGGGCCTTTAAGATGCAGTCATTCACGATGGTGCTTTCCACTATAACTGGCAAGCTCGCCAACAGCATCATCCAAGAATGATCTATCGAACCTGCGGACAAACAAGTTTCAACAGCAGAACATGGCGCCCAGAAAACAAAAAAGGCCCGCCACCGATTAGGGTGGCGGGCCTGGGCGTGTGGAGTGGTGGTGGCGGCAGGTTATTCGGCGTCTCCCGCTTCGACAAACGCCTCAGCGACGGTTGATAGGGGAATAAACATTGCCTTGTATTCCTCCTGATCCTGGGCTGGATCCGCAAACTGTTGAAATCCAAAGGTCTCGTAGTATGCCTTCACCTTTTCATTGAATGCGTGCAGAGTTAGCGCATAGACGCCCACGTGCTCGCGAACTTCTAATGCTCGTTGGAACGCGTCCAGCATCATGCGAGCGCCCAAGCCTTTGGGGGCCGCTTTATCCCTCCCAATCATAGTGAGGTAGATAGAGGGAATAGCGTCGAACCTACCAAATTTCTTATCAGCTTCAGCGTTCATCCCAGGCCGAAAAGTCATCGTCGTCAGAGCGTAGAATCCTACCGGCGACTTATCGTCGGCGGTGCACGCAACGAAAACACGCTGAGCGTAAGCCCTATGGCTTTTCAACGCATTGTTTTTAAAGAAATTGTCTATTCGCTGAAGGTCGCAGCAAAAAGCCCCTCGCGGGTGTTCGCCGAGGGGCTCAATAACGATGTCGTTCATAGTAGGTCGATGGCCTTACTTTGCGTTCGCCGATTTACGGGCGCTTCGGATAAGGTCAACGAGCGCAGGAGCAACTTTCGCGGGCTTATCCAACTCCGCCTTCAACTGCTCAAACTTCGCTGTGTCACACACTACCGGCATGGGTGTGAAATCGCCGTTGTCTTTTAAAAGCGCAACCATGTTGGCCTCCATATTCTTGTTAGGCGAGAATAAAACGTAAATCGTTAAGCGTTTGTTCCACACGCGCCGACACGCGCTGCGTTTCACCGTTACTCAACATGCATAACGCATAGTTGCGAATTCCGCAACGTTCCACCAACACTTTGTTGGGTGTTTCGCGCGCGAACGTTTCAACGTCACATCGCGCAACTGCCTGCGTACGTAGGGGTTCTGTGTTGCTTGCGCAAGACGTTACGCGCGCGTCGTTCGCGGCTTCGCCTGATTCTCGACGATGCGGTCAACGCGCAGCGTCATGTGGTCGACGGCAGTCTTTACGCCGCTGATGGCCTCCATGATGCTTTCGGTCGCTTCCCGCATGCCCTGCTTGGTAATGTAGGTTTCGGCCACATGAAGGCGCTGTTGCGCTAGGTCGGCAGCCACCTTATCCGCCTTGTCCTCGGCGACCTTCACCTTCCCCTCGATGCGCCACCACACACCAGACACTGCGCCGAACAGCATGACGATAAACCCTACAACGGCCATGATTTCGGCGCCGGTCACGGCTTCACCCCACAGAGCTTCGCCAGCTTCTCATTCTCGGCCAGGATCTGGCGCTTGGTGCCTTCCGTCAACTTGTCCTCGACCGACGGTCGAACGGGGCGCGCAACGTCGCAGTAGCTACCGGCCGTCACGCAGCCACTTACCGAGAGCGCGATCAACGTCGCCACCCCCCATGTTCTGAACATCATCCTCGACGCCCCTCGCCTGTTTTATGGCTTTCGCGTTTGCCTTAGCTTGCTCCGCCTTGGCATCAGCCTTGCCGCTGGAGCGTCCATAGAAAAAGGCGCCCGCGACGATCGCGAGCGCAGCGCCGACAGGAGCCAGCCAACTTGAGATGCGGGACCAGATTGCCGCGATGATTATCACGTCGGATGCCCCACCTTCCTCGCCCACTGCCACCAGGCAACCGGAATGGCGCCGATAGCGGCGGCGATGCCAGCCTCGATCGAAGCGGCAACGGCGGGGTCTTCTGTGATGAGCGACCTGACTTCCTCGCCGATGTATCCGGAGCCGTAGAGCCAGCCCGCAATCATGTAGAGGGCGATTCTTATCCAGACGGTCATTTCTTGCCTCCCTTGATGAGCGCCAGCAGAAAGCGACCGAGCGCCGCCCAGAAGCCGTTTGCGGCGGGTGTGGTGGGCGTAGTGGGCTTATTGGGAACAACGGCACCCGGCACGTAGCCAGCCGCAAGCAGCGCGGCCTCGAAGGAGCGCCCGTACTTCTCAATACGCGGCCCGTTCGCCTTCACGTCGCCGTTGATGATTGCCCTCGATGCCGCATACCGATAACCCTCTGGCGCGTCGTAATCCTTCAACTTGCGGCCAGTGAACGTGCCCCCCGTCATGCCGTCAAAAAGGATATTGATGGCCGTGGCCATCTCGCCGGCTTTGTCAGGCGTGCCCGAGAGCCCGAACTTGACGTAGTTTGCCTTGCCAGTGATCTGGGCCAGGCCGCGCCCGCGGTAGAGCCAGCCATCGTCTGGGCCAACATTGCCGATCCTGCCGCCGTAGACCTTGTTGGCCAGCTTGCGCTGGTTGCCGGCATACGGTGCGGCAGCGGCAAGCGTCGGGAATCGGCTAGGCCAGACTTCCGTCAACCGCTTTGCTGAGTAGTTGAGATTTTCCGAGATTGGCTGCATTGCGCCGCCTGTCTCGTGGTGCGTCTCGGCAAGGATCGCAGCCAGATGCGCCAACGGCGTACCGCGGCGCTCTGCCTCGTCGAGAATCGCGTCGATGCCCTGCACTTGTGCTTTCTTGTTGACAGACAAGGGCGAGCGCACCGCCGCGAAGAATTTCGCGCGGTCCATTGGTGGTCTCCTAGAATGTTGTGGTTAGTGCCGCCTTGGTGGATAGGTCGGCCGCATCAGGTGGATGCTCCAAGAATAGCGGAGCACCTCGCGCAGTTGACGATTGGGTTCATAGGTGGTTCCCTTTGGCCCGCCACTTAGCGAAACGGCCCCAGCTTCTTCCCGTCGGAACCCAGTGCTTGGCCACCTGTCAGAAAGCAGGCTTCCACCATCGGTAGAAACCATGTATTTTATCGCTTTCTTATATATCTAAGCGAACGGCTCGTCGTCGATTTTTAGAACCGAAGAATTTCAGGGGGCATTTATGGAGCTTGGCGGAACCACGATCAGCGCCCAATTTCTGGGCAACTTTTCTATCATATCCAGCGACCCACTCATCGGGTTCTTCGAGTTTTCAACTTCGACGAACACGACGATCGAAGTTTCAATGGACTGGTATAGTGCGGAGGCATTGCTGTCGGCACTCGTGCAGTTCCTTTCGCACGGGCAGGCGGTGGAGTTTGATGATGGGATGTGATTGAACAGGGCCGTCTAATGTGCGCACACGTTTCAGGAAAGCGAGGACGCCTACGCTTAGTTGAGCGTCAACTGAGGCGAGTTATGATTCCAGAAGACATTACTGAAACAGCGTGGAGCCTTTCGGCCCGTCACCTTGCGCGCGGACAAAGCGACCCGACCAAGATGGTTGCTGAGGCTATTGCTCTGGAGCGGCAACGCTGTTTGGACATTGCCGCAGAATGCTGCGGAAAGGACAGCGACGTCGTTAGAGAGATCCGCGGTGCGACCAAGTAGCAACTAATAAGGCTCAAGAGACCGTGAGGATGTTCAATTGTTTTACTTAGTCACTATAAGTTAGTTTAGCTAGTGTGGAGATTGATTCCCCGATACCGGTCAATTTTTTTGAGGAAGTAAGTTGATGCATATAGCCACAGAGACCTTAACAGCAGCGGATCATCTTAATGCTGAACTACTCTTTGATGCAGCGATCGGGCGGTTGGTTCGAAATTTCGGGAAGCTAGACAGTGCCATGCACGACGCGATCAAGAATATTGTCGAGTACGGCCTCAAGGGTAGCTATCTGAATAGGAAGGACTTGGATCTCTTCACCGAAGAGGACAAGAAGATCCAGGGAGCATTGAAGCGGCGTTTTGCTCAGTTCAGGAAAGCTGTATGCGCGATAGACGCGGAAGAACTATTCATCTCAAATGTCGATTACGCGCGAACGATTTTCGACGACTTACTGATTGCAAGAAATTGCATTTGTCATAACTCATCCTCGATTGAGGAATCATCTAAGTACATTGAGCTCCGCAGGCCAATAACAACGCATCATGAGATTTTTAACTACGAAACAACCAACAACTTCTACTTTTATCTCACGATCGACGAAGTTGATGCGATCGCGAAAACCATCAGTGACATTTACTGGGTCGTGCGGAAAACCGAAATTGATGTGATGTACAAATACTCACGCGACGACCTCTGGGCTGCATCTATGCTAGACGGGAAAATCGACCTGCGCAGTACAGCGTGGCTCGAGCTACAATTAGCCCCTTCCCCGTGGGACCCGGAGTCAAGCAGAGGAACTCGGCCCAGGTCCAAGTAGCTGAAGTTTCGATCTCTTGGCATCACTTCAGCACGGCGTCGGGTTCGCCGACGCCGTGCTATTGAACGCTTAAATTGAGGCATCCAAGGAAAATGTTATGTTCCCTGGGGTAACGGCGCCATCATGCCAGATCTGAACCGTAGTGTTTGTGGCGTCCGTTGAAACAACGGAGCATCGCAGGTTCATATAAACTGCTCCGTTTGCCACGGTAGCGGTCAGGCCGGTTATGACGCTAGGTGCCCGGATCAGTCCGTGAGGAATGGGGAGGTAAGCCTGATTGGCGGGGCTGGCCGCTGTTGCGCTGGAAGTTTTCCTTAGCACCTTCCCAAAGGTCCGGCCGATATTCCACCGATCGCGGGTAATTGACACCGGGACATCAACAGTTCCAGCCGCATCAAAGTTTTCGTTTTCGATTGAGATCGACCCGCCGCCGGCCTTTTCCGTCAGGACTAGGTTTTTCTTAATCCCGGCCGCCGTCATCGTATACGTGTTGTCTCTCAACCGAAGACGGTCGGCGTCTGCGCTAATGCCAATCTGGTCAATGTTCAACAGGCTATTGCCTTCAATGGAGACGTTCGAAACCTTGTTGAGCAGGGAAATACCGTAGGCGCTCCAAGCGATTTCATTTTTCGTGATTTTCACATCGTCAATCACGCCAACGCTGCCAGAATCAACGCGGATGCCGATGCCACCTCCGACTCCGGTAGGAGATTGAGCCGCCGCTATATAGCAAGTATCGACCGTTAGTCCTTGGATACCAGCCGCCGACGAGGCAAGGTTGATGATAGCGAAAGAGCCTTGGTCAAGCATGTTATCGAGCAGATGCAGCGACAGAACCGCTTCGACCTGAACAATCGTCGTTCCGGTCAATACCGACTTGTTGCGAGAGAACGTGATTCCCTCCGGCCGCTCGCCGGCCTCTTCTGAAGAAACGCAGAAAGCTCGACCGGTCCCGCCGAAATAATTATCAACGATCTTGTTATTGATGTTGATCTGTCCTGCCTTCTTCGCGACCCGGATAGCGTAGCTTGAGGTCCGGAACGAGCCGAAAGCATTGTCTTCGATGTAAGTATCGGAGCCGGAAACGATGATGCCGTCTTTTGTGGTGACGCCTCCAACATCGAGCCGGAAGCCTCGCATCTGGATGGCGTCCTTCTGGTTGGTGTCGAGGAATTCCCCATCGCCACCGTGCGAGAATTCCGCGCCAAAACCGCCATCCAAGTAGACGCGCGACCCCGTAACCCTGAAAGTCTTCACGGCGGCTTGCGTCGTGCTCTTCGACGCCGGGTCGAAAACAAGCTTCGTATTTGCCGGCAAGTCAATTTGACTGTCGAAACGCCAGACGAAGCCGAGAGGGTGCGCCGGGATAAACGCCGTCTTCTTTGCGACTGCGGCGGCATTCACCAAAGCTTGAACTTTGGCAGAAACGTCTGCCCCATTCGCCAGAGACGGCGCAGTCATCAAAAGATCGAGGTGGCCTTCGATAATGTTTTTTACTGAGTAGATTCCACTACCAGTGAACCCCGCGTCCTGCTGCGTTTGCAGAAACCTCAGATCATTCTGCACATCGCCACGCCGAGGAGCATCAGCACAGGTAGCAATCCAAGCGATATCGATGTCAGCTCCAACGCCATTGGCGGCGAAGAAGCGGATCCCGGTGATCGTGTTCGTTTTCCAGTCAGTCCCGCCCGCAAAGGGGCTCCACATATCAAGGTATGCGGTCTTCCAGCCCGTCGACGTGTTGATGATCTTGGCGAGGAAGCTGCTGGTGAAGCCGTGACCGGACGTAGACCAGCCGAAGGCGTCTTCGTCGGAGTCCCAGCCAGGAGTCCCAACAGTGCGCCGATACCGAATGGCAAGATAGCGCTCGGTCGCCCCATTGATGGTCAGGCCACTCAGGGTGATCTGTGTACTTGCGCCGGAAGCAATGAGCTTAAGGTAGCCATCAACATTCGACTTGGCCGCGCCGGTCGCCGTGAAAGTGTTGAGTTCCGTGTATCCGCGCCAGCTATTGACGGGGTTGCCGCCTCCTCCTATCGCAGCCGCCGCTTCTGCTGCCGCCTGCGCAGCCTCGGCCGCCACCTGCGCCGCTTCAGCAGCAGCAACGATAGCGCTAGACACTTGGTCGTTGAGCAGCCTAAACGTCGAGCCGGAAACAATACCGAGAACGATCATGCCCGCGACCAGACCGCCCGCGCTAACGTTATTGCCGGTATTCGTCTTGATCGTGAGTGCCGAGCCGCCGTTGAAGCTAATCGTCACCGGACTTCCCGTGTTCGCGCGAAACACGTTTGTCCAGATCAGCGCCGAGCCCGAAACCGGCATCGAAGTCGTCGCCTGGATGGCGTTCGCCGTGCCGGCACCCACATCGCTCGCAATGATGAAGGAGAACGGCAGATCGCTGACGCGCGTCCAGCTTCCGGTCCCGCTAGCGCCAACCTTCTTGTAGACGCCGTTGTTGGCGACGGTCGCATCGCCCAGCACCCACGCCATGCTGTTGGCGGCGTAGTTCAGGCTGGCGTCGAGGCTGGCCTTGGACGAGAAAAGCAACCCGCCGTTGGACAGGAAGGCGTCAATAACATTCTCATACTGCTTCAGCAGCTTGCGGATTTCAGACTTCGCCGGCTGAAGCGGCGAGCCAGCAGGGCCATCCGCATAAACAGTCTGTGCGTTCGGGGAAAATGCCACGTGGCTCTCCTGAAAAGAAAAACCCCGCCGAACGGCAGGGCTCAAGATGTTTGATTGTCAGCGTCAGAGGCGCGTCAGGTTACGACGAAACTACCCGTAGCTACGGGCGTGCCCTCGATGCCGGAACTGTTGATTGAAACGATCCAGGCATAGCGAGTGCCGGCCGAGATTGTGCGCGAAGCACTGTCGGTGGAACTCGGAGCTCCGTACTCAGGCGGGCTGAGATACGTCGCAGTGCCGAAGTTGTTGACCGTGTTCCAATAGATTTTCGCTCCGGCGTAGTTCGCGCTGTTCGGAGCCGTCCAGTTGAAAGTTGCTGTGCCAGATCCGGGCGTTACAGAAACACCAGTCACCGCGCCGGGGGGCGTCGGATCGGCGGTGGATGTGACGCTTTCGGTGGTTGACCACGCTGAATAGGCACCGCCAGGACTTGTATAAGCGACCTGCACTTCAAGCGCCTGATTCACCGGAACCGTGTTGGTGTTCAAGTTGATGTAGCCGATCGAGGGCTGAGCATCGGGGAAACTTTGCTCAACCCACGCGCCCGGAACCCCCGCCCCGATGTCGGCAACGCGGTATCTGACAATCGGCGTGAGACTTGCGTCGCCGGGGTCAATGACCACCACGCGGATGTAGACGGAGCCGCCGTTCGCCTTTGACTGCACCAGATTGATGACTGGAGTTACAATCCCAGAGACGGCCGGCTGGTTTGGAACTGGAGGCTGCACCCCCTCGTCGACCGCAGGATTCCATGCGTCGATGTTGTCCGGATGCTGCACAATATCCATCGAAAAGCCGCCACGCGTGAGTGCAAGCAGTGAACGGCGATTTTCAATCAGCTTTCCGTTTAGCCTTGGCAGCCGCAGCGGCGTATCCAATCGAACCCATCGCGAATATACCGCGTTGATGCCGGATAAACGAACGTCGATGCTGCCCTTGACTTTCTGACGAAGCCGCAACCAGTCACGCTTGCCGAGCCTTCGTGCTTGCCGCCACTGGTGTACCCACTGATACTCAGCCTCCTCAGCCAAGATGCGCCCAGATTCAAGTTGAGCTTCCACATCCTCGAAATAGTCGGTGTCCGACGTTGTGTAGTCGGTGGATGGATACGTGAACTTCGGAATGAGGCGGTTGCACTCGTCCTCGAAAAGCACGTCGTACTGAATGTTGTGGCCGACGATATCGCGATCCGACAGCGTAACGCAGCGGCTCTCGCGGAACTTGCCGACCGTCAGGATGCGAGCGCCGTCACCTCTTGCCACTAAATGCCCGTCACAGGCGGCAAGCATGGCGTTCAGGCCAGCCTTCGGTCCGTTCTCAGTGGTGTCGAAGCCGTTGCATTCATAGCGCTTCTCAGTACCGCCGCCGGCAAGGGTTACCGCTTCGTCGCAGATGTCGGCCTCTTCTTTCCAGAGGTCGATGACCGGGAGCAACGCCTTTTGATAGTCGAGGCCGAACCCGAACTCGTTAAAGCAAAGGTGCCATGCGGTGATGATCGCGCTGTTTCGCGTCCACTGCCAGGTACTCGGATCAGCAGGGTTCTGTGCCGGGTCTCGGAAATCCCAGCAAAGGGCACCATCGAGCTCGACGGAAACCTGCGGCACGCCATAGGGGAACCGCTTCTGCTGGTCTTTCATCCGGGTCGCGCCGGCGAACATGCAAAGAGACGCCTGCCCGTCCCCGCGGTGATCGTTGGTCCAGAGGCCCTCCGACGAGAAGTCGGCCACTGCGTTAGCGTAGGCCGTCTCAGTAGGAAGACCCAGACGCGTCTGGATCTGGACGCTGGTGTTGCCGTAGCGGCCGCCACCGGGCGAAATCACCCAGCCGCTGCCGTCGAGAGAGACTTCATCGTCGTGTAGCCAATAGCGATTGAACGACTTGATGCGGTGACCGGCCATCGCCTGGATGCCGAAAAGGCGGTGGCCCTTGGACTCCCAAAGCATGTAGGCGCCAGCCATTCGCGTGCGGCCGACTGCCCAGATGCGGTATGGTATCGACTGCGTCAGCGGAACCTTGGCCGCCTCAGGCTTCGGGGGTTTGGGCGCCATCAGCATCCGAATGCCGATCGATAGCGCCGTCGTCGCGATGGCCGATGCAATCGACGCGTAAGTGATAGTCGAGGCGCCAATCGTGATGCCGCCAGTGCCCAGCACGGCGGTAAACAGTGGCGTAAAGATGGGGTCAAAAACGACCGTGCTGTAAAGCGATGTCGAATGACCAAGGCCATATCGCTGCAGCATCATGCGATGGTGTAAGCTCACCCCGTAAACCTCCACGCTGCAACGTAATTCATCTGTTTCGCGACAACGCCGGAAGGCCCCAACATCATCCAGAGCGGGCCAAACCTGATTGCGCAAATCTCGGTGATTTCGCCGTCCATGCCGGCAGGTGCCTTGACCACGCCGACGTCGCCGTCCTGTGGGTGCTGGATGCGCTTGAAACCCAGTGGCTCTAGTGTCTTCGCGGCGAAAGCAACGGTGCCCCCAGCACGCGCTAGGATTTCGTGAGCGCCCCTGGCCGTGGAATAAGTGCCGCGGTAACTGGCGGCGGGATCGACGCCGATGCTCTCTTGCAGCCAGGTGGCGCAGAACGTCGTGCAGTCGTCACCGCCCATCCCGCCCCACCTGAATCGGTGCGGCAGGGCTGCAAATTCCTGCAATGTCATCTTGTTTCCTTGCCGCCACGCGGCAGCGATTGGCCGGGGCTAGTAGCCGAGCGTCCATGTGGGCTGGACACCGCGGGCAAGGCGGGCCGTCTCATCACAGAACTTGTCGCTCGACGAAATCGCCTTCTGGTGAGCCGAAGACCAGAGCGTGCGCGCCGGCCTCGACCGTGTCGCCTCTCCGGCCACTACGGCCAGCGAAAGGGTAAGCGTCACCGACTGGCCGCTCGGCGTTGCCGGTGATTGCTCGCCGACGTGGGAGGCGGTCCCTGTCCAGATCGGGATGATGTCGCTCATCGGCTGGAAATACTGATCCAGCGTCGTGATGCCCATCTGGACGTTCGCGCCGCGCACCACCGGCAGACTGTCGATCGTCTTTGCGGCCGTCGCTGGGTCGATGCCCGACAGCGTGAACTCCACACTATCCGCAGTTCCGTTGACCAGCACTTCGAGCGTGGGGACGCCGACAAGTCGGCCGCCGCCGAGATAGACGGTCCCGTCTGGATCTATGCTGTCAAAATTCGCTGGTATATCGTTGATTCCGAACCACATATGCAAAGCAGGGTCGGTGGCAATGCGAAGAAAGATGCCAAGTTGATGGCTCCCGCGCAGTTCCTCAATAACGTTGTCTGGAACCCAGCCCATCAGAACGCCTCAACAAACTGAATGGCCTGCTGCGTCACGAAGAACGCCTCGACCACGGACGGCAACGTGAAATCCGATTTGAACTTCGCGACGAACATCGGCCGAGCGAATTCGACACGCGTTCCGACCGTCACGGCTTCCCGCAGCGGGGGTGCTATGGCCAATTGATAGTCGGTGAATGCGCCCGAGCCGTCTGAACCTTCGGTCGAGTCCAAGACTTCCCAATATCGATACGCTCGCCAGCCCTTTGTCGGGTGGTAGATCGAAAACCAATCCGACCACCGCAGCGGTCTAGACAACCCGTAGACCTTCAATCGAATTACACCAGCATTCAGGGCCGCTGCTTCGGTGATCTCGCCCCAGGCGGTCGCCTGGCTGTAGCCGGAGCCATCATCGAAATAGGACCCATCAGAATGCGGAATGCCGCTGACGATCGGCGTCGGCAACCGCCCAATTTTAGGGAACGGCCCGAACCAGTCGGTGATGATCGGAACGTTGATGAATCGGTACCCACCATTCAGGCGGGCGCCGAGCCAATTCACATATTCGTAGTGCTCCGGATCCTTGATTTTGCAGTCTTCATAGATGGCGGTGACGATACCGCCACCGCTCATCTCGATTGACTGCCCCTCACCCACGCCATTGCGGCCGCCGTCGATCGACGAGCCGGTGACGTCATAGGTGGTTCGCAACGGGGCCAGAAAGTTGGCCGCCAGCGTCGGCTGATTGATGTAAACAGCCATTGTCAGCCCTTCTGGTTTGTATAGCGGACCTGCATGGTCCCGAAGCCGCCGCGGCGCTCATTGTCGTTCTGCGCGGCCAAAGCCTCGCCCACACCCTGCTTCACCAGCGTGCGCACGTGATCGTCACCGCTGGCGCCGCTGATGTGCACCTGCAGAACACCCGGCTGTGAGTTGCTGTTCGTCGCCGATGCGCGACCGTTTAGCCGCGGAGCACGCGGCGCGCCGACGAGGCCGCCGTTGGCGTAGCCGCGAAGACGCTCAAGCGTTGGAACGCCGATGCGGCTGGTCGCTGCTGCGTCGAAGACGTACTCGCCTTTGTGGACGATGCCGGCAGGCGTGTACTTGCCGCCTGAGCCGGTATACCCGCCCTTATCGAACAGGCCGATGCCGCCGCTCGCCGCGAGTTGCTTGGATCCGGAGAAAGCTGTGCCGGACAGGAATGACAGCCAGGATGATCCGCCACCACCTGCCGAGGTGAGGTTGGTTGCGAGGCTGCTAAGGCCCTTGGTCGTTTCCGTGGAAGCGCCTGCCAACTTCTCGAGCGCCTCGCCGGCCGATTTGGCCTGCGAGATTTCGAAATGCATGGCGTCCTTCTTGGACTTCCAGTCGCCGCCCCAGTTGAAGCCATTTCGAGCCGCTATGGCGCTGACGCCAGTCGGCATGTCGGTGACAAGATTTCGCCCCATCGGATTGGCCTGCGGATTGATGTCAATCGCATTGCCATAGGCATGGTTCGACAGCTTGTTTGTCCCGGCGATGTTGCGGTGGTTGTAGCCGCCAATCGACTTGATCTGGTAGCCAGTGGCCTCAAGGTCGTTGACGAGCGACTGAAACTGCGAAGCGAACTTGGAATTCACATCTGCGGTCAGACCGCTTGCCGTGCTGATCGTGGACAGGCCAATGCCCGTCTTAGACGTTCCTGCTGCTGGCAGTGCTCCGCGCGTTACCGCACCCACTGGCGCGGCAAAGGCAGATGCGAGCGAAGAAGGTGCAGCCGGGAAGGCCGATAACGTCGAGCTCGCCGCGCCACCCTTTGCCCCAAACACAGCCGATGCCAGCGCGTTGCCGATCTGCGTGAAGAGGCTATCCAGCGACTTCTGCATGGCATTCGCGGCGGCGTTCTTGATGGCATCCGCGAAGGACTCGCCGATGCTCTTGCCGCCCGATACGACGCCAGTTGTAAACTCCGACAGGAACGACTGCGTCAGGTCCGACAACTCTTCACGCTGGAACTGATCGCGGATCATTGCCGCGTTCGTTCCGCCCATGTCTTCAGATAGGCCGTAAGACCGCAGCCGTTGCTTTACGGCCTGCTCTTGCTTCGACATGCCGGCGAAGACGCCGTCGTCGAGCAGATCCTGCTTTAGCTTGGCTTCAGACAGCGCCTGCGAGTATTTCTCGTAGGCGGCTACCTTCTCCTCGATCTTAATGCGCTGCTTTTCAGACAGCGATCGGCCCTTGTCTTCGGCCTGCTGCAGCAATTCCAACCGGAACCGTGCGGCATCTGTGGCGACGCCGTATTGGCCGGAAAGTTCCGTTTCCAACCGGAGTTGCGCAATTCTGTCGTCCGCGCTCTTGATAAGGTCGCGATACGCGTTCGCTGCGCGCTCCGCAGAGGTCTCAGCTTTCTTGTTGGGCTCGTCGCCCAACTGGATCGGTTTGGCGCCAGGTGTCGGAACGGAGACAGTGCGGCCGTCGCCATTGACGATGGTCGGATTTTCGTTCTGCGCCTGCCGAAAGCGATAGTCCTGGATATCGTTCTGGTTGACGAGGAACCTGCCGTCGCCGCTCAGTATTGGCGAAAGCTGGCCGAGAGGGCCAAGTTGCTTGATCAGGTCGGCGAGAACCGCCGCCTCGGTCTTGAACTTCGATGCGCTGGTCGCGGCTTTATCGATCGACGGCGCGAGCTTCTCGAATATTTCGAGGTACTTTTGCAGTTCCGGAGTAGCGTTGTCTTTGATGACCGCCGCCAGTTCCGACTGCACCTTCTTGGCAAGGTCCGAGCTAGCCGTGCCGTCTTCGATGCCGGCGACAAGTTCACTAAACGCCCGCTGAAGACTGGTGACCTTGTCTGTATCTTGGCCCATCTGCGACAAGCGCGACACGATGTCGGCAATCTCGGTGTTTACGTCACCGAGCGCTTTACGAAGCTCCGTCCACTGCTCATCGGCGGCGATGCTTGCCGCCTCTTTCAAATCCTTGTTGTCGGCTGCCTTCTGCCGTTCGTCGTAGTAAGCTTTCAATGCCGGTACGGCTTCAGCCCACTTATTGACGACAGCCTGAACGAGCTCGGCTTCCTTTTTCAGAGTTTCCTCTGACTTGCCGCCGCCCCATTCGATGGTGGAGAAGTATTGGACTGCCGCTGCCGTCGCGCCGATAGCTGCGATCGTTGCCAGGGAGATCGGATTGAGAAGCTGCGTGAATGCGCCAGCGACCGCAGGTCCAATTGCTTGGCCCTTGGCGCGAATGTCGTTAAAGACCTGCGCAACTTGCGGCCCCTGCTGAAGCGCAACAGTGTACCATGGCATGAATGGTGCCGTGGTGAGCGTGTCAAATCCCTGCGCGGCTAGGTTGGACGTATTGAACGCCCCGGCTCCCATGCTGCCGCGACCGCTTGTCTTGTTTATTTCTGCGTTCTTGCCGCGAATCGCGGCGGTTGCTTGGAGCGCCGCCTGCCGCTCGCGCTGGATGGCTGCTGTCATCTCGTTCGCAGAGATGGCGCCTACCGCATGCGCGCGGCGAATATCAGAAACAGCCGATTTGTAGTTGTTGATGGTCGCGAAGAGCGGGCTGTACTTTGAGCGCAGCCGCTCAAGTTCCTTGCCCTGATCCGCGAGCGCGCCGCTCCACTCCTTGGCGCCCTTGGTTCCGATTCCGACCATCTTGTCGATGCGGGCCTGCAGCGAAGAGGTCATCGAGTTGTCGATGCCCTTGCCCAGGTCGTTGAATTGCTTCTGGACCTTGCCAGTGGTCGACGAAATGTCCTGCTCGAGCCGCTTGAGGCTGCGCTTGACGGTCGCAAGGTCGGCGCTGATGGAAATTACAAGATCGTCGGTCTTTTCAACCATCAGGCGTATATCCTAGAATAGCAGAAGCCCGCGTGGTGGCGGGCTTCTGAGGTGGTGAAGATGGATGGATGGCTGAAGGCGCTTGTCGCAGCCGCCTGCGTTGTGGTGATCGCGGGTGGTGGCTGGTTCGCAATAGGAGAGTATCGAAAATCAGGCGAGGCAGAAGCTGCGCAGAAGGAATCGACAATGCGCTCCGGCTGCCGGCAGTCATTGTCGCCAGAAAACAAGGACTATTCTCTACTGCGCGAGACGTGCTTGAATCGCGGCTACATCACTCAAAGTGAATTCAACGCAGCTTCCAACTAACCGTACTTCTCCAACAGCGCGTCCATCTCACTCTTAGAAGGCGCCTTCGGAGCGTCGTCGACGCCATTGGCCTCGTTTCGACCGTGGATGGCTTCGAAAAACTCAGTCATGGTGGCGGCCCAGAAATCAGTGGGACGCCAACCAAGCCCGCCAAGGGCAATCCGTATCCAGTCGCGCCACGGAAACGGCTCTTCCCGCTCTACTTGGCCGCCTAGCCGGCGGCTTCCGCGTTTCCCTCGTCACCGTCGAAATGATGGCCGAGCACGGTGAGGAAGGCAGCCTTGCATGCCGCCAGGTCCTTTAGCTTGAGCGCCTGGATAGCGGCGAGTTTGTCGCCTCGCACCGTCAGCAGCTCGATCGCGGCAAAGGTGGCTGCGACCTCAACGTCGGATAGGCGCACGAAAAGCTCCTGAAACGACTTGCACTCCAGACGGGTTGAAACAGCGGCCAAGCCGGCCATGCTTGCCGCCACGACGACAGGCACGTCGCCAACCCAGAGCTCGGCTTCGCCGCGGGCGCCGTTCACCTCAAGCGGGAAAGGCTTCTTTTCCGCCAGCTTCGCCTTGGCAGTTGCCATAGTCTTCTCCTCTTTTGCCATCGATTACACCTCGGCAGTGAACGTCAGTACGTCGGCGGCAACGAAGGTTGCGCTGAATTCCAAGTTCGGCTCGACGTCGCCGTCGAATGAGAAGTCGGTCACCATCCACGAGCCCTCATACGTGCCGTCGCCGGGGACAACGACCTGCGCATTGAACGCTTCGCTGTTGCGCACGTGCGTCAGGAATGCAGTCGATACGGCGCTCTTCACGAAATTGCCGGAGCCGGTGAAAGTGCGGTTCGAGATGCCGGGACGGCTGGTCTTCTGAACCGGGCCGCCTGGATTGGTGCACGACGGGATGGTCGTGTCGATTTCGTTGGCGGAAAGATTGAAGCTGCGGGTTTTGATGCCGCAGAGATTGCTGAACACTTCCGGCGAACCGCCGTCGCCTACCTTGATAAGCAAGAGGCGGCCAAGCTGCTGTCCATCTGCCATGTGGTCTCCTTCGCCGGCAGCGCCGGACGTCAATTGTGGTGGTTCTTTGTGGTGGTGGCCCGCCGCTAAGCGATGCGCTCGACGTTCGCCACGAAGTCAATGACCGCATGGCTCGTCAGCCCGTCCGCGTCACGAAAGACGCGAGTCTGGCGATGCATGAGTGAAACAAGGCGCCACGTCGTCAGATTGACCGGCGCGAGATGGAGCGATTCAACGACCGCGTCTGCTATTTTCTTGCATTCCGGAAAGCCGACCCTGCGCGACCATGCGTGGAGGGTCAGGAACACGTCGCCTCCACTAATGCACGTCGCATCATCGCGGATGAACTGCGCCTCGCCGATCGTGACGTAGCCCTCTTTGGGCATTGCCCAACGATTGTCAGGAGGCTGGTCATAAACCCCGTTCACAAGGCTCATGAGGCCAGCGTCAGCCTTCAGGCGCGTGACGATCACGCCCTGTAATTCCAGTTCAGCGCTGGCCATTCGGAAATCCTTGCCGGGTTACTTGCTCATGGCCTCTTTGACGCCCTTGTTGACGGCGGCCTGAATTTTACGCTTTGCCCTATCCCGCATTTCGCGCCACGTCGGAAAGATGTGAGGCTGCGCGGCAGTGCCGGGATGCTGCGTACCGCCGCCTTCTGCGTGCGTCACCTGCCCCAGGACAGTACCGCCACCTGGCGCTGTGTTGTGCGGCGCTGTGCCGAACTCCAAGAACCGCCAGATGAACGGAGCAAAGACTCCAGCCGCCGATGGGTCTTTCGACGCATTGATGCCGACTGGCTTTTTGTCTGGGTGATCAGCGAGCCTGCCGGCTTCGATGTTGTGCATGTATTCCAGCGTTGCACCCGTAGGCGCGCGGCCAGCAATCTTGTCGGCGGCCTCTTCGGCGATCTCCAGCTTTGCTGGTGCCGCATACTTCTCGACAGATGGCGCAATCTCGTTCAACTTCTTGGTCAGCGCCTCGCGCCCCAGAATCTTCGTCTTCAGCGCCATGCCGTCTCTCCTGCCTTACGTCCACCGCTACGTGGCAACCCCGTCATCGACCAGCAATTCAAGCCAGCCGTTCTTCTGGTCCGGATTGGTCACGGTGCGGATGTTGAGTACCCGCCTGTCGTTGCGCGCGTCGACGGCCCGCCAGGATGGCGTGACTTCCCGGCTGGCAACACACGACCGGATCCGAACGATGTAAGGCTGCCTGCCCGTCAGGCGGGCCGCTTGCACGCCCTCGCCGCCGCGGAGCGGCACGAGCTCGGCAAAGTCGGTGAAGATGGTGGCGAAGTCCGTTTGCGGGTTGCCGTATTCGTCCTCGCCCTCGCCGCGCTTCTGAAAGTGCATCTTCTCGCGTTGGCGGCCCGCACTAGGCTTTTTTGCCATTGGCCACCTCCCGCTCTCGCCGTGGCGTCGGAGCCTTCAAAGCCTTACCCGCCGTAATCGCCTCTTCGGCGCACTCGCGAGTGACGTTCTCGATCATCCCGGCTTTGTAAGCGATGGTGAAGCCCGGCTGCACCCAGTTGTGGTCGGCGGTAAAGCGAATCCACATGGCTTAAAGTGTCACGCCCGGATCCTGAATCGCGATCGTGAGCACCGTCGCGCTCTTCGCAACGCCGATCTGAATCGTGTCCATGCCGGTGGCCAGGTCTGCGCGAGGGCAGATGCCGCCTGCAGTCGCCGAAAGCCAGTAGTCAGTGCCGGCCGTAAGAACGGAGCCGACGGTGACGTCGCCAGACTTCACGACCGATAGAGGCTGGTTGAGCGATGCGCCGTTCAGCGCCATGCCGTTGACGGTGCGCGTGCCAGTGCCGTTGTTATCCGACAGCATCCACTTACTGGTGGCTGCGTCGAGAAACACAATCTTGCCAGCGGTGATTGTCTCGCCGGCCGTGCCGATGTCGCGCGTTGCGTTGCTGCCCGCGATCACATTTGCCGCGGTGATGGTGATGTCTGACATGGTGGAATCCCCTGCGGCTTAAGCGCCGCGTCTGTAGTTGCAAAGAAGTGCGTCAAACGCGGTCCAATCTTCTAGTTTTGCGTTCTCGCGGTTCTCGTAGGCGTCGACGATGTTCAGAAGAATGGCGTGCTTCACCGCCGCGGGGGCCGCTGTGTAGCCGACTACTGCAGTAACAATGATGCGTGACCCGCTTCGGATGGCTGGCCACTGCTGGCCGTATTTCAAGACGATGGAGACCTCGAGATCATCGTTGCGAAGATCATAGACCGTGTCAGCGAGCGTCTGAACGGCACCCGCTGTGTCGACGTAAACAATCGACGTCACCTCGGTGACGGGCGCCTCTGTCAGCCTGGCCAGATCGCAGAAGCCGTCGCATTTCATCTCGACGGTCTGGCTGGCGAAGCGCACATTGCAATACTTTTCAGCATGATCGCGCACGGAGGCAATCATCAAGCTGATGTCGTCGTCGTCATCGTCAAAAGTGACGTGAAGACGACGCTTGGCGTCTTCTAGGCTTACCGGCTCAGTCGCCGCCGGCGTGGTCACTTTCGTTGGATACCACATTCTTGCCTCGCTTGTTGCGGCGCTCAGGAGCTATTTCTGCAACGGCGCGCTCAACATGCTGCGCTACAGCCGGCACTCCGTAGCCAGCCTCAATCAGCCGAATTGCTTCGGCGTCGCTGAAATCGTGCTCGTCGCCTGGAGCGAGCGAATATTCATTGCCGGACAGGCCGACCAACATTTTGATCTTCATGTTTGCCTCCGTAGGGAAGGAGGCGGGCCGAAGCCCGCCGTCCGACTATTAGGATGCAGCCATCACAAGGTGCTTGACCGCAGCGGTGTCGCCGAGTTCGCCATCGAAGCGGATGAGACCGGCGATGCCGAGATCCGGCCAAAAGCGCTCGCGCAGAACACCGATGACCGGCGAGCCGACCTTGCGGACAAAGTATTTCGAGAAGTCACCAAAGATGACCGGCTTTGCCGAGGCGGCGATGGCCGGGACGTCGTCATTGATCTCGTAGCGATATCCGAGGAGCGTGCCGGGTTCACCCTTCTGAATGTCACCCATCGTCCACACATACCGATTCTCGGCGTCCTTCAATTTCCGGATGGCCGCGAGTGTCAGATCGGCGAACTGCCAGCGGGTCTTCGGCGACCGTCGGTAAGCCGCGTTGACCGAGTGCTGCAGGTCGATGAGTTCGTCCGCGGTGAGCGCGGCAGCTGCAGCTGCAGTTCGACCGAGCGTCGATGCAGTGACAACGCCATTCGGGTCGCCAGTGCCGTCGCCGATCGTCAGTTCGCGGTTCGCAATGCGTCCGAGGCGTTCGCCGAGCAGGGCGCCAAGCAGGGCTTCCATGTTGAAGATGCTGTCCTGCGCCAGTTCCATCGAGAACTTCACGAACTCGGTGTCATAAACGTAGGCGTCGAGCAGTTTCTGACCGAATGTCGCATCCTTGCCGCCATCATCGGTCAGCGCAGTGCCTTCGGTGTGCTTCTCAGCCGTAACGCCAGTGTCGTCGACGGTCGGGATGGTGATGCGATTGCCGCCGGCGGTCGAAACGACAGTGGCAATGTCCTCGCTGTACATCGGGCCGAAGTCCTTCATCGACTTCACGATGAAGTCGGCCAGCTCGACCGGGACCGTGTAGCCGCCAGCAGTATTGGTGCCGGTAGTCTGCATGCGGAATTCCTTGGCCGACTGAACGCCAGCTTTCAAGACTGCACGCTCTTCGGCATCGAGTTCGCCGAGGTCGGCGCCAGAGGCAAGGAACTTGTAAAACACCGAGCGGTATTCGAGCTCGTCACCGCCGTCCTGGCCACGCGATTCGGACTGGGAACCTGCGCCGGGGCGGCGACTCTCGCGATCCTGGCGGGCGCGCTCTTCGATGCGCGCCTCAAGTGTGGCCATGCGCCCTTCGCGTTCGATGTTCTTCTCGATGCGATCAAACTCGGCCATGATGTCGTCATGGCGCTTGTCGAGCTCCGCGGCGCGGGATTCGTCGGTATTCTTGGTGATCTCGTTCAGGGCTTCGCGAGCCTGCGTCATCAGACGGCCGCGCTTCTCCTGCAGTTCCGTAAGGGACATGCTGGTCTCCAAATCTAGGATGGTGGTTGGTAAAATGGCAGGACGTTTGTCCGTGCCCTCCGGCTGAGCCGGGTGACTGCGGGTCAGTCCTGCCGGATGCCCCGAAACTTCTGTTCGCTCAATGCTCGTTTCTCTGCCACGCGCCGACGTGCTGCCGCCGCGTTGTGCGCGGCATTGCCTTCGCCCCTCGCTGCCTCGAGTGAACGAAGACCAACTGTGGTATCGGCATATGCCGGGAACGTGACGATCGATACCTCGCTGATTTCGACCTTCTCCAGCGTGCGCCTCGGTGGGTCGACCGTGTCGTCCCACGACTGCTTCATCGCGCGGAAATCGAAAGAACAACCGCTGATGTCGCCGCGGGCAACCAGAGTTCCGACGTCTTTGCCGAGTACTGTGTCAGGCAAATCGACCTCGAAACGCAAGCCGTGGCTGTCTTCCGAAAGCCTAAGCGTACCGCTCTTTGTCCGCCCCAGAACGTTGCCGCTCTGATGGTCGAACAAGCAGCGCACGTCGCCCTTGATGGTCTCGATGAATGCGCCTGGCGCAATCTGCTCGGTGAAGTACCCGCCGATATCCGTCGGCGAGTTGAAGACGGCCGCGTAGCCGGTGAGCGTCTTCGTGCCGCTCTCGTCTGCGCGCAGTTCAACCTGCTGCGCTATGCGCTTTTCGAAATCGCTCATGCGGCTTCCGCCTCATTTTCTTGATTGTCATTTGCCGGAGGAGGCGCTGCCTGTGAGACATTCTGCGAGCCAAGAGGCACTGTTGCCCCTTGGATATGCAGCTTGTCGGCCTCGCCGCCCTTGGACGGGAGGTTTTCGAGCGCTCGGATCTCGTCAGGCGTTCGAATGGCGTTCTGGATCGCGACTCCGTAGCCGTTCATCCTTGAGACGAAGTCGCCGCGCAATATTCCGTCGAGCGCATGCTCGATCCACCTGCCGTTGTTGTTGCGCCCGAAGAACTTGAGGTTCATTTCGTCTTCGAGGGCCTTGGCCCACTGGCCGATAAGGTGCTTGACGAGATGCAAATCCTGCTGCTCGGCGTTGCTGAACGTCGCGCGCGACAAGTCCTGCAAGAATACCGGCGGGAGTTGCCAGGCCCTTGCGATCTCTTCGACCTGAAAGCGTCGCGCCTCGACCATCTGCCCCTTAGCCGGGTCGATACCGACAGGCGCCAGTTTGTAGCCGGCTGGAATCGGGAAGATCGGGTCGCTGGCATTCTTGGCCGCGTCGACTGACCTTTTGATATCAGTCTGAGCGCGCTTCATAGCGTCCGCACCGGCTGGTAACGGCCCTTCCAGAGCCAACGGCGGAACGCCGCCGCCCGCGAAGAAGTTGCTGCCGTAGTCGTTCATGGCGATGGCAAGCTGAATCGCTTTGGTCGCCCTCTGAATCGGCCCATAGTGCTTTACGCCATCGGAGTGCAGCATGAACGGCACATCGATAACGTCTTCAGCGGGATAATCTCGACCCTCAAACTGATAGACGGTCCTGAGACCAATCCGCTTGACGACGGTCTTCGCAGGATCCATTGGCCAGAGCGAGTCGAGCCCCTGCGGCGTGCGCTCGATGTAAGCCAGTCCGCGGCCGCCGGTAAAGACCTGCTGCCAGAACCACTGCCAGAAGGCAAATGAGCCCATCGTTTCGTTTGGAGCGCGGTTCACAACCGTCTCCAGCTTGCCGCCCACCCGCTTCGCGCCGTCCTTGCTGTCGCGATAAGCGTGCCGCGGGAGCGCCGCCAGCGTGCGAGACATGAACGCGACCGCTGCAAGTACCGCCGGCACAGTCAGCGCCGTGTCGATCGTGACCCTTGGCATGCTGGCCTGCTGGACGCCGAAGAACGCCATGAAATTCTCGGCACTCACCGGCACAGTGGGATTTTCGATGCTTGAGCGCGTTTCTGCCGACTTTTCGCGGCTAAATGGCCATTTCATACGGCCTCCTATGCCGCTAGAGAGTACTCCGGGTCGTCCCATGGGCTGACCACAGGCTTGACTTCGACAAAGCCATCAACCGCCGCACCCACAGCCATTGCACTCGCGACTGCCGGGTCGATACGAACCGTTGATTTTTTCTTGGAGAACCACTGATTGCCCATGAGCGGGTCAGTCTCGATTGCCACGCCCATCAGCGCGCCGAGCAGAACTGGCGATCGGCGCAACCTAATGCGCTCTTCGAGGATGAGTGTTTCCAGCGCCGAAACAGAGCCGGGCATCCAGAGCCCCAAAGGAGGCTCCAACCCGGCGTCTTTCGCCGCCTGGACCTTTTCTTCGTCCGGTTTTGCTCGCTTTTTGCCGCCCTGCGGGTGCGCTACCGTCTTGATCTCGACACCGTAGTCGTCGAGCTCCTGTTCGAACTTATCAAACGCGTAACGGTCGAAAGCCAAAACGCCGATACCATGCTCGGTATTGAGGCGAGCGAATAGTGCAGCAACATGGTCGTAGCGAACCCGAGCGCCTTCAGGGGCGTGAATGTAGGGCCAGGACGTGCCGGGATAATGCGTCTCATTCCAGAGGCGATAAGGCACGTGATCCTGCTTTGACCGCTCGTCCATCGTGTCTCGAGGCGTCCACGCCTCAATCCAGAGATCGTAAGTCGGCAGGTCGACCTCAGTCCCGTCCTCGCGCGTGATGCGCTTCGATCCGGTTTCGATCGTGAATGCTGCCGCGGTCAGATCCTTCGCGCCGGACAAGTCCAGGCCAGCCGCCGTGATCTTCTTACCCTTGTGCTCTTCGTAAGGGTCGAAATCGACCATCACCTTTTCAAGGATGGGCCGCGGTATCCAAGCTGTGTCGGCTTCAGTCCAAACGCAGAAGTGCAATCGGAGAATGCCGTTCCGCTTTGACGGAATGTCCTTCGCCTGATTGACGACACCGGCAAGATAGTCGTGCTTCAGCGTGACACCAAAAAGCGGGTTTGCCTTCTGCCAGCACGTCGGATCCGTAAAGGGGTCGTCGTCCTTGTCGAGCGCACAGACATACGAAAACGTCGTGTCGTCGATGACCTCGCCGACATAGGAAAAGTCATCGTCAGGCGTCTGCGTGCCTGCTGCAACCTTGACCGCGTGCTGGTGCTCGTCCCAGCAGATGCTGTTGCGATCCGAACCGGAGTTCGTGATCATGAACAGCAGAGGCTGCCGGCGAAACTTAAAGCCGCGCTCGAGCATTTCGACGACCTTGCCATCGGGGTGCTCGTGGATTTCGTCGCAAAGCGCAATGTACGGACGCGGGCCGGAATGTGCACCTTCGCGCGAAATCGGCCTGAAGAACGACCGCCTCTTCAGATACGAAAGGTTCCACACCGGGTTGCCGCCAGACGGCGTCAGCTTCGATTTCAGCGCCGGCGATTGCTCGTACATCGCGACAGCGTCGCGGAACAGAACGAAAGCCTGATCCTTATTTGCGGCTGCAGCGTAGATTTCGGCAGCGGCCTCGCCGTCAGAGGTCAGGCAATAATGCCCGATCCCGGCCGCAAGCGGAGACTTGCCGTTGCCCTTACCTTCTTCGATGTAGGCGCGTCGAAAGCGTCGCAGAATTGCGCCGTCAGATTCGACACGCTTCCAGCCGAAGATGGAGCCAATCTTGAACTGCTGCGAAAGGTGCGGATGAAACGGCCTTCCTTCGAACTGGCCGCCGTTCAGTCTCAGAACCGCCGGGAAGAAGCGGAGCACTCGGCTTGCCGCCTCGGGATCCCAGTGGATGCCTCGCTTCGGCCCGTTCAGCCGGTCGTCTTTGTGCCTGCGGCAAGCGTTCCGCACATGCGGCCCCGCCACGATATCGCCACTGATGACTTTCTCAGCGTACTCGTCGACCGGCCCTGTCGGGTATGCCGGGTTGAAATGGGCAGGGAGATCAGGTGTCGAAGAATTCGTCGGCTGGATCTGTTTTCTCGCCATCCGGTTTTGCTCCAGCCTTGCTAGCATCAGCCGGCGTGGCGCCCATCTGGCCTAGGCATTGCCGAAGAAGGTTCATCGCCTGGACGCCGCAGTCCTGGCCGGCGATCATGCGCCCCAAAATATTGCTCGCTGTTGCCACCAGGATTCGGTGGCTGCTGTTGAGCCATGGGATATCAAGGCGCAATGTTTGCCACGCCTCCCTGGCCTTGTTCTGTTCGGTATCCTTGATCCACTCAGGCGGATCGCCGAGTTCGTCCGATACGCTAGGCTCGTTTCGAGCCTCAAATTTCTTGCGCCTTACGCTGGCCTGACCGGTAACCTCGGCCTTGGCTTTTGGCGTCCGCGGCCTTGCCATAGGAATTTAACCCCAACATCTGATTTGGAAAAATGTGCGTTGTTGGTCAGCGCCGGTTCCCGCTGCCCGGTGGCCTAGACTCTCGAGGCACCCCCTACCCCTCACAATGGCCACCCATCCGCCCCATAAACCACGACCGTCTTGCCGTGGTCCTCTAGCTGGCCTCTCGATGAGTGACATGGGCTGCATGTGCTGACGAATGGGCCACCCCAGAACAGCGCCTCATCGCCGCGATGAGGGATGGAGTGGTGGACCTCTGTCGCTTCGGTGACGTCCTCACGTTCCAAGCACCAGGCGCACAATGGATGAAGGGCAAGTTGGTACTCGCGGATACGACGCCAACGGGCTGTCTTGTAGAGACGCCTGTAGCGTGCCGCCTGTTCGGAGCGGGCATTTGAACTAGATGCCGGTTTCATTGCTGCGCATGACATCCTCGCTGATTAACGCACCACGAACGCCCGGTGCCGGGAGAAGCGCCTATAGCGCAAACTGGCGGAAGACTGAGGAATCGAACCCCTGACCTTGCGGTCCCCTCGGTTTTCAAGACCGATTGCCAACCATTTAGCGGCGCCTTCCAGATTTTGGCGGATAGTGATGGGATCGAACCATCGCAGCCTTTCGGCTGTACCGGTTAGCAACCGAGACCACGAATGGTCGGCAAGGGAACGCCGCACGCTCACTGGCGATCAACCCAGTGGCCCGGTTTACACCCGGTATCCTTGAAAACAGAAAGCGCCGAGCTCGACCCGAAGGGAGCCCGGCGCACGACCACCACGGCAGCGAGAGGAGCGCGCGCCATGGCGATGGGGGTGACACGTGCGCATCGTTGAGTGGGGCAGCGTGACTGATTGGTGTCGGGTATGGGACTCGAACCCATGATTTCCAGCTTATGAGGCTGGCGAGATGACCGCTTCTCTAACCCGCGTTATTGGTGCCTACGCCAGAACGTGTCATGTGCCACGTCTAGCGCAGGGCTTGAAGCAGGCGGTCGGCGTATAGCCAGACTTCTTTGGTTATCCGTCGTGGCATAGCCATTCACGGTCCTGCTTGACGGCTACTGGTTTACAACGCCAGCACCGCAGATAGGGTGGATCCGGCGCTAGGCCAGGTCGACAGGGTTTGGAGCAGTCCCGGCGATCGTCGCGAGTTTGAACGTCCGCGGATCTTCAGCGCTCCAAAAGGAGAAGGCCGCACACTGGCGGCCTTTGGGAAATTCACCCATTCAATTAAATACGGTGCGAGCATGCGTCCGACCGGACATCATGCTGCGATTTTTTCTTCCACTGGTACAAATTCCCCGCGCGCCGTTTCGTCCAGAACGATCAGAGCGTCTATCGCAGCATCAATGAGCGCGGTCCCGCACTTTTCAGCGTAGGTTGGCGCCTTCTTCATTGCCATGCCAATGGCCTTGGCGGTCGCATCGGTAATCGCCATGTCAAGCACGAGGGCATGCTGGCCGAGATGCCGACGGAGATGTTCGACATAAGACATTGTCTCCACCTGCCGCGCGAAATCAGGCTCCCGACCAGCGGCGGCCGAAATCTCGCCGAGTGGCTTTGGTTTTTTCACCCCGCCGACCCACTGCGGTCCCGAAACCAGCCCATCAGGGCATCGTGTTGCCGGAATTGGGAGGCGGTCGAACGGGACCGAGCCGTCCACACCAAAACTGCGCAGAAGTTGTCGCCCCTCTTCAACGCCGAAACGGCCGAGCTTATCCTTTGCGTTTGGCTCTTCCCGCGGCAGGGGCGAATAGAAATCGCCGATGGCCGCCTCGCCTGAAAGAGGCTTCGAATACGGTTTCGCCGTCAACGGTGAGGCCACAGCTCCAGGAAGCTCCAGGTAGTCCAAGATTGCAGCGTCGGACCTGGTGGGCGACGCTCCACCCTTGACGCCGCGAGGACGTTCGACGGGGCGTAGCGACCTGCCCTTTCGCGTCTTGCCCCACTCAACCAGTCTCCCGTCGCGGAAAAGGAGATCGCCGAGCTGAGTATCAGTGCCGCCGTTCTTGTTCTTGTGGTGGCTCGGTGTGGAATCTTTCGGCTCATAGACGTTGACCATTTCGGCGGTGAACTGCCAACGGTCGCGGCCAATGACCTTCCAGCCGAGGGCGCCGAGGAGCTCCGCCTCTGACGGACGGATTTCGATGGTTGTCTCCGGATTGAGATCGTTTGGTTCTGGGGGATCAATTGCAGACCCAGGAAATGCCATGTTCTTCCAGTGGCGCAGGGCGAAGAGACGCCGATAGTCGCCGCGATGGGCAAGCCGTTCAAGTGCCGGCCACGCCAGTTGCTCGCGGGCCGGTCTGTTGTCGTTGGCTGGGGTGAGCATCTTTGTCTTGGCCGGCGCTTGCTTTTTCTCGGCTGGTTGCGCTTGTGCGGCCAGGAGCGCGGACAATTGCGAAAGATCACGATGACGGGATTTCTTCATGCTTTGCTCCATTTTGGCTTCGGGTCTGGAATGTCGCGGATGTCCTCCGACGCTTGGTTCAGGATGCCGGGTGGGAATTCCATGAGCAGCGCTGCCTTTTCGCGAGCCAGGCGGAAAGCTCTCAACCTCGCCTCTTCGGCTGCTGACCGGGTGACACATAGCGACAGGTCGTATTCAGACTGCCGTTTGATACGGTCCCGCTCGCTTTCGATTTCCTTGATCCGCAATTGAAGGGTTTCGATTACCAGATGCGCAGCCGCTAGGTGCGTGCGATAGTGTTCGCCTTGACGACGTGGATCCCTGGGCGCCGTCGAGTCTGCCACTGCTGTGCGCAGCGCCTCCTTGGCCAGCGCGCTTTCGCGCCGGGCGGATTGCTCGGCAGTTTTTATGCGGCGGCTCATGTGTTTCCTCCTTTTAGAGCGTGGGAGTACCGCGGTGGCTTCCACCACCGCGAGGTGCTTCCACCTCGCAGGGGGTTATAGGGGGAGAGGTGGAACATGCGGTGGAAGGCGGTGGAAGGGTGGTGGAAGCGCGGTGGAACGTGCGGTGGAAATTTCATTCGTCGCCTTCCTTACGGCCGTAATCATCAGCGCTAACCATCAATCTCTGTCTCGGCTTAGACGGAGGTCCGTCCCAAACAAGCTTGATGGTTCCGTCCTCGAGAAGTCGCTGCATGGCGCCCTCAAGTGCCTTCTTGGAATGCCCCTCAGCGGCAGGGTGCTTTGCCATCTTGGCTGGCGCATAGTTCGTTCCCGCAGAGGCGCCCACATTCTGCCCTGTCCTTGAGAAGGTGCGGAGAAGTTCGATAAAGACCTTCTCCGCTTTGCGATTGATCAGCCCGATGGCCTGAGATGAACCTCCAGCGGGCTCTGCAACAAAACACCCGTGCTCCCAACGCAACTTCGTCTCGTTTCCGACCTTGCCGTAGTTGATCTTTTTCGTGCTCAAGAGACGAATGTCGGGGTCAGCTTCCTTGTCGCCATCTGGGCGGCTGAAATAGAGTTGTGACCGCGAGCTATTCTTCCATCCAGTACTGCCGGACGAACCTGAGCCAGATCGAATGCCCTCCTGCGACGGGTGGGCAAGCAAGATGATCGAGCAATCGAGATCGATTGCCAGCCGTCTCAACATCCCGATGAACTGCCGCGCTTGCCCACGCTTGATTTCATCGCCACCAAAAAGATCAGCAACTGTATCGAGGACGATCAAGCGCGGCCGGAATTCACGAGCCAATTCGCAGAACTGTCGCCAGACCGCCGTTGGCAGCATGACGCCAGATTTATCTGGTATCGCAAGCAAGGCATCCGCATCGGCCATCGGGATAAGCCTAAAGTCCCCAAGGTCGGACAGTTGTCGCCCATGTCCACGAACGATGTCGACGAGGCGCCGATGGAATTCCTCCCCTTCATCTTCCGCGCCCAGATACAGAACCCTTCCCTGAGTCGGACTGTATCCTGCTGTGTCGACACCAAGCGCTGACGCAGCGCCGAACTGCAAAGCAAGTAGCGATTTCCCGACGCCGCCATCGCCAGCCAAGATTGTCACCTGCCGGTGAGGAACTAGCCCCTCAATAAACCACTCACGCTCTGGAACGGGCTGCCCGTGCCAGTTGACAGGGTTGACTACAGGCAGCGACGACGGTTCATCTGCGGCGTCCGCCGTCGGCTTGGTAGGTTCATTGTCATTGGCCGCCACAGGCGTTTTCTTGGCAAGCTCCCTGGCCACGAACGCCTCGACCTTGTCCGGGTCTATCGGCTGCGTGTCGTCATGCTGACGACCGCGATGCTTCTTGCCTATGGCCGACAAGTCAGCGCCGCCGTCTCGCGCGAGAACGGTTAGGGTGCCCATACCGATTCCCGCGCCTGCTTTAAAGGTTTTCCATTTTCTTGCTACCTCGCCCCTCTTGTACTTGGATCCGGTCGCGCTCCATGAGTCGGCGACGGCAAGCCCGCTCTCGCCGAGCTCCCCATGGACGGCCATCAGGGCATTAATCCAGTCCTGGTATCCGCACTCAGGGCTGATGTAGGAAAGCAGCTCCTCGACCTCGGCTGCCGAAACGTCATCGTTGCGCGGCATGGGTATAGTTGGGCTAGAAGTCGCCCTGTACCGCGGAGTGCGGATGACATCGACTAGCCAAGCCGGGGCCTCTGCAACGCCACCGATCGCCGCAATGAGGTCCGCAGGCGTGCCGCCTAGATAATCGTACCGGCTCCCATCGGGGAACTCGCTGCCGGCGGCTATGACATATCCCCCTTGCGCGCGAATATCGATGTGTTCGGGAAGGCTGCCGGTTGATGTGGTCAGACCGTCGACGTGTCTAAAAAGGTAGTGGAATCCCCCCGTGGCTGTTTGGACGACAACGGTTCGCGGAAGCTGCGCGTGCTCGGCTTCCAGCGCGGCGAGATTGCGGTCGCCTGCCTTGCCTTCCTTGACGTCGACGTCCAGCGCGAAAAACCCTGTTTTCTCGCCCGTCGGGATGCCGACCAGAGCCTTAGGATTGCGGCGCCACCATTCACGAATGATGCGCTCATTCGTGCTCGCCCCGTATAGGCCATTTGATGTCAGCGGGCTCTTCGGGTCGTAGATCTCCCCAGTGTGTGGGTCTGTCTCTGTCCATGCCCTACAGGGAAATATGGGGATCCCCGCCGCGATGTATTCTAGCGCGACTGAAAGGTTGCCCGCGATCGTTGGAGTGTCTGATTTAGGCTGAACGGCGACTGTGGTTGTCGGCAAGCTGGCCTCCCAAAAGTGCTAATGTTGCTGCTGCTGTGATTTTTTCTGCGACTGCAGGCTTAAACGAAGCGCAGTGCTGACCGCCGACGTTGGGTGAAATCGTCCGACGAGTGCCGTCGGGAAATTCGCGAAGGAGAAGGTTGTAGAGGCGGACGTCGCCAAGCTGGACGGTGAACCGTGCGATGGTTTTCGCGCCGCCTGGTGATGACGGCGGTCTGTCGACCGCCTCAATGGTTTGGATGATTGGTGTCATCAGGCAGCCACCCACCGCTTGAAGACCACCCCCTCATTACGACGCTCTAACGTCGCGGTTCTCCCGAGCAGTTCGTCGCTGTCCTCGATTTCGGTAAGGCCGACAGCGCGCAGAAGCTGGCCAAACTCGCGCTGCGCGTCTTCCCGCAGCTCGCGGCTTGGGGCCTCGAGTGCAAAGCTGAAAGTGTCGGTTTTGCCCGAAGCAAGGAAAACGACATCAACGTGGACGAAAAGGTACAGCCGACGACGCGTGACGTTCGTGCGCGTGACCTGGAATGCGTTCGCAGCATCCAGTTCGCGCTCGATTTTTTCCTCCCGCTCGCGCTGCAATTTCTCGTTTATGGCCTCACGGACGAAGCCTGCGGTTTGCATATCTGGGCAGAATATGTCGCCAAGGGTACGGAGCGGCCGGCGCCCTTCCGAGAACCGGAAGCGGCGCCTATTCTGGTCTTTTTCGATACTGGTCGGGACAAGGACGGGAGAACCGTCGAGGAAGCCGCAGGTGTCTCCGTCGCCGCTGCGATACAAGAACAGGCCGTATCCATGAACGGGACGTTGTGGTTCAGAAATGCGCAAAAACTCCTCCTGCGCCGGCGAAGACGCCGGTCGGCTGATGGTGATGAATTGTGGAATGCGAGAATATTAACTGGCGATGGTCGCCGAGCGTAAAGGGCTAGGCAACGCTTTTTTCGACCTCGGCTAGCCACTTATTGAGTGACGAGCGACGAGCGGCAACCGTACCACCGAGCTTGAAGCACGGTATGATGCGGTCATAGGAAAGGCGATAAGCTTGCCTCGGCTTAACACCCAAGTAGGCGGCAATGGCGTTTGCCCCCATCAGCAGATCGCCCTCAGAATTATCGTTCGCTGCTTTCATTTTTTTCCTCCTCAGGGGTTGACACGATTTGTAAAACTGGTGTACTTTCGAAGGTGGATACCTGTGTCTTTCGATATCTTCCTTTCTATGTCCGTTTTACATTTTTGTCAAGGTCTACGCGCCTTGATTGTGCCCTCGCGCGTGTCGTGATATCCGTGTGCCTCCAGATCAGGAGGTCAACGTGGCGGTAATCAAGCGAAGGAAGTGGACAAACGGCAGCGGCGAGCATGTCGCCTGGCAACTCGACTTCACCGACCGTTTCGGGAAACGCCATCGAGAACAGTTCGCCTTGAAGCGCGACGCCGAGGGCCGTTTGGCGGAACTTCAGGGAACAACGCGTGCCGGCACCTACCGCCCCCTCGCCGATCGATCTGACGTGGCAGAAGGATGCAAGGTGTTCTGCCAGTACATGACCGACCGTCGTGACCGCGGGGAAAAAGTCACAGAAACGTATTTGCGGACGACACGCCAACACTGCGAAAATTATATCGATCCGAATGGTGAATACGTTGTGCGCCGACCAGGACTAAAGAAGAAAGACTCTATCGGCTTCAAGGGCGGGCTAGGCGCAATCAAGTTGGCTGACCTTACAGCGGCACGCGTCGTGAAGTTCCGCGACGACATGCGAAAACACGGCGCAGGCATCGTCACGACTAGGCGCGTCTTAGGAACCCTATCCCGCGTCCTGAAGCATGCCGTGGAAACAGATATGGCAACGATGAACGTGGCGAAGGGAGTCCGTGTAATCGGAACCCGAGACGAAGACTCTGAGCGCGTCACGCCTCCATCCAAAGCTGACCTCACGGCGCTGCTGAAGGCCGCCTCCCCTGATTACAAGATACGGGTTCAGTTTGCCGCCACTACTGGGCTGCGCGCATCGGAACAATGGGCGCTGCGGTGGAGCAACATCGACCTCGATACAGGAAAGGTAACTGTCGATTCACGCGTCGATGCATTTGGAAGCATCGACAAAACGAAATCAGCGGCCGGCAAGCGAACCATCCCTATCGGCAAGACGATGATCGAAGAGCTAAAAGCGTGGCGAGACCGCTCGAAACAAAAATCCAACGACGGCTTTGTCTTCCCTGATGGTCGCGGGAGCTTCACAAGGCACACGAATCAGACGAAGCGCTTCTGGAATCCGCTGGTCAAAGCTGCCGGAATTGAGCCCATTGGCTGGCATGCTCTCCGCCATTTTGCTGTCAGCACGTGGATCGAAGCCGGGCTGCAGCCAAAGGCGGTCCAAACACTCGCCGGTCACGCATCATTCGCGATCACAATGAACCGCTATGGCCACCTGTTCCCGTCTGACGACCATCAAGCAGCATTTGACAAGATCGCTGCAACTTTGGCATAGATGGCACATGCAAGGCACACGACAGGCTGTACAACCTGATATACAAGGCTTTACCGTGTGACTTTTAATCAGTAGGTCCAGGGTTCGAATCCCTGCGCGCTCACCACCCAAAATCAGATGTTTCCAATCGTCCCAACCAGTATCGCCCCGATCGCATCGTGGTAAGCGCATGATAAGCGGCGCTTCGAACAAACGCCCTCTGATATTGACAATCGTACCACGTCGTCAGGATCGTTTTCCGCAGGGCGCGCTGCCGGTGTGGGTACACGTGGTTATCGCGCCGGCCATTGGTAACCGGTAGCGAGCAGCCGACGCTGGGCCGAGATCTTGCCGCCCCACCTGCCGTTGCCAGCGTCTGAGCCACGGAACCGGCATCGTCTGGGTCCTCCCGGATTGCGCTCCCCTCACCTCGTGCATTAGCATCGCATTAACAACCCTTGGGTTTTGCGGCGGGGGCGGTATTGAGACGGCTAGTGGCGGCACTCCGAAGGGCGTTAGATCTCAACGTCGAGTCACATCCGGTCAAGATGGGGCTGGTGGGGGTGGCGCTTGCCGGTCTCTTCGGGTTGACGGGTACCCTCCTCAGTTTTTTCTTAAGTCAAGGGCCTCAAGGTGCGCCGATCAAGCTGTCGAGGTTCCATCTTGCGAGTACCAGTCAATGCATTCGGACAATGCGCATGCAAACTGGAGCCTTGCCCAAAGAGGATTTCATATTCATCGACCGTGAAATTGACCGCTTCACCATGGACCCCGATGCCGAGCAAGGTGGGGAAAATCTGAGTGAATGTGAAGAAAGTTTTCCGTTGATTGGAGCGAACTTGAAGGTCGACGTGGTGATCAGCAATTTTAGCGGTCGCCATATCGTGATCGATGCAGTGGATGTCATCCGACGCAGCGCCGAACCAATCTGTGGCGGCGGAGCCGGACTACCTGCCCAAAACGGCCCGATGGAGACCCGGGCAGAGGTCAAAATTTCGCTACCGTCGAGCACGGAGGCGCCGCTGGATCCGACCCTCCCCTCATGGCTGGGTGATGAATTCGCAGAAATGGCCGCCGGAGTCTGCTGGCCGTTTACGTACGTTCGAACCGTGCTCGATTCGCCATTGCAAGTCCAAAGCGACAGCGCGCTGCGATTTTCCCTGGAGGTGGCCAACGGTGGCGATCCGGAGTTTTTAGGATCCTATTTCAAAATGCGCTTCAAGTTCGGAGATGCGGAATACCTGGAGCGGGATTTCATATTTGATACTCTCCCACCCGACTATTTCGACCCCGAGCCGTCCGGATGAATCTCCGCTTCGAAACTGCCGGTTGTTGAAACCGGCTCGCGACATGCCGAAAAATTGTCGACGCTCGGCGCCTGGGGAGATCGGGCATGAGCCTCAACCACGCCCCCTACCGCGAATCATCCCTCTCGACAATTTCACGTGTTGCGTAGATGCTTGACCTTCAGGCCGCAGTTGCATCACGATGAACTCCGCGTTTGAGTATCGGGTAAAGGGGGAAGGCATGAAGAAGCTTATCATTGCGCTTGGAATGATTGGTACGCTTGCATCCTGCACGCAGACCGAGAAGGGGACGGCAATCGGCGCCGGTACCGGTGCCATCATCGGCGGCGCTGTCAGCGACAGCTGGGGCGGTGCCGCGATTGGCGCTGTGGCCGGTGGCGTCATCGGCAACCTGATCGGCCGCTCCCAGGAGCGCCAGGGCTATTGCATCTATCGCGATCGCTATGGCCGACGCTACGAGGCACGTTGCCGATAAATCCTACTCCTTCGAATCAAGCCGCGTTGGCTCGCACTCATGGGCCAACGCGCGCTCGCACCTGGCCACCAAAGCGCCGATCGGTGCACACTCAATTGAATGACGCTCTCCCGAACGCTCTGGAACGTCGCCGAACAAGCGTGTTAGACTTTCAACATGAGTGATGAAGAAGCCTACGAGTTTTCAGAGTTTTCCGGCCAGTTCAGTGACGACGGTGTGGTCGTCGAATTGCGGATCTATCGACCGGCGGGCACCAATCATGACTGGGTGCTGGAAGTGATCGACGAAGAGGGCTTTTCCACCACGTGGGAAGAGCCCTTCCCGACCGACCGCGAAGCCTTCGAAGAATTTATCGCAACCGTCCAGCGTGACGGAATTCACGCGTTTACCGACGATCCGCCAAGCACGATCCACTGACTTCTGTCGCGTGTTCGTCAGGTGCCCGACTTATCGCCCCACTCATCGCCGTGGGCACAGCAATTCACCGAGCCAGGGCCTCCCGTTGCGCCTGCCGCATCTTCAGCGGGCTTTTTCCGTACTCCCGGCCATAGGCACGCGAAAAGGCCGACAGGCTGTCGAAGCCGCAGCGAAGCGCGATTTCGCGGATAGGGCTCGGAGAATCACGCACCAGCCGGTGCGCGACCTGCAGGCGGAGGCGAAGATAATAGGCTCCGGGGCTCGTCGACAGCCCACGCGCAAACATGAGTTCCAGCTTGCGCTGCGAGATCGACAGCCGTCTCGTCAGCGCCGCGATCGTCAACGGGCGTTCCAGCGTGCGCTCCATCATCCGGATCGCCTTGGCAAGCTCGGGATCGCGCACCTCGATCCGGCCAAGCGAGACATAGGGCTGCACGTCGGCGGCATTGTGGGTCTGGTCATAGACGAAGATGCTGGCGACATCGAGCGCAAGGGCCGAGCCCAGCCGCTGCGTGATCCAGTGCAGCATCATGTCGAATGTCGGAGACGCGCCGCCCGACGTCCAGAACTTGCCATCGGTGACGAAGCGATCGCCGAGAACCGTAAGAGCCGGAAAGGCCTGGCTGAAATCCTCGAGCTCTTCCCAATGGGCCGTCGCCTTGCGACCGTTGAGGAGCCCGCTGCGGCCAAGCAGCCAGCAGCCCGATTCGATGCCGGCGACGATGTCGAAATGGCGCGAGCATTCCTGCAGCGCGCCGATGAATTTCCGGCCGGCGTGGCGATCGATGTTGAAACCGCCGATCAAAAGCAGTGCGTCGCCGGCAAGCGGCTGTCGGAACCGGCCGTCGACGGCGATCGGCACGCCACAGGTGAGCGTCACCGGCCCGCCATCTGGCGAAAGCAACCGCCAGCGAAACACCTCGCGGCCGGAAATCCGGTTGGCGGCGCGCATCGGATCCAGCACGGACGCGAGCGACATGATCGACGATTCCGGCAGAATGACCACGGAAACTTCGATCAGCGATTGTGAGGGACCATCGGCGAGCATGCGGGAAATGTCAAATTTCACGCGGGAAATGTCAATTCCAGTTCCGGCGTTCGGGCATTATCGGTCCGTATCGATCTCCCTACGCGCGGCGCTGCAGCCCCGCGCAGAGAACGTTCCCCTTTCCGCCTTTGCCGGAACGGGCCGGCTGGATTGTCTCCACCGGCCCGTTTTTTTTTGCCACGCAGCGTCTCGGCTGTATGCGCGCCTGCCACCGAAGGACTGACCATCTAGGCCTTGACCTCGTCATTGAGTTTTGCTTTGGCCGTAGATCTGTCAGAGTCCGGTCAAAGGAGCAAAAAGTGACGAAGTACCATCCCGATAGACTGAAAGTTCGAATCCAAGGACGTGGCCTGAACACATGGAACTGGCAGCTGCTGCTTGATGGCAAGAAGCTCATCAAATCCGGCACTATCTCGGGTTCACGACGCAATGCCGAAGTCGCGGCTCAGGCTGCGCTGCGTGATCTATCCACTGAGACAGATGCAGATTAGGCATCCCTGAACCGGCAGGTGCCGCATGACATCGGGGAACAGGACCTTAGGTCTGGCTCCCCCTGCGACGCGATAGGCGGCGACGCCGACCGCGGGCGCGGTACCGTCGGGCGCGGAAACGAAGAAGCTCGCCACAGCGAACCCGGCGGGCTGGTCTAACGGCCCGTCCCTTCGGCAGAAAGGATCGATTACATCGACTCGATCGCAGAGGTGGAGCGAGTGTTTGAAATGAATTCTGTAAACGGCCATGAGAAGCTGTAAACGGGGGCCAGCCACGCCCCAAACACCGTCTAAGTGCTTGAAAGGTTTGGCGACCCCTGCAGGATTCGAACCTGCGACAACCTGCTTAGAAGGCAGAAAGCGAACTTAGGGTTTTGAGGAGTCCCAGAGAAACGGTTTACAATCACCGCCCCACTTTTCGTTGAATAATCCGGGTTCGATGTAAACGGTTTTGCGCCTTCACCGTTCGAATTCACAGATCAGGATCGCGTCGTCGTCGCGCTTCTTCACACTCTCGAACACAATCCACGAATTTGACTAACTAAAAGTAGTTACCTACTAATCAGAAGTACATATCTACCAACTTTACAAATTGTGATAGAGTACGTCCTTCAAAAAAAATAGCTGAAAGGCGCGTGAGATGCCCAGGTATCTCGCAATGGCTGTTATTTGTTTTGCTTGCGGGTTATTTTCCTTAAACCCGCCCAGGCGGGAATTTTTATATGTAATGACACTGGAACAAAGCTTTACGTCGCCATCGGATTTCAAGAAAACGATGACTGGTCGTCACGCGGGTGGTTTTCGGTATCCCCCCGTGAATGCATAAATCCGGTGCACGGGGCACTACCGAACAGATACTACTATTACTACGCGGAGGGAGGCAATCTAGTTTATGGCGGCGGAGATAATTCTGGTTTCTTCTGCATACACCCCAAGGATAAGTTCTACTACTCCCAGGCGCCTGGCTGTACCGGTAAGAATTTTCGCCGAATAGACGTAGGTGAATCCGATCAATACACTTTTAGCCTTACGGAGACGTCGAAAGACCCATTGGTGGCGGCAAGAAACTGCGCAGGATACATCAATGATGGCAAAGCCGCGTTCGCTAAATGCTGGATGAAACAGGTTGCAACCGACAAGCAGAAGCATATTTTAGATTGCGTGTCCCAAACGAGTTCAGCGGCTGCGATGGCAGTTTGCGCGACCAAAGGCTCGCTGAGCAGCGACGGGAGAAGAGTGGCGGAATGCGCTCAAGAATATGCTGAGACCAAAACGCCTCGCCTCCTCGCTAGATGTTTAGCTCGCGGTCAGATTGACGAGAAAACTGAAGATCTAATTCGCTGCGCAACAAACAATTCTCTATCTTCTATCGCCATTTGTACCGCGGGCGTACAAATGACAGAAAAGCAGAGACGACTAGTAAACTGCGTCGCTGAGAACAATCAAGATTATAAGGCCGCTGCAACCTGTATTGTCGCCGATCGACTATCTCCAGAGCAGCGAACGATTGCAACTGCGTGATGAACAATCGAGGGAGTTACATTCAGATGGGCGTGTGCGCGGCCGGAAACAGCCTGACTCCCGAGCAGCAGGCCTTCCTAGAATGCGCCATCCAGACGGGAGGTCAACCTTATGCATACGCTGGCTGCGTTGGAACTCGGCTTACACTTAATGAGATTGATAAGTGTTTTTCGCAAGGAATTGGTGGCGATGGCTGCTTCGGCGACAACAACACAATAGTTAATTTTCACAAAAATGCATGGAAGGACGTAACTGAAGGCCCGGGACCAAGCAACGACTTGGTCGGCGAGGATGGCGCTCTTGTTAGAACCATGCGAAACGCATGGTCAGACATAACTGAGGGACCGGGCCCAAATAACGAGATCTGCAAGCTAGGTCTCTGTTTTTAGCCGAAGGCCGCATGAACTAAAGTCCATAGCTGTTCATGATCGACGCGCCGCGGCATCGGATCGGCCGGCGGCACGAACGGCGGTGTCTTCTTCGCTGTTTTAGCCATTCCGCATTAACGCAAGGAACCGCGAGATTGTCGCAAGCGTGTTAGCGAAAGCTTGAGGATTAGTTAGTAGGCTCTACGCTCGGAAGGGGGAGACGGCTATGGCGAAACAACCCACTTTTCTGAGGCCAAAGCGGGCGGGCGCTTGTCCCGACCGGGATCTCGACTGCCAGATGGCGCTTGAGGATGTCTTTCGGACTGTAACCGACTACGCCGAGGCTTTCGGCTGGGCTGAGCGCGAGGTGGCTGCTGCCCTGATCGAGCTGGCGCATAATCACTGGGCCGCCTTGGACGCCAAGGACCGAATGTTCGATGACGCCGCCGGTGTTGCAGTTCGCAAAGCGAAACCGTCCCCAGTTCATTGAACGCCTCCCAAAATCTGGGCGTTGACTCTCTGCACCCATGAGAACATTATAAGAACATCTTAGGGCGATGCGGCCGCCAACCTGACAAACTGACGAATGAAAACCTCCGGGAACGACACCGGAGAAGGATAAGCCATGCCCGCCCCCCAAGTTCAAATCCAGATCGACGACGACGGCCAGCCCATTGACGAGGCCGCAGTTGCCGTTGCTTGGCACGCGGGTGACAAGGATGCCACGATCCGCACTCTGCTGGACGACTGCCGGCATCTTCGCCAGCAATTGACGCGGGCCGAAGGCTCGATGAGCGTCGGCTTTGCTCGCGGCTGGCGGCCGAACCTTGAGCGACCGGTGGACGAAACATGAGCGACGATCCGGCCGCGCCAAGAAGACGAGCGACGGCCCTTGGGTGCACCTATGCGAGCACCCGAGCTGCAAGAAGTGGGGAGGCTTCGGCTTTGCCATCGGCAGAGGGCCGTCGAAGTGGTTTAGCTTGAGCACCGGCCGGAGACCTCGCCGCCGATAAAACAAACCTGATCACGTGGCGCCGGGGGCGCGCCTTTCACCAACAGTGCGGCACAACACCAGCCGGCAGGTAGCCTGCCAGGGAGAAAACCTGTGCCCGATCACGATAAACTTGGTCACTCCATCTATACCCGCCTCACCACAGCGGGCGAGCCTTCGAAACGCGCCCTCGCCGGCACGGGGCAATCACGACGACGCGAAAGGCAAAGCGCTCACTCGATCGCGACTTCGGTCGTCAATGGGATCCTCATCAACCACTGCATCGAACGACACGGGGAGACCGTGCCCAAAGCCGAAGTCATCGATCTGTTGGCAGAAGCGCTATGGAACGTGCCAGAGACGATCGCGAAGGAATTGGTAGGCGTCGACGCCAACAAGCGGGACGCTGCCAAACGATCGATCACCGACGTGCTGTTGGCTGCCCTCACCTCCAAATACCGTTGCACGCACTTCGTGCCGAAATATCGCGGGATGGGGCCGTCGTCGACCTATGGTGCCCGTGAGTAAAGTGGATGCCAGAGCAGAATGGACTAACGCGCCAGCAGCGCATGCACACCCTTTCCAAGGCTGAGGAAACGGGACAGGTCGTCAAGATCGACTGCACGCTTTGTCGGATTGTGCACCGATATCGATGCCGAGACCTGTTGGAGCTCTGCGGCGACGTGTCGATTGATGAAATCGCGGCGAACTTCCGTTGCGAGAAATGCGGACACAAAGACTACCTCCGAGCAATTTTCGAGTTGCCCGAGGTCCCGACCTTGGGAAGCTGCGCCTGCGAAAACTGGTCAGGGTGAAGTTGGTTCGGAAGCCAGTTTGGAAAGACGACGTTTTCTGAGGGAGATGAGTGTGTGCAACCTCTATAATGTGACGACAAGCCAGCAGGCGATCCGGGACTTCGTCTCCATCACGAACGACTTGGTCGGCAACCTTCAACCGTCGATCGACGTCTATCCCGACCAGTTCGCACCCATCGTCCGCAACAACGAGGGCCGCCGCGAGTTGGCCTCGGTGCGTTGGGGATGCCGTCATCGAGCCAGGCCCTGTTCGAAGCTGTGAAGAAGCGCTCCGACAAGCTCCGCGCCAAGGGCAAGGAAGTCGACTTCGACCAACTCCTGAAGATGGAGCCGGACGGCGGCACGACTAACGTTCGCAATACCTCGAGCAAACACTGGAAGCGCTGGCTCGGCGTCGAGAACCGCTGCGTCGTTCCCCTCACGCGGTTCGCTGAACCGGACCCGGCAAGTAAGGTTGAGGGCGGACGCACACCGAACGCCTGGTTCGCAAGGTCGCCGGATGAACCGTTGATGTTCTTCGCCGGCATCAGGGCCAAGGACTGGACGAGCGTTCGCAAGGTCAAAGACGGCTTGGTAACGATCGACCTGTTTGCCTTCCTCACGACGGAGCCAAACACCATCGTGAAGCCCATCCACCCGAAGGCAATGCCTGTGCTCCTGACGTCCAAGGACGAGGTGGAAGCCTGGCTGACAGCACCGTGGGAGGAGGCGCGCGCGCTGCAGCGGCCCCTACCCGACAACCTCCTTCAGCTCATCCAGGTCGCAGCACCCCCGCCGACGATAGGATCTCAGGAGGCCCTGCTGCTGTGAAAACGTGGATTGCTGGTCTTGCCGCCGCGCTCATCGCACTGAATGTTGCCGCTGCCCATGGACCGCTCATCGGGCGTCCCTCGGTGATCGACGGCGACACGATCGAGACCACCTGTCAGCGCGTCCGCATTCACGGCGTCGACGCACCGGAAAGCAGCCAGCGCTGCACGGATGGTAGGGGCGCCGCCTACAGGTGCGGGCGGGAAGCCGCGCGTGCGCTCGATCGCTTCCTTGCTGCCTCGCGGCCCACGCGTTGCGAGCCCGTCGATATCGATCGTTACGGGCGCATCGTCGGCGCCTGCTTCCGGGCCGACGGTGCCAGCGTCAACCACTGGCTTGTCGCCAACGGCTATACGCTCGATTGGGCCAAGTATAGCCGCGGTGCATATGCCTCTGATCAGGACGGCGCGAGAGCTAAAGCCTTGGGAATTTGGCAGGGTAGATTCCAGCTTCCGTGTGAGGCCCGCGCCGAACGTTCGAGGCAAAAATCCAGCTGTTGACCTTTTCCCGACACTGGGAACATTTCATGACGCGGCGAGTTTTATAAATGATCCCCGATGCCCCTTGGGATCACATCCAGGCTTCACCAATGTCCCCTGGTGCAGCTGAAGTACTTCAGGCCTCGTCGCCACCCGACGAGGCCTTCATTTTGGGACCGCCCCGCGGCATCTCGTTGAAGACGACTTGCTTTTCAACTACTTTTTTAGCGCGAGGGGGCGGTCAAATTGATGCAATTCAAAACAATCGAGAAGCTTGTCTTGGTGGTAGCGCCCTTGGCGCTCAGCCTGATGATTACCGGGTTCCTCATACGTCAGACGGTTCAATCGAATAACCTAAAATCTGAGCTCGCGGCGGCCCGCCAAAAAATTGAGCAGCAGAAATCGGTAGAACGGCTAATGGCAAGATTAACGTACGCTACGCATGGCCTCACATCGTCGGTGTCGTTAGTTGCAGCTTCTGACAATCGGCTTCTTTTGTCGGTACCCCTTGACGCTGTTGCACAACTTTCTCGTTTGCCACCGCTACCAGAAACCGCAAATGAGTTGAGCCTGGCGTACCTCCAAATGAAGACTTTAGGAGCGATTATCCAGACGCTTCCCGATGGCCGAGTAACCTTAAATGCGCCAAAGCGAATGACGCTCGGCGAAATGCGAGAGGTCAGTGCACTCGTTGGCGTTGGAGTACCAAGGGAGAAGCTTGAGGCAGTCTTTCGCGAAGGTGATCAGCACTTCGCAGGCGCCGCGAAAATCAGCCACAAGATGAGAGCGCGACTAACTGGAGTGAATTTCAAGGTCGAAGGCGTGACAACTGAGGAGCAGGTAGTTGCTCTAGGCGTACCTAGTTTATGGAAATGGAAGGTCAACGCTTCAACCGAAGGCACACAAACACTAACGGCGATTATCTATGCGGTCGTCCAAAGTGCTGATGAAGAGGTTGAGATCATGATCGATTCCTACGAACAGGACATAGTGGTTGAAACGAAGCCGATGACAGCTCGCGATGTTTGGGAGGGGATCAAAACCGCTGTCAGCGAAGCAACAACTATGTGGGTGGCCGTTGGAGGATTTCTCGTCGCGGCATTTGCGTACACGCGCAAGCGATATGGAAAATTTTTGCGATGGGCTCGATCGAAATCGAGCGTAGGCGACTCAGAGAACCTTCACTAGTCGACTGAAGCTACAAGCCGTAGAATTCATCCCTTACCGGCGATCTCCGTGATGTCGGCGACGATCGTAGCGGTTAAGGCGCCGAGGTGACCAACGCGCCCGACCAACTCGTCCATCCGGCGATGGACAGCGGCGCGGCTTTCGGTGGCTTTGTCTTCCGCACGAGGGAACAACCCTTATTGGTCGTGGTTGATGCACCGGGTGCGGTTGCCGTTCCGGCGCCGGACCCATGATGACACCGGAAACTTGGCCCCGTCAGTCAGCCTTTCGGGGCCATTTTTTTCCCGCGTCGCCGGGGAACTAATCCTCGCGTCCGACATTCATTGGTGTCTATTGGAGGGATACCCGAATGAGCAAAGACAAAAAGGGCCCAGCAAGCTGTTGAGGAAACCGGCAAGAAGCCAACGGGCGGCGAACATCTACCGGCCCCCGGGCCTCATGCTAGGGACCACCTCACCGACAAGAGCAAGACGCCAGGCGCTGGCCTGCTGCCCGACAAGGATGATGACGCCGTTGTTCCGGGCAGTGGTTGAGCCAAACCCTTCAGTCGATATTTTTGCAATCGCGGAACCCACACTCGATATCGGCGTTTCGAGGTCCATGAGAACCTGATTCCCCCCATCAAGGTACTCATCTTCACAATCCCTCCGGAAGTGAAAGCTTTCATTGGTCCATATGGCCTCGTCATCCCCGGACGGGGCCATTTCTTTTCGGTGGACACTTTTGTCCCTTTCGACCGCCGTGGGTCTCGTCTTAGCCTTCCATCCAATCTCAACGGACGACCTGACATGGACAATAGACCGGACGTCGCCAAAATGACCAATGAGGAACTGCGGGCGCCGGCGCCGCGGTCGATGAAGCCCAGATAGTCGGCCTCCTGGCGGGGGAACTCTGGACGCTGCCGGGGTCCACGGTGAATGACCTTTGTCGGCATCGATGCCAATAAAAGAGACGACGCCAAGAGATCGATTGCGGAAACGCTGCTGGCAGCCCTCACGAGCAGATACGAAGCACGTACTTCCAGCCGGTGTACCGCGGGATGGGGCCGTCAACCCATTCCAGCCAAACGACCGCTACCCAGAAATCTTAAATAGCGACATCGCCAGCGATGAACGACTCTCCAAAAGTGCCGGATAGTCGTTGATAGCTGCGGCCTGCCACATAAACTCCGTACATAGCGTTGCTTATCGATGCCCCTTCTAGTAATCCTCCGGGAATCTTTTCAACATCAATCTTCGACAGATCGAAAGCCCTAGTGGTGGCCCCTACTGCAATAGCCGCCTCCACGTGGCTAAAAAAGCATTCCTTGTAGGAGATCGCTTGGGACAGGTTCCCGACCAAAAGATCGTCGCCACTACCGTAAACAAACGCATCTTGTTTGGTGTGCCGGATATGCCTGATGTTGATTGATTGCTCTGTCAGCTGAAATAGCAGGACGTCCCTGCCATCCACGTCCTTAAACGAAATCTGTTGGCCTCTAACGTGAAGTCGCCAATCGCATCAGCTCGCGCGGCGATCCCGTTGTTCACGATGCGGCAGACTACCGCGCCCGACGGACTGCGAAATACTCCATTCAAAACGACTGGTTCCAGATCGTTTTCGGTCAGAGTGAAATCGAGGATTGGCTCATCATCGACAAGAATTGCGTTCTTGGTCGCGAGAATCCTGGTCCCACACCAGTCGACGAAAAAGTCGTTAGCCGTGACCGGGATCTTGAATCTAGTTTCGGATCTAGTCGCGGTCCTCTTCTTCAACGCCCCCTCGATCGCATGAGTTGAAAGCAAACCGGTAGTCTTCAATTTATGGCAACGATCACACAGCAGGATTATATCCTCTGGATCGTGTTCCACGGCTTCCGCCCAAGGTATGCGGAAGTGGTCATATTCATAGGGAACCGGCAAGGATCATATCTAACTTGCCTTCGATTCGGCCGATCGCACGCTCTTGTGATTCTTCAGTCATTCGCGCCCCTCGCGTCGATGAAATGAAAAGGCCGCCCCGAGGTAACAGAGCGGCCCTTAAGGGTTACTCGCCGAGCGGCTTCTTTGCCGCCCATCGCCCATAGAGCGTGAGTACGGCGCCAGCGATAACGACGGACTTGAGCCGTGAGGCTTTCCGCCGTCGGCAAGGTGCCGTCGAGGAAGTCGAGCACCAGGCCATAGGTGCCGCCAATGAGACCGGCCACCGCGCCGATCGTCACCCGGCTTTGCCAGATGGGTTCGCTGTTCGTCGCATTGACGATTTCAGGGGCGAGTTTCTTCGTGACCGCGTCGATGATCGGAGCGGCAGCGGCTGCTTCAGCCGGCACCGCCGGGTTGCCGACAACGTCGATGACCGCCGAGGCGATTTTGCTTTCCAGGTGTTTCTTTGCTGCGTTCATGTCGCGATCCTTCAGCCTGCGGCCTTGGCTTCGCGCAGCGCTCGCATGATCGCCGCAAAGGCCTCGGCGGCCTTCACCAAAGCGTTCTCGGCGGTGATGCCACCCGGGTCTTTGCAAACGGCTTCGACCGCTGCCCACGCTGCCGCCTCCTTGGCGACGAGCTTCGGCTTGAGGTCGCCGGTAGCCGCAACGACCACGAATGCCGAATGCGCGGCAGTTGCTGCGGAGCAGACCTGCGGCAGGCTGTTCTGGATGGTGGTGCAAGCGGACAGCACAATGGCCGCCGCCGATACAATGATCAGCGAACGCATTTGGTTTCCTTCAATGTTGGAGAGGGTTAGAGGCGAGCTTTAACTTCGGCGCGCATCTTGTCGCCGCATGCTCTGGCGCCGATGACGTTCGGCGCGAACGGGAGGCGGGTGAAGTCCCACTTGCCGGCCTGCTTGATGCCCAGGTTCGGTTGGACCTCTGCATGGGAAAGGATCGTCTTCGAGGTGACCGGGATTTTGTAGAACTCGGCCAGATGCGCGATGACGTCCATGGCGCGGTGCCACTGCGTTTCCGTCATCGGGAACTTCCCGGCATGGAACGGGCTTTCGATCGCGCCCGCCATGCAGGCGAGCGAAACGCTAATCGAGCCGGTGTTGCAGCCACGAGTATGGGCCGCATAGTCGTCGTCAGCCGTGTTCACGTTGTCGGCAATCGTGTGGTCGCCGCGGACCACGTTCCCGGAGCCCTCGACCATGAAATGATAGTGCTCCTTGTCGAGATGAGAGGCCTTGTAGGCGCCTGCAGACCAATGCGCGATGATACGCGACATCTTCACCGGCTGGAGCCATTCCAGCGGTAGGTGGAATTTCATAGCGACTTCCTTGTGGTTTGACTACTGAGGAGAATGTCGTCGTCTCGACAACTTGTCGGCGATCTGATTGTGTGCCCTGCGCAAGCATCAGGAATGACGAAATGCACCCAGAAACGCTCGCTCTGATCGGTCGAATTCTCTTTGGTGCCGCGTTACGTCGCGTGGGATCCGGCATCGAAACGTGTCTGCGACGATCCGTGGGGCCTAATCAGGTACCGGCGCTACTTCGCCACCAAGTTGGGCAAATGCCATGCTGCGTTGATAGGAGCGCTCTGGCTGGCCGCGTTCTCGGCCGCCATGTGGGCGCTTGTCGCAGAGAAACAGCTGCAGAAGACCGGCCAGGTTTAAGCTGGGACAGATGCAAGCAACGTGTGGAATCTAGAGGGAGAATGTGTCAATGGGTGCTTTCGGAGCTCTGGTCTCAATAGCGGGTCTGTTCTGGCTGACTAGAGTGTCTTTGGCTGAAATGATGCTGCGCAATCTCGACCGGAATCGAGACCTTCCCGCCGACCAGGTAGCCGCCCGTGGCCGATTACTTGAATGGCTCGCGGCTCTTCCGACCTGGCCGGGAGCAGCGCTGATCGTCATCGGCGGCGCTATCATCTGGTTATGAGGTTGCTCTCGTTCATTGCCCTTTGAGGCATCGCGAACCTGCTGAGCGATGATGACGCTCATCGGTTACTCCTGATTGTTGTGGGGAATGGCCGGCAAGGCGAATCGGGCGATGGGAGGAGCTTCCCGAGCCATACGTTTCACCTTGTCGTTGATTCTTTCTTGAACGCGCCGCGCGCGTGTGGTTATTTCGCCAGCCATCAAGCAAGCAATGGCAGAGGCATTAAATTGACAGGACGGCGACTCTTACTTGCCGGGCACTCCCATTCGACAGCGCTCGGGGTGCCCAACACATCGCCCGATGCGCCATTTGGCGCCGTTCCCATAGACATCGCGGGTGGCCGCGTTATTGCGTTACCTGTCCCAGGCTCAAGGACACCAGCCTACTGGGATGCGGTGGTTGAGCAGTCCGTGGATACTACCGTCTTGCTCGTTTGGAATGGCAACCAGCACCTTGCGAAGTTTCTCTTTGAGGCTGGGAAGCCATTTGATTTCTACATTGCCAACCGCCCAGACATTGCGGTTCAACCTGTCGACCTCATTCCAGAGTCCTTGATCCGCGAGATCCTCGATCGAGGAAACGCCTTGCTTCAACCATTCTTGAAGCGCCTGCAGGGCGTCCCTGGTTGCAAAACCGTCTTGTTGGGGACACCCCCTCCCAAAGGCGATGACGGAGTTCTGCGGCAACTCGTCTCCAAGGAAGTGTATTTCGTGGAGATGGCGGAGAGGATGGGCTTTGATTTAAACACCATCACTTTCACCGACAGGTTGGTGCGTCGGAAACTCTGGCTTGTTGTGCAGGATCTACTTGCTGAAGCGGCAGATGCTGCCGGATCAGCCTTTATGCCGGTTCCTGAGGCGGTGATGGATGACGAAGGCTTCCTGAAGAAAGAGCTTTGGCGCGAAGACGCCACCCACGCCAACCCTGAATACGGTCGAGTTTTCTGGGACTCGATGTTGTCGAAAGTCATTGCAGCATGACGGAAGTTGCCAAGCACCCCTACAAGACCGCGCCGGACCGTTCATTCTGGTCAAGGGCTGTTGCTCAGTCATACAACTCGGCGGACCTGACCAGCTTTGAAACTGTTCTCATCACAAAGAACGACAAAGTGGTGTCGGCCGGCAGCTGCTTTGCATCGAACCTTGTGCCCTATCTCGAAAGATCCGGACTAACTTACCACCGGACCGAGACCATGCACCCGGCTTTTTCGGACCATGTTGATGAGACCTTCGGCTACGCCGAGTTCAGCGCCTCATACGGCAACATCTACACGGTTCGGCAGTTACTCCAACTCCTTCGCAGATGCCGCGGCCAGTTCACTCCTGAGGAGAGCTTCTGGATAGACAAGCACAGTTATGTCGACCCATTCCGCCCCGGCCTGAAATACCGGGCCAGATCGGAGCGTGAATTCCACGCTCTGACGCGCCAGCATCTCGATCGGACTTTTTCCGCGTTCAAGGAAGCGACCGTTTTCGTGCTCACACTCGGATTGACCGAGAGCTGGGTTTCCAACGCTGACGGCGCCGTTTTTCCCGCATGCCCCGGCACGATCGCGGGGCAATTCGACGCCAACCGCCACAAGTTTCACAACTTCACGGTCGGCGAGGTTGAGCTAGACCTGGCAACCTTCATTTCTGAGGTCCGTCAGATAAACCCTGACCTCCGGTTTATTGTCACCGTTTCGCCGGTCCCACTGGTCGCTACGGCTACAGGCGGCCACGTCTTACCGGCTTCGACCTATAGCAAGTCCGTGCTGCGGGTGGCGGCAGAGTCGGCCGCGCATCGCTTCACAGGGGTAACATACTTCCCGGCCTACGAGATCGTTACTGGCCCACAGGCCCCCGATAGCTTCTTCAAAGACGATAAACGCGACGTGACGCCGGAGGCCGTCGACACGGTGATGGCTGCCATGCTTGCCCACTGCGAGATCCATGGGCAAGTGGCGAGGAAAGCCAGGGCTACTGCCCCCGTCCGGATCTCCGAGGTTCTCGTTGACGCTGAGTGTGAGGAAGTGATGGCGGAACGCTAGACGTTACGCCACTCACGTCACGGCAGCTATTGCAGTTTTCAGCCATGCGCGGAAGAACTTTGTTCTGAGGCGGGGCTTCATGGTTGTGCAGTGATGCTTCGGCTAGCGGATGAAGACTATCTCTTCCATGTAACCGGCCCGAACAGGCGAACCGTTCCGGAATATCTTCGCGTCTGGCCGCCTCGAGCGAATGATCTCGTTGACGGTGAAGCTGTTCACTTCATGGTTGATCGAGAACAGCACCTTTGACTTATCGAGGGCGTGAGCGATGTATCCTTCGGCCACACCACGATCCATCTCGGTCAAGGAATCGACGTTCACGGTCATATCGCACGCAGCCTCTCCGATCGCTGCCGGCGGCAAGATGCGGATGGCGCCGGCTCTTGGTTCCTCGCCGTAGAGGGAAATCCTATCCTCACCCAGGGTGCGACCGAGGAAGTACGCTTGAGCCGCGCTGGTGAGAGGAATGTCGATGATGGTATAATTCTTGATACCAGCCTTGTAGCTGTAAAAGGCAGAGCGGCCGAGACCGGCGCCAATCTCCAACACGGAATTGCAGCCAAGGGACTTAGCGAGCAATGCAGTCTTATACGCCTGATAGATTGCGAAGATAGCCCGAACGCTTGCGTACTCGCCCTCGTATTCTATGCCGAACTCATCTTTGAAAGGGTTCGGGAACTCGACAAGGAACGGAACATATTTCTCGATCTCGTCGAGGCTTTCCGCTGCAGATCGCTGCTCAGGTGGTCGGTGGTCTGGCGCTTCCGGATTGTTGATCCTTGCGGCACCCGTCGCAACGGCGACGAGCTTGATCGCATAGTCAACAACTGCGGTTTCGTACTGGATCGCTTCTTTCGAAGCCGACAAGCGCTCGGTACGTTCTTTGTCGAGAACATCAAAGCCTACGAAGAAATTTGATGCTCCCGGATCTCGCAAAACCGCGGCTGCTTCTTCGTCCCCAGAGAGAAGCGCCTCATGGATCGGCGCCTTCCAGCCGGTCAAGGTCGCCCATTGAGAGTCGCCGAGATCACCGAACGAAGACATTGACGCAGCGTAGGCCGCACGAACGCGCCTGACCAAATCTGCATCATCGGTTACTACTTGGCCCTTGCTGAACATGATCCCTCCTCATCTAGAAGTACTCTCGTCTAGATGAGGAGGGTGCAACTTGCAACGATCAGTCGCCACCTCAAATTGAGGCATCGATGAAAACAGTGATGTTCCCGGGGGTGACCGCGCCATCGTGCCAGATCTGGACTGCGACGTTCGTGGCGTCGATCGCCACGACGAAACATCGGAGGCTCTGGTAGACGGCGCCGTTTGCCACGATAGCGGTCAAGCCGGTTACCGCAGCAGGAGCGCGGATCAACCCATGTGGTATGGGTAGATAGGCTTGGTTGGCAGGACTTGCTGCCGTGGCGCTGGATATCTTCCGAAGCTTACCGAAGGTCCGGCCAATGTTCAACCGATCGCGGGTGATCGAACCAGGCAGCGTAATAGTTCCGGTCGGGTCGTAATTCTCATTCGTGATCGTGATAGAGCCGCCCCCAGAGCCCTCTGTGAGAGAGAGGTTTTGAGTGACGGACGTGTAGGAGTTATCCCGCATCGTCCAATCATCAGCAGGCCCCGTGATCGCGTTGGCGGCGATAACAGTGAATGCGTTTTCTGCGATCAACGCGTCGTTGATATTGTCCATGCCGACAAAACCATACCCACTGAAACCGATGGTGTTCTCAACGATGCGTAGATCCTTGATGAGGATGGCACTAGCCGCTGTGTTGATCGCCACTCCTGTCGTAGGGCCAGTACCGAATGCCGAGGCGATAGAGTTCCGGCTGATATCGAGCGAAGAAATGCCTGCGCCCTTCGAGTCCAGATTGATTACGACGTTGCTGCCTTGATCGAGTATGTTGTCGACAACTGCCCCATGCAGGAAGCTCTCTAGCTGCAGGATGGTCGATCCGGTTGCAACGCTCTTGTTATCCGAGAAGCTCCAACCCTCCGGGCGGTTTGAGCCGTCCGTCGTATTGACCTTCAGAAATCGGCCAGTACCTCCAAATTGGTTCCTTTCGATCCTGTTGTTGATGACGCTCTGGCCGGCGTTCTTTGTGATGGCGAAGAGATAGTCAGCCGTGCGGAAGGTGCCGAACCGGCAATCTTCGATATAGGTGTCTGAACCAGTAATCTTGAAAGCATCGCCCGAGCCGGCGACGTTGCAAAACATGCGGGTGAACCGGATGCCGTTCCTTTGGTTGCAGTCAAGAACTGCCCCGCCCCGTCATGGGTGATCCTGCCAAACAACCCGCCGTCAAAGGTTATATTGTCCCCTGCGCAGGTAAAAAGGTTGATGCTGGCAGAGGTGATGACGCGCGCCTTTTGCCCGATAATAATCCGAGGCTCAGCCGGGATAGAAATGGCCGTGCTTGCCCGCCAGTCAAACCCGCTCGGATGAGCTGGGATATAGGCAGACTTCTTGGCTGCCGCCGCGTCAGTCAATAGAGATTGGATGGCCGCAGAAACGTTCGCGCCATTCGTCAAAGATGGCGAATACATCATGAGGTTCAGCTCATCATCGCGGAACCGCTTGTCATCGACCTTAGCAAAGCGTGCATCGTTCTGCGCATCACCGCGTCGGGGAGCATCGGCACAGGTCGCAATCCACGCGATATCGATGTTCGCCCCAACGCCATTAGCGGCGAAAAAGCGAGGGCCGGTGACGATTTGCGGGACGTCAGGGGCACTTTCCTTCGAGTCAGAGCCGCCAGCAAAAGGGGCCCACATATCGAGATATGCGGTTTTCCAGGTAGAAGTCGTGTTGACGATCTTGGCAAGGAAGCTGCTCGAAAAGCTATGTCCGGACGTGGACCAACCAAAGGCATCTTCGTCGGAGTCCCAACCAGGAGTACCAACAGTGCGCCGATACCGAACGGCAAGATAGCGTTCAGTCGCGCCATTGATGGCCAGACCGCTCAAGGTGATCTGTGCACTTGCACCGGAAGCAATGAGCTTCAGATAACCATCAACATTCGACTTGGCAGCGCCTGTCGCATTGAAGGAATTCAGCTCTGCGTACCCGCGCCAGCTGTTGATGGGGTTGACCCCATCTTCGAGAGTTTCCCGGAGAGCCATCAGGCTCGCCGCTGCGGCAGCAGCGCTGGCAGCCGCTGCCGTCGCTGACGCTTCAGCGGCGGCAGCGATCGCCGCGCTCGCTTGGTCGCTGACCAACCGGAAGGTGCTGCCCGCAACGATACCCATAATGATCATGCCGGCGGCGAGGCCGCCGACCACCGGGTTGTTGCCGGCATTCGTCTTGATCGTTAGGGGAAACGCGCCGTTAAAGCTCACAGTCACGAGGCTAGCAGTGCTCGTGTTCGCGACATTCATCCAAATCAGGGCCGAGGCACTTACAGGGAGACTTGATGTCGCCTGGATGGCGTTGGCGGTACCTGCACCGGCATCAGACGCTATGATGAACGAGAACGGCAGGTCCGAAACACGGGTCCACGACCCCGTACCGGGTGCTCCCGACTTAACATAGATCCCATTGTACCCAACAGTGGGGTCGCCGAGGACCCACGCCGTCTTGTCTGCTGCGTGCGCGAGATCTGCGAACAGGGCTGCTCGGCTCGTCAACGGATCGCGCAAGGAAATCGTCTGGACGCCAGAGTTGACCGCGCTGTTCCGGGCCAAAGCCAAATCACACATGCTCCTCGCCTTCGAGATGGCGATACACACCGGTCAGCGCCAGGGCGACCTGCTATCCCTCACCTGGAAGCAATACGACGGCACGCACCTTTCCTTCGAGCAAGGAAAGACCAAGAAGCGCGTCCGCGTGAAAGTCCACACCAAGCTCAAGGCAATGATCGACGACTTGCCAAAGGACAAGATGCGAATCATGAACAATTCGCGCGGCCGGCCGTGGACAAAAGACGGCTTCAAAACGTCATGGGCGAAAGAGGTCGCCAGGCTGAATAAGGAAGCCCAGACGTGAAGATCGAGGGGGTGACGTTCCACGATCTGCGCGGCACGTTCATCACCGAACGGCGGCGGGAAGGATCGACGACAGAGCAGATCGCGTCGATCACCGGACACTCGATCGCAGAGGTGGGAAGAGTGCTTGAAAAGCTCTATCTGGCGACGGATCAGCAGACCAGCGACGCGGTCATTCTGCGGATGGAAAGAACATCAGGAGAGTGATTTGTGTAAACGGCTATGGAAAAGCTGTAAACGGGGTCCAGTAAAAGGCGAGAAACTGCCTATAAGCCCTTGAGATTGTTGGCGACCCCTGCAGGATTCGAACCTGCGACAACCTGCTTAGAAGGCAGGTGCTCTATCCAACTGAGCTAAGGGGCCGTCCCGGGCTGCGCCCGTCGAATGCGACCGGACCTCAGTGGGTCCAGGGCTGCATCCGGTTGAAACGGAAGTTATCCGGATAAGAGACGCTCTTGCGCGTTGCTTCCTTCGGCGCAATCACGCGGTATTCGATGCCGTTGCGCTCGGCATAGGCGATCGCCTGTTCGGCATTTTCGAAGGTCAGCCGCAGCTGCTGCTTCATGTCGCCGGAGCTGGTGTAGCCCATGATCGGATCGATCGTGCGCGGCTTTTCCTGATCGAACTCCAGCACCCACAGATTCGTCTTGGCCTTGCCAGACTGCATGGCGGTCTTTGCTGGACGATAGATCTTTGCGGACATGGCTTCGAACGGCTCCATACTGTCGCTGGCAACATTCACGGGCGCCAGCATTCCGTCCTCCCATAACGCAGAATGATTTAAAACGAAATGATTTTTGCCCGGATATATGCGGCTTTTCTGCATGAGACGGACGGATTTCCGGAACCGCGGGTACGCCGTGTGCGTTTTAGCGAAAGCTTGAGAATAGGTTCGCGCGCTCTACTCCCGAAAGAGGGAGATTCGCCATGGCAAAACATCCTAAATTCATCTCACCGAAGCGAACCGGCGCCTATCCGCAAAGGGATCTCGACTGCCAGCTGGCGATTGCGGACGTGTTCCAAACCGTGGCCGAGTATGCCGAAGCATCCGGATGGCCAGAACACGAAGTGGCCGACGCCCTAATCGAACTGGCGCACAACCATCGCATTGCGCTGGAGGCCCGGGATCGCATGAGCGCGCAGATGGGCATGACGACCCGGAACGCGAAATTGAACTGACGCCCTGCGCGAACGCCCGACGCGCTTCAATTTCTTCGTTGGAACTGACGACCAGGTCTCGCCGCGAGTGAAATTCACGACATCCGCGGTGGTCGCCCCCGATCGATCAACGAGAGCATCCAAGACGTCGGCTTGATCCGAAAAATCAAGGCCCGGCGGATCGCCGATCGCCTGTGACAGCGGCGGACCAGATCATGTTAAAACGTCAGCAAGCGCGGCAGGCGAATTCAACGCACGCTCGCAACACACTCACAAGGCCATGTGCGAGTGACGAAACGATCTCTAAAATATGGATGATCTCATATGATTAGATGGTCGGAGTGGAGAGATTCGAACTCCCGACCCTCTGGTCCCAAACCAGATGCGCTACCAGACTGCGCTACACTCCGTGCCAACGGCGCCGGAGATACACGCTTCGCTCGGGGGCTGCAAGATGTAATTTCCTTGCCCACAGCGGATTGCGCCGTCGTCGCGCGGGGCAACGGCTTTCGGAGACGACAAAATTTCCCGAAACGCGAGCAATCACGGGTTTGTCATTCGAATTTAGCAATCGCTCAATTCATTGCGGTTACTGGCAACCGGACGCAACCGCGCCGTGCCCTCTCCTTTCCACGCCGACCGAGCCCTCCGATGACAGCCCAACTCGACCTCGCCACTGTCCTGCTGCTTCACAGATCGTCGTTCCTTGTCGGCGCCGTCTGCTTTCTCTATGCGCGCTGGCAATCACCGCGGGACGAGGGACTTGGCATCCTTGCGAGCGGTTTTCTGTTTCTGGCTCTGGCGTCGACGCTTGCGGGCTACGGTGAGCAGAAGTTGCTGCCGGCCTATCTCTGGACGCTTTCGAGTTTCTCCCTCGGGATCGGTGGATATGCCCTGTTCTGGATCGGCATCCGTCGCCTGAGCGCCGGCCGGCGCCGCAAGACGGACTGGCTGGCGCTTGGCGTTCCGCTCATTGGCGCCTTGATCGGCCTTGCCACGCACTTCCACGTGGTCAACTGGGTTCGCGCCGGGCTCTTCAACACCACGGCCTCCGCCTTCCTCGCGGCGGCCGCACTGGCGATCGTTTCCGACCGCGCCAAGGAGCCGCTGCCAGCGCGCGTGCTCCTGGCGGCGGCGATGGCGGTTGGCGCCAGCCTGTGCCTTGCGGTCGTTGCCGGCGTCATCAGGCCGGGCATCATCCCCATCACCCCATCCTACGCCTTCTTTCTCTCGATCATCTGCCACTTTGCGATCGCTCTTTTCGCGCTCGTGCTCGTCAAGGAGAGGGCCGGGGCGGAATTGCGGCGTTCGGCGGAGACCGATGCGTTGACAGGTGCTGGGAACCGCCGCTCGTTTTTCGCACGGTTGCCCGCCTCGAATTGGCGCGGCGACTGCCTGATCCTCATGGACATCGATTTCTTCAAGCGCATCAACGACCGCTACGGTCATCGCGCGGGCGACCAGGTCCTGGTGGCCTTTGCCGATCTCGTCAGGGACAACCTGCGCAAGGGGGATCGTTTTGCCCGCCTCGGCGGCGAGGAATTCGGGCTCTACCTTCCCGCAACGAGCGAAGAACAGGCACAATCCATCGCTGAACGCCTGCGGCTCGCCGTTGAAGATCTCAGGGTTCCCAGCAATGGGGAGCAGGTGCGATTGACCGTCAGCCTCGGGCTCGCCGTTGCCGAAGGTGTGGAACGTTCGTGGGAGGATTTGTTCAACCGGGCGGACGGCGCGCTCTACGAGGCCAAACGCGGTGGCCGCAACCGCGACGTCTCATCCTGCCCTTCGCTGATGCCGGAACCTCCCGTCGCGCGCCTCAACCGCGCCAGTTGACGCGCGTGGATCGGGCAGTTGCGGTTGCACCCACAAAAAGGGAAGCGGCTCGCATTCACGCTTTTCAGAGCCGCTTCAGCTTGGAGGTATAGGGTCTATTCTACCCCAAGCTTCAAAATTCGCGTGTGGCAAAATTTCACCTACATGTCCGAAAATGCGACCCTGGCGCGCAGCATGACGTGAGCGCACTTTTCACGGCAGTCGCGATCGGATAGTACAGTCCGGCAGCCACCTTCCGCGCTGTCCCTCCGGGAGTTTCGCTTTGCCTTTGTAAAATCCGGTCTCGCTAGTTTCACCCCGCACGCCCGATGGCAGCAACCGCTATCGGATTGATTTTTCTTGCGTTCGTTGAGGTGACGGTTCGAGACCGGAATGGCATTGCCGATCCAGGTCCTAACGCGCAGCGCGTCTTATCGGACGCACGAAGTCGCGGGGCGGAACCGTCACCTACAAACGCTGCCAGACCGTGTCCCCGGAACGGGTGCTCAAACCGTCGTCTCGATGGACTTCCAATCGGAAGAACCAGACGACATGTCCCATACATTGACGGTCCAGTGGACCATCGAACCACAAACCGCGCCACGACCGTGGCTTGCCTGCAGTCGCTGCCGCCGCCAGCGTCCCTTCGAATCGAGCGGCAAGACACGGCTCAACGCCAACGGCCAGCGCCTCGACGCCTGGCTGATCTACCGCTGCAACGAATGCGACGATTCATGGAACCGGCCAATTTTCGAGCGTCGCAACGTGCGCGACATTTCGCCAGCACTGCTCGATGCGCTTCAGAACAACGACGGGCCCTGGATTCGCCGCTTCGCGTTCGACATCGACGACCTTCGCCGCAGTTGCGACCGCGTCGAGGAATTTTCGGCATCCAGCGTAATGCGCCGCGCGCTGAGCGGTCGACCGCAAGACTGCACCCATATTGGGATCGATCTCATCGTGGCGATGACGGCAAGCCTGCGCCTCGATCGCCTGCTGTCAGCGGAGCTCGGTTTGTCGCGCGCAAGGCTTGCCCGGCTCGTTGACGCCGAGCGGCTTGTTGTCACGCCGAGCACGCGCAAAGGTCTGCAGCGGCCCATCCGGAACGGAACACGAATCGTTCTCGACCTGTCATCGCAACCCGACCGGGCCGAGATCATCGAGCGCGCGCTGGCGGAGCCACCTCCAGGCTGAATGTCAAAAAAAAGGGCGCCGGCCGGTGCCGGCGCCCTTTTCGATCATTGCCAAGATTAGAATTTTACGCCGACACCGACCGTAAACTGGTGCTGGTCGACATCGACGTTGACGCCACCGACATCCTTGTCGCCAAAGTCGTTGTAGCGGTACTCGGCGCGTCCAAAAACCTTGTCGGTGAACGAATAGTCGACACCGGCGCCGATGGTCCAGCCGTTGAAGGTTTCCTTTTCTTTCGAGGCCCCGGGCACGTCGACGAAGCCCCTCGTCACAGCCCATCCGCCGGTGCCGTAGAGCAGCGCCTTGTCGTTCAGCACGTAGCCGACGCGGCCCCTGATCGAGCCGGAGACATCCGTGCCGACCTCGGTCGACGTTCCGAAAATATCGAACGTCCTGTCATTCCAGTTGTAGTTGACGTCGCCTTCGACGCCGAGCACCCAATCGCCCTGCTGATAATTGAAGCCCGCGAAGGCGCCGAGCAGGCCGCCATTGAAATCCCGCGACGCGCTGCCGCCGGGCGCACTGAAATCGCCGTTCAGCCAACCGCCACCACCCTGAAGACCGACATATCCTCCGGTCCAGACAAACACCGGCGTCGTCTCGACAAGCGGCGGGGGCTGCAGCGTTTCGCTGAGATCGGCAGCAAGCGACGCCTCGGCAGATGCAAAGGCCGCAACGACTGCAACAAGCACATTCCGGATCACCGCAGATGCCTCCTGTTGTACTCAGAAGAACATGAGCAACCGAAAGGTCATATCTGCCGATATGAACGTTGCGGTCACTACCGGGAAAACCAAATCACCGTCGCCAATAATTTAGAGGCTGATCGCGGAAGAACAAGGCGGAATCTGATGCCGCCTGAAAAATCACGGGTGCTGAGCGGGAACGCGGGCACCTTCGAGGCGATCGCCGGGGCGGATCTGAAGCCGCTTGACCGTGCCGGCATTGAGCTCGAGCACGAAGGCAACCGGCTCGCCGGAATCGATGATCGCCTCGGAAAAGGGTACCGCACCTTCGCGGATCGTGCGCACCGTACCCTTGGTGTCGACGAAAAGCATATCGAGCGGCAGGTAGGTGTTCTTCATCCACATCATGACGCGGCGGGTCTCGCCGAAATCGAACAGCATGCCGTGGTCCGCTGGCATGGATTTGCGAAACATCAGCCCCTGCTCACGCTGATCCGGCTCGACCGCCAGCTCAACCGTCAGTTCGTGAACAACCTTGTCCGCCGTCACCAGGCGCATCTTGTCCGTGGCGAACTCGACTTCCGCCAGGCTCGCCGTCGCCAGGGCGAACAAAAAAAGCGCCAGGAGGGCGCTTTTGGAGAGGAGATCGCGCAGAATTGCCATCAGTGCGACCGCGTTGTCGGCGACGGGCCGTCAGGGTGAATTTCCGCCGCCATCAGGCCCTTCTCGCCATCGCCGAAGCGAATGAGCACGACCTGTCCCGGCCGCAGTTCCGTCAGGCCGAAGCGCCGCAACGTTTCCATATGGACGAAGATATCCTCCGTCCCCTCGCCCCGGGTCAGGAAGCCGAACCCCTTGGTGCGGTTGAACCACTTCACCAGGACCCGTTCCAGGCCGCTCGTCGCCGTGACCTGGACGTGGGTTCTGACCGGTGGAAGCTGCGACGGGTGCACGGCCGTCGACTGGTCCATGGAAAGGATGCGAAACGCCTGGTAGCCGCGATCCCGCTTCTGGATGAGGGCGACGACACGCGCGCCCTCGAGAACCGTCTGGTATCCATCGCGCCTGAGGCAGGTGACGTGAACCAGCACGTCCTGCATGCCATTGTCGGGCACGATGAAGCCAAAGCCCTTGGCGACGTCGAACCACTTGATCACGCCGGTGATTTCGATGAGGTCGAGAGCGTCGCTGCCAAAATCGTCACCGTGCATGACGTCTTTTGAAGATGTCCTATCCGCCATTCTCTCCCAGCCCCTCGTTTACGCGCGACTACCAATACGGTTAACTGATTCTTATTGACCAGAATAACATCGTCCCGCCGCGGATACGCAAGACCCTCGGCATATTTTGGCCGAGAACTAATATGGGGACGCAGCCTTGCCTCTGGCTTGCTGACAGCCCACTATACGCCATCTT